>JBNLDM010000067.1:0-5170 GCA_050304335.1 Pontiella sp.
CGAAAACGCAAATGCCTCCAGGTTGACCGGGGCCGTTACGCGACCGAACTGCACATTCGACAGGCCCAACGTGGCGTTGGTGGTGCCGGTGGACCAATAGACGTCGTAGGTCTTGGCGCTGTTGTCCACCACCAGCCACACGTTGTACCATTGGCCGGTTGCAACCGAGGTGATCGGGCCGCCGGTGCCGTTGTCGCCAAACGCCTGCAGCTGGCCGCTGGCGATGAAGGGCATGACCGAGTAGTCCGCCCATGCGTTGTTTTCGTCCACCGAAGCGGTGCTTTCAGCCAGGCCGAACATGCAGTCGTAGCTGTCGCTGTCGGTCATGAACTGGAAAAAATAGGTGGCTGTTGCGCCATCGGCCAGGCTGAAGTCGGAAGCTAAGTTGTTTTTCAGGTCGGTTTCGGCACCGCGCCAGCCGGTGCCGTATGCCGCCATGGACTGGTCGCCGGTGACTTTGTCGTCGTAGATGTGGGTATTACCCGCACCGGCGGGAATCTCGGTCCAGACATCCGCTCCGATTCCGGCGCTGTAGGTGATTCCGTCGGAAAGAAGCGTGCTCGACGCATTGTCGTAGCCGTCGAAGTCATCGATGCGCGTCCAGGCCGCGTACGAAGACAGGCAGATGCCCATCGCCATGAGTATGTTAATCCCTCGTTTCATCCTGCCGCCTTCACTTTTCAACTTGTTCGATTTATAGGGCTCCAATTGATCAGCGCCCCTTGATCGAAAATATAGATCTAAAAAAACACGGCCCGTTACCGTTATGGCAATGGGTCGTGTTATGATGGGACCGGCCATCTCACGATAGCCGACCCCGACTCCTCTCAATGGTAGGGAGGAAGGGAATGCGTTACATCATCAAGCGACGACGGATAAACAGCATGCCGGCGCCAACGAATCCGATCAGTCCGATCGTGGCCGGTTCCGGAACGACATCAATCGAAAGTTCGTCCACATTCGAGAACCAGGTTCCTGCACCCTCAACACGAACACCGAGAGTCTGACCAACCGAACCCGCTGTTGCCGCAATGCTGGATCCGTAAGAAGTCCAGGTATCTGTGAGCGTACCCGTATTGAACGAACCGATCGTATTCAGGGCAGGATCAGTTCCATAGAACAGCGTGACGACTGTTTCCGGTGCATCATTTACATTCCACCGCTTTGCGAATAGAGAAACATCAAACTGATCGCCACTCTGAATCACATACGAACTGAGATTATAGATGCCCTCGCCAGACTTTATAAATGCAGAATACTCCTGATAGGGGCTCCACCAAGCACCTTCAAATTCGATGCCGCCATCGGTGATCGCGGTATAATCCTGCCAACCCGGGATATCATAGGTGGCAGAATCAAAACCGTCAGGGAAATAAGCCTGGGTTGACGCATCAAAATCAAGATTCGTAAACGACGAATCAATGATTGTGGCTTTTGCGCCTGATACTGCAACCAGCATTATGCCGAGCACACATAATTTTATCGCTGTTCTTTTCATTTTCTTTCTCCTTTTATTTTTTCTCTACCCGCCACCGGACCGTCCGGCAGCGGGTAAAACTGTTCTGCTGTGGCCTATTCGCCGTAGACGCGGAAGAATTCGGAAGGATCGCCGCTGACCGGGAAGCTGATGCTCTTGCCCGTTCCGCCGCTCATGCCGGTTGCTCCGGAAACCGGAGTCCAACTACCGCCGGTAAGGCCGGTTTTCCTCTCTATGCGGTAGGTGCCAACGGTGTCGGAATCCCAGTAGATCGTGACCATGCCGGTGGCCACCGCGGCCGAACTGATGGTCGGAGGAAACGACGGAGCATTCCCGTTCTTTACGATCTGCAGTCCACTGAATCCACCGTTGGTACTAAGCGCATTGATGTCGATCTGCCCTGCCGCACTAGGCGTGATATTCACGAAGTGGACATAATTGCTGCCCTCGACATACCCTTCGTATCCCAGGGAGGGAGAGGCGGTTGACCAGTTGGCCTGCAGCGTCAGGTTGGTCACCGCGCCGGTTCCTTCCGTGATGCTGTAGGATACGGCTTGCTCGTCCCAGCGCCATGTGAAGTAGCAGTAGATGTCGTAGCTGGCGTTGGTATCAAGGCCGGAGATCTCCACGGTTCGGTTTGTGTCGGTGCCGCCCGATCCATACCATCCCTGGTTGAGAGGCATAAGGGCCGTTCCAGCGGTGCTGGACGAGAAATCGTGGGTGACCCCGTACCAGCTCAAGCCAATGCTGCTCGATCCGTCGATGGCATTTGTGATGGCGATGGGCTCGGTAGGCGTAGCAGAATTTATTGCCGGAGCAACGACATTGTTCCACAGATTGGAGCCTGCGCTTCCCGCGTTGAGAATGATCCCTGCGGACAGATCCACGTGACCACCTGTGTTACCCGCAAAATTGATGTTGTACAATACCCCGTTGGCCTGCGGCGGAATAGCAGCGATCTGGAAGGTCCACTCGTTGGTCATCGATTCCGTCGAACCGACCACTACCACTTGCCCTGTATGAACGCCGATACTGAGGCCGGTTGCCGCATAACTAACGGTATTCGTTGTTCCGGAAGGCGTGCTGTTCGTTGCGACGGCCGTGCCATCGAGTGACAACGTTGCCGAAACCAATGTGTCATTCAGGTCAACGATGGTGGCCTCGATGGTCTGGTTTGTTTCGGTCGACTTTTCTGTAGGGGAAACACTGATTTCAAATGGATCGATAAGAACCGACAGCTCATCGAAATTTACAAAATTGTCTACACTCTCGACGCGAACACCGAGTGTCTGACCAACGGCCCCGGCAGTCGCTGCAATCCTTTCGCTATATGGGGTCCAGTCAGAGGTGAGCGTGGGCGTGGTGAACGAGCCAATCACATTCGCGGAAGGATCCGTGCCATAGAACAGCGTAATGGTCATGCTGGGCGTATGACTTGTGTTCCATCTTTTTGCAAAAGTACTAACGGTGAACACATCACCCGCCTGAATCACATACGAACTCAGGTTATAGCCACCGTTTCCACTGGCCATAAAGCAGGAATACTCTTGATAGGGACTCCACCAGGCTCCCTCATATTCGATACCCGTATCAGTGGGGGTTCCGTAATCCTGCCACCCGGGAATGTCATAATCTATATGATCGAAACCACCAGGGAAATAGGCTTGCGTTGAGTCATCAAAATCGAGATTTGAAAACGTCGACGATATGTCGGTCGCCTGCGTTGTTGATGCCGCAAGAAGCGCACCTGCCAATAACGTTGCATAAGTACTTCGTTTCATTTTTATCTCTTCCTTCTCTATTTTTCTGCTCCATTCACTCTTCCGAGGTCGTCCCGGAAACTGGTATCCTACTAATCAGATTTTCGACTTATAAATCTAGTTGGTTTCGAGTGCCATCCATATCTAGGTTACATAGTTTACATATCGGCATATCAGATTCTTCATGCTCAATATTGCTGTGTCTCAAACTATGGGATTGGCCTTTGCGTGGGTCTTGTGTTTGACGGATGGAATCATATCTTCGAAGACACCGAGATCCCATTCGTCGTGCCAGGCGATCCGGATGGTTTCGCATCCGTCGGACGTCTGGTCGAATTCGATGGGCAGCCATAGATAGCGGCCGTTGATGGCGTTTTCGGGACTCCATCGGTCGGCCATGAAGATGAAGGCGTCGGGTTTTTCCGCAACGGGAAGCACAAAAGTTCCCTGTCCGCCGAAGGTGCGGTAGTCGTCGTCGTGTCCCGTGCAGGGATTGTCGCGCTCCATCCAAGGGCCGAAGATTGAAGTGGCGACGGCATAGCGGGCGGCGTTGGGCCTCCATCCGGTGCAGCCGGATGCGATGAAGTGGTATTTCTCGTTGTGCTTGAAGAGGGTCGGCGCCTCCATCCAGCGGGCCACGAATGCGCGGGCGAATTTTCCCGTATGGTCGAGATAGTCCTCGGTCAGCTCGGCGATATGGATCGTGCTGTTGGACTCGGAGGCATAGATGTGGTAGGCCGTGCCGTCGTCGTCGACGAACAGGGTCATGTCGCGCGACATCTGCCCTTCGACATATCCGCGTCCGAGCAGGTTCAGGGCATCCGGGTGGTCGGGCAGGGCGGCTCCGCCGTAATAGGTTTCCATGACCTCCGGCCGTACCGGCTCCTTGTGGGAATCCTGCACGTTGATCGGCCAAACGCCCTGGTTGGGGCGGAAGCTCCGTAGATATCGGTACGGGCCGCAAGGCGAGTCGGAAACGGCAACGCCGCACAGGGCAGAGGAATAGCCGTAACCGGCGAGCTCATGGTGGAACCACATAACGAATATGTCCGTCCGCTGGTTGTAGACAACCTTGGGGCGCTCGATGATGCATCCAGCTCGTAATGAGTGGTGTTCGTCGCCGTGAGCCACGGGCAACGCAATGCCTTCGTCGGTCCAGTTGTAGAGATCGGTGGAGCTGTAGACATGAACGCCGACATGTGCCACGTTGCCCGCTTCGCCGTCGATCTTATGCTCACCGAACCAGTAGTAGGTTCCCTCATGGAAAAGCATCCCGCCGCCATGGGCATTGATGTGAACATGGTTGTTGTCCAGCCAGAGGTGGCCGGGTTTGAAGCTGGTTTCGTTAGATGTCATGAAATCGTTTTCCGTCGGTTTTTTTGTGATTCTATAACTAATGTTTAAAAAGTGGATGGTCCATCCGGGTGGAGGTTACCTAGTTTACGCCGGTCGATGAGGGCCTCCGTAATAATTATGCATGAGGGTTTGTCATTCGGCGTTAACTTGTTAACCTGCAGGTTGGTTCGACTGGGAGTTTTTGATGAAAAAAAAAGATTCAAGGCCGGGGGAGCGGGGGCAACCATCCGCACAGCGAGTTAAGTTGCGGGATATTGCCGAAGCGCTTGGGGTATCGATGGCGGCGGTTTCGTTGGCCATGCGCGACAACACCCGAATTTCGGAGGCCATGCGCAAGCGTGTACGCGAGAAGGCCGCGCAGATGGGCTATGTGCCCGATCCGCGCATGGCGGCGTTGGCGCGCTACCGCAGGGACTGCAAGGAAAGGCCGGCGCCCGTGACGCTGGCATGGCTGAATCCGTCGAAGGATCCCGAGGGAATGTGCCGCTTTAAGGAATACGTTCTGTACTGGGAGGGTGCATCCGAGGTGGCAAGCCGGCTTGGTTTTCGCCTAGAGGAATTTGTGCTCACGGGAGGG
>JBNLDM010000068.1:0-2716 GCA_050304335.1 Pontiella sp.
GAGGCCAAGGCCCGCAAGCTGATGACCCGATATCTGCCCAACACAAAACGCTGGAAGGCGCAATAATACTCTCCTCTCTACAGAAACGTTTTCGGGGTCTGCAGCCGCGATCCATGATCGTGGATGAGCTAAAACAACAACCGGATCCGCAAACTATTCCGTGCATTTCCCGGAACGTTCTGACAACCTTGATTTATGAAGAGGCACGTGCTTATTACAGCAGCATGGATGGCCGCGTCGATCTGCGGTGCGTCCACCAACTCCATCCAAAGCGTGGTCGCCGATGGAGCGACCTTGCAGAGGTTGCCGGGCGAATATGCATTTACGGAAGGGCCGGCAACCGACCGGGACGGCAACGTCTTCTTTACCGACCAGCCAAACGACCGCATCGTGAAATGGAATGCCGCAGATGGAACGGTTGAGAACTGGCTCAAACCCGCCGGCCGGTCGAACGGAATGTTCTTCGACCGCGACGGCAATCTGATTACCTGCGCGGATGAAAAAAACGAGCTGTGGTCCATTTCGCCCGAGAAGAAAGTGATGGTGCTGCTGGCCGATTTCAAGGGCAGACTGCTGAACGGCCCCAACGACCTGTGGATAGGGCCTGCCGGCGGCATTTACTTTACCGATCCGCTTTACGCCCGCCCCTACTGGAAACGCGACAAAAGCATGCAGCAGGACGGACAGCATGTTTATTTCCTGCCGAAGGGCGCCTCGGTTCCGTTTCCGGTCGCTACGGATTTAAAGCAACCCAACGGGATTATCGGCTCGCCCAACGGAAAAATCCTGTATGTGGCCGACATCGGCGACGGCAAAACCTATGCCTACGACATTCAGTCCGACGGGAAGCTCGCGAACAAACATCTCTTTTGCAGCATGGGCTCGGACGGCATGACGGTCGACCTCAGAGGAAATGTCTACCTCACCGGACACGGCGTCACGATCTTTGATTCTTCCGGCAAGCAAATCGAACATATCGACGTGCCGGAAAGTTGGACGGCAAACGTCACCTTCGGCAGCAAGGATCGAAAACTCCTTTTTATTACGTCGTCCCAGCGTATATACGGACTTCAAATGGCAGTGACGGGAGCCCGCTGAGCCGGCATCAGGATTCCTCCGATCGCACGAACTGCATCGGCGGCGCTCCCAGGGTTTTCCTGAACATGCTGATGAAGGCGCTCAGGCTTTCATAGCCCAGATCAAAAGCCACTTCGGTCACAGGATCTCCATGGCCCAGTTTTTCAATGGCCTTCTGTAGAACGAGCCGTTTGCGCCATTCCCCGAAGCTCAACCCCGTCTCCAGCACAAACAAACGGGACAGGGTGCGGGAGCTGGCGCCGGCAACCCGGGCCCATTCCGAAAGTCCCCGCGAATCGCCCGGATGTTCGAGCATCGCATTCATGACTCTCAACAGGCGCGGGTCCTGTGCAAAGGGCAGATGGATCAATGTAGGTTCAGCCATCCGGATTTCATCAATGATCACCCGCATCAGACGATACCCGCAGTCGTCCAGAGCATATTGATCCCCAATCTGCACCGCCTTGAGAATCAATTCCCGCAGCAGCGGCGTTACGCGGATGACGGTGCATTGACCGGGAAGATTCTCCGTATAGGCCGGATCAACAAACAGATTCCGGATCGATACATCTCCGGGAAAATAAACCTCATGCTCGACATCCGGCGGGACCCATACCGCCTGCGACGGCGGTACCACCCACACATCACGCCCGCAGACAACCCGCATGGTTCCGCGGCTGGCATAGATCAACTGCCCGCGCGGATGCGCATGAGCCGCCGCACAACCCGCATTACTCACCTCCATGGCAAGCGGAATGACGGGTAGTGACGGATCAATCCTATAGCCTACCTCCACCGGCGGCAACCTTGTCATATTTGCGACATTCATTGTCATAACATAGCAAGCACGCCAAGCAGGGAAAGCGTATAGTGAAGGTAATCAATTGAAGGAGCACTTGATGAAACATACACCCCGTCAGCATCAGTCGGAAATCCTTGATCAGTTTTCACGGCAGGCCATCCCCTTCTCCTCGGTTCCCGGCCATTGGGACGCCATGCATATACTGATTGAAATGTCAGGTGTATGCCGAACCGACCGGGTTCTCGATGTTGCGTGCGGGCCGGGAATCGTCGCCTGTGCGTTTGCTCGACACGCCCAGCATGTGACCGGAATCGATATTACGCCGGCCATGATCGAACAGGCCCGGAAACGGCAGCAGGATGAGTCGTTAAGCAATGTCGACTGGCAGATTGGGGAAGCATGGCCCCTTCCCTTCGATGACGACACCTTTTCGCTCGTGGTGACCCGATACAGCTTCCATCATTTTCCTGCTCCGGATTCGGCGCTCCGGGAGATGATCCGGGTGTGCCGCCCCGGTGGCACGGTCCTGGTGGCGGATGTTGCAATCGATCCGGCCAAGTCCGCCGGCTACGATGAAATGGAGATAATGCGCGACCCGTCCCACGTCCATGCCCTGACCACCGTCGAATTCGATACGTTGTTTTCAAACACCGATCTGTGCGATTGCCGCCGAAGTTCGTACGGAGTGGAGATTGCGCTGGAAGCCCAGTTGTCGGCATCGTTCCCAAAACCAGGCAACAAACCGGTGCTGCGCAAGATGGTGACAGAAGACATCAGCACGGATCGCCTGGGGATCAATGCGCGACGCGAGAATGGCAGCGTGGTCTATACCGTTCC
>JBNLDM010000069.1:0-20350 GCA_050304335.1 Pontiella sp.
GTGCCAATTTTGTTTTATGGGATCCTGAATAGGTGCGCCGATGGGCCTTATCCGCTGTTGAATGGCCGAGAATGCTATAAAAAAAGGGATGTTGGTGTGCTGGAACTTAAGCAATAAAATATCCCGGGATTCGGTTGCGACCTTGAGCGACGCCGGTTTCTACCCAGTTTTGAGAAGTATCCGATCGCGGAATGGCAATCCGTGGCGCTCCTGAATGCACAGCACCCATCACACCGGGCCAGATGAAAGCCAGAGAGTTCAACAAAAAAAATGCCCCGTCCGGAGACGAGGCATTCTGCAATTATAAGCTGGAAGCCGACTCTATTCCGGCTGCCCTTCCTCGGGCAGCTTCCGGTAAAGCGTCGCCAGGCTTATGTCCAGTTCCTTGGCTGCGGCGGCCTTGTCGCCCCCCATGGAATCTATGACCGTCTTAAGGTATTCCTTCTCTTTTGCCCGAAGAAAGGCCTTGAGCGATTTTCCTTTCTCGAACTCACCCGTAAGGGCTGCATTCTGGGCACCCGGATTCTCTTCGTAGGACACAATCAGCTTGGAGGGGAGGGTTTCCTTGGTGATTTTGTTGTCGTGCAGGAACGTCAGGCAGTGCTGGATAACGTTCTGAAGCTCACGTACATTTCCAGGCCAGGAGTAGTTTTGAAGGATGGACAGTACAGCGTTATCGATTGTGGGGAACTCGGCCCCCTCCATTTCCAGGGCGATAAAATGCTGTGCAAGGGGAAGAATATCCTCTGGACGCTGTTTCAGCGGCGGGATGTCGATGGAAATAACACTCAGGCGATAGAACAGGTCTTCACGGAAGGCGCCTTCCTTGACCATGACTTCGAGATTGCGGTTGGACGCCGCAAGAATGCGGACATCCACATCGAATTCCTCGGTGCCGCCCACTTTTCTGATCTTCTTGTTCTGAATGGCTCGCAACAGCTTCGACTGGAGTCCATGGGGGATCGAATTGATTTCATCGAGGAACAGCGTGCCTCCCTTGGCGGCTTCGAACAGGCCTTCCTTATTCGCGTTGGCGCCGGTAAAGGAGCCTTTGACGTGTCCGAAGAGCTCGGATTCGATCAGTGTTTCCGGCAGTGCCGCGCAGTTGACAGGTAGAAAGGGGCCTTCTGAGCGGGCACTGAAGCTATGCACCGCCTCGGCCACCAGTTCCTTGCCGGTCCCGCTTTCACCGGTGATCATGATTGTCGTCTTGGTAGGGGCAACGCGTTTGATCATTTCACAGACGCTGACCATCTGTTCGCTCACCGCTACGATGTTCCCAAAGTACTTCTTGGATTCGATGGTTGAGTTGCCGCTGATCTGTTCCGCGAGGGATTTCTGGTAGTCCAGAGCCCGTTTCACGGTTTCGAGCAGCTCATCGATTTTGAAAGGCTTGGGGATATAGTCGAATGCACCTTCCTTCATGGCTTCGACCGCCGTTGCGACGGTGGCATAGGCCGTGAGCATGATCACTCCCACATGAGGGCGCATCTGCCGGGTTCTTTTGAGCAGCTGCATCCCGTCGACCGGTTCCATCTTGATATCCGATATAAGCAGATCGAATTGTTCAGACTTCAGGGCCTTCTCAGCTACGCTGCCATTCTCGGCCAATTGAACGTCGTATCCCTTGGAAATCAGTATTTTGTTAAGCAAGCTTAGTATCGTCGGATCGTCATCCGCTATGAGAATTTTGGCCATCCCTAATATCTCTCCCTATGGTATTCAGATGGCCTATATAACCCTGTTTTTCCTCGGATGAGTCAAGCTTAATGATTGATAGAAGGTCTTGTGGCGAGAACTCAGCGAAGTCGACAAAGTTCTTGATGGAGGTATCGATCCTGGCAGAGGCATCCTCGATGTGATCGAAGAGTTCCCTGCGGTCTTTTCGCCGCGGACTGTTGGGCAGCCAGTCGGCAGCGGTAGCTTTTGCTTCGTAGTGTCTTAGCAGCTGCAACGACGCGGATAAGGATGCCAGGGGACCCTGGATCTCATGGGCCATCTCGCCGGCAATCCGGGTTGCATCGGTTATCCGCTCTACCTTTTCCAGCTGTCTGCGGGTTTTCAGTTCCTCCGAGATATCCCTGAAGACAAGCAGCGATACCGTCATACATTGCCTGGATGCAATCCTTGGCCCGACGAGGGCGGAATCCAGAATCTGGAAATCCTGTGTGCGATAAGCAACCGGAATCGGAGTTGATTTGTCGCGCAAAAGCATGGCTGTATGACCAAACGATTCCGGAATGGGTTGGTTGGATTCCTGTCGCAGATCAGCAAATGTGCATGTGCCTAACTGCTCGCTGGAAGTGTTCAGCGTAAAGCAGGCTGATTCGTTGGCGAAAAGGATCTCACCTTTGTCCGAGAGCAGCAGGGCAGGGGCAGGAATGTTGTCAAATAGTGTGTGGCAGGAGTTCAGCAGCGTCTGTTCCTGCGATACAACGCAATCGCATCGCTTCGCTATATAAACGCTTGCCCCGCCGAAAAAGGCGAACGCAAGATCCCGTAAAGCTATGGCGGAGGTGCCGGACTGCATATCCTGCATTGAACCTCGGGGCATGTACTCGATCAGTATGTTGTTCTGGAGCATGGCCGCCATCAGCGAATAAAATGTAATCGCCATGACGGTGATGCCCACAGCCTGTCCTGGGGAGCCCACGATTCCTGAGCAGAGAATCACCAAAGGATAAAGCAGGGTAAAGTCGCTGTATACACCCCCCGTGAAATAGACGAGCCCGGTCACCATCACGAGATCCACGAGAAACTGTAGTGGTGCGAATTGCATGGTTCGCAGCTTGCTTCTCAGCCAAAGCGAATAAGGGATGGTGACAATGAATGCGATACCCATGAAGGCATAGAATGCAATGTCATCAGTAGGCAGCAGCAGCGAGACGAACACGATCAACCATAGCACGCCCAGCCTTGCCAGTAGGATGGCCGTAAGCTCCGGCCATGTTGTGATTTTCCTGTATGCGCTCATGAGCTGGCTTCCCGACCGGCTACATAACGACTTCGCTCATCTTGAAGATAGGCAGGAACATCGCTACAACAATGGTACCGATGATGGCGCCGATAAAGACCATCAGCAAAGGTTCAATCATGGAAGTCAGGCCGTTCAGCAGGTTTTCAACCTCCTCTTCATAGAACTTCGCCACCTTGTCCATCATGGTTTCCACCTGCCCGGTTTTCTCGCCGGCGGACAACATGTGCACAAGCATGCGCGGATAGTACTTATTGGGCTCGAGCGCCGAGGATAGCGGTTGGCCTTCCTCGATGGTTTTGCGCGCCTCGATCAGCGAATCACCGATTACCCGGTTGCCCGTTGCCAAGCCAACAATTTCAAGCGACTCCATGATCTGGACCCCGCTGTGGAGCAGCTGGGCAAAGGTGGAGGCAAAGCGACTGACCGCCACCTTGGTCGCCAGCTGACCCAGAATGGGGAAGCGCAGTTTAAGTTCATCGATTTTGTACTGACCTTTGTCGGTTTTGTAGTAGCGCTTCAATGAATAGATCCCGAATCCAATCAATAGAATGGCGGCCCACCAGTAGGTTGTCAGCAGGTGGCTGAAATCGAGCAGTCCCTGGGTCAGAGCCGGCAGACCGGCTCCGAAGTCGGAAAACATGGACGCAAACACGGGGACTACGAACATTATCAGGGCGGTAGCAAGTGACAGCGCGACGATAATAACCACCGTCGGATACATCATAGCCGACTTTACCTTGGCTCTCAGTTTATTGCTCGATTCGAGAAACAGGGCTACGCGGGCGCAGGTTTCGGGGAGAATGCCGCCGACCTCGCCGGCGCGCACCATACTCACATAAAGCTCGTCGAATATCGATGGATAGAATGCAAGCGCTTCCGAATACATGGAACCGCCTTCCACGCGTGCCCGAATGCCGACGATTACGGGACGGAAGTTTTTGTCGTCGGTCTGTTCCTCCATGGCACTCAGGGTCTGCACCAGCGGCATGCCGGCCGACAGCATCGCCGAGACCTGGCGGGTGAATACAGAAAGCTCCTTAAGCCGGATCTTGCGTGCGCCGCGAACCACCGGCAGGCTTCCCTTCGCCTTTAAACTTCTCTTTGTCGTACCCTTAGCCATTCTATTTCCCCTTTAGTGTTCACTGGTTACACGCATAATTTCTTCGATGGATGTCAACCCCTCCCGGATGCGTTCCAGACCGGCTTCCCGCAGGGTGCGCATGCCGTTCTCAATAGCAATCTTTGCGATGGCATCGGCTTCCGGAGAGGTCAGGATGGTCCGGCGTATCGCATCGTTCACCAACAGGATTTCCATCAGGGCGCCACGTCCTTTGTATCCAATACCGTTGCACTTGGGGCAGCCTGCTTTCTGATAGAACTGCGTGCCTTCGAGCAGGGCGGGATCGATACGGTTCTTCTTGAGAACTTCAGTCGGAACATCCATTTCCTTTTTACAGACGGGGCATAGTTTTCGATAGAGGCGCTGTGCCTGCGTCAACAGAACGGATGACGCCAGCATAAATGGTTCAATGCCCATATCGGTAAGACGCGCGATGGCGCCAGCGGCATCGTTCGTATGCAACGTGCTCAATACCATGTGACCAGTCAACGCCGCTTCAACAGCAATGGTAGCGGTCTCGGCGTCACGGATTTCCCCAACCATGACAACATCGGGGTCCTGACGCAGGATGGAGCGCAGGGCCGCGGCAAACGTCAGCCCTACTGCCGGATTGATCTGAACCTGGTTGATACCATGGAGCTGGTATTCCACCGGGTTCTCGGTAGTGATGATGTTGGTGCCCACCTTGTTCAATTCCTGCAGGGCGGAATAGAGGGTCGTGGTTTTACCACTACCGGTTGGTCCCGTCACCAGGATCATGCCGTAGGGCTGGCTGAGGGCATATATGAAGTTGTCATAGGCCAGCTCGTCGAGTCCCAGTGCTTCGAGACTGGGTGCGAGTGCCGTCTTGTCCAGAATACGCATTACCACCTTCTCGCCGTGGACGGTTGGCAGCAGGCTCACGCGAACGTCGACCTCCTTGCCCAGGGCCTTGATCTTGAAGCGTCCGTCCTGCGGAATGCGCCGTTCAGCGATGTCGAGTTGCGACATTATTTTAAGACGCGATATAATTGCATTCTGCAGATTCTTGGGCGGGCTGGGGGACTCGTAAAGAACGCCGTCGATACGGTTGCGCAGGCGGACGGTCTTTTCCATCGGTTCAATATGAATGTCTGACGCATGTTTGCGAAGCGCTTCGATCAGGATGGAATTGGTAATGCGGATGACCGGGGCTTCGCCGGCATTTTCGAGTACTTCGTCCAGGCTGTCATCATCGAGATTTTCCTGTCCGACCTCCACGTCGTTTTCATCCGCCATGTCCTTCAGGATATCCTCAAGCGCCTGTGAAGAATCGGAGCTTAGTGCCGAGACAGCGTCGTTTATCTCCTGTTCGAGTGCCACCAGCGGAACCAGTTCGAGCTGGGTGCTGGATGTAATTGTTTCGCGGCCGACAATGTTGAAAGGATCCGCCATGGCAACCGTAATCTGTGACCCCATTTTACAGATCGGTAGTGCTTTGAGTTCCTTCCACTTGTCCTTTGACATCAAGTCGATCAGTGATGAATCAGGTGTGAAGGCGGATAGGGAAATAGGGCGTATATCGAGGTATTCGGCCGTGGCCAGCACCAGATCCACGTCCGAGACAACGCCTTGCTCGACCAGCAATTGTTCGAGCGGCGTGTTCGTTGATTCCGCTTCCTTTTCGGCCTCTTCGAAAAGATCCGCCTCGATGGGGCGGATCTGCTTCAGGCAATCCATCAGGCTTTTCGGGTGTGTACTCATTCTATTTACAATCCAGATTTAATTCAGTCGCTCCACAATAAGCACATGCCATGCCGAACCCGGGCGACAACGAAACAATGTTCGGAAACCTCGCTTTCGTTCGATTGTTTCTCAAGAGCACCACAGCTGTTGTATTCCATGGCAGCTCGGTTACGGCCATACACGCCGGAATCAACGATATTTTAAAGGCGAATACTCTATATGGCCTGTTTCATGCTATGAGTGGGGTGCGAATTTTGGAGACAACATATGACGGAGCAACAAGCTACAGCGGAACAGAACCTGGCCAACAGCATTTCGATGCTGGAACAGATTCTTGAAGTCATGCCCCAGGACAGCGATGCCCTGCGAGCGGTTTACAGCGCCTATCATAAGACAGGACAGGATGAGCAGGCATTTGAATATCTTGGCCGGATCATCGGGGTGTATCTCGGTGGCGGAGATGACGAACTGCTGCACTTCATTCGCACGGAACTTGATCATTACGCCGCCGCATTTCCATCCGAAGTTGCCGCCCACCAAGCCCGCTTACGTGGAGTAGACGTGTCGGAGATTGTGTCCGAAGACGTGGAAAGACCGAAGAGCGTCCCACGCCAATCCACGACGGATGCGGGAAAGCAGGAGGTCGACATCAGCGAAGAGCTGGCTCTGGCATGGCGGCTCTATGAGGAGAACCAGCTTACGCAGGAGGAATATTCCAGTGTCCTGCATGATCTGACCGAGGTTTCATCGAAGCAACTGAATGTTCCGGTGAGCGTGCTGCACGTATTGAACGACCGTGGTTTCACACAAATGAAACGCATCATGAACTATTTATCCACACGCTCCGGAGTGCCGTGCATCACGCTCTCCAGTTATGAATTGTCCGAAGAAGTTTCAACCGCCCTGCCGACGGAGATCTCCGCCCATAATGGCGCCTTGCCCTTTGCATTTCTGGGAAATGATTTGCTGTTGGCCGTGCTGAATCCGTTTAATAACTCGCTGGTCGACAAGGTAGAATCTATCTGCGGGCATCATTGCCACACCTATCTGGTGGAGCCCGAAGACTATGACCTGGCACTGGGCCGGCTGCGTGCAGTGGCGGAGCGGGCTAGTCCTCCAAGTCAATCGTAAGGGTTCTGCGCTCGCCTTTGTATTCCACTACCACATCGTGTGCACGCACCTCTACCAGCTTCACCTTCCCAGCAAACTCTCCTGGATGGATCAGATTCCCGTTGATAATAGCAAACTTTTCCATGTCATCCGCGGACTTTCCGAATCCGGTAACTTTGAGCCTCGGCCATTTGATCGTATCACTGGACGATTGGCTCATAACCATCTCCTTGAAACCGTCAAACGGTGAGGACCTGGCCGGGGCAGCTTCCTCTGTGGATGTCTCAGCGGCGGGGGGGCGTGCCGTGAGCGTTTTACCTTTCTCTATCAAGACCGAGAGTGCGAATATTGGTTCGCCTGCGGCAGTTTTTGCACGAAGGGATTGCTGGGCAAGCAGCACGCCTGCGAACAGAAAGCCGATAATCATAAGAGACATCGTTACCAGCATTGTCCACGGGGAATGTTCCGCTTGATCCTCCAGCTTTTCTTCCTCGGAAACGGGATTGCTGTCACTCAATTCATTCACTCGCAACTCCTGTACTCATACTCATTGTTTGCATACATCATTGGTACCGCGCTGTTTTTTAGCAAGTGGTAAATTGGTGGATCATCATGGTACGGATACTGCTTAAGTGGTGGCACGTCATGAACAACCGGGTTCTCGAGGGAGAAGAAATCGTCCCGGATTGCGGCGTAAGGACAGGAACTGATGATCAAGAAGATTTCTTTGAAGAAAGGGCCGCAAAAGCGCCGTCATAACGATTTGGTCGGAATCGACTTTGCCAGTACAGCAACCAAGGTTGTTCGGCTGAAAAAAACAGGCGACGAGATTTCGCTGGTGGGTATCGATCTCCTGCCCGCGGTTGATATTGGTGCAGGATCTACGAGGTTCGAACTTCCACGCAACATGCTGACGTACTATGGGTGTCTGTGCTGCAGCTGCCCTGAAGCCGTTATCCGCATGATCAACACACCCTTGCCGGAGGAGAGCGATTCGCTGTCCGACACAAAGCTGCGTGAAATGCTCAACGTAACCAATGATTACCGTCCGTCCGCCAGGCTGATCAACCGTGGTAAAGGTCGTCAGGATTCCAGTTTTCTGGCAGCTGCGATTCCAAACGACCATATCAGCTTTGTGCTCAATATGTTTCCCGCGGGTCCTCCGGCACCCGCTTCGCTCGAGGTGTCGGGGTTGTCGATTATATCGGCATTTCTCCATGCACGTGGAAAGCAATGTGCCGATGAAGCGGTATGCCTGATCGAAGCCGGCGAATGTACGAGCAATTTTATTTTCATGAACAAAGGCGCTGTGGTGCTGCTGGGCAAGGTGGATTTCGGCAGCCGTCAACTGCGGAAAAAACTGGCGGTGGATCTGGGGGTTGATGAGGAGCTGGCAGGTTCAATCATCAGTGACCGTTCCATTAACATATCTACTTCTCTGAACAGCGTCCTGCAGCCGTTTGCAAAGCAGATTTCGATTTCCAGGGATTTTATAGAACGGCATCAGGGATGCCGGGTCACCAAAACATTTGTATCCGGCGGACTGAGTCTGCTGCCCAGTTGGAAGAGTGAAATGAGCCAGATGCTTCACATGGATGTGAGCGGTTGGAACCCGCTGGAAAACATCCAGTATGATGCGGAGACGGTTTCTTCTGATATAGAAGCCCAGGCCACGCGTTTCGCTGCTGCCATTGGTGCCGCACTTGGGGGGTTGGAGGATCAATGAGCTATCCACGCGTCAATCTACTTAAGAAGAGCGAGCAACGCTATCAAGGGGCTGTGAGCCGACGATTCATTACTATCAGTGTGATTGTCACCCCGATTCTGTTCATCGCTGTTTTGAGTGGGATCAAGATTTTGCAGTACACCTGGGTTCAGGCCGATCTTAAGGCCAGCAGGGAAATATGGACCAACCTGGAGCCTAAGCTTGCTCTGTTCAACGAGAAAAACCGCAGCCTGGCGGCCAACCGGCAAATGCTGGCGTTGTTTGAAGGGTGGCAGAATTCTCAGTTGCCGATGGTCGACCTGATGAATGAAATCCAGGATGCCGTTCCCATGAATGTCCAGTTCAGCCGCTTCTCGCTTAAGGCCGAAGTGGCTCCGGCAATTTATCGGACACCCGAAAAGATGCGGCTTAAGTTCGCGTTGCAGATTGACGGCATAGCGCAGGGTGACCGCGCGGAAGAGGATGTATGGAAATTCCACAAGGATCTCCTCGCATCCGAAGGGATCGCTAAGGAGTTCAACGTCGTGGATCTGACCGGTATGCGCAAACGTAAGAGTTCGGATGGATATGCGGTACGTGAATTCAGGATCGTCGGTGCCAACGAGAAGGGGGCTGCACAATGAGCCTCAAGGAACTAAGCAAGGAACAGAAGCAGTATCTGGTGCTCGGAGCCCTGGCGGCGGCCATTCTCATTACGCTGATGGTTTTTGGAATTCGCTTCAGTCTGTCCTCAATAAACGTTGCTAAGGATGAGCTGGCAGTGCTTACGGATAAGATTCAGGGGGCCGATCGCTTGTTGTCAAGACAGGATCAGGTAACGGAGGATTTCCAGCGGACCATGCAGGCTCTGAAGGAACAGATTGTCAAGGTGCCTCCGCAGCGCAACTACTACTCCTGGTCGACGGAGGTATTGTACTCACAGGCTCGCATAGCGGGGCTGGAGATTGATTCCATCGACGAAATTGGAGGGATTCAGAATAAATCCGGTGGCGGCGACGCCAGCAAAGCTTTGCAGTTTGAATCCTACGCGTTGCGTGTCAATGCCCATGGCGGCTTCAATAACATCAAGGCGTTTATTCAAAGCATGGAAAAAGAATATCCGCTCGTTCGGTTCACTGGCCTCGATATTGCCTCGGGAAGGGATCCCGAGGCGCATAACATACAACTCTGGCTGCAATGGCCCTTCAACCTGGACTCCATTACCCAGAACTGGGATGAGATTGAAGTGCAGCAGCAGGCTCTGAATCACGATGAGGGTAAACAGTCGGCAGCACATACAACGAAGCATCAGACAAAAACCGCGGCCATTGCGCCGGCAGGTGAACCGAAACCGGTTTCAAAGCAGGAGCCTGAACATATATCGAAGCCGACACCCCCTGCACCGCGGATTGAACCGCCACCCGTCACCAATCGGCAGCCAACGCCTTCGAAACAGTCAGTTGCCTCGATTCCTGAGACCGCAATGCCAGAAGTTGCACCGGATGAGACGGTGATGGCGGAACCGGATGCTGCGATGGCACTACCGGCAGCTGAAGCCTTGTCCAGACCGGAAATCGCCGCCTCACCCGTAGATTCGACGATGATAGTCGAATCCGATTCGGAACCGGTCGTTGAAGCTGCTGAACCTCAGCCCGAACCGGAGGTATCGGTCGATTCAGAGGAAGCGTCCGCAATCGCGCCTGAATCAGCTGTGGTACTGCCGGTCGAAGAAGCGTTGTCCAAACCGGAAGCCTCAACATCACCTGTTGATGACACGATGGAGGCGGAATCCGACTCTGAACCGACTGTTGCAACTGCTGAACCTCAGCCCGAACCGGAGGTATCGGTCGATCCTGAGGAAGCGGCCGCCATAGTACCTGAATCAGCAGTTGTACAACCGGTAGCAGAAGCTTTATTCGAGTCGGAAGCCTCAACATCACTTGTTGATGACACGATGGACGCGGAATCCGAATCTGAACCGACTGTTGCAACTGCTGAACCTCAGCCCGAACCGGAGGTATCGGTCGATTCAGAGGAAGCGTCCGCAATCGCGCCTGAATCAGCTGTGGTACTGCCGGTCGAAGAAGTGTTGTCCAAAGCGGAAGCCTCAACATCACCTGTTGATGACACGATGGACGCGGAATCCGACTCTGAACCGACTGTTGCATCTGCTGAATCTCAGCCCGAACCGGAGGTATCGGTCGAGCCTGAGGAAGCGGCCGCCAAAGTGCCTGAATCAGCAGTTGTACTACCGGTAGCAGAAGCTTTATTCGAGCCGGAAGCCTCAACATCACCTGTTGATGACACGATGGAGGCGGAATCCGACTCTGAACCGACTGTTGCATCTGCTGAACCTCAGACCGAACCGGAGGTGTTGGTCGAGCCTGAGGAAGCGGTCGCAATGGTGCCCGAACCCGCTGCGGCACTGCCGGCAACAGAGGTACAGGCCGAGCCCGAATCCGCAACAACACTTATTAACGATATGATGACAGCTGAATCCGAATCTGAACCGTCCGCTGCAATGGCTGAATCGCAGCCTGTACAGGATGTAGCCGACGAGCCGGATGAGCCGGCCATGACGGAATCTGAATTTGTGATGATGCCACCGGAAGGGAAGAATATAACCGAGCCGGACACCGCGTCTACCAATCTTGAGCAAGCAGTGACCACCGCGTCCGAATCCGACCCGGAAGGCGTGGTACCTGATTCAACGCGCGAGCCGGAACAATCAGAACTGGAAGCGGCTTTGACACCGGAAGTGGTAGTCAGCGCTACCAATGAACCAGCCGTAACAGTGGAAACCGTAGACAGTGAAGATTCAACCTGGATGCCGGAATCGCAAGAGGGAGCTGCAAAAGAGGCAGAGGTGACAGAAGTACAACAGGCTGATGACATAGAGACCATGCTTTCGGATCTTGAGTCCGGGTCTGACTCCTCTGCAGATACTGATAATTCTTCGGACGAAACAAACTCAACCTATGTAACGACGGATAAAAGCGTCAGCAAGCTTGAATCGATTCTACACGACCAGACCAATGATGAATCCAACGATTCTCTGGATTCGCTGCTGGACAGCCTGATTGGAGGACAACCATGACGACGAACGACAGGATATTGAGCAATGGAACCACTGTTCTGATGGTTGTGATGATGCTGGCATGCATGTCCTCATCCGGGGAAACATCGGGATCTGAAGCTGGCATAAATGATGCTCGAAGGAGAGGTGCTGTTGAGAAACGTGATCCGTTCTGGCCGGTCGGTTATCAGCCTAAAAACGTCACGCTCAAAACGCCATCGGGAACGACCCGGTCAACATCTACTTCCGGCGGCACATGGAACGAAGCTATGAAACAAGTCATCGTGAATGGAGTAAGCAGTCGGGCAGACAACGAATACTTCGCGGTAATCAATGGTGAGGTGAAGAGCGTGGGCGATACGGTTTCGGTACGTCTAGGCAATTCGATTTACACATGGGCGGTGGACGGAATTGAGCCGCCGGTATCGGTAAAGCTGCGCCGCGTATCGGTGCGTTAGAAACAATTACAAGCGGAAATAGGAAGGTATAAAATGAGAGCATGTAAAATAATCAGCTTCGGGCTAACCGCTCTGACAGTTGTCTTATCGGTAACCGTGGTTCAGGCGCAGCAGGACAATATCGATGACCAGGAGTTGTTGAACCTGCTGAACAAGGTGCAGCAGGAAGAGGCGGGATCGAATGCCGTTACCACGACCGTCACCACTCCAGTTGCAAAGGCGATGGATGCGGTTGAAGTTGCCGATGATCGAGCTGTTGATGGTGATGATGTGATGGGGGTTGCCGAATCGAACATCACGACGTCCGCTGAGGTCGACGAAGTTGACAGTCTCAGTATGATCGACGCCAACGCAAGCGCGGTAAGCGTGGGATCGGAAAATCTCATTTCCGTACGTCTGAACAAGGTTGGCCTTGAAGAAGCCATCACGTTGTTCGCCCAGCTGTCCGGGGCAAATATCATCGTACCGGAACTGACCGAAGCCGCCCAGGTCTCAGTCAACCTCAAGGATGTGGAGTGGCGCCCGGCGCTGCAGTCCATTCTAGACACCTACGACTATGAACTGTATCAGCGCGTTGCCGGATCGAACGTCTACAGTGTGCGCCGCCGTCCGGCCGGTGCACCTGAACCTCAGGTGGTGGAGACATTTGTACTTAAGTATGCAACGGTGCCCAACGCTGCCGAACTGATCAGGAAACTGCTTCCAGAGGATGCCAAAGTATCGGAATTTGCTTCCCGCAATATGCTCGTAGTCAAGAGTACTGAATCCAGTCTTGGCGAAGTGCGGGCCGTGCTCGACTCGATCGACACCGTGCGGCAGCAGGTCTACATCGAATCCAAGTTCATGGAACTGACCGACGATGCGCAGAAGGATCTGGGGATCGACTGGTCCGTGCTGCAGGCCTATACCGCCGGTACGGTGGGTGATACCACGAAGAGCTACAGCAAGAATGATACGGATTCGCGCACCCGTAACAGCTTCAACGACGTTTCGGGCAACAGCTATGAGGAGGCATCCGGCTATGTCAACCAGGGTCAGCGTGATCCGGGATCGGGCATCTTTACGCTCGAAGGGGTGACACCTGCAGTGCAAAACGTGGCTAGCCATGGCACCACCGAAGTGTTGACCAGTGTGCTTAGCGCCGATGAGTTCCGGATGGTGCTCAGTGCCCTGGAACAGAATAAAGGTGTCAACATTGTGTCGAATCCCAAGATTATCGTTGCCAACGAGGAGCCGGCCAATATTTCGATCGTACGCAAAGAGCCGAATTTGAAGCAGGAACGCCAGCAGGCGCTGAACGATACGCCTGATACGATTACCTTCACTCTTGATCCTGAACTGCCGTTCTTCGAATACGGCATTAAACTCGATGTTGTTCCCTCGATCAATACATCGAGCAACATCACGGTACAGATCAATCCTTCGCTCACGCGCAAGTTTGCCGACAAGCAGGCCGGCGACAACACCTATCCTGTGATTGATGAGAAGAGTATCCGGACGATCTTCAATCTGGCCAGCGGGCAAACGGCGGCTATCGGCGGACTGACGGAAGTAACCGAAGCGGACGAAGAACATAAGATTCCGCTCCTGGGAAGTATCCCGCTGCTGGGACGCTTGTTCAGATGGGAGCAGACGATAAGGGGCCAGGACGAAACCATCATCTTCGTAACGGTCGGTTTAGCCAACACACAGCAGCTGGATTACGAAACCGGTATGCCGGGCGATGCGGAACTGGCTCGCCGGCAGGTGATCCAGGACCGCAACTCCCGTGTATTGCGGGATCATGGCCGCCAGTATTTCGAGGCGGAGGAAAACGACAAGCTCGATGACATGATCAACGTTATGGACGCCAACGAACAGAAACGCCTTAAGAAAGAGCATCGCAAACGGCCGCAGGAAGGTTCTAAACCTGCTGATGCTAAATCCGAACTTGCGTCTATTGAATAATTTGAATTGTTGACCGGAATCCCGTTACCGCGGGATACGGTCAGATGGGAGCAGTTGTGAATAAGAAAATCATTGGATGGACGGTTCTCGGAACAGCGTTACTCGTCTCCTTTATCGCGATAAATTCTACGGGACCGCAACAGACAAGTGACGAAACGGCAGCTTCCGATCAGCCTGCAGCGAACCCTGTTACAGGATTGAATCCAGCGCAGTCACATGCGGCAGTCGTAACTGGAATAAGCTCCAACAACACTTCAGCGGTTGATGGCCATCAGGTTCTGGCCGAACGTCAAACCTTGCTGGTCAGTGGCGATGTGGAACATCGCCGATTGGTGCGGCAGTCCGGTAAATACCCGCATCATCTCGTGGTGGAAACGCTGCGCAAGAATACCGTACAGGGCAGATTTGTACCGGTTGGCCGCAAGGAAATGGTGGCCGACCATGTACTCATCAACCTGCAGCCGGGAGCCTCCATCGACGAACTGAAGGAACTCGCCTCGCAGTATAATGCCAAGCTGGTGCGCACGTTATCCGACGGGCGGACCTGCATCGTCCGGCTCGAAGCACCGGGGCTGGATGCCGTTGACCAGGCTATTGAATATTTTTCACAGGCGGCTTCATCGATCGCTTATGCCGAACCGGACTACGTACGTCATTTTTCATCGGTTCCCAATGATCCGATGTATGGAAATCTTTGGGGTATGCCCAAGATTTCCATGCCTGATGCATGGGATCTATCGACCGGAGACAGCGATATCGTGGTAGCGGTCATCGATACCGGGATGGATATGGATCATCCTGATCTGCTGGCAAACCTATGGAGCAACTCCATCGAGATTCCCGGCGACGGGGTGGATAACGATGGCAATGGTTATATCGATGATATTAATGGATGGGACTTCGTATCCGGGGATGATGATCCCGAGGATGGCGATGGTCATGGAACCCATTGCGCAGGAACAATCGGTGCGGTCGGAAACAATGCCAATCAGGTTGTTGGCGTTTGCTGGACGGTGTCGATCATGCCGCTGCGTGTCGGGACCGGTTTGGGATTGCTTGACTCGGATATCGTCGACGGCATCCGCTATGCCGCGCGCAACGGGGCCAAGGTGCTTTCCAATTCCTACGGAGGACCCGGATTCAGCCAGACGATCTATGATGCCATCGAATATGCGAATGACCAGGGCTGCATCTTTGTCGCCGCCGCTGGTAATGATGCATCGGACAATGATCTGCTTCCTCAATATCCTGCCAGTTATGAATTACCCAACGTAATCGCCGTGGCGGCGACAGACGAAGACGACAATCTCGCCTCTTTTTCGAACTTTGGCGCCACCTCCGTTGATCTGGCCGCACCGGGCGTGAATATAGTAAGCACGTACCTCGATGGCGGTACGGAAACGCTGCAGGGAACCTCCATGGCATGCCCTCATGTAGCCGGTGCTATGGCTTTGCTGGCAAGTGCGAACGAGGGTGTCGAGCCCGCCGAAGCCAAGCAGATTCTACTGGATAGTGTGGATGAAGTGGCATCGCTGGACGGCAAGGTCGTAACCGGCGGCCGTCTCAACGTCTTTGCCATGTTCGCAAGTGCTAGCGATGCGGATAAGGACGGTATGCCCGACGCCTGGGAGACCAACTACGGCCTTAATCCAAACGATCCGCTTGATGCCGCCCTGGATATCGACGGAGACTTCCTGACCAATCTGCAGGAATTCCAAAACTCCTGCATTCCTACAAATCCCGATTCCGACGGCGACAGTCTGATCGATGGTTGGGAAGTCCGCTACGGGTTTAATCCCCGCAATGTGATGGGGACACTGCCGAAACTCCAATACCTGGGCTTTAATAGCCAGTGTCTTGATACATACGATATCGTGGTTACCAACGGATATGCCTATGTGGCAGACGGCACGCATGGTTTGAAAATCCTCAGTCTCAGCCAGCCCGAGGATCCCGAACTGGTGGGTTCGTATGCGACGTCTGGATCAGCCCAGGGAGTGGAAGTGGATGGAAACTACGCGTATGTTGCCGACGCCGAAAAGGGTCTTTTCATTGTCGATATCACCAATCCATCCGATCCGACCCTCGCGTCTTCCCTGGAGATATCCGCATACAAGGTGGATGTGGAAGGCGGGTTTGCCTATCTGGCCTCCGTCTCAAATGGCCTGAGCGTCGTCGATGTCTCCGATCCATCCGATCCAGTCGAAGCGACCTCCTTTGACGGCAACGGCGATCCAGGCTTCCAGATCAACGATGTGGCGTTGATCGGCAGCACCATCTACATGGCTCTGGATGGAGGTTTGGGACAGATTGCTATCTCGGCAAACCCTTCTACATACTCGGTTAAATCGATTGCGGACGACGAAGGAAACCGCAACTGCACCGCCGTTTTTGCCGAAGGCGGTACGTTGTATGTCTCTCTGCAAAATTACGGTATGCTGGCGTACAACCTCTCCAGGGCCAAACTGGGGGGAGCGGCTACGCCCGGGTCGGCGGAGGACGTTGCGTATTACAATGGATTGATCTACGTCGCTGACGGTGCCAAGGGACTGCGTATTCTCAACGGGTATGATCCCGGTAATATCGTGCCGCATGTCAGCTACGCCAATGTAGATGCCCACAGCGTCACGCTCGCCAACGGCTACGCCTATGTGGCCGGCAGGAACGGGGGGCTGCACATTTTCAGAAGCTCGATCGACTCAGACGGCGACGGAATGTACGACAGTTGGGAAATAATACATTTCGGCAATCTCGACCAGGATTATACGAATGACTATGAGAGCGTGCCTGACGGAATCATCAACTGGGGTGAGTATCTTGCCAATCTGAATCCCACCAGTTCGGATCAGGATTCTGATGGATTGAACGATGGCGATGAAGTGCGCGTATATCTCACGGATCCGCGTACGCCCGATACGGATGAGGACGGATTGACTGATTTTGAGGAAATCAATACCTATGGAACCAGTCCCGTGCTGGCTGATACCGATGGCGACGGCATGGGCGACAAGTGGGAGCTCGATCATGGACTCAATCCGCTTGTTGACGACGCTGCGGACGATCCAGACAGCGATGGCGCCACCAACCTGGAAGAGAGCCAGGCCGGCACGGATCCCTCCAACCCGGATACGGATGCCGACGGGCTGCCGGATGGCTGGGAAATCAGCTATGGGCTGAATCCGCTCGATGGACTCGGCGACAATGGCGCCGCGGGTGATCCCGACGGCGATGGTCTGACCAACAATGATGAGTACGCGTACAACACGCACCCCTTGAAGGCGGATACGGACGACGACGGCCTGAGTGACTGGGACGAAATCAACACCTATCTGACCGATCCGGTCAACCCGGATACCGATGATGACGGCATGCCGGATGGCTGGGAGGTCGATCACGGTCTTGATCCGTTTGCAGACGATGCATCCGGTCAACAGGACGATGATAACAACGATGGCCTCATAAACGCCAATGATCTGTCAAATGGTGAAGAATACCTACTGGGTACCGATCCTACCGCAGGCGATACCGATAGTGACGGATTCTTTGACGGCATCGAACGCGATCTAGGCACAATGGCGACCAATGCGGTTGATCCCGTGTTCGTGGACGACGACCATGCCAGCGATCCCCAGCCTTATGACCCCATGATCAGCAGCACCAATGAAAACGGCTCCTACTGGTTCCCATATGATTCGATCCAGGAAGCCATATCCACGGCTGTGGATGGAATGACGGTGCTGGTAACCAATGGCTACTATATCGGCCATGGCAACATGGATATCGATCCGATGGGTAAGGCGATTACGATCCGTTCATGGAACGGCGCATCGGTTACCATCGTTGATGCCGATGGTCTGGGTGCCGGATTTATCTGCCAGTCTGGTGAAACCACCAATACGGTTGTAAAGGGATTCTCCATTACGACGCCCCCTGGTGATTGCTCGGACGGGGATTGCGGCTACGAACATGGATTTGTCTGCACGGACGCTTCATCGCCCGCTGTCGTCGATTGCTACATCTTCAACTGTGCGCTTTCAGGGATTAAATGCACCTTCTCCTCGAATCCACGCATTCAGGGAACGGTGATTGACACCTGCGGAACCGGCATCAACTGCACCCAGGGATCCACGCCTGAAATCATCGATACCACCGTAGAGAATTGCAGTAGCGGTATTGTTGCATATGATAGCCAGGGGTTGGTGGTAGCCGATTCGCTGGTCACAAATTGCTATGGACGTGGTATCGCAATCTATAATGATTCGGACTGTGTAATTTCCGGAAGCGAACTTCGCGGTAACCTTGGCGGCCTGCGCTTCGATAACAGCATGCCATTCGTTGAATCGTGCGTGATTGAGGGTAACAGTGCGCCCGACTACTATTCTTTGGGTGGATCTTCCATCTACAAATCTCCGATTAATATAGCGGTCACTGCTGCAGACACGGATGGCATGAGCGATATAACGGATATCGATGAAAATGGAGCAGGCATTCTGCTGAACAATGGTTCGGTGCTGGTGTTGCAGAATAGCGTGCTGGCCCAGAACACCGCTGTTGCTGTTGATCCGGATTATCCGGAAAACAAGTCCGTGCCTGACTTTGGCCTGGGTGGTGGACTCTATATCGGCGCAGATTGCTATGCCACCAATATGAACTGCACCTACGGCGATAACGTGGCTCGCCGCGGGGGCGGGATCTCCAGTCATGGTTCTGAGACTGATTATATCCGGAACACGGTGCTGTGGGATAATACCGCCGTCGATCAGTATGTCGTTACGGTTACCAACTACACCACAAACCTCGTTTTTGCGGGGATGGATGGGACCAATGAGCTGTACGATGTGGTCGTGGAAGGCGAGGAGGTTAACACCCTCACCAATAATTATGTTTCAACATACGATTCCCTCCATTGCCGCAATGGCGCGTTCAATGTGTGGTATTGTGACGTTGAAAATGGCGGATCGTATGTGAAGCCCTACAAGTATGTCATCGAACAGGATCCGATGTTCACCGCAGACTATTCTGTGAGCAGTAACTCGCCCTGTATAGATGCAGGTACCATAACCTACGCTCCGATTGTTGCCATTGACGGGACACCACGTCCGCTCGATGGGGACAACAATGGATCTGCTACAGTCGATATCGGGGCCTATGAATACTTGAATGCAGCCGCGGATTCCGATGGGGACGGTGATCCGGACGGGACCGATCCCAATCCGACGATCATGGCTAGTGCGCTGCTCGATTTCATGGCCCAGTACGGCCTGTCATCGACCTCGGAAGACAGCGATGCAGACGGCGTGTCCAACATCGACGAGTACAACGCCGGTACCAATCCGACCAATTCCGACACCGATGGCGACCACTATTCCGATGGTGCGGAACTGATCGCCGGTACGCTTGCCACCGATCCGACCTCCTATTTCTATGTATCCGATGTCCGGCCACTGGACGGCGGCGGGTGCGAGGTGGTCTTTGATTCCGTCGAAGGACGTTACTACACGGTATACTGCTGCTTGCAGATCGGCGCCAGTTGGGAAGTGCTGGTGGCCGATCAACCTGGCGACGGGAATCCGATGGTAATTGTCGATCCGAACAGCGAGGCAAGCTGCTTCTACAAGGTCGAGGTCAGAAACTAGAACAATCTCCCTAACAAAAACCCGGACTTTTGGGACCAGGTCCTCCCTCCTCTAACCAGGGGTCCGGTATCTCCGAAAGGCCCCGGCGCAAGCCGGGGCCTTTCCCTTTCCGAATCGTATTGGGGCAAAAGAAAAACCCCGCTGGGTTAGGACGGGGTCGGAGTAATGGGCGGCAACTGGGTTGGGTTCACTTGGGTTGTTGCGTTTGCCCTATGAAATTGTTGGGTTCACTAATTATTACGAGGGATAGGGCCTGGCCGTTACCCGGAGACGCACTTTTTTTTTATTTTTTTGACCGGATTTCAGGATTCGGTCCTTAAATCCGATTTGTTAAATGATTTAAAATGTTTGTGTGTAGACACTTGCAGGTGTGAGAGGAGAAGGTTGAAAGCGAACTTGATCGACTGCATCAAGCTGTATTTCGTACAAAAGAATCCAGAAAACCCTGTCAACCGGCCGAAAGATACCGTTATACGGCAAAAAGAAAAACCCCGCTGGGTTAAGGCGGGGTCGGAGTAATGGGCGGCAACTGGGTTGGGTTCACTTGGGTTGTTGCGTTTGCCCTATGAAATTGTTGGGTTCACTAATTAATACGAGGGATATGGGCGGGGCGTTAC
>JBNLDM010000070.1:0-11741 GCA_050304335.1 Pontiella sp.
AGCTTACCGTCGTGTTCGGAAAGAATCGGAACGGAGTAGGGATCCCACTCGATGAAGGTTTCGCCGGCTTTGACTTCGCCGCCGTTATCCACGGAAACGAGCGCACCGATGACCGTTGCGTAGCGTTCCAGTTCGCGGCCTTCCTCATCGACGACGATGATGTTGCCGTTCTTGTTGAGCACAACGTTCTTGTCGTCCACCTTGACGGAACGGACGTTTTCATACTTCACCGTACCGTTGGACTTGGCGGTAACCTTCGGCTGCTTAAAGACGGAGCTGGCGGTACCACCGATGTGGAAGGTACGCATGGTCAGCTGCGTGCCCGGCTCACCGATCGACTGCGCGGCAATGATGCCCACAGGTTCGCCGAGCTGGGCCGGCTTGCCGGTGGCCAGGTTTTTGCCGTAGCACTTGGCGCACACACCGCGGCGGGATTCGCAAGTCAGTACACTGCGGATCACCACGGTTTCCACGCCGGCGCTTTCCACCTTGCGGGCCGAATACTTGTCAATCAACTCGCCGGCGGCAATCAGCACGTCCAGCGTATGCGGGTTGCAGATATCTTCGGCCGCGGTACGGCCGATGATGCGCTGCGCGAGCGACACGAGTTCGTCGTCCCCTTCGGTAATAGCGCTGACTTCAATGCCGTTGAGCGTGTGGCAGTCCTCCTCGGTAATGATAATGTCGTGCGACACATCGACCAGCTTACGGGTCAGGTAACCCGAGTCGGCCGTCTTCAACGCGGTATCGGCCAGACCCTTACGGGCTCCGTGCGTCGAAATGAAGTATTCGAGTACGGAGAGACCTTCGCGGAAGTTCGACAGAATCGGGCGTTCGATAATTTCACCGGACGGCTTGGCCATCAGGCCGCGCATGCCGGCCAACTGGCGGATCTGCTGGCGGCTACCACGAGCGCCGGAGTCAACCATCACGTAAACCGGGTTGAGTTCGTCCTTGGACTGGACGTTCATCGGGTCGTCATTGTTTTCGAGCACGTCGAACAGCTTGTTGGTCAACTTGTCGTTGGTATCGGTCCAGATGTCGATGATCATGTTGTAGCGTTCGCCTTCGGTAATCAAACCCTTGCGATGCTTGTTCTCGACTTCTTCGATTTCGGCGCGGGCCTTGGCAATCATGTCCCCCTTGTCGAGCGGAATGATCATGTCGCAAAGACCGATGGACATGCCCGAACGCGTGGCGTACTCGTACCCGAGGTTCTTGAGGGCATCGAGCACCTTAACGGTTTCGTTGTGTCCCGCGATTTCGTAGCACTGTTCGATCAGCGTTCCGACCACTTTCTTGGTGGCGGTCTTGTTCACAAAGCCCATTTCCTCCGGCCAAACTTCGTTGAAGAAGATACGGCCCACCGTGGTCAGGATCACGGAACGGTCCTTATCGCCGTTGCGGCTTTCGCGCTGGTAGTCTGGATTTCGGAAGCGGATACGGTCATGCAGGTTGACGACACCTTCATCATAGGCCGTATGCACTTCGTTTACATCATTCATGATGCGCAGACGCTCGTTCTCCTGCTTCACGCCCTTCTTGCGTTCCATCAGGAAGCTCTGCGATTCCGAGGTCATGAAGTAGCAACCCAACGCGATGTCCTGCGTGGGCGTCGTTACCGGCTTTCCGCTCGAAGGCGAGAAGATGTTGTTGGATGCAAGCATCAAGCTCTTCGACTCGACCTGCGCCTCTACGGACAGCGGCACGTGCACAGCCATCTGGTCGCCGTCGAAGTCGGCGTTGTAGGCCGTACAGACGAGCGGGTGCAGCTGAATGGCTTCCCCTTCGATGAGCATCGGCTCGAACGACTGAATCGAAAGCCTATGCAGCGTGGGCGCGCGGTTGAGCATGACCGTGTGACCGCGGGTCACCTGGTCGAGGATATCCCATACGACATCCTCTTCGCGTTCGATCATCTTCTTCGCACTACGGACGGTGTGGACAATGCCACGTTCCTTCAAGCGACGGATAATGAAGGGCTCGAACAGTACGAGGGCCATCTTCTTCGGCAGACCGCACTGGTTCAGCTTGAGCGTCGGGCCGACCACGATTACGGAACGGCCGGAATAGTCGACGCGCTTACCGAGCAGGTTCTGGCGGAAACGGCCCTGCTTACCCTTGAGCATGTCACTCAGGGACTTCAGCGGGCGGTTGCCCGGACCGGTTACGGCACGGCCGTGACGGCCATTGTCGAACAGGGCGTCGACGGACTGCTGAAGCATGCGCTTTTCGTTGCGGATGATCACTTCCGGCGTCTTGAGGGCCAACAGCGTGCGCAACCGGTTGTTGCGGTTGATCACGCGACGGTACAGGTCGTTCAAGTCGGAGGTGGCAAAGCGGCCGCCTTCGAGCGGAACGAGCGGACGCAGGTCCGGAGGAATAACCGGAAGCACTTCCATGATCATCCACTCAGGGCGCGAGTTGCTCTTAATGAAACCTTCCATCAGCTTCATCTGGTTGACGAGCTTCTTGCGGGTCTGCTTGGAACGGGTGTTCATCATCGCTTCTTCGAGGTCCTGAAGCGTTTTGACCGGATCGATCTGAGTCAGCAGATCACGCACCCCTTCGGCGCCGATCTTGGCCACAAAGCTTTCGTCGCCATAGTTGGCGATGGCTTCGCGGTATTCCTCCTCGGAGAGGAGCTGCTTATCCTTCAACGGCGTATCGCCGGGATCGACCACGATGTAGTTGTCGTAGTACAGCACGCGCTCGAGGTTGCGCATGGTCATGTCGAGAATCAACCCCATGCGGCTCGGCGTGGCCTTGAAGAACCAGATGTGCGAGACCGGAACGGCCAGCTCGATGTGCGCCATGCGCTCGCGACGGACGCGAGACAGGGTGACTTCCACGCCGCACCGGTCGCAGATGACGCCCTTGTGCTTGATGCGCTTGTACTTGCCGCACGAACATTCCCAGTCCTTGGTCGGACCGAAAATGCGTTCGCAGAACAGGCCGCCCTTTTCGGGCTTGAAGGTTCTGTAGTTGATCGTTTCCGGGTTGCGGACTTCGCCATGACTCCACGAGCGGATCGCTTCCGGCGATGCGAGCGTGATGTTCGCAAAGTCGTGCTGTTCCTCGAGGCTCATTCCAAAGATGTCTGCAACGCTACTTGAATTGTTTTCCACGGGCATTCCTCCTGCGGTCTTAAAGATAATCGGTCGTGTGATGCGTTAACTAGGACGAGAGGATCGGTTCGCCATCCCGGTTTTTAACCTGGAAGTTGAGTCCGAGTCCCTGCAGTTCCTTGATCAGAACGTTGAACGATTCCGGTCGGCCGGAGTCGAGAACGTTCTCGCCCTTGACAATCGCTTCGTACATGCGGGTACGGCCGGCGATGTCGTCGCTCTTCACCGTCAGGATTTCCTGCAGTGCGTGCGCGGCACCGTAGGCCTCGAGCGCCCACACTTCCATTTCCCCGAAGCGCTGGCCACCGTATTGCGCCTTGCCGCCCAGCGGCTGCTGGGTAACGAGCGAGTACGGACCGACCGCACGGGCGTGGATCTTTTCACTGACCAAGTGGTGCAGCTTCAGGATGTACATGACACCCACCACGACACGCTGAGCGAAACGCTCACCGGTACGCCCATCGAAGAGTTCGGTCTTACCGTCTTCGGTGAGACCGGCTTCGCCGAGCATATCACGGATCTGTTTCTCGGAAATGCCGTCGAAGATCGGGGTGGCCGCATGGATGCCAAGATGCTTGCACGCCCATCCGAGATGGGTTTCGAGCACCTGACCCACGTTCATACGCGAAGGTACGCCGAGCGGGTTGAGTACGATATCGACCGGCGTGCCATCCGGCAGGAACGGCATGTCCTCTTCGGCCACGATGCGGGAGATAACCCCCTTGTTACCGTGGCGTCCGGCCATCTTGTCACCCACCGACAGCTTCTTCTTGGTGGCGATGTAGACCTTCACCGATTTGACGATGCCCGCATCCATTTCCTCGCCGCTGCCGGCGCGGTCCATCGAGCGATCCTTGTCTTCCTTCGCTTCGGTGAACTTGTTGCGGTATTCGTCGATGATCCCCATGATTTTGATACGGATTGGGCTCGGGTCGATTTCCACGTGTTCGTAGTTGGCCGCCAGCTTGCGCAGCAGCGTCTTGGTAATCTTGCGGTTGGCCGGGATGATGACGTCGCCGCTTTCGGCATTCATCACATCCAGCGGGATCTTTTCCCCCAGCAGGATATTGGAAAGCGCTTCAGTCAGGTCTTCCGTCAGCTGAGTCACTACATCCTCGTGCCGGTCCTGGATTTCGCTCTGCAGCTTCTTCAGGTCGGTCGGTTTGTCCTTGCCGGTGGCACCGGCGTTCTTGGAGGAAACCTTGACGTCCATGACGATGCCATAGGTTCCGGACGGAGCCTTCAGCGAAGTATCGCGGACATCGGCGGCCTTTTCACCAAAGATGGCGCGTAGCAGGCGCTCTTCAGGAGCCAGTTCGGTTTCGCTCTTCGGCGTAATCTTGCCGACGAGAATATCACCCGGCTTGACTTCGGCGCCGACCTGGATGATCCCGTCGTGCGACAGGTTCTTCAGGGCTTCTTCGCCGACATTCGGAATGTCGCGGGTGATTTCTTCCGGACCCAGCTTGGTGTCGCGGGCGCCGCACTCGAACTCTTCGATGTGGATCGAGGTGTAGACGTCTTCGCGAACCAGCTTTTCGTTGATCAGGATGGCGTCCTCGAAGTTGTAGCCGCCCCACGGCATGAAGGCCACCACGGCGTTCTTACCCAGAGCCAGTTCGCCCTGGTCTGTTCCCGCACCGTCGGCCAGCACATCGCCCGCCTTGATCTTCTGCCCGGCCGTGACGGTCGGACGTTGATTCAGGCAGGTACCCGCATTGGAACGCATGAACTTGCGCAACTTGTAGGTCTGGTATTCCGAGGTCGGAGCCTTCTTGGCCGGAATCTTGCCGTCTTTGGAAATGATAATCTTGTCTGCCGAGACATATGCGGCGATACCGTCTTCGCGGGCGGTCACGAGCACACGGGAGTCTCGGGCCAGTCGGCCTTCAATGCCGCTGCCCACGAACGGACGTTCCGACTTCATGAGCGGAACCGCCTGACGTTGCATGTTCGAGCCCATCAAGGCGCGGTTGGCGTCGTCGTGTTCCAGGAACGGGATCAAGCCGGCGGCAATCGAAACCACCTGCTTCGGAGATACGTCCATGTATTCAACCCGCTCCGGCACGACTTCGATAAAGTCGCCGCGGACACGGACCATGACGCGGTCGTTGACGAAGCAGTTCTTTTCGTCCAACGGTGCGTTGGCCTGGGCGATCACGTAGCGTTCTTCTTCGTCGGCGGTGAGCCAATCGATGTCCTTCGACACCTTGCCCTTGGCACACTTGAGATACGGCGTAACAATGAAACCGTACTCGTTGACCTTCGCAAAGGTGGAGAGCGAGGAGATCAGACCGATGTTAGGACCTTCCGGCGTTTCAATCGGGCAGATACGGCCATAGTGCGAGCTGTGTACGTCACGTACTTCAAAGCCGGCACGGTCGCGGTTCAAGCCGCCTGGTCCGAGAGCGGACAAACGACGCTTATGCGTCAGTTCCGACAACGGGTTGGTCTGGTCCATGAACTGGGACAGCTGGCTGCGGCCGAAGAAGTCCTTGATCACGGCCGACAAGGCCTTCGGGTTGATCAGCTTCTGCGAAGAGAGGCGGTCAACCGTCGTGTCGAAAATGGTCATGCGCTCTTTTACGAGACGTTGGATGCGGGCCAGACCGACGCGGCACTGCCCTTCCAGCAACTCACCCACAGTACGGATGCGACGGCTACCGAGATGGTCGATGTCGTCCAGCGTACCTTCGCCCTTGCGGACCATGAGCAGGTAGCGCAATGCTTCCACGACGTCTTCGACTTCGAGGGTCAGCGAATCGCTCTTGATACCGAGCTTTTGCTGGATCTTGTAGCGGCCCACGCGACTCAGGCTGAAGCGGGCTTCATCGAAGAAGAGACGCTTGATCATCTGGCGTGCAGAGGCCGTGGTCGGCGGATCACCGGGACGCAACTTCTGGTACAGGTCCTTGAGCGCTTCGTCGACGGTGCGGGTGGTGTCGGCTTGTACGCTCTTGAGGAATAATCCCTGGTCCCAGGAAACATCCACTACGGAAATCTTCTTGTAACCGGCCAGTTTCATGCGCTGGATCATGTCGACCGTCAACGCGTCGTAGCGGCGCCCGATGACGGATTCGGAGTCGGCGTCGATCACGTCGTCGCGCAGGACGATGTTTTCGAGGTCGCCTTCGGCATAGCTCTTCTTGCTCAGCGAGAATTCCTGGAACTGGTAGTACAGGCCGAGAATTTCCTCGTCGGTAGCATAGCCCAACGCACGAAGGAACGTGGACGCCAGGAATTTCCGGCGGCGGCGTTTGCGGTCGAGATAGATGTAGATCAGGTCGCTGGTGTCGAACTGGGCTTCAATCCACGACCCATGGTCCGGAATGATGCGGAACGAATGCAGGATGGAGCCGTTCGCGTGCTGTGTCTGCTCGAAGCAGATGCCCGGCGAACGATGCAACTGACTGACAATAACGCGCTCGGCGCCATTGATCACGAAGCTTCCGCTATCGGTCATCAACGGGATTTCACCCATGAACAGGGTGTCTTCGCGCATATCTTCGCCTTCACGAAGCTTGAACGTCACATACAGCGGAGCCGAGAAGGTTTCCCCCTCGCGCAACGATTCGAGATGATCGAGCTTGGGCTTCTTAATTTCGTAGCTGACAAAGTCCAGGGCAATCTGGCCGTCGTAGCTCTCAATGGGAAACGCCTCGCCCAGAACCGATTGCAGACCCATCTTCTTCCGTTTGGAAGGAGACATGTCCTGTTGCAAAAAGTCCCTGTAGGAATTCAGTTGGATTTCAATCAAGTCAGGCGCATCAAGCGCGTCGGTCAGCTTGCCAAAGTTTTTTCTATCAGCCATCCCGCACCTTCAGGTTAATATTGGATAATGCATGTTCCCCTTTGGGTCTCAAAGGGGAACAATCTACAAGCCACCGCAGGCGATGGCGCAATCTTTCAAACCAAGTAAACCAAGCGGAATTACTTGAGTTCTACGGTTGCTCCAACACCTTCGAGCTTTTCTTTCCAGGCTTCCGCGTCGGCCTTGGCAACAGCTTCCTTGATGGTAGCCGGAGCGCCATCAACCAGCTCCTTGGCTTCCTTCAGGCCGAGACCGGTCAGGCCGCGGAGTTCCTTGATGACTTGGATCTTGGATCCACCGGCAGCAGTCAGAACGACATCGAAGTCGGTCTTTTCAGCTGCGGCAGCGCCGCCTTCATCACCGCCAGCCGGAGCTGCGGCAACGGCTGCAACCGGAGCGGCAGCAGTTACGCCCAGACGATCTTCCAGCGCCTTCACGAGCTGGGAAAGTTCCAGTACGGAAATGGTTTCGACCCAATCAACGAACTCGGCCATCTTGCCTTCGAGCTTTACTTCTTCTTTTACTTCTTCGGACATTTTAGTACCTCCTTGAACTGCTATCTTGATTAAACTGTTATGCTTCTTGTTCTTTTTTCGTTTTCACCGCGCTCAGCACGTACACCAAGCTGGCAACCTTCTGGTTCAGCACGCTGGCCAGATTCCGGCTCGGTGCCTGCAGGGTGCCGAGCAACATGGCGCGCAAGACATCCTTGGAAGGAAGCTTGGCAAGTGCGACCACATCATCGGCGCTAACGGCTTTGCCCTCGACAAAGCCACCCTTGACAACGGGCTTCTTGTTGGTTGCGGTAAATTTCTTGATCACCTTCGCTACTTCGACCACATCGCCTTCGCCATAGATCATGGCGGTCTGGCCCTTCAACATTGCGGGGTCCAGCGGCAATGCGCGATTGAGCATCCGGTTCTTTACAACATTGAACGAGGCGCCGCTTTCACGCAGGGAACTCTTGAACTCGGTGGTCATGGGCATATCCATACCATCGTAGTCCGCGAGAATCATGTACAGGGCGCCAGCGATGCGCTGATCGATTTCGGTGGCCATCGCCACCTTTTCCGGTCTGTGCTGTTTATCTTCAGGTTTCATTCAAATACCCAACCCTTTTCTATGCGGTGGTGATTTCCTTGAGGGCGACCCGCAGACCGGGACCCATCGTGCTGGAAATTGTGCAACGCTTGATGTAGGTGCCCTTGGCGCTGGACGGCTTGGCGTGGTTGATTGCGTCAACAACGGCCTTGGCGTTTTCCAGCAACGCGGTTTTCTCAAACGAACGTTTCCCAAAGGGAACCATGATGTTTCCATTGCGGTCCATGCGGAACTCGACGCGACCGGCCTTGAGCTGGTTCACAGCAGCCTCGGTGTCGTCGGTAACCGTTCCGGTCTTCGGGTTCGGCATCAGGCCGCGCGGACCCAGAACACGGGCGACCTTGCGGACTTCCTTCATCGCGTCAGGCGTGGCGACGGCGGCATCGAAATCGGTCCAGCCATCCTGCACCTTCTTGATCAAATCCTCAAAACCGACTTCCGCCGCACCGGCGGCACGGGCCGCTTCGGCTGCTTCGCCGGTGGCGAACACGATCACGCGAACATCCTTGCCAGTACCGTGCGGCAACGCAACGGTGGAGCGGATCGCCTGATCCGACTTCGTCGGGTCGACGCCCATCCGGAAGGCGAGTTCAAATGTTTCGTCAAACTTGGCGGTCGGATTGGCCTGCAGGAAGGCGACGGCATCATCGATGCTGTAGTCGGAACCCTTGGCGACCTTCGCCACAACGTTTTTATATATCTTTCCGTGAGTAGCCATGATTATTCCACCTCGATTCCCATGCTGCGCGCGGTACCTTCGATGACACGCACTGCGGCGTCCTTATCATTGGCATTAAGATCGTCCTTCTTGATTTCAACAATCTCTTCGATCTGAGCGCGGGTGACTTTGCCGACCTTGTCGCGGTTCGGCACCCCGGAGCCCTTGGCCAGACCGGCGGCTTTTTTGAGCAGCACCGATGCAGGGGGACTCTTGGTCACGAACGTAAAGCTGCGATCGCTGTACACGGTGATGACCACCGGTATAACCATACCCGCCTGGCTCTGCGTGGCGGCGTTGTACGCCTTGCAGAACTCCATGATGTTTACACCCTTCTGACCCAGCGCCGGACCAACCGGCGGTGCCGGGTTGGCTGCCCCTGCCGGGATCTGCAGCTTGATGTATCCTGTGATTTCCTTCGCCATAACAATCCTCAATCAAATTTATTCGGCCGAACGTTCGACTTGCCAATACTCGAGCTCAACCGGAGCCGAGCGCCCGAAGATCGAAACGGAGATCTTCAGTTTGCCGCGCTCAGGATCGACTTCCTCGATGATGCCGCTGAAGTTCATAAACGGACCGTCGGTAACCTTCACCGATTCGCCCGGTTCGAACATGACCTTCGGGGCAACCGCATCCTTCTTCTCCTCTACCTGGTGGACAATGGTGTCCACCTCGGCATCGCTCAACGGTGCGGGACGCTCCCCGCCCAGAAAGCCGATGACGCCGGGTGTATTCTGAATGAAATACCAGGCGCGGTCGTTGAAGCTGCCGTCCTCGTTGTATAGGCTGATATTGATCAGCACATACCCCGGGAAAAACTTCCGGTTGACTGTCGTCTTCTTGCCTTGCTTAACTTCAGAGACCTTTTCGGAGGGGATAAGTACCTCGCCGATAACGTCTTCCATTTCCTCTTGCTGCACACGGCTGGCAATGTTTTTTTGAACCTTCAGCTCGTGACCGGAAAGCGCGTGTAGAATGAACCACTGTTTTGCCATTGTATCTACCTAACGAATAAACCTAATGAATGATGAACTTGAGCAGACCCTGGTTGACCAGGTCGCAAAGCCCCACGAACGCGCTGAGGACAATCACCGAAATGATGACCACCATGGACTGTCCAAACAGTTCCTTGCGGGTCGGCCAGGAGCATTTCAACAGTTCCGCCTTCACTTCATCAATGAAGGTTCTAAGCTTCCCGACGCCTTCGTTCAGTTTATTCATCGTGCTTTCCAGTTTAGAATTGGCAGGTCGGAAGGGACTCGAACCCCTAACAGCCGGTTTTGGAAACCGGTGCTCTACCAATTGAACTACCGACCTGTTTTCAAAAATCGATCAACTACTTGGTTTCGCGATGGAGGGTATGCTTGCGCTCGCGCGGGCAATACTTCTTCACTTCACGACGCTGGGTTTCCAACTTCTTGTTGCGGGTACCCGTGTAGTTGCGTTCCTTGCACTCGGTGCAGGCCAGAGTAATGATATCTCTCGGCATGGTTTCGTCCTATTAATGATTAACGGGGTCCGGGCAGGATCGTACCTGCCCGTCGCCCGATGACGTTCTACGTTACTTGATGATTTCAGTAACGCGGCCAGCACCAACGGTACGGCCACCTTCACGGATTGCGAAGCGCATGTGCTGCTCCATCGCGATCGGAGTGATGAGCGTTACGTCCATTGCAACGTTGTCGCCAGGCATGACCATTTCAACACCTTCAGGCAGCTGAATGTCGCCGGTTACGTCGGTTGTACGGAAGTAGAACTGCGGACGGTATCCCTTGAAGAACGGGGTATGACGGCCACCTTCGTCCTTGGACAGAACGTAGACTTCGCCCTTGAACGTGGTGTGCGGAGTGATGGAGCCGGGCTTGGCCAGAACCTGGCCGCGCTGTACTTCATCCTTCTTGGTGCCGCGAAGCAGAATACCAACGTTGTCGCCAGCCTGACCTTCGTCGAGGATCTTGCGGAACATTTCAACGCCGGTGCAGGTGGTGGTGGCGGTGTCGCGGATACCAACGATTTCGATGGTGTCGCCGGTGTGGATGGTACCACGTTCAACACGGCCGGTAACCACGGTACCACGACCTTCGATCGAGAATACGTCTTCGATCGGCATCAGGAATGCCTGGTCGGTAACACGCTCGGGTTCCGGAATCCAGCTGTCGAGAGCGTCCATGAGCTCCTGGATGCACTTGCCGCCTTCACCGTCCGGATCCTCGATCGCCTTGAGGGCGGAACCGCGGATGATCGGGGAATCTTCTTCGAACTCATACTTTGCGAGGAGTTCCTGGATTTCCATTTCGACGAGCTCGATCAGCTCTTCGTCGTCAACCAGGTCGCACTTGTTGAGGAAAACAACGATTTTCGGAACACCAACCTGGCGGGCCAGCAGGATGTGCTCGCGCGTCTGGGGCATCGGGCCGGAAGGCGCTTCAACCACGAGAATCGCGCCGTCCATCTGGGCAGCACCGGTGATCATGTTCTTGACGTAGTCGGCGTGGCCGGGGCAGTCAACGTGGGCATAGTGACGATTGTCGGATTCGTACTCAACGTGCGAAGTCGCGATCGTCAAAATCTTGGTGGAGTCACGGCGACCCTGCGACTCGGATGCCTTGGCAACGTTGTCATACGGGATATACTCAGACAATCCCTTGGTGCTCTGCACGAAGGTGATTGCTGCGGTCGTGGTGGTTTTACCATGGTCAACGTGACCAATCGTGCCGACGTTCACGTGCGGCTTTGTCCGTTCGAATTTATCCTTAGCCATTTTTATTACCTCCTGAATCTTCCTCAGTTAACTTTATTTTTCAAACACCGAATAAGTGGAGCCCATGAGCAGATTCGAACTGCTGACCTCATCCTTACCAAGGATGCGCTCTACCAACTGAGCTACATGGGCACGCCTATTCAATAAAAACAGACAAACAAACCCCGCGGCACACCGGTAATGAATGTACGCGCAGTGCTTATTTTTCAAAAATACTAC
>JBNLDM010000071.1:0-13580 GCA_050304335.1 Pontiella sp.
CCGGCCGCCTTGCGGTTTTCATTCAGGACCTCATAGTCGTCCATGTTTTTACCGGGATCGTTCTCGTTTTCTAACCACTGAATCAATGCGCTGCGCAATGTGCCTTTGATCTGCCCATATTCAGGATTACGGGCGAGGTTATCCATTTCGAAAGGATCCCCGCTGGTGCGGTAGAGCTCCTCGGCCGGCCGATCCACCATGCGCTGAAGGACCTCCCCGGCATGGGTATTGCCCGCGGCGGCGGCGTCCTCCAGGGAGGTAAACCAGGACGACGGGTTTTTTCCGTTGATGTAGCGGCCCACATATTTCCGATCGGGATCAAGGTTCATGATATAACGATACGTGCCGTCAAAAACCGTGCGGATTGGATAGGGCTGTCCCTCGGGCACATTGTTGTGAATCCCAAAGACCAAATCACGATGCTTGTCGGTCCTGCCCGCAAGTACATTCACGAAACTGCGTCCATCAAAATCCGCATTGAGCGGCTTTCCGCCGGCCAGCTCGATAAAAGTCGGCAGCACATCGCACATCTGTACGAGCGCATCCGTTTCGCGTCCCGCCACGATATGGCCGGGCCAGCGCGCGATCAGCGCGGTATGCAGGCCCAGATCCCAGCAACTCCACTTGCCGCCGGGAAACTGCCAGCCCTGCTCGGAGCTGAACAGGACGATCGTATTTTCGTCGAGCCCGTTTGCCTTCAGCATACGCATTACATCGCCCACCTGCTCGTCGAGCTTCACCACTTCGGCAAGATATTCCGTCATGTTCCTGCGAATTTCGGGGGTGTCGGCCAGGGCCGCGGGCAATTCGAGTTTATCCGGATCAAATTGCGACGGATCGCCATCGGTCCACGGACGGTGCGGGTGCGTGGAACAGATATAGAGCGCAAACGGCTGAGCGGCATCGCGCGTCAGAAACGGAATGATTTCGTCCGGATTGTAATGATTGATCTTCGCCACGCAGTTTTGTTCAAATCCCGGTACGGTCTCGAACGGAAAGTTGGATTCCGGAAAAAAGTGCCGTTTGCCGGCAATCCCTACGCGGTAGCCCAGCTCCGACAAATAGTTCGGCGCACTTCGGATTCCGGGCTTGGTCGCAGAATGGTTCCAGGCGCATCCACTGCGGAAAGGTTGGAGCCCAGTGTAGAGTTCGGCGCGAAACGGCACGCACATTGACATCGTTACGAACGCCTGGTTGAACTTCAATCCCTCTTCAGCCAACCGGTCAATATTCGGCGTGGCCACGTTTTTCCCGCCATAGCAGCCTAACGTGGTATGGGCACAATCATCCGCCAGAATAAACACCAGGTTGGGTTTATTGTCCGCAGCCATCCCGGACACAGCGCAGACCAGCACAATAAACGCTGTAACATGTCTTTTTGCCCGTTTGATCATCTCACTTTTCCAGACCCGCCGACACGGGACCTTGGTGCGAGGAGCCTCCGGGGTCCATTCCCGTGGATCCATGTACTTTATTTCAACCGGAAGAACGCCTGATTGCTTCCTGCTGCGGAATCGAATCCCATCCAGCGTATCGTGCCGTGCTCATTGGTGATCGAATCCCCCGGCATCCAGGGGAAATTTAAATTCGTAGAACTCTGCGGCTCGAATACCATGCCCGGCTGCACATTCCAGTACACCCGGGGAACCGGATCGATTTCAGCCAGGTGAACGACAGGCATGACTACCATATTGGTCGAACCGCCATTGACCTGCGTAAGCTCCACGGCCACATTGTCATAGTAGACCGTGCCTTCATGTGCCGCCGTATCAAAGATCAGATAGCGCGATAAATTCGAGTCATTGAACCGGAACAGGCCGGAAGCCACGGAGCTGCCGTTCACGAAAATCTCGTAGGAGGACGAATAGTCGAGGGCATTGCCATTGAAATCATCCACCGCAATCCTGATATCCACGGGCGTCCCGATCGGCAATCCCCCAACCAGCATATCGTTAATAACGCCTCCGGAGTTTTGAGATCCGGCCGCCTGTCGCTGGAAGACCCCCAGCCCGCCAGTACCGTCCGTGCCGATCTGAACCCCCAGATCAACGTCGTTGACCGTCAGGTTGGGAGCATCGGCGAGACTCAACGACATGCGCTGGGCATACAGGCTTCCGACGACATCGATATCCATCTGAACGGAAACCTCATAGCTGTTGCCGGCGAGAAAATCGCCGAGATTCCACGCGTTTACCCCGTCGGGGCTGAGTTCAAACCGGCCGTTTGCGTTCCGTGGCGCGACGGCCAGCCGGTTGCCGGCAATGCTGAAGTCTGTTGCAAGGCGCGTTCCGCCACCATAACGATAGCTCCGCAGATCGGACGCAGCAGAACCACCGATGCGTGAAGCGAATTCATAGTTAACGCCATCATCGATCTCAAAACCGGGATTCGGGGCATTGCTGCTGGAGACTGTAAAGTCGTCGGAAAAGACCATACCGGTCTGCACCGTTTGGTTGGTCACCTGCTCCGTATGGATGCCATTGCCCAGCACGGTTTCGTCAAACCAGGCCAGCAGGCGATCCTGCATGTTTGAAACGGTATCCTGCAGAGCGGGATCGCCGGAAAGATCGGTGGTTTCCTCGCGGTCGACCGAAAGGTCGTACAGCTGCCGCCCGGACCCGTCGGGATTGACCAGCAACTTGTAGTTTCCATCGCGCATAGCCAGGTTCGGGGCTCCGGTTCCAACAGCCGAAACCGTGCCGAACTCCCAGAAAAGCGGACGTTGGCGCATCCGCGTACTTCCCTGGAATACATCGCTCATATCTTCCCCGGCGAAGGGCGCATTCGGCAGGTCGATGCCCACCAGTGCGGCATAGGTCGGCAACAGGTCCAGCGTGGAAACGGCCGTCGTGCTGTTGACTTGTCCTCCCGGCACCAACCCCGGACAGCGGATGAGAAAAGGCTCGCGAATGCCGCCTTCCCAAAGATCTCTCTTGCCGCCCCGCAAGCCGCCGTTGCGGTTGAGAATCCCGTTGATGGTATCGTTCGGTGCTCCGTTGTCACCGATAACCACAATCAGCGTATTGGTACGCGCTCCCAGATCATCGACCGCCTGCACGAGTCGTCCAATTTCCTTGTCAAGCTCATGCATTTCCGAAAGAAAGAGCTTGGCAGTCGTATTGCCCGTTATGTGATCAAAATCATTTTCCTTGCCGGGATCCGTATTATATGGCGAATGAACATCGTTGTACGGTACGTGCACGTAGAAGTTCCGGTTCGACTGCACCGCTCTTGAGATGAAATCGATGGCGGCGTCGGTGTGCAGATCGGCACCCTCGTACCACTCGGCCCAGGTGATATTCCCCGGCACATCGGCATTTGCCGCGGAGAGCCCGTCCCCGTTGTACAGGACCCGGTCGCCCATCCCCTCGAAGGCCACGAGGGATTCCTCGAAGCCATACGCCTGCGGAAAGGGCGCAAAGTTGACATCGCGACCGCCGCCCATGTGCCATTTTCCGAACTGACCGGTCCGGTAGCCGGCGTCGCGGAACAGGCGCGGAGCCGCCACGGTATATGGATCGAGCCAGTCGTTCATGTTGCGGTTGTCGTTGGCCGTCTTGTTGTTCAGGTAACTGTAGATGGCATAGCGCTGCGATTCGATCCCGGTCATCACGCATACGCGTGACGGCGAGCAGATCGGCGCCCCTGTATAGCCCTCGGTAAAACGAATTCCCTGCGCGGCCAGCGAATCCAGATGGGGCGTGACGACTCCGCCCGCCTTGGTGGTTACAGGATTTCCGTAGCAGGACAGATCGCCCCACCCCATGTCATCGATGAAAATGAACAGGATGTTCAACCCTTGCGCTGAATAGTCGCCCGGAACCACTACGAAGGCTTCTTCGGACAGCGCGGATTCGCTGCCGTTGGTGACACTGGACACGGCATAGTAGTAGCGGTCGTATGCCGTCACCGACGTATCTTCAAAGAAGGAATCGGATATGCCGGTTTGAATCGGCGCGCCATAGCTTCCCCGCGTGGAGGAACGGTACACGTTGTAGGTTGCCGCGCCGGTTCCCTCCGACCATTCCAAACGCACCTGACCATTGGTCGGAAATGCATCCAGCGTTGCAGGCGGCAGCAACAAGATGGCGCCTTCCACTACAGCAAAGGCACTGCCAACTCCCGCAAACCCGGCAGCCGGCGAATGGTCGGTCCGGTTGGCGGAACTGCTGATATAGGACGACAGCGTTTGCCAGCCCTCCAGATCACCGGCGCCGGAAGCCTGATAGTAGCGTGATCCGGCACTGCTATCGTTATCGGGATAATAAAAATTATGGATGTTGCCCACATAGACCGAAGGAGAAACGGATGCGTTTTGATTGTTAATAAAATCATTGAGGGTGGCATATTCCCCAATGTCGCCATCCATTCCGTTTCCTTCGTAAACCACATAAAAACCGCCGGTAAACCCGTCATAGCTGCAGCCGTGGATGCCGTCGGTACCGTACACCCCGGTACTTTCAATAGTCGGCGCATCACCGGCCAGCCATGCGGACAGAGAAGCCCAGCTGACCACCCCGCCGGATGCATTGACCCCATAGATGCTGCCGGCCGTATCCTGCGTAAAACCCAGATAGGAGCCGAAAGCCGGAATGGTGGCTTCCAGCGTGCCGCCCGCAAAGGTGTTTCCCTCGATCGGATTGCCCCCCAGGGTGGCGCCGGTAAAGGAACGGATTTCGCCGCTGCTGTTAACGGCGTAGATCATCGCAGCATTTACGATGGCGCTTAATCCGAAAACCACCATCAGAGCGATGATTGCAACCCGTCTGTTCCGATCTGTCCTTACCATGACGCTACCTGCCTTTTGAATTCCGGCTCTTATACATATCCATTCAACATTAGATAAAGAAATGGGGGCAAAAATGCCCCCATTCCACCACATTTACCGTTCGCGTGGCCCCTCGCAGTTATTGCTTGGAACGGACGCGGTAAAAGTCAGTGACTTGAGTCGGCGTCGTCGTCACCGATACGGAACCGCCGATGCTTTCCAAATCGCCGGACACATCCGCCCAGTCCGGAGGGGAAACAAGACTGCTCTTCGACTGGAGGAGATACAGCATTCCATCGGTCGTATCCGCTGCAGTAATAACAATCTGCCCGCCCACGTGTGCAATCGAAACGTTTCCGATGGTGGCGGGGGGGGCGATATCCACGAAGAGCGCAAAGGCACCCACCGTCGTTACCCCACTGCTAAAGCCTCCTATGCTGAAATTTATCGCGCCCGGTCCTGAAACATAATCAGCCAGCGTCTGCCAACCCTCCAGGGGTCCGTTGCCCCCCGCAATCTGGAAGTATTCCGCTGGCGGGGTATCCCCCAGCGGATAGTAGAAATTGCAGACATTGCCGTTGTAGCCCGATGCATAGTTGGTCGTTGGGGTATTTGCCAGCAGTGCCGCCTCATCGGCATATTCGCCGATGTCCCCCTGGTACGTTCCGCTGCCCTGAACCGTGTAAAAACCTTCCGTGTTCGGGTCATAGCTCACCCCATGAACCTCGGCGGAGACCACCGGATCATAGTTGCCCGAAGAGACAATGACCGGGTTGACATTGCCGATCCATGCATCGATATCGGACCATTCAATGACATCACCACTACCATCAATCCCGTAGATCCGGCCGTCCGGGAGAGAGGTAAAGCCCTGAAAGAAACCGTACGAAGGATTCGTGGCCACGGCGATGCCGTTGGTAACATGTCCCTGCTCCAGGCAGGTTATGCCGTTGGACACCACACTGGTAAAGGCGTAAATCTCGCCGCTATTCAGCACAAAGAACACATTCTTTTCGCCGGTCAACGGGGCGGCCGTCACACTTTGTTCCACGCTCGGCGAGCTCTGCAATCCGTTGAAATCCGTGGCTTTAATGACGTAGTAATAGGTCTCGCCAACCAGCAGGTCCTTGTCCGTGTAGGCACTGTCCGTTAGGTTGGACACCAACGGCTGCCCGTAGATACCGCTCGTGGTGGAACGGTATACCGAGTAGAAATCGAGATCCGGCTCCACGTTGTCGTCCCAGTCCAGCACGGCCCATGCTCCATTGGGATTATCCGCCGTAAAATTGGACGGCGCAGCCGGAGGAGTCGTGTCGCCGGTATCATACGGAGTGACGAAAGCCTCTACGGACGGGATCGATTCCACGCTGTTTGAAACACTGGTAATGCGGTAATAATAGGTCGTATAGTTGTCGACCGTCGTATCGGTATACGTTAGACCGGCAAGCCCGGTCTGCAACGCGGCCCCGTAGCTGCCGCTGTTGGTGGTGCGATAGATGTTGTAGCTGGTTGCATTCTGCCCAGCCGTCCAATCCAGTCGCGCCTGCGCGCTGTTGGTAGGTGTAGCCGTCACGGTTTCCGGAGGAAGCAGCGCCGACGGATCGTCGGTGTAGACCACTTCAAAGGTCAGACCGTCCACGCGGAATCCGCCCACATCACCTGACAAAATGGATGCAACCGGGTTCGTACTCCCACTCGCAGCGACGAGATTCAGGCTGGACACATCGATCGTACCGGCGGAAACACCGTCGGCAATCGGAGTGATGGTAATCGCATCACGGGTTGACAGGTTGACGATGCTGAAAGACTCATCGCTCGGATCCGTAATCATCCGCCCAATGTTCTGTACGTTGATGCCGGTTATCTTGACGGCCAGCACAGGATCCAGCCCGGTGATTTCATCGATGATAAACGAAAGGCCTTCATGGTTCGAGGCATCGGCACCGATTCCTCCTGCATTCGGAGCGCCAACAATCCCCATGTAACCGGCTCCATCCCGGTCAATGTCGCCGTCGACCAACTCGTCCCCAAGGGTGGCGGTGTTGGTGGAAGCGTTCTTCATGCCGTCGATGGTAATACCGATTGTGCCGCCGAAGGCGCCTGACTGGCTCGTAGAACCGCTTACGTTAAACCAGGGGCTTCCAGTTGAGGCACTTCCGCTTCCATCGATATTTACGTTAAGGTCTATGCGCGACCCAGGGTTGTCTCCTGTCGAAGAATCCACCACAATTGCAGCCGAAGCTCCCATTATGGCCAGACTCATCAGAGCTACCATTGATAGTACGATTTTATTCATAATTTTCTCCTCTTCTTATTGCTGCATCTCGTTTACTACATAACCATGCGCCGCATGAGAAATATACCCAGACCACTCATCGCAAACAAGCCCATTGTGGCCGGCTCAGGAATCACATTAATGGTAAGGCCTTTCACGCGGAAACCACCCACATCACCTGAAATAAGGGATGCAACCGGATTCGTACTCCCAACCGCAGCAACAAGATTCAGGCTGGACACATCGATCGTACCGGCGGAAACGCCGTCGGCAATCGGAGTGATGGTAATCGAATCACGGGTTGCCAGATTGACGATGGTAAACGATTCATCGGCTGGGTCCGTGCCGGCGCGTCCAATATTCTGCACATTGATTCCCGTGATCTGAACGGAAAGCGAAGGATCGAGTCCGGTGATCTCATCAATGTTGAAGGCAAGGCCTTCGTGGTTCGATGCATCGGCGCCAATGCCTCCACTATTGGGATTGCCCGTAACACCAATTAAACCGGCACCATCGCGATCGATACCTCCGTCCACCAGCTCGTCACCCAGGTTGGCGGTATTGGTAGATACATTTTTCATGGCATCGATGGTGATGCCGACCGAGCCATTGAAGGCGCCCGGCAGTGTCGTTGATCCGGTAACATTGAACCACGGACTTCCGGTAGAAGCCGCCCCTGTGCCATCAAAGAACACATTCATGTCAATGGTGGACGGCAGAGAGCCGCCGGCCTTCGAATCTATGATAACGGATGCCGATGCTCCAGCAGCGGCAATCAGCACCGCGCACAGCGTTACTGCATATTTTTTATAGTGCATTGTCATATCTCCTTTTATTCTTCCTGAATGCCTTTTTTACTTATATCGAATGAAACATATGCCTATTGTTATGTCATGTGACATATTTAAGCCACATAGCGGCACCTCTCCCGGAGACATCATGCAGCGCGTGTGTGCGACTGATGTTTTATTTTTGGAGAAGTAGTCTTTTTAAGTGACAAGACGATCCGCCTGATTCTCTTAGAATGGTCGAGGATCAGGAATTTTTATAAAAGAAAGGCTGTGCCATGATTCGAGTCATGCTTGCGGTAGTGTTCTGTTGGTGCGCTCAGACGTTTTCACAGGATTACGAATATATAACCAAAACCGATATTCCATACTACAGCGAGGTGGTCAGGAATGCGGATGAGTACATCAAGGAACGTTGTTTTCTGGATGTTTATTATCCTGATGGCAAAAAGGATTTTTCCACGGTCGTCTGGTTTCATGGGGGCGGACTGACCGGCGGACAGAAATTTATTCCCGAAGAGCTGAAAGACCAGGGCATCTGTGTGGTTGCTGTCAATTACCGGCTTTCACCCCGGGTCAAGGCGTCGGTTTGTATCGAAGATGCCGCAGCCGCTGTGGCCTGGGTGTTCAATAATATTGAGCGCTTCGGCGGGAGTCGATCCGGCATCTTTGTTTCGGGGCACTCGGCCGGCGGATATCTTGCGGCCATGGTTGGAATGGATACGCACTGGCTGGCCGCATATGACATCGATGCCAATCGACTTGCGGGGATGATACCATTCAGCGGCCATATGATTACCCACTTTACTGTTCGTGCGGAGCGGGGGATTGAGGGCACACAGCCTGTCATCGATGAATTGGCACCGCTTTACTATGTGCGCGCCGATGCGCCTCCGCTGCTGCTGATTACGGGCGATCGCGAGCTGGAGATGCTGGGGCGTTACGAAGAGAATGCCTACATGATGCGCATGATGCAAGTGGCGGGGCATAAGGATACGGCCATTCGGGAGATGAAAGGGTGTGACCATGGCGGCATGGTTGCGCCGGCGTTCCCGTTATTGCTGGATGAGATCCATCGGGTGTTGAAACAACGAACGGTGAAGTGAATCCAGCCGGCAGTATGAGCGGATTGTTCCGGGGTGGCGAAGCTAGATGATCAGAAAGCTGCTAGCCAGCCTCATTGCTCCGTTGAATTCACCTGTTATTGGAAAGTTTTATTCAGTGTGGGTTTTTCCAGTGGATTTCGAGCACTCAGATTTAATCCCTGGGGGGTGAATCCGCTTCATTCTTATCCGGGTGCCGAATCCATCCGGAACACCGGTTCATCGGCGGCCGTAGATCTCCACATCTGCGATCCGCGCCTTTGAGTCCCGGCCGCCGTCGAGCACGGCGATCTTCAGATACCGTGCGCTGACCTGCGGGAACTCCATATCGGTTACGTTGTCGCTGTTGTTCCTGAAGGCGGCGACGGTCATCCATTTCTTTCCGTCCATACTCACGCTCACGGCAAAATCCCTCGTGTTGAACGCCGGTGCCAGGCCGTTGTCGCCGGCATGGCGGATCACGCAGCGGGTCAGTCGTCGCACCTCGCCAAAATCAAATCCAAGTTGCGCGTTCTGCTTCCCGGCGGATGTCCACATCGTCAGCGGCGTTCCGTCAGTCACTACGTCCGCAGCTGCATTCGGATCGCCGGAGTAGACCGAAGTTTCCGGTGCCATGGTCAGGTTGCATGGCAGGCCGTGCTCAAGATTCTGAAGGTTGTAGTAATGATCCGCCCTCAGGAACTCGACCCTGCCTGGGAAGCGCTCGTCCAGCGCCCTGGCAAGCTCCGCGATCCGCTGAGGCTTCATCTCTCCCCAGATATTCACCTGGTAGGCCAGGAACAACGGAGATTCCCCGTTCCATTGCTCTATCTTGTGTATCAGTGAGTCGTGAATGTGATCATAACTTCCAGCATAAGGAATCACCAGTTTGTCGAAGCGAAGCCGACCGCCTTCGACACTGTCTTCCACCGACGGGACATCCTTAAAATTCTGCACGGTTGCTCCATACAGATTTCGGCAGAAGCGTTCGTAGGATTTGCGCTGCATCGGGGAGGCATCGTCCCAGATTGTCATCACTCTCAGTCCGGTCCGCTGGAGATAGGTTTCTGTAAGCCCCGCGTAGCCATCCATGCGATCCGGATCCCGGGTGTATTCCCCGACCGGTGCGCCCGGTTCGTCCAAGGTGTTATATGGCATCATATAGCCCAGCCCGGACGGGCCGGTGGCAAAACAATCCTGTGCCGTGGCCGTGGTGTAGTAATAGTTCATGATACAAGGCGCAATGTCGGCCAGGCCGGGTGAAATAGTCCAGTTTAGTGGCACCTTTCCGCGAATTGCGGCTGCATTGTCCCAGATCCTCCGCATCGCGCGTTGGGTATATTGAATATTGTCGCCATCGCTGATGAAGATCGTCACGTAAACTTTGTTTTCGAGTTTTGGCATCCTGGGCACTTCCGGAATCCGGATACGGTGATCCGTCCCGGCATACACGCTTGCACTCATGAAATGGTCGGCCGGAAGCGTCCCGATACCGAACTCCGAGGCGGTTGTGATCCCGGAACGTTCGGTGGTATACCAGCCCAGCACGATCGCCTGCCCCGCCTTCATGCCACCGAAAAAGCGACGCATCATATCGCGTTCCTCGGGTTCGCGGTTATCCAGCCACACGACTGCGGCACCCGTCGCTGCTGCAATGTCGCGGGTATGATGACAATCATTGCGCGGTGATGCGCTGACGATTACGCGCTTTTCACATCGGTCCCAGTAGTGTTCATAGAGATATTCGTAGATAGCAAGCGAGTTGTTGAATGTCAGCGTTGTCAGGTCGGTGGATACCCGAAGCTCGATTCCATGCTGCTTCATCTTTTCATAAACCTCAGCTGTAACCGGCAGCGCCCGCTCGATCCCTGCCACGGTTCCCGCCAGGTTTCGGTAATGGAGATTCCGATCGGGGTCGTAAAGCACCACGCCATTGAGCTCGCGCGCATATTTTGCGATCAGATCATACGGGCTCTTCAGGCCGTCGGGACTTCGTATCGACAGATCGGCCGTGTTGAGCCACGTATCACGCCCCTCTTCCGCATTCCTGTCCAGCATCAGGATCCTCGGCTTCGTTCGGTTCACTATTCCCTGCAGGGCGGAGAACGTGATCTGTTCGTCCCGGTCCAGATCCTGAACGACCAGCGCATCCAACGGCGACGCCGGCGTTGCGAACGCCGGCAGCGCCTGTCCTTGCGGCCATGAAATTCCTTCGTCCAAATTTTCTGCCGGCGGATAGGAGGCATAGTGGTTTTTCGGAGATGCGGCATCTGCCCGCTCACAGCTGCACAGCATAGCCAAACTTATCACAAGCGTCGCGAAACGGTGGCGTTTTAATCTCATCATGCATCTTCTCATAATGGCCATGTTTCTTTGGAGGTCCCGAATAGTTTGTTGGGCGTTGGTCCCATGCGAAAACAAAAATGCGTCTTATTGACTGTCGATGATGAAGTATCCCTGCTCCCCGAAGAGGGTGTTCGTGACGCCGAGCGCAGAACCCGTGCCGATCTGCGGTTCTCCAAGAGGAATCCATGCAGCATCCATCAGGTTGCTCTTGAAGTACACCTGGTAGGAACAGCCGAACGTGGATTCCCACTGGAATGCGAATGACGAACCACTGACTGACACAGCGCTCAGCACCGGCGGCGCAACAGCGCCAGCATTGTCGGCTCCCGGCGTGGGCGTCGACTGCTGCATGATGGTGTCTCCGCCGGCCGGATAACGCCCTTCGCTGACATCGGTGGCCTGGAGCCCAAACGTAACGGTGTCGATCTCGGTTCCATCAGATGCAAATACGCCAATGGAGTCGCCGTTCTTGCTGAGCGAGAAGTCGGCATGCAGATCCGGCCGGTTGGTGGAATTCTGTCCGGTCTCTCCATCGGCCCATACCAGCAGATAGCCACCGGGTTCGATGGTGTAGTGTCCGTTCTTGGGCACTTCGTATTGGAATGGATCGGTGAAATCGTCGGTCAGGAAACAGCCCCCCAAATCGACGGCGTTCGTTCCCGGATTGTACAGTTCGAACCAATCTTCGTAATCGTTGTCAGCAGGGTCTATCAACGTGCCATCATTATCGGCCATCCATTCGTTGATTTTTATCGTGAGCGGTGGTGCCGCATTGTTATTGGCGGTCCCGACCGTTGGATAGAACAGATTGAAGCGATAGAATGGTTGACCGTTGGGTACAGCGCCATAACTCCAATTGGCGGCTAGGTTGGTGTAGTTCAGGTAGTCGATCACCTGAGGGGCGCTCTCCACCATCCGTACAAGCCCGAGCTTCCCGCATGATGAAGGCAGCAGAAAGTCCGTATGCGGAATGCCGTAGACCGATTCTCCGGGCTCACCGTCGCACCATACCACGAGATATCCACCGGCGGGAATCGAAGTCCCGACCGGGAAGGCCCACTGGGTTGGATTGTCGTAATCCAGGGTAAGATAGTAGTCCTCCAGACTGATCGAGGCGTTTCCTGAATTATATATTTCCACCCAGGGATCGTGGTCTCCCGCATTGTCATGCGGGCCGGTCATGTTCCCGGCCTGAAGTTCGTTAAGCCAAAGCTCCGGGATGATCGGCAGTACGTCTCTGACGGAATTTTCCTGTCCCGGAGTGAGCGATTCGGAGCCGTTACCGTTGACGTCCAGCGACATGCCGAAGACCACATCGGAACTTGATTCGTTTATCTGGTGTACCTCCGCCGCCAGCACATTCCGGCCGTCGATAAGTGCGGATGCCGGCACCGTGAAATATTCATATGCCGCGTCAGTGACCACCCGACTTGTAAGGGTCGAATGGCTGACCTCGCCGTCCGACATACCCAGCCGCAGGATTTCTGTTCCGTTGAGATAGAGAATTGCCGCGTCGTCGACCACCGTGGAGATATCGAGGATTATGCCGGCCGTATTCCCGGAATAATCGAATGCTTTCCGGAAATAGTAGGCTGTTTCGCCCAAAGTAAGCGGCGTGTTCTTGGGTGCTGGAAGCGGCGAGCCTTCCACATAAAGCAATGCATTGCCGCTATCCCATGAACTGTCATTGAAGCCGGGCTGTTCCCAGCCGGACCCCGGATAGCCGTCGTCAAAGTATAGCCACGCATCGTCGATAGCGATCACATTGGCCGGAGCAACCGGCGCATAACTCGCACTCGACCAGTTGGCGACGCGGGCGTTATCCTGCGCGGCATCAATCAGCTGCAGTGAACTGCCCTCTGTGTAATCTGCCCAGGGCGCAGCAGATTCATAACGGACACGATCCACCACGATCTCTTCCTCGGGCAGTGCGCCGGGCCGGAAAAGCGTGAGGGTTTCGCCTCCAGGATCGAGTGTTCCTCCATAGACATCAAAGATCGCGACATTGCTGTGCAGGGCCGCGAAGCGGTATCTGTTTCCGACGAGCACGAGATATTCGCCAGGGGTGATGATCGAACCGTTCGGGAATGTGTAGTCGATGCCGTTCACGCGCCAGCCGGTCAGGTCGAATACATGGGTCACGCTCGTGTTGTGCAATTCAAGGAACTGCAGGTCGCGATCTTCGGGCGACGGATGGATTTCATTGATCACGACGATGCCTTCCGGATCCGCATCGGCTCCGGTGTAGGTAATGTTCAGCGATACGCTGGCCCCGGCAACCGCAGTGCCATGGCGGTTAACGCCTGTAACGGTCAGGCTGT
>JBNLDM010000072.1:0-25271 GCA_050304335.1 Pontiella sp.
TGCATGGTGATCAGGACGTTCGAGGGCTTGATGTCGCGATGTATGATGCCCTTTTGATGCGCATGCTGGATCGCATGGCACACCTGGAGAAACAGCTCCTCGCGTTGATGGATATCCAATCCTTTTTCATCGCAGTAATCCGTAATTTGCGTGCCGTGCACCAGCTCCATCACGAAGTACGGGAGCCCTTCGTCCGTCGCACCCGCATCCAGCACATGGGCAATATTGGGATGCTCCATGATGGCCAGCAGTTGGCGTTCTGCCTCGAACCGCTCGATTACCCGTTTGGTATCCGTGCCCAGCCGCAGGACCTTCAGCGCAACCTGGCGCCGCACCGGATGCTCCTGCTCGGCCAGATAGACATTGCCGCCGCCCCCTTCGCCGATCTTCCTGATCAACCGGTAGGGCCCGATGCACTGACCCAGCTCCCTTTCCGGGGATACGACCGTTCGGATGGCCTCCCTGAAGCCTGATTCAGTAGAAAGGGATTGCGTTAGCTCCTCCACCGACAGTTGCGTTGGACAACCCTTGTTGAAGAGTTCTTCCGCCCCTGCATGGGCATTTAGCAACTCGAGAACGGCGGTACGCAACGCATCATTCGCTGCACATGCCTCCTTGACGTACTCCTCCCGTTCGGCCTTGGAGTCGATGTCCAGCGCATTGCAAAAAATCTCCCCGGCCTGCTCCATGGCAGCAGTCGGAGTCTGTTCTTCGCCATTCACGGATAAGCCCCACCTTCAGCCTTACATCTGTTTGCGAATAATGTTGTACAACCACGCCTTGGCGGCGAGCCAACGACGCTCGACCGAGCGTTCGCTCATGCCAAGGGCTTCGGCCACCTCCAGATTGGTCATGCCGCCGAAATACTTCATCACTGCGATTTGCGCCCATTCCGGATTCGTTTTATCAAGTTGCTCAAGCGCATCATTCACCAGCAGAGTCGTATCGTCGGGCCCCGCCGCCGCCAGATCAATCACATCCAAATCAACCCGTTGCTGATCTCCCCCATGCCTTATGCGGGATTTCCGACGGGCGTGTTCAACCAGGATACGTCGCATTGCCGTAGCTGCCGACGCAAAAAAATAGGCCCGGTTATGCCATGTACGGTCCTTGTCGCCAACCATGCGCAACCATGCTTCGTTCACCAGTGCTGTCGGAACGAGCGTATGCCCGGCCGGCTCATCCGCCATGTGCGATTTCGCCATCTTATGCAACTCATCAAACACTAATGATAGCAACTCGTTGGACCTTTGCCCGTCTCCAAGCTTGATCGACTTTAAAATGACGGTGATATCGCTCATAACCTCCTACCTCATAAGTTAGCAAGGCCACCTGGGGGGAGAGACCGGAATGCGACACTATTTCAAGCTCATTTCCGTAAATCATGCAAATGATGGATTTTGTCGAGCAATTTCAACATGGTGCGCCTATTCCTTGACTTCTTCCAGATCCCCATCCAAATCGATGCGTTCACGGACCACTTCCAAATGGTCGCCGCAGTCCTTCATTTCATACAGCTTGCCGCGCGCATTGTTGAAGGGACGATGCAGCACCATCATCAACTGCCCATCGAAGGTATTGAACAGCATGCCATGGCCGGAATCGCCTTTCACCAGCGGATCGAGCTGTTCCCACGGCCCTTCCAGCTCCCCGGATTTCGAGCGGGCGACGGTCTGGACATAGGAGCCGTTTTCATAGCTCGACCAGAGCATCAGCAAATGACCGTCCTTCGTTCGGTAGAGCTGCGGGCCGTCGGTGACATAGTGCAGATCGAAGTTGCCGGGCTTGATGGTCGCATTCAGCCACGGCGCATCGGAGGCCTTGATGAGATGAATCGCATCATCGGCGGTTTTCGAAAGATCGCCGGACAGCGGAACGGCCTCGATCGTGCCGTCGATCTTCTGGATCCATTCGTGGGCGTACACCATCCACGGCTGTCCCTCGGGATCAACGTAGAGTGTTCCGTCCAGCGTCATAAAATTGGCCGGCGGAACCGCGGCGTCCTTGTTGAGCATCTCGAACGGGCCCGCGGGCGAATCGGCGACCGCTGCAATCGTGCCGCGCACATAGTTGGTCCGCCATGATTCCGGAGGGGTCGACAAAACCGACTGTTCGTTATGAAGGGTGGTGAACAGGTAGTAGCGGCCCTTGTACTCGTGCACCTCCGGCGCCCAGCCTCCCTGCTGCGCGAAGGTGTCGTCGGGGACCACGAAGACCGCTTTCGGCCTTTCCCAGTTCAGCAGGTCCTTCGATGTGTAGGCCATCGTCCCCACACCGGGCGTACCGGAAATGCGGCCGCGGTTGGAGGTGTACAGATAGTAGGTATGGGTCGGCTTGTGCGCCAGGATGAACGGGTCATGCAGCGGCATGTCGGGCAGCCGCAAGGTGGATCCGGAATCTCGGTTTTCCTGCTGCGCAAACGATGCGCATCCGAGAAGTACCAGTATGGCCACCGCTCCCAACACCTTGCTCATGATTCTTTTCTTCATAATCCACTAGCGTCTGATTATACTCATTATGACCGTCAGCAAGACGCTGATCAGTATCATCGATGTGATCGGTATGAATACCTTGCTGTTTTCATTCCCGATCCGGATGTCGCCGGGCAGGCGGCCAAACCAGTTCAGCAGCCACGGCGCAAACTGAAGCGCCAGGCCGACGGCCACCAGCGCGAGACCTATTCCTATGATCCATCGACCCACGAACTAGTATTCCATCGTATAGCGGCCATCCTTGACGGGCGGGCCGAAGACCGGATTACCGTCGGCATCCCACTTCAGTTCCTGCGCACGCGTAGCGCGGTCGGGATTATGGAGCGGATCCCCCTGGATCTTCTCATAATCGCGGGCGTGGTATACAAGGATTACCTTCTTTCCGTCCGGCGTGGTCGTAAAACAATTGTGCCCAGGACCGTAGACGTCGTTTTCGGGATCACTCTTCAGCACCGGCTCCTTCGACTTGCTCCACGACTTGACATCAAGCAGATCCGAGTCTGCATCGGCAGTCAACATGCCGAGGCAATAGTTGGCGTCCGTGGCGCTTGCGGAGTAGGTCATATAGACCTTGCCCTTCCAGATCAGGACAGCCGGCGCTTCGTTGACCCGGTAGCCGCGGGTTTCCCATTCAAAGTCCGGATAGGTCAGCATCACGGGTTCGCCGATAAACGAAGTGGGCGAATCCATCTCGGCGATGTAGATATTGGTTCCGTCGTAGGGAGCATCCCCGCGCTCGGTCCAGACATAATACCGTTTACCCTTGTGCGCAAACGTGGTGGCGTCGAGCGAGAAATGCTTCCGGTTGGGCTTGATCTGCCCCTTTTCCTCCCAGTCGCCCGTCAATGGATTCTGATCGTCGCATTCCAGAACATAGGGACGGATTTTCCAGATGTCTTCAGCCGGTGCCGATGTGAAGTAGACATACCACTTCCCGTCGATATTGTGGATCTCCGGCGCCCAGATGTGAGCCCCCATTTCGCCGCTGCTGTGCTTTTTCCAGATAACCTTTTTCTGTCCGGAGGAAAGATCGCCGATCGTTTTGCCACGGCGGAGCTCGATGCAGTCGTAGTCGGGCACGGTGGCAACCATGTAGTAGTAGCCATCCGAGTGAAGGAAGACGTGCGGATCGGCGCGCTCCCGGACGATGGGATTCTTCCAGCTCATGGTCTTCGCACAGCCGGTTGATGCTCCCGCCAGGACCGCCCCGAATACGATGGTCGAGATTATGTGATTGGATTTCATGGTCTGCTCCTTTTTATTTACTTTGCGGGAATGCGTAGGATAGTCAGCGAATAGGGATCGACTTTGAGTTCAAACGACGAACCGACCCGCTGCGATTCCGTGACCGGCAGGATTTCGCCGCCGGGATCGTCGCGGCCGGCATTCACATGGTCTGGATCGGATCCCGAAATCACCGTCTTCGAGGCCGGCGGGAGGATGCCGGTCCGGCCGTTGAGTTCGATCCGTACGGAGCGGCCTCCCCCTTCCCCGTTCACCAACTTGATGATGGTGTCGCCGGTTTCACTGTCCCTGACCGTGGATGCCGCGAACCGGCCCTCAAGGCCTTCAGATTTGGTTGCCAGATAGGTGTCCCCCGCGTTGGTGCCCAGCAGCTTCTGCACCTGATAGCTGATCGTCGGAAAGACCGCCATGTTGCTGAAGAAGATAAGGTCGGGCGTCCAGTGCGTGTTGCCGTTGCGCGCCAGCAGCGGAGCATAGGAAGCCATGGCCACGACATCGCCGTTGCGCTCCAGGCTGGTCCAGTAGGCGGCTTCCGAAACAGCGGCGCGCAGCGTCGATTTCCTGTCGCGGTCATGCGCGGCCCATTCACCGAGATACACCTTGGAGCCATTGCGGTCGTACGCGTCCCAGCGATCGAGGTTGTCCCAGAACCACTCCGGGGAGCGGTAGCAGTGCTCGTCGACCATGTCCACATGCAGTTGCTTGGCAAAAGCCCAGCCCCGATCATAGTCCGTACCATCGGGGTTGGGACCGACGGTTCCAATAATGGTGATCTCGGGATGCTTGGCTTTGATCGCCTTATAGATCATGTCAAAACGTTCCTTGAAACCGGGCGTAATGGCATCTTCGTTGCCGACACCGAGGTATTGGAGGTTAAACGGCTCCGGGTGTCCGGCGGCGGCACGTTTGGATCCCCATTCGGAATCGACCGGTCCGTTGGCCCACTCGATCAGGTCGAGGATATCCTGGATGAAGGCCGGCATATCCTCCATGGCCACGCACTGCTGGCCCTGTCCCCACGCCCGGGTAATGCTGGCGCCCGAATTCTGGCAGCTGACGCCGGCGGGTACTACGGGCAGCGGCTCGGCGCCGATATCCTCGCAGAACTGGAAGTACTCAAAATAGCCGAGGCCGAGGCCCTGGTGGTAGCGCCAGATGTTGCGCTGTCCCTTCCGCTGCTCCACCGGCCCGATGCTGTTTTTCCAATTGTACATGTTGTCCAGACCATCGCCATGCACGAGGCAGCCGCCGGGAAAGCGCATGAAACGCGGATGGATGTCGGCGATGGCCTGCGCCAGATCGGCGCGCAACCCGTTCTTTCGGCCTTTGAAGGTATTGCGCGGGAAGAGCGAAACCATGTCGATCGCGATGCGTCCCTTGACATGCGCCAGAAGCACCAACCGCGCGTCTTCGACCGTTTTATTCGGCCTGATCTCCGCCGTGTATTTTTCCCAGGCGCTGGTGATGGCCGGTAATTCGGCCCTGGCCAGCACCTCGTTCCCGTCCCTGGTTTCGAGCAAAACGGTCAGCGGACCTTCCGGACTGGCAAGCTGCCGCGCAAATACGGAAAAGTCGTATGCTTCGTCCTTCTGCACCGGAATGCCGCCATAGCCGGAATTGATGATGCCGACCCCCTCACCAGGATCCCTTACCCCCAGCACGAGATAAAGCGGGTTGTTCGGATGGATCGGGTCGGCGGAATCGCTGATCAGTTCGCCGTCCCCACCGCGCTCTTCCAGCTGCCAGAAAGAGAGTGCGTTCCAGCCGCGGCCATCCGCTGCCGAGTAATCAAACGAACGGTTTTCGATCAGCTCAGCGTACAGGCCTCCATCGGCGGCATAGCTCAGATCCTCGAAAAAGACACCCATCAGGAGCGGACTGATCGGTTTGCCCTGGTTAAGGTCTATGGAAACCGTTGCCTTTCCGGCGGCTTCGACCCTGCCTCCCATTCCGGTACTAGCGGCGATCAAGATGATGATACCTATCGAGCGCACTCCTGCTCCCTTCCCGCCTGGGGTGTAAGCGAACCTACCGTAGCGGCTTACGGCAACTCATTTATTCCCCAGCCTTTCATAAGTAGTCGAATATGGATGAATACAATCGGACCATCAAGCCCTTGGTGGCTTAATCTTCAGACCGACGACAGCCTGTTAGTCCCGCTTCCGCATAAACCCATCTCCGTTATTCTACCGCGCCGCCAATTGACACTGCTTGCAGTTCCACCTATATTCTCGCTCTTTTTAAAGGAGTTTTTCACCCTATGAAGACGGAACTGAGTGATCTGGAGAAAATGCGCCACAGCTCGGCACATGTAATGGCAGCAGCGGTGTGCCGTATTTTTGATGATGTCCAACTGGATATCGGGCCTTCAACCGATGACGGCTTCTACTATGATTTTGACCTGAAGGATCGCATTACACCGGACGATTTCGAGAGAATTGAAGCTGAAATGCAGAAGATCATCGACGAGGACCACCCCTTTGAAGTCAAGGAGGTCTCCCGCGAGGAGGCTGCGGAAATTCTCAAGGGACAGACCTACAAGCTCGAACGCCTTTCCGAAATTCCGGAGGGCGACAGGATCACCTTCTACACCTGCGGCGAGTTTTCCGACCTCTGCCGCGGCCCGCACGTGGAGAGCACCGGCAAGATCAAGGCCTTCAAGCTGATGAACGTGGCCGGCTCCTACTTCCACGGTATCGAAACCAATCCGATGCTGCAGCGCCTCTACGGGACGGCCTTCCCGAATCCGAAGGAACTGCGGATGTATCTCCAGCAGATCGAGGAAGCCAAGAAGCGAGACCACCGCCGGCTGGCCAAGGAGCTCGACCTATTTTCCATTTCGGAAAACGTCGGTCCGGGCCTTGTACACTGGCACCCCAAGGGGGGACGCATCCGCTCGATCATCGAGGATTTCTGGAAGCGAGAGCACTTCAAGAACGGCTACGACATCGTCTACACGCCGCACGTCGGAAAGGCCAACCTGTGGGAAACATCCGGCCACCTCGATTTCTACCGCGACGGAATGTATGCGGCGATGAACATCGACGAGATGGAGTATTTCATCAAGCCGATGAACTGCCCCTTCCACGTCGAGATCTACAAGTCCGGCCTGCGCTCCTACCGCGAGCTGCCGCTGCGCTGGGCCGAGCTGGGCACCGTCTACCGCTATGAAAAGGCCGGCACCCTGCACGGCTTGTTCCGTGTACGCGGGTTTACGCAGGATGATGCCCACATCTTCTGCACCATCGAGCAGATCGAGGACGAAGTGAAGGAAGTCATCCGCTTCTGCAACTTTATCTGGAAAACCTTCGGCTTCACCGAAGTGAAGGCCTACCTCTCGACGCGTCCCGAAAAGGCGGTCGGCGAGGAAGCCCGCTGGGAACAGGCCACCAGGTCGCTCGAAGCAGCGATCCAGGCCGAAGGGCTGCCTTACGAAATCGATGAAGGCGGCGGCGCATTCTACGGCCCGAAGATCGACCTGCAAGTGAAGGATGCCATCGGTCGTGAATGGCAGACCAGCACCATCCAGTTCGACTTTAATCTGCCCGAACGGTTCGACCTTAAGTATATAGGGACCGACGGCGAACCGCATCGCCCCTACATGGTGCACCGCGCCCTGTTTGGAAGCATCGAACGCTTTTTCGGTATCCTGACCGAGCATTATGCCGGCGGCTTCCCCGTCTGGCTGGCACCGGAACAGGTGCGCGTCCTGCCGCTCTCCGACGACCAGCTGGCCTATGCGGACGAGGTGCTTGCCACGCTGCGTGCGCATGAAATCCGGGCAACGATCGATAAAAAGCAGGACAAGCTGAACGGAAAAGTGAAGAAAGCCCAGCTGGACAAAGTGCCCTATATGCTTATTATCGGCGGCAAGGAACAGGAAAACAACCAGGTGGCCGTACGTCATCGCCTGCGTGGCATGAAAGGTGCGTGCGACTTGGACGTTTTCATCGACCAACTCAAACAGGAGGAGTTGGAGAAGATAACAGCAGACATGGAGGTCTCAGATTAGAAAACAAAACTTCAGGGGTAGACAGGAGCGTGAACCTCAAACACGCATCAACCACCGCATCCGGATTCCCGAAATCCGCGTCATCGACTACAACGGCGACCAGCTGGGCATCATGAAAACCGGCGAAGCCCTCCGCCGCGCACAGGATTATGGACTGGACCTCGTAGAGGTTTCCCCCACGGCCAAGCCGCCCGTGTGCCGCATCATGGATTACGGCAAGTACAAGTACGAGCAGGAGAAGCGCCAGAAGGAAGCCAAGAAAAACCAGGTGCAGACCAAGCTCAAGGAAGTCAAATTCCATGTCAATGTCGGGGATCACGACTACGAAACCAAGATGCGCAATCTCAGAAAGTTCATTGAGCACGGCGACCGCGTAAAGGTTTCGCTGATGTTCCGCGGTCGCGAAAACGCCCACCGCGAACTTGGCTTTGAAGTGATTAACCGCGTTATCCAGGATACGGTGGAATACACCTCCGTCGATCAGGCGCCCCGGCTCCAGGGACGCTTTGTCCACGCGATTCTCGTACCCAAGAAAAAGAAGACCTGATTATACCGACATCCCATACGCACGACTGGAAGCCGTCACTATGCTGAAAACATCCACAAAAACGTGCTGCAGGGCCGATGGCAGGATCAAGGCGAGGCGCTTTGCAGCGCTCGCCTTTTTTTTGGCCGCAGCCACCCTTCCCGCCCGGTCCCAGACAAACTGGGTGAACGGAACGGCCTATGGAACGAATGATCTTTCGACGGCCACGGCCATTGCATCAGTTCAGGATGGAGCGGGCTCACTGATCATCGGGTACTCCAACACGACCGATCTTGCACTCGACCATGCGATCCAGGGCTTCATCGTGATTTCCAACCAGACACCGGACTTTACCCTTACGTCGACAACGAATGCCGTCGTGGAAGGAACAGGCGAAGCGGTTCTTTCTGTCTATGGCGCCACCAATTTAAATGTATCGGGTGGTCGCTTCATCGGAATCGTGAGTTCGGGCGGTGGAGGCCCGCCGGATCCCCAGGCAACCGGGACCACAGTCGGCGGCTTGATTCGCAACAGCTCCGTCACCATTGACGGCAGCGAGTTCGAGGGCGCAGCGGGCAAAGCGGGCATGGTTGTTCAAGCATCGGAGCTGACCGTCAGCAACGGGGTCTTTCTGGGCGGGGCCGGCAGCGCAGGAGGCGCCGGGCTGTTTGCGGTCAGCAATTCCGTGATCACCATTCACGACGGCAGCTTTACAGGCGCCGTGGGAAGCACAGCCATCTATCTTCAAAACAGCGATGCGACCATATATGGCGGGAGCTTTTCCGGCAACCTCGCAGGTTCGGAAGAAGTGGCCGGCGAGGGCCTGTTCAGTCGGCAGACCACCGCCACCACCAACCAGATAGCGCTGCATGGAGGAACCTTCCGCTCTCTGGCATTCTATGGAGTGGATGGCTCGGTACTCGATTTCCTGGCCGGCACCAATCTGGTGGTGGAAAACGGCATTATCCAGAGCAACGGTACGGTGATCGTCGACAATCTGGACAACAGTGCCCTGCAGAACATCGCGATCTACGGCGGCACCATGGATATAATGAACAACTTCACCCTCTCCTCCAACGGCGTGTTCGCCTTGCTGACGGATGACAGCCAGGCCCGGTTCCTGTCCGATCTGATTCTGGCAACCGGGGCCTCCCTGTCCAACGGAACGGGACAGATTGATGTCTCGGGTAATTTTTCACAGCTTTCCGGCAGCGACCTCTATATCGTGATCAACGCAGGCAGCAATGGCATAATTACCGCGAATTCGGCATCCTTCGAAACCAATTCGACGCTCCATATCGATGCTACCCAGGCGGGTCTTTCCTCCGGAAGCACCAATGTGATATGGCTTGTTACCGCGGCGGGGATCACGGGCACCAACAACATCAGCGTAGATGTCCTGACACCGGGCCGTATCGTTTACGATGGATTGAGTCTGATCGGGGGCAACTCCCTGGCCGCCGGGTTTACCGCGCTGGCTTTGAAGGACTACTGGGGTGCCACCGGAGATATGGCGCTGCTGGCCGAAGAGCTTGAAGCCAGCGGCAACCAGTCTCTGCTTGGCTCCATTGATGCATACAATGACCCTGTGGCATCAAGCATGGCGGTCGAGCAGCTTTACTTTACCACATTCAACAACTTCCAGACCGCATTGCAGGGGATGCGGGAGGCAATGGGTCAGTCGATCTCGCGCGGCTCTGAATTCCGCGAACAGCTCAAACTGACACCGGCCGGTGCGCGGGGCCCGGAAAGGAACAACCAGCTTCGCGGATGGGCCAAGTATAACGGCCATTACTACACCCACGACAGGGAACAGCTGAATCCCGATTACAACTCGGTCATCAACGGCGGCGTTGTAGGGGTCGATACCAGCCTTGGCAATCTGCTCGTCGGAATCAGCGGTGGCAGCAGCCAATATAAGATTTCGTACGACGTCAACGCACAGTCGGATACCGTGGCCTACCACGGCAGCCTGTACGGAACCTACGGCTTCGACCGGGGCTATCTCGATGCCGGTGTTGCATATGGACAAAATCAGGTCGATACCCGTACCGCTGATCCCTTCCGGCTCGACGGCAGCTTTGATGCGCAAATAGCCAGCGCCTATCTGGGCGGTGGCTATGATCTGATCGACATCGGAGGTGCTACGATCTTCACGCCCGAAGCATCAGTGCAATACGCCACATACGAGCAGGACCCCTATACGGAAAAGGGCTCGGCCGCCGTACCCCGTGTAATGAGCGCTTTCGACGCCGACTCGATGCTGGGCAGTCTGGGTATGAATGTATCCATGCTCAATAACAAGAAACAGAACACTTTCGGCTACAAGGCCGACCTCAGGATGCATTGGATGCACGAGTTCAATCCTGATCCGTCGGCCATGACCTTCACCCTTCAGGGTGGAAGTAATACCTATCCGCTCACCTACCCCGCGCTCGACGAAGATCTGTTCAGGATCGGCATCGGCGGCGCGTTCTTCAACACACTAGCGCATCAGCCCAAAAATGTGATGCTCCGCATCGACTTCGATGAACTGTTCGGCGACGGCTTCAACTCCCACAATTTATCCGTAAAAGTGGTGTATGCGTTCTAAACATAAGTCCATTCTTGGCATTGACATTGCTTGTTATACGCAAAAGAATGATTGCCGACCTCGCTGGTGCGGGGTTTATGAGTACGTGTAACAAACTAACCGGAGAGTATACATGAATAAGCGAACACTTGTGGCCCTGAGTGTAGCAGGTTTGACTGCATGCATCGCCTCAACCGCATCAGCCAGTGGACTAGTGGGCGGACACTATTTAAGTGCGGGACTCACCAGTCAAAACTGGGGGGATTCCTATTCGGCAGTGGAAGATGATATCGGACGGTCCTACGGAACAACGATCGTTGCCAATTACAATCTCGCCGAAAACTGGGATTTCAACGCCTCATATACTGGTATATGGGACAGCTACACCACGATGATCTCAACCAATGTTGTAAACGCTGACGTGGATCAGCAAACCGTCCTGGCAGGCTTCAATTATCTGTTCCCGAACAGCTCGTCTGTCACACCGTATATCGGCGGTGGAGCGGGTGTAATCCGCACCACGATCGACACCGGAGCTTCCGACACCGAGAGCGACGCTGCTTTCGCAGGTAAGCTGGGCGCTGAATGGGATGTATGCGAAGAAGCTTTTCTCGACTTAGGCATCACCTATACCTATCTCGACAGCAACCTGCTTGAGAACAATGACTTCTACGGCATCAGCCTGTCGACAGGGATCAAAATCATTGATCACCTGCTGCTGGTCGGCAATGCGTCGTACAGCATCGATGAAGATGCGGCGTCCTTCACCGTTGGACTTGCTATTCAATAGCAGACGACAGGATGCTACAAAGAAGGCAGGCTCACAGGCCTGCCTTTTTCTTTTACCCGCACTGTTACTCCGCTTGCCGGCGAACCGCCGCGGCAACGAAGTCCTTGAAAAGCGGATGCGGCTTGACGGGCTGCGATTTCAGTTCCGGATGCGCCTGCGTGGCGACATACCACGGGTGATCCTTCAGCTCGATCATCTCAACCACGCCAATATCGGGATTGATGCCCGACAGCACGAGGCCGTTGGCTTCGAACTGCTCGCGATAGTTGTTGTTGACCTCATAGCGGTGTCTGTGGCGCTCGGTGATTTTTCCGGTCCCGTAGGCATCGAACGCTTTTGTTCCTTCTTCAAGAACGCAGGGACAAGCCCCCAGGCGCATGGTACCGCCCTTCTCCACCACATCCATCTGTTCCTCCATCAGGCAGACCACGGGGTGTTCCGTCTTGATGCCGCGCTCCTCGTCGAACTCGGTGGTGTGCGCATCGGTGATCCCGCAGACATTGCGGGCGAACTCGATGACCGCGCACTGCAGACCGAGGCAGATGCCGAGGAACGGTATCTTGTTCTCGCGCGCATACTGGGCCGCACGGATCTTCCCTTCCATCCCGCGTGAGCCAAAGCCGCCGGGTATCAGCACGCCATCCACCGTATCGAGCAGGGCAGGATTATCTTCGATGTCTTCTGCGGCAATCTTGACAGCTTCGACCTCGTAACCGGCCGCATAACCGCCGTGGTAGAGCGCTTCGTAGATCGATTTGTAGGCATCCTGCAGCTCGGAATATTTCCCCACCACTCCGATGCGCACCGTGCCTTTGGGATGTTTAATGGTGTGAATCAACTGTTCCCAATCCCGCAGCGGATTGGCCGGCTTGGCAATACGGAAACGGTTGAGGATGATCTCATCCAGTCCTGCACGGGCGAGCATCAGCGGTATTTCGTAGATCGAGGTTTCGACATCTTTTTCAACGATCACGCAGTCGCGCGACACGTTGCAGAAGAGCGAAAGTTTGTCGAGATGCTCCGGCTCGAGGTCCACTTCGGTACGGCAGACCAGCACGTCGGGCATGATGCCGATTTCGCGCAGCTTGGCCACACTCTGCTGCGTAGGCTTGGTTTTGACCTCCTTGGCGGCCGCGATGAAGGGCACATAGGTGAGGTGGACGAACATCGAATTATCGCGCCCGACCTCCAGCGCCAGCTGCCTGAGTGATTCCAGGAAGATCAATCCCTCGATGTCGCCGACAGTGCCGCCCAGCTCGACAACGATAATATCTGGATTGCCTTCTTTTTCGAGGAGCCGGATGCGATCCTTGATCTCGTTGGAGATGTGCGGGATCATCTGGATCGTGCCGCCCAGATAGTCGCCCCGCCGCTCTTTCTGCAGCACATCCCAGTAGATGCGGCCGGCGGTAATATTGCTCTTCTGGGAGGTCGGCTGTCCGGTGTAGCGTTCATAATGGCCCAGGTCCAGATCGGTTTCGGCGCCGTCGTCGGTCACGTACACCTCGCCGTGCTGGTAGGGGCTCATCGTACCGGGATCGACATTGAGGTACGGATCCATCTTGAGCATGCGGATTTCCAGGCCGCGGTTGATCAGTAGACGCCCCACCGAAGCCGCCGTGATGCCTTTGCCCAGCGAGGATACTACACCACCGGTGATAAAGAGGTATTTAGCCATTAAAGAGCCCCATGTTTTGTGTGCTGTTCAGTTCGGGAAACATGGGGCTGGATGCTATCGCTTCCCCCCGACCCGCCCCAAGTCTAAAATACAACTATCGGAAAAAACCGCTCGCGCGAGCCTTGCACACCATTGAAAACTCGGTGAACATGGTTGTTTTTTGAATAGTCGACAGATAAGTTATGCAGAACTTTTTTTGGGCTGAAATGGCCCCGAAACCGATAAAAGGGAGTCAACCACCATGAAGCATACCTGCCAGTCCCGTCACAAGGATGCCTTGCTGGCTTTTTCCGCATGGGCCGCGGCGTTCGTAGCCGCCTCGTCACTTGCCAATCCATTCAACGACGGCAGTTCCCATATTCTAGCCACGGACACGAACTACAACGGCACCCTGTATGTGGGGATCCAGAACCCCGACAACGAGCTGCTGGTGATCGGCGGCGCGACCGTATCCGCCACGGATGTAGTGGTCGGACAGCTGACCTCCTCCACCAACAATTCCATATCAGTGGTCGGCAGCTCCCTGCTGATTGCCGGCTCTGCCGACACCAACGGGTTGACTACCGGTGGCGTTGTGGTGGGCAGCGCAGATGAAGGTGCCGCCCTGAGTATCAACAACGCCTCGCAGCTCAATACCGACTATCTTTACGTCGGTTTCGGCGCAAACGATAGCGGGACGGTTGCTCTTTCAGGGGAAGAGTCCCGGCTGGAGGTCGCCCAGGATGCGCTGGTAGGGTCATCGGGATCCACCAATTCCATCGAAATCGGAGACGGCGCTGCCCTGAGCGTCGGCGGCACGCTGAACGTAGGCTCGGTATCCAGCTCCAACAACACCGTCAACGTCGCTTCGGGCGGCACCCTGTATGTCAATGCCACGAACAACATCAATGTGGTCAATACCGATGACGACAACGGCATCGCCATCGCGGCGGCGGGGACGCTGCAGGTGGGCGGTGACGTAAATACCGGCACCCTCGCCGGCAAGGGAATCACCCTGGCCAAGAAGGCCAATCTGGAAGTCGGTGGCTCACTCACGGTGGACAAGAACAGGATCGACAACAGCCTGAACGTAATTCTCAATAACGATCTCTCCACCAATACCGCTGCATGGTCTTCCAGCGCGCTCACGGTGATCGGCAGTACCTCTGCCGACAACAGCCTTACCTTCACCAATGGTGCAACGGGCCACGCCCTCAATATCGTCCAGATCGGCCAGCAGACCACTGCGGCCAGAAACGAACTCAATGTCGGCGGCTCCAACTCGGTCTTTACCGCGGATACGGATGTATTCGTCGGCGCCCAGGGAAAGAATAACCAGCTCAATGTCAATGACAACGGCCTGGTTGATGTCGCCGGAAACCTGTACCTCGGCAATGACGCAACGGCTACGGGCAATGCAGCCAATATCGGCAGCAACGGCACCTTGAGCGTCTCGGGTAATGTACTGATAGGCGATATCGGTGCCGGCAATAAAATGAATATCGATCACGGCACCGTGGATGTTGGTGGCGATATCCTTCTGGGCAAGGCTGCGGGCAACAACCGTTACAACCAGACCGGCGGCACGAATACTGTTGCCGGCGCCTTCATCATCGGAAAGACGGCGAATGCCACGGGCAAGACCGGGTTTGTGAATGACGACGCGATCGAAACCACGGGCAACCTCGCGCTCATCGGAGAAGATGCCACGCTCGACATCGGACAGGACCTCACTGTTGGGCTGGAAGGCGGCGGAAGCATCATGGCCATACGCGACGGCGGCACGGTAAACGTTGCCGGTGACGTAGTCATTGGCGAGTCGGTGGGCGACAACTACATCTATCTCCAGCGCGGTTCCAATACCGCCTTCAATGTCACGGGCGACCTGGTAGTAGGCAAGGAAGGCGGAAGTAACCGTTTTGCAACCTACGGGGGTACCGCCAACATCGGAGGCGACCTTTTCCTGGGAGCCACCACCAACGAGCACGATGTAAAGAACTTCATCCATCTGGAGACGACCAATGCCGTACTCAATGTGGCGAACGCCGTTTATATCGGCGCGTCGAACTCGCTCAACACGCTCGATCTCGTCGATGGCGCAACGCTCAACACAACGGACTTGTTCGTCGGAACCCATGACGGTGTTTCGAATAATGTGGTTACGGTATCCGGCGAGGATTCGTTGTTGATGGTATCTGATATCCTTGGAATCGGATCGGCTACGGCCAGCAACAACTCGGTGGTTGTCGAGAACGGCGGGATTCTGAACGTGGACCAAACCAACATCGTTCTGGGTGCCGGCTCCAACAATATCCTGCAAATCGCCGATGGCGGAACGCTCAAGGTAACGGATTGGGACTATGCCCTCGTAACCGGCACGGCAACCAATATCGCGTTCGACTCCGGATCCACGCTGCATCTGCTCGGCATGCTCTCGGGAACCAACGAAGTCTCGGGCAGCAGGAGCATTGTACTGGACGGCACCAACGCCCTCTGGGACTCCGGAACCAATGCGCTGTATGTCGGCAATTCCGACGCGAACAATTCGCTTACCATTACCAACGGCGCCATGGCCGTCACCTCCACCAATCTCTTAATCGGATATGCATCCGACAACAACACGGTAACGGTGGGCGGCGCCGGATCGGTGCTCAATGTTGGATCGGATCTCCTGATTGGAAACGAAACCAATACATCAGCCTATTACAACAGCCTGGTTGTGCTGGATGGCGGCAGTGTCTCTGTGGGTGGTGATCTCAGGAGTGAGCAGGCCGGCACCCTCCGCATCTCGGCCAATTCCCAGGTTCATGTCGCAGGTAACTACGAACAGACCTACAATGAACGTTATCAGGAAGGCTCGAAGCTTGAAATCGGGGTCAGCTCAAATCAGGTCGCACCCAACCTGCTGGTGGATGGAACCGCCAACCTGCAAAGCGGAACCACCCTGTCGGTATTCAACGACGGGCTGGACAAAAACGACACCAACGTGGTCCGGAATGTCGTGGTTTCAGGGGCCCTGACCATCGACGACCAGACCGCGACGACCGGTCTGCTGCTCGACAACCTGAATATCGAGACGAACCTGCTGCTGGGCTTCAGCATCACGGTTTCCAACGGGACCACCATCGTGCTTGATAACTTTATCGTGCGCACCCTGGGTGAAGCAGCCGGACTCAGCGGGCAGCTGCTGGACATCGCCAACGAGATTGAAACGATCTCCAGTCCGGAGGCTGATAGCATGCTGGCCATTCTCGATGGCATGGATGGCGCGACGGCCAACCGGACCATGGAAAACTATTACGGCGAACGGGTGAGTTCCATACCGGCCCACAATGCCATCAACATGGGGATACACTCTGTGGCTGAACAACTCACGAAGCGATCGGACAATACACGGGCCCGCATGGCTGCGGCGCGCACCACCATGCAAGGGGCACAGGGCCCGCACATGGAAGGCCAGGAACTGCAGGGATGGATCACGGGCTTTAAGACATGGACGGACCGGTCGTCAGACAGCGGATTTGACGGCTACGATGGGAATATCAACGGCTTCCTGGTCGGTGCAGATCTATCCGTAGCGGAAGGCATTCTGTTCGGCGTTGCCGGAGGAACAGGCAGCTCTTCGCTGGATAAAAAGAACGGGGCGGCCATTGATACCGATACCGCGTTTGGATCGCTGTACGCATCGGCGGGCACCATGGATTGGTTTATGGATTCCAGCCTGATCTTCGGCAGGAGTTCGGTCGATGCTGTCCTGGGCGACGTTTTTGACACCACCGCCTCCTATGATGCCCAGAACCTGGCCATCTACCTGGGCGGCGGCAAGGAGATCATCGGCAACTACCTGATCATCACACCGCAGGCCTCTTTGCTGGGCAACTATTATTCGCAGGACAGCTATGATGAAACGAGCACAACCGCGGTTGCACGGAAGGTTGGGAGCTTCGACACCCTCTACATTCAAAGTGCCGTGGGCTGCAACGTCGGTTTCTACTCGAACATCGGCGACATGACGGTCAAACCCGAATTCCGCGCGTTCTGGCTGCACGAGTTCAATGCGCAGGATGAAAGCCTCCCCTTCACGCTCATCGGAGGAACCGGATCCTATAACATGCTTCTGCAGGCTCCGGAATCGGACATTATAAAACTCGGCGGCGGCGTATCGGCCAGGCTGGGGGAATACCTCGAGCTGCGTGCGGATCTCGATACCCGCATGGCCAGCGGGTATTCCGACTATACCCTGCTCGGATCCATTCGCTACCAGTTCTAGTGCACATTTAGTTTAATTTGTCGCATTGAATATCGGTTCACTGCGGCAGGGACGGCTGTCCCAGCCGTCCGAGGTGCTCCGAGGACTGAGCGCCCTACCTTTGCCTGGGCCAGGCAAAACATGTTCTAAAGCCTCGTGGAACAGAATTCGAAAGGGATCGCCTCGGCGATCCCTTTTTCACACACTGCCAACAGCTAACGATTGAAGTTCCGCATAGCGCGCTGTGTATCTCGGTCCGACTCGCGTTTCTTGATCGTGTCACGCTTATCGACCACGTTCTTGCCGCGGGCCAAACCGATCTTCACCTTAACCTTTCCACGCACCAGATAGATGCGAAGCGGCACCAGCGTCAGTCCTTTTTCACGGATCTTACCGTATAGGCGCTCGATCTCCTTGCGATGCATCAGCAGCTTGCGGTTGCGGGTCTGGTTGTGGTTGAAGATATTCCCCTGTTCATAGGGCTGGATCGTGCAACCAACCAGCCAGGCTTCCAGACGCTCGTCAATATGGACGTAGCCTTCCTGGATGCTGACATGCCCCTGCTTGACCGACTTCACCTCGGTACCGGTCAATACGATTCCGGTCTCGATCTGCTCGAGAATGTCATAGTCGCGCTGGGCCTTCCGGTTGGTGGCCAACACCCCCGCCCCGGGATCGTTCTTCTTCTTTTTATTTTTACCAGCCATATCTCGTACTGTTCAGGTTTCACCGCACGGCCGTTTCATTCCCGGGAGAACATGAAGAAACATATACCGCTGCTACCGCTGTTTCCTCAAGCCGGCGGGTCGTAAATATTCCGGACCGGAAAACACAAAACCCAAATCCCCGAAGGGCTTTGGGTTAAGCAGAACGGATTGTCCTTCGTTGTTACAGAAGGATCGATGCGTCGAAATCGAGCCCGGGAATCTCCGCTTCTTCCTGAGAAAAGGCCATTTCGGCCGTCAGCAGCCCTTCGGCAATTTCCTTGAGAACAATGTCATGGTTGTCCTGCTCCGGATGGTCGGGTTTGACCATCGGACGGGCACCGGCATTGAGCTGGCGGGTACGATAGGAAATCAGGTTCACCAGCATCGGGATGTTGGGAATCTTTTCTTCCGCAATATTCAGGTAGTTCAAGTTCATAGTGCTGCTCCGGGGTGATCAAACTGCTTTCGTGACCAGGAATAAATTATTCGCAAGTCCCTTTTATTTAGATAAAAAAGCGGCGCGTAGTATAGCACCCCGCCTTCACCCGTCAAACGCCATTTACGACTAAATCCGCCCCCTTTCGGGAGCGGATTATTGGCGTTTTTGGAATCCTGGAGAAGTGTCGGCTCAATAATCCCGATGCTCCAGAACTCCAATCATCCATTGCGGACTACATCATGCCGCCCATGCCGCCCATGTCGGGCATCGGTGCCGGAGGGTTCTTTTCCGGAAGATCAGACACCATGCATTCGGTGGTCAGCAGCAGACCGGCGATCGACGCCGCGTTCTGCAGGGCCGAACGGGTTACCTTGGCCGGATCGATGATACCGGCGGCAATCATGTCGACATACGAGCCCTTTGCGACATCATAGCCGTAGCTCTGCTTGCCCTTCTTGACTTCCTGAACCACAATGGCCCCTTCTTCGCCGGCATTGGCAACGAGCTGGCGGAGCGGAGCCTCGATAGCCTTGCGGACGATTTCCACGCCCACGGCTTCATCACCCTCAGCCACAACCTTGTCTAGCGCCTTCTGGACCCGCAGCAGGGCCACGCCGCCGCCGGGAACAATGCCTTCCTCAACCGCAGCGCGGGTAGCATGCAGAGCGTCTTCAACGCGGTCCTTCTTTTCCTTCATTTCGGTTTCGGTGGCCGCACCGACGTTGATCACGGCAACCCCGCCGGCAAGCTTCGCGAGCCGTTCCTGAAGCTTTTCACGATCATAGTCCGAGGTAGTATCCTCGATCTGGCGACGAATCTGGTCGATGCGGGCCTTGATCGCAGTGCTCTTGCCGGCACCTTCAACGATCGTGGTGTCGTCCTTGCCGACCGTCACGCGCTTGGCACTGCCAAGATCGTCGAGGGTCACGTTTTCGAGCTTGATGCCGAGATCTTCGGTAATAAACTTACCGCCGGTCAGGACAGCCAGGTCTTCCATGATGGCCTTGCGGCGGTCGCCGAAGCCCGGAGCCTTGACCGCGCAGACATTCAGGGTACCGCGCAGTTTGTTGACAACGAGGGTAGCAAGCGCTTCCCCTTCGACATCCTCGGCGATGATCAGGAACGGCTTGCCGGTCTTGGCCACGTTCTGGAGCAGCGGCAGCATGTCCTGCAGGTTGGAGACCTTCTTCTCGAAGATCAGGATGTAGGGATCCTCCAGAACCGCATCCATGGTATTGGTATCGGTCACAAAATACGGGGAAAGGTAGCCCTTGTCGAACTGCATGCCTTCCACCACATCAAGAGTGGTTTCAATGGATTTGGCTTCTTCTACGGTAATCGTACCGTCATTTCCGACCTTGTCCATTGCTTCGGCAATGATCATGCCGATGGTGTTGTCGCCGTTGGCGGAAATGGTACCGACCTGGGCGATTTCCTCGTTGGTCTTTACCTTCTTGCTGAGCCTGCCGAGCTGTTCCACCATGGCTTCAACGGCTTTGTCGATACCGCGCTTCAGGCTCATCGGGTTGGCGCCGGCCGTCACATTTTTCAAACCTTCGCGGTAGATCGCCTCCGCCAGGACGGTGGCGGTCGTGGTACCGTCGCCGGCGATGTCGGACGTCTTGGAAGCGACTTCCTTCACCATCTGGGCACCCATGTTCTCAAATGCGTCTTCGAGTTCGATTTCCTTGGCCACGGACACGCCGTCCTTGGTGACCGCCGGGGAACCGAACTTCTTGTCGAGAATCACGTTGCGTCCCTTCGGACCCAGCGTAACCTTGACCGCATTGCTCAGTTTCTCAACGCCGCGCAGCATTGCGTCGCGGGCTTCTACATCAAATATAATTTGCTTAGCCATTTTGAATTTTCCTTTCTGAATTCAGTTAGCCAACGATTGCGAGGATATCGTCTTCGCGCATGATTTGGTATTCCTTACCGCCAACCTTGACTTCCGTGCCGCCGTATTTCGGCATCAGCACGACATCGCCAACCTTGACGTTGAACGGAACCTTTTTGCCGTTTTCATCGATCTTGCCGGTTCCCACGGCAATAACCTTGCCTTCCTGGGGCTTTTCCTTCGCCGAGTCGGGAATAATGATTCCGCCTTTCTTGACTTCATCTTCCTTCAACGGCTCAACCAGTACGCGTTCGCCCAATGGTTTAATCTTCATGGATACTTCTCTCCTTGTTGGTTTCAATCTTCGGCAGATTCCTGCCACTCTACATTTAAGTTTTAGACGGGATAACCGGATGAACAGGAAATCCCGCTCATCCTCTTATCCTGCCAAATCAGTTATTTTTTTTATCGTCGTCGTCCATCATTTCGAAGTCGGCTTCTTCAACGTCGTCAGCCTGCTTCTCACCTCCGGACGATGCGCCGGTATCGGATGCGCCTTCCGCCCCGCCCTGCTGCTGGGCGTTCGCATACATTTCCGTTGCGGCCGCCTGCATTTTTTCGTTGAGGGAGTCGAGTGCGCTCTTCATCCCGTCGTAATCCTCGGCTTCCAGCGCCTTCCTGACCGGCTCGATGGCCGCTTCGACCTCCGCCTTTTTATCGGCCGGAATCTTGTCGCCGTTTTCCTTAAGGAACTTTTCGGTCTGGAACACGGTGGAGTCTGCCTGGTTTTTCAGGTCGACCTTTTCGCGGACCTTCGCATCTTCAGCCGCATGCGCTTCGGCATCCTTCACCATGGCATCGATGTCCTCATCGGAGAGACCGCTCGACGCGGTGATAGTGATGTGCTGTTCCTTACCGGTACCGAGATCCTTGGCATTCACCTTCAGGATGCCGTTGGCATCGATATCGAAGGTAACCTCAATCTGAGGAGTCCCCCGCGGGGCCGGCGGGATGCCGTCCAGGTTGAAGCGGCCGATGGTCTTGTTGTCCTTGGCCATCTTGCGCTCGCCCTGCAGGACGTGGATTTCCACCGCCGGCTGGTTATCCGCGGCCGTCGAGAAAATTTCGTTCTTCTTGGCAGGAATCGTGGTGTTGCGCTCGATAAGCGGTGTAAACACGCCACCCAGCGTTTCAATGCCCAGCGTCAGCGGAGTAACGTCAAGCAGAAGCACATCCTTGACTTCGCCCTTAAGTACGCCGCCCTGGATCGAGGCGCCGATCGCCACCACTTCGTCCGGATTAACCCCCTTGTGAGGCTCCTTGCCGAAGATTTCCTTTACCGAAGTCTGCACCTTGGGCATGCGGGTGGAACCGCCGACCAGAATCACTTCGTTGATTTCCGACTGGCTCAGGCCGGAATCGGACAGACAGGCCCGGACTGGTGATATTGCCTTGTCGATCAGATCGTCGCACAGTTCCTCGAGCTTGGCGCGGCTCAACGTCACATTCAGGTGCTTCGGACCGCTGGCATCGGCTGTAATGAACGGCAGGTTGATCTCGGTCGACTGCGAGCTGGAAAGTTCGCACTTCGCCTTTTCCGCCGCTTCCTTCAGGCGCTGCAGCACCATCGGATCGCTGGAAAGGTCGATCCCCTGATCCGACTTGAAGCCGGCCACCAGCCAATCGATGATCTTCTGGTCGAAATCATCACCGCCGAGATGACCGTCACCGTTGGTGGCCGCCACCTCGAATACGCCATCGCCGATATCCAGGATGGAAATATCGAATGTTCCGCCGCCGAGGTCATAGACAGCGATTTTTTCTTCCGACTTCTTGTCGAGTCCGTAGGCCAGCGATGCCGAGGTTGGCTCGTTGATGATACGCAGCACTTCCAGGCCGGCAATCTTGCCTGCGTCCTTGGTCGCCTGGCGTTGGGAATCGTTGAAGTAGGCCGGTACGGTAATGACCGCCTGCGAAATGGGTTCGCCCAGATAGGATTCCGCATCGGCTTTCAGCTTCTGCAGGATCATTGCCGAAATTTCCGGGGGCGAATACACCTTGTCGTCGATCTTCACATGCGCGTCGCCGTTGCTGGCCTTGACCACTTCGTAGGGCACCAGGTGGATTTCATGCTCCACCTCATCATACTTGCGGCCCATGAACCGTTTGATTGAAAAAACCGTGTGCTTCGGGTTGGTTACGGCCTGTCGCTTCGCCGCGGTGCCCACCAGACGCTCGCCGCTCTTCGTGAAGGCCACGATCGACGGTGTAGTACGCCCGCCTTCGGCATTCGGGATGACCGTCGGCTCGCCGCCTTCCATGATGGCCATGCACGAGTTGGTGGTACCGAGGTCGATACCCAATACTTTGGAACTTGCTTTACTCATTGTTTGTCTCCTTCAAATTAAATTGAGTCAGTAATGACAACTGCCCTTAATCACGAACCGTGCCACCGGAGATCAGGCATCAGGCATTAGTCGCTAGGCACTAGTAATAAAGGGGTTAACACATATCTACCCAAGACTTAACACGCTGCCAGCGCCTTGGCCCATGGCACATCTGTCCCATATCTGCCCCATGCACTGTCCCACCTGCGCCATCGTGTCACATACATCCAATCCTTAAGGCGCCCCCCTCCCCGGATGGGGGTCGGGGAGAGGGGCTGGGTGTGGGGGAGGAGATGAAATGAAATTACTGGCCTGGCGGCGTTGCGACGGGTGGCGAAGTAACCGGCGGTGTTGGGGCAGATACCTTTTCGGCAGGGGGCGATTTTTCTTTCACGAGTTCACTGCGGGGTACAGTGAGACTGTTGGCCGCATAGGTGCTGATCACATAGGTCCAGTTCGACAGCTTCTCGCTGAGTTCCCTGGCCTGCCTGGCATTTTCCGCCGTCGTGGTGTTGTAGGCATCGAGTGTCTGCTTGTATTCATCTTGCTGTGCCTGTTCGGCATCTTCAGCCGGTGCCGCTGGGGGTTCGGGTTTTTCGTACGCTACCGTGATGCGAGCATAGCGTCCCGTATCCGTTTCCGCACCCAGCGTAACCGTATAGGTAAAGCCGTCTCGTGTTCGGGCCGTGTAATGGGCTGGCGAGCCGAAGCCCAGTTCCCCGTCGGTCCTGGCCGGATCAGCCACGCTGTCGCAGGCAAGATACTGCAGACCGGAGCGCAGCCGGTTGGCCACCGCCGGCTGGAATTCCTCTGCGGCCGTATCCAGATCGGCCAGTTTCCAACTCGTTCCATCCAGCGTAAGATCTGCATCATCGGTCTTGATCGCGACAAGATCTCCGGCCCGGACGCTGACGAGCTGCTTGTCCATCCACTCTTCGGCGTTGTCCGGGAACGACCCGAAATCATAGTCCACCAGATAGATCGCCGGATCATCATTGAGACGAATAAAGAACTCGCTGGTGTAGGATGCCGAATCGGACCCCTTGCGTTTTGCTCCAACCTCGATGGCGGCAAGGTTTTTTCCGCCTGCCTTCAAGACAATCTTTTTCGCTCCACTTCCCAGTCCGTATTCCGATTCCGTAACATTGCCCGACCGGACCGGTGATCCGAGTTCTACCTGCGCCGCCGTGCGGATCGTGTCAGCCAGTTGTTCAAAGTCGGCCGGATAGCCGTAGAGCGAAGTGATCGTCCACGTCCCAGCGGATTTGGCCAACGCGACCGCGTTTGAGCCATTCTCCACATCGATGGATGATACCGTATTCAAATCGATTCCTTCAAAGAGTGTAGCCGGTTTGCCGGAATCATCTGCGGAGGAGGAGGAACCGTGACGTTTCTGCAAGACTGCGACTGTCACCAGCAGGATCAGTACGAGAGCCATTCCAATCAGTTTTTTTACCGTCATTTTAAACCACCTCTTTGTTAGCGTGTTTTCCGAATCCAGATTCCGCGACCGATTCCATAGAGTGCTACACAGAGAGGCAGCGCCATTATGTTTATCACCTTTAGTCGGGTACCGAGCCGTTCGATGTCGCTGCGCAGATTCTTGCGCACTTCCTTGAGCGATTGCTGGGTCTGGAAGGCTTCCTCCCTGAATTTCTTCACTTCCTGTTCCTGCTCCGGCGAAAGAACCAGCTGCTGGCCATCGCCCTTGGTCTGCTGCAGCGCGGCCAGCTTCTGCTGCGTGGCCTGCAGCTTCTGGTTGAGTTCATCTTCCTTGGCCTGCCACTTGAAAGCGGCCTCCTTTTCCAGCGCGATTACACGGTCGAAAGGCCGTTCGTATGAACCGCGGCTGCGCAGACCGATTAACAGATCACTGCCGCACAGCTGCTCAATCATGTTGAGCGCAAAGCCGAGGTTCTCATTCAGCGGTTGCGCCAGGGTCTGGCCGAACACGTTCATCCTGCGCAGGCTGAAACGGTCGTAGAGCATGTCGACGTCGGCCACCAGCACGACCACGCCCGGCTTCAGACTCTCCATCAACTGCGGCTCAGCGGCAGGTTTGGCGGCCGCCTCGTTGGCTCCCATGTCGGCATCGGCTTCTTCTTTGTCGACCGGCTTGCCGTCGGGGAAGGCCGTCTTAAAGCTGCCCTGCAAACGGATGGCCAGCGGCAGCTGTCGCGTGCTGTCGGCAATCTGGAACTTTCCGTATCGGGCAGACATCGTACTGGCCAGGAATCCGTCGCGGGCGGTGTGCAGCAGTTCGGTCATGGTCAGCCCATTTGTCACCGTACCGCTGAACGCGCCGGCAAACGGCAGCATCAGGTCCGAGATCGACGCCGTGGCTACCTCGTCGGGATT
>JBNLDM010000073.1:0-70673 GCA_050304335.1 Pontiella sp.
CTGGATGCCGTCACTGCCCTGCCAGTTGTCGGCATCGGGCAAGGCATAGAGCGCATTGTGGGACTTCAGGTAGTCGCGCAGACGGAGCCACAGCTCCCACTTCTTGCCGACCTCGATCGAGGAAAGATCATTATCCTCCTCGATCCGTTCCTCGAGGTTGTACAGTTCGATGGTGCCCAGCTCAAACTGGACCACCAGCTTGTAATCACCTTCATGGATGACTGCCCGGGGACGCGCATCCTTGGGATCGGCGTTCACCACGTAGTGTGGCATGTAGATCGTCATCTCACCGGGACGATCGATCATCGGATTCGGTTGCTGACCCTGACTAACCCGGGTGATCGTTTCCACCCAGCTGCCGCCATCAATATCCGACGGGAGTCCCGTGGAGGAACCGGTTGCCCATTCCCAGATCGTCGGCATGATATCGATGCCCATGACGGGAACGTCGCACTGTGAATCGGGGGCAACGCCTGGGCCGCGCACGAAGGTGGGCACGCGGGTTCCTCCCTCCCATTGCTCGGGCTTGTAGCCGCGAAGAGGCGCGTTGTCGGTGAGCGCCGCAGGCGCCCCGTTGTCGGCTTGGTAGACGATATAGGTGCTGTTGCGGATGCCCAGCTCATCGATTTTGTCCAATACCATACCTAGCCCGTTGTCCAGGTCGCTGACCATGGCGGCATAGTTGCGGGAACTGTGGTGCACACCAAGGGGAACCCCTGCGTAGCGGTCGTAGCTTTCCTGTGAAAACTGGACTTCCTTGTGGACCGCATATTGCGAAACCTGAAGGTAGAAGGGATCCCGCGACTGGACGGTGTCCGCCATCCAGGCCGTACTGCGCCCGGTCATGCTGTAGACTCTTTTCGGATCGGGAACCGGGGTGTTGGCTGGGCCGACGTCGCCTTCGCCGTTACCCGTGGCCCCGTCGGAAACATCGTATCCGTGGCTTTCCGGCCCGCCGCCGTTCAGGTGCCACTTTCCGAAGTGCGCGGCCGTGTATCCCGCCCCCGGAATGCTTTTGAGCAGTTCAGGAATCGTGATCTCGGACGACTGGATTTCGGGCACAATTTTTCCGGGAGAAATCAGCAAATAGCCGGTATCGGGCGTCGGATTGTAGTTGCGGCCGACAATATCGGTGAAACCAAGATGTGTGCAGGTTTTCCCCGTCTGGACGGCATAGCGCGACGGCGAACAGTTCGGATGAGGCGAATAGCCGCGCGAAAACCGCATGCCCTCCTCTGCCAGCGTCTCGACATGCGGCGTGATATGGTAGTCACTCTTCGAATTAGGGCGGTTGGTATCCATCAGACAGGAGAGCGCGGTCCACCCCTCGTCGTCGGCATAGAACAACACGAAATTCGGATATTCGCGCGTGTCCACGACAACATCCCACGAGCTGGTTTCAGCATTCCCGTCCACGGCGATGTAGCTGAACCCATCAAGCCCGAAATAGTTGGTATCAGGTGTGTAGACCACGTTGCTGCTTCCAGCGATGAAGGCTGTTCCGTTCGTAGGCGAAGTGATTGAAACCAGCGACAGGCCGCTGCCCACATCGTTTCGCAGAACGGTCAGGGTGTTTGAAGAGGAATTCTTCAGGACCTGGAAGTAGTCGGAATAGTCGATGACCGGACGTTCACCGATCGGCTTCGACACCACCAGGTTGTCGACGATCATGCCTTCGGTTTGCCGAGCACTAAGGACCAGATGGTTTTCATAGGCAGCATTCCAGTTGAATTGGACGTTCGCGATCTCGCTCCCGTTGAAAGAGACCACGACATCGACCAGTTCCCCCTCGTTGAAACTGTCGAAGAAGAAATCGGCCGCGAGCGTCCCTCCGGAAGAAGCCGGGATGGTCACCGGAACCCCGCCGGACGTATCGGCCGAAAACAACTGGACACCGCCTCCGCCGCTCGGCGTCCAGCAGACATAGAAGTCGGCCACGCCCGAATAGCTGCCGTCATACCGGCCACGCGGCCCGGTATTGCTGTTGTAATCCAAATCGAGCGAAGATATCTCGCTTGATGAGAGCCCGACGCCGAAACCGCAGAAATTATCGAGCCCGGTGCCCGAGGTGATATCCTGGATGTCCATGGAAATACTGAATCCGCCATTGGCGAGAAGCACGTCATTCGTAAAATTGCGGGAGGCCAGTCCGACTACGCTCGCATTGGCTCCGTGCGCCAGGTAGAGCGCGTTGTTGGTCACACTGGTGAGGTATTCGTTTGCCTCGGCAATATCCGTTTCGAAATAGGTTATGGGTGAAAAAATGCCGGACATGCCGTTCGTCGACGCATCGATGTCCAGGTTATCGGCCCGGTTGAAACTGTCCTTGAACCATTCTTCAGGCGGCGCATTCAACGGCGAAGCCACGGTAAAGTCATCCACGATCATGCCGTTTCCGTTTTGTCGGGCACTGAGAGTCAGGAAGTTTTCATCTGTCCCGTTCCAGACAAAGGTTCCGGAGGTCACCGGGTTGCCGTCTAAATAGACCGTGTAGTCGACGGTGGCGCCAGCCGAGAACGAATCGAAATAAAAATCAGCCTGCAGCAACCCGCCGTTCGCCGCGGAAACGGAGTAGGACGTCGCACCTGTTGAGGCAGAGGTAAAGATCTGGATTTCCCCCGAATTGGCCGGCGACCAATCCACAAAAAAGTCCGCCACACCGGGATAACTCCCGTCGTATGTGCCGCGGGGTCCGTCACTGGAGTTGAAATCGTAATTGAGCGAGGCAATTTCCGTTGCCGAGAGCCCGATGCCGAAACCGCACCAGCGGTTAAGATCGGTGCCCGTACCGTTGTCTGCAAGGGTCATCGAGATGCTGAAACCGCCTTCGCCCAGCATCGTATCGTTGGTAAAATTGTAGGATTCAAGTCCCGTGACGCTGGCATTCGGACCATCCGCCAGATGCAGCGTATTGCCCATGATCGCCGTCAGATCGTTGTAGCCGGCAATCCCGTCGCTCTCGCGATAGGTCATTGGAGATGCCAAACCGGCCATCCCGCTGGAAGCGGCATCGATGTCAACGTTGTCCGGTCGGTCAAAACTGTCGCTGAAGTAGGTTTCCGCGTGCACTGAGGCCGCGGTCACCATGATGGCAAACATCCAGATAGTCGCTCGGTTCATAACGTATCCTCATCTTCAAGGCATAGGTTGTTTAGCTGTAAACCAGATGCCCCATTGGGAATGGACAACCTAAAATCGTATGCGGTTCGTGTTCAACAGCTGCCGTCTCTTCCGCTCCGGTTCAAGGATAGCGGGTCAGTTAATCACCCCATATCCTCACGTGACCTGTATCAATCACACGTGCCTGTTCCCAGCGCTGCCTGGAAACTCCCCCGTGTACTCCACATTCTCCGCGCAGAAGAGGGAAAGAGGGTCCGGCGACCCTCTTTCCTCATGCTATAAATCTGTCGGACGCCGGTGTTAGTTTACCGGCATCTTCCAGCCAACAGGTCTGATGCGAATGTATCCCTCTGGTGCATTGTCGGTCCAGCCATAGGCCGTCGCATCAACATTGATCGTGACGTTGGTGTTCATATCATAGTTCAGCACGGTTTCACCCCCGCTTCTCGGAGACTCGGTCAGGATCTGCCAGTCGTTCGTACTGTACACCAGCGAATCCTGCCTGGTATCCACGCGACAGACCACGTTGCTCGCGGCATCGGCCGTCACCACGATATTTGTGAAACCGTCCGAGATGTCGATGGTTGCCGTGGTGGGCACGGTCAGGACCGGAGGTGTGAACGGTACATCGACCGTTCCCACGGTAACATTATCGAAGTCCACGCCGTTTGCGATGCGGCTGGAAACGCAGATGTAGTTTTCATTGTAGTTGTTCCAGCGGAAAAAGCCTTCGCCCACCTTAATGTCGGTGAAGTAGACCTTGTAGGCCACGAACGACCCGGCATTGAAGTCATTCACGCCGAAGTCGATGCGGACATTACCGGTATCGCCAGTGAGCGGAATCTCATCAATCAGCACCCCTTCCGAGAAGATCTGGAAACTTCCGGAACCGGAATGCCCCACGCCGGCCCACAAGTCGGCTACGCCCATGATGCCCGCTGCGCGTGTCAGCGAACCGCGCGCGCAGCCAACCGATGCATCGTCATCCAGGCCCATCACTTCATCATGCGACAGTCCGACACCAAAACCGCAGTAGTAGTCGCGGCCGGGACCGCCGTTCCAGTTGGACAGGTCCATTGCCACGCTGAATCCGCCGTCGGTCAGTATGGCGGCATCAATGAAGTTGTAGTCGAGCGCCACCGAAGAGGCCAGTGAGATGGACATGCGACATACCGTCTCAGTGCTGGCATTTGTTGTGATAATGACACACGAATCGTTCCAATTAGTGGTGTCGGAAATATTCGCGTCCTGGTGCGTTTCCAGCCAGAATCCGCCACTCGGCAGGCTGCCCGCGATCGTTCCGCCGACACCGGTCTTGCTGGCGGAGATATTCCAGTTGGTGGTAGTTGTGCGATCGAACGTGTCCGAGAACAATACGCTCGTGAGTGCCGGGGCGTAGTGAACCGCGGATACGACGGTGGTGTTCGTCAGCAAGGTGCCGCCACTGTCCACGACCAGGGTGAATTCGACGTCGCCCAGTGTTCCGTCAACGGTAGCCGCGACACTATTCAACCCGTTCGCAACTGAACCGGTGTTTCCAGAGGGGAAGATCACCGCTTTGTTGGCGGTAATGGTGTAGGTAGCGCCTGGGTCCATGAAATCAGCACCCCACGACAACGAAACTGCTTCGCTGGAGGAGGTGATATCCGCAACCGACGGATCCGATGCAAACGAGAAAACGGCCGGAACCGGCTCGAAAGATTCAACCAGCAGATTGTCCACTAAAAATCCGTTGTTGATGCGCGCACTAAGCCCGATGCAGTTTTCGTTTTCCCCGCTCCATGTGAAGTTTGTAGTGACCACATGCATATCGTCAATGTACACATAAACAAGCACATTGTCGCCAAGGGCAAAGCCGTCCGGATAGAAATCGGCCGTCAGGTTATGGACAACACCTTCCGCATCGCCGACATTCACATCCGTGAACTGGGTTCCCGTCCCCATATAGCTCCCGAAGAAAATCTGGACATCCCCTCCGTCGTTGACGGTCCAGCACGTGTAGAAATCGGCTACGCCTTGATTGCTACCACTCCATGTTCCGCGTGGACCAAAGCCAGTGTTAAAGTCGCGGTCGAGGTTGGCCACCTCACTGGTCGATATACCCACGCCAAATCCACAGTAATTATCCAATCCGGTCTGAGCCGACAACAGCTTTTCCATGTCCAGGGACACTCTGAAGCCGCCATCCGTCAGGATGACGTCGTTCGTGAAATTGTACGATGCGAGGCCGACACAGCTCATGTTGGGACCCGTTGCCATACCCAGCTTACCGCCCGTGATTGTGGTAAGGTTCTCGTTGTTCACCACCGGCTGGACATCCGACTCAAAATACGTCATCGGAGCAGCCAGGCCACTCATTCCTCCGCTCTCGGCATCAATGTCGGTGTTGTCAGCCCGCTCAAAAGTGTCCGAGAAAAGGACGGTGTCTGCCCACGAACCAAACGGCACAGCCAGCAAAGCCGCCAAAGTACATACCTTCGTTAGTGTTACCCGCTTTTTCATGTGTTCTCCTCTTGTTTTTTTTCTGCCCTCATCCGGAACGCTGCTTCACGTACCGGGTCCCTAACCCCTGTTCATTCGGAAATCCCGGCCCACTGGCAAGGCAGGCACACCCATGTTCTCTGGCGAAACCAGTATATTTCATACCCTTTCTCGACGACTCAGTCATGTGGCCAATATTAGCCTCACGCACTCCATGCAGACTCCTGAGCGATTCGCACGGATATTCCACCGCAGTTCCCCTTTTTTTTGGGGGATTTCCAGTCCGCGCCTGATCATAATCCAAAATCAATCCGAGGCCCCCGCCCGGACCAGAACGAACAGCACCTCGTTCGTGCCGGCGTAGTCGTCCGGAATGCGTACATTGACCACTTCGTAGTTCGTATTGCTCGGTATGGTGACTGTTCCGGTCTCCTCCACCGGCACCGTCCACCAGTCGTTCGACATCAGGCTGGTCGTGGCAAAGGTCTCATATGCCACGTCGTAGACGGCGGCGTTCCTGAGGCGGCGGTAGGTAAAGTTGAAACCGTTGGTCAAGCTGGCTTCGGTGAGCACCACCTTCGAGTTGTCGTAGTCCGCCACGTTCGGATCGCCGCCCCAGATCCATTCCGCATACTGGTCGAGCCGGTCGGCATCGGTGTCTCGGGCCGGATCGGTGTCGTCGCCATCCAGACCGGAATCGAGCGCATACTGACTGGCCATGCTGTCGCCGATCGGCAGCTTGCGGATTGCAAGATTGTCGAGATCGACGTAGCCCGCTGCGACGGCCGACACTCCAATGTAGTTGTGGTCGGTCGAGTCCCATGTAAACGAAAGCCCGGAAAGCGCCGGTTCCCCGTTAAAGAAGACGGTAACCGCAACATTGCTCGATGCCGCGAAGCTGTTAAAGGCAAAGGCCGCATCCACGCGTCCCGTCGCACTGCCTACATTCACGGAACCCAGCAGCGACCCGTTGTTGTAGAACGAGAGGTAGCCGGCGGCATCCAGTTCGACATAGCCGTCCGATGCGCTTGCTACGCCCGGGGAGGAGGCTTCCGCCTGCGACAAGCCCACGCCGAATCCGGCCGACGTGGCGGAACTCTCGTCCACCACGGCAAGGCTGACGCTGAAACCGCCGGCATCCAGAATATCCTGTCCAATGAAGTTGTGCATCAGGCCGTTGTCGGCCGTGGCCATCCGCAACTGCGTGCCGGCGATCGAGACGTTGCCGGGATTGTACCCCTCGTAATAGGTGTTGTTCTGGCCCAGGCTGGAGTAACGTGAACCATGCATACCCAGATAGAAGGCGTCGGCATCCGCATCATCCGCCCGGGCAAAGGTGTCCGTAAACAAATCCTTCGGACCCGTGGCGATGGCCGGATTGGCATCCACCACGATGTCGTACGCCAGGTTGATCGTCGGCCCCCACTTGGACTGTTGTGGCGCCGGCAACTGCGAGACATCGCTCACGTTGTAGACGCGCAGGAGCCACGCGGTCCATGCCACGACCATCTCCTGCAGCTTTTCCGTCTCGACGGAGGCCAGGTTGTTCATTTCGCACGGATCCTCTTCGATGTTGTAGAGCTCGGCTTGGTGCGCCGGCGAAGAGCCGTCCGAAAAGTTGAAATTCTTTGTCACAAATTTCCACTTGCCGCGGAAGAAGGCGCGGTTGGCTTCGTGTTCGACAGCGATATCCCGCACGGGCATCGGTTCGCCGAGAGCGGCCGGCATGAGGCTTTCGCCCTCCATCGGCAGCACCGCATGACCATTGAAGTTTGAAGGATAGTCTGCGCCGCTCACATCCACCACGGTCGCCATCACGTCGACCAGATGCCCGATTTCATCGGTCCAGGTGCCCTTGACCGATTCGGCCATGCCGTTGGGATAGTGCAGTATGGCCGGGGTACGAATCCCGCCGGCGTGGGTAAAGTGCTTGAACAACCGGTACGGCATGTTACCGATGTTGGCCCAGCCACCGCCAATGTTGACGCGCGGATATTTCGTGTAGGAGATCCCCAGTTCATCATACTTGGACCAAGGCTGTCCCATGGCCGGCAAATCCGCGGTAGCCCAGACCCCGGTATTCGGGTTGTCGCTGTTGCCGAACACACCGCCTTCGTAGTTCGCGCCATTATCGTTGACCAGGAAGATGAAGGTGTTATCAAGCTCTCCCAGTTCCTCAAGGCGCGCGAGGACCTTGCCGATATTGCTGTCGACCTGTTCGATCATTGCTGCATAGACCGCCATGCGGCGTGCTTCATCCTTCTTCTGGGCCGGGGAAAGCGTATCCCAATCAGGAATCGGGATGCCGGTAGGATAGCCGGGGGAGTCGCCGCGGGGGGTATTGATCCAGCGTTCATCGATCACACCCGTATCCAGCATGCGCTGGTACTTCTTTTCACGGATCACGTCCCACCCCTCTTCATACAGGCAGATATCCACATCGTTGGTCCCGGCTGGATCCTGGCCGACATCGGTATATTTATCGGCCAGCGCACCCGGGCCGTTCACCGGCCAGTGAGGCGCGTTGAAGGGCATATAGAGGAAGAACGGCCTGCCGTCGTTCAAAGCTTCGTTGTAGTTGATGAAATCGACCGAATAGTCGCCGATGGCGTCGGAATAGTGAAACTGGTTGGTAAAGGTGTGCGCTGGAATTGCGTTGCCGGTCGACACCAGGTGATAGAGGGAGGAATCCCAGTAACCAAAGGTGGCCCCGGTGTTGGAGCCGGCTGCATTGGCTCCATAACCAAAAGCATGCTCGAATCCACGAGCCAGCGGCACCTTGTCGCCCGCCGTTCCGATGTGCCATTTGCCGGCCATGTAGGTGTGATAGCCGGCCGCACCAAGCACCTCGGCAATCGTCACGTTGTTGTCGGAGCGCAGGTTGGGCAGCGGTGCAGCGGGACTTACAGCCGCCTGCTGGGTATAGAGACCGGAAAGGATCGCACAGCGCGAGGGCGAGCAACGCGCCGCCTGGTAAAAGTTGCGGAAACGCAGGCCGGTTTCAGCCAGCGAATCGATGTTGGGGGTGTTCACTTCGCTGCCATAACACCCGTAATCGCCCCAGCCGGTGTCATCGCACAAAATGACAATAACATTAGGCCGCTTGTTCTTGAACACCTGGACATCCACCATGTTGGTGGAAACCGCTTCGTTGAGTTCGTTGGAAAAGACCATGGTGAATGTAACATCGCCGTTGGCTCCATAGACCACCGCATCGACGGAACCGGTGGGAGCGGTAATGCTGCCGGTTTGATTGCCGCCAGACCAGGTAACAGCCTTATTGGCCGTAACCCCATAGGTTGAGCCGGACGGGAAGTTGTAGGCCGTCCAGACCAGCGAAACGGTATCGGTGCCTTCAATCACGACGGGGTCGGCATGCAGGGTGGTTACATAGCCATTGATCCCGCCTTCTTCCGCATAGATCGCAAAGTTGTCGCCGATGGCGCGCGTGCTGGCCCGCGCGTCCAGGCCAATGTAGTTGGCATTGGAGTCACTCCAGTAAAAGGTACCGCTGGTAATGCTCGTTTCAAAGCCGCCGTTGAAATCGGAATCCTGCAGGAAAATTTCGTACTGGACAGGGGAGCCTGCGTTGAAATCGATAATATCGAAGGTAGCGGAGAGCGTGGCTCCATTCAGATCCACGCCTTCGTTTTCCAGAAACACGGATACACCGTTCTGCCGAACCTCGACTTCCCCCCCGTCCAGTGTGGTGGAGACAAACAGGTCGGCCACGCCTTGCAGGTAGCGGTCCCCGTAGCCCGTGGCTTCAGCGTAGGTAGTGCCGACGCCGAAACCTAGATGGCGCTCGTTCGAGGCACTGTCGATATTGATCCGGTCGAGGACGACGCGAAAGCGACCGTTGGTCAGGATGGCGTCGTCGACGAAGTTATGGTCGAGCATCGCATGCGAGGTGCCGGTGCCGTTGGCCAACCACAGTTCGCCGCCGTTGGCGCTGTCCACCCTGGTTCGCGTGTCTTCGGCGTCAGCCACGTCCTGCGGCTCCAGCCAGGTGTTTCCTGCCGTAAACGTCCCGTTGCTGACCAGCAGCCCGCCCATGCCGCCCATATCTGCATCGAGATCGTTGCTGGGCAGTGTTGAGCGGGCAAACGAATCTGAAAAGAGCAACTGGGAATAAGGTTCCGGCGGCGGCGTTACATCGGTCGTGATTTCCAGGTTGTCGATCACGATTCCCGTATTCTGGCGCGAACTAAGGGCGATGTAGTTTTCGCCGGTTCCATTCCAGAGGAAGCTCGTGCTGGTGATCAACACATCGTTGAAGAAAACATCAACGTTGACCATGGAGCCCGCGTTGAAATCGCTCACAAAGAAATCGGCCCGCAGGGTTCCGAACGTGCCGTCAGCAATGCCGTCGGGAAGCGTCGTGAATTCCGAGCCGCCGGTGGTGTCGGCGGTGAAGATCTGGATGGAGTCGAAGATGCCGTTGTCGTACGGGGACCAACTGACGTAGAAATCGGCCACGCCGCCCGGCGTACCGTCCCATTGCCCGCGCGGGCTGGAATTGGTGTTGTAGTCGTAGCCCAGATTGCTGATTTCGGAACTCGACAGGCCCACGCCGAATCCTGCGTAGCGGTCTTGGTCGGCAGCGCCCCCCAGCGTCTGCACATCCATGGATATACTAAACCCACCTGCACTCAGAATAGAGACGTCGATAAAATTATGGGAGGTCAGTCCGATGACGGAGGCATTCGGACCATAGGCCGTGTAAAGAACATTGCTGGATACCTGCGTGAGGCCATCGACCCCTGCGATGCTGTCGCTTTCGGAATAGGTCATAGGCGCTGCCGATCCACCCATTCCCGTACTGACGGCATCGATATCGAAGTTGTCCGGCCGGTTGAAACTGTCGGAGAACAATACTTCGGCGTTGGCGGCAAGAAGACCCATGCATGCCGAACCGACAACCAAAACCTTGCTTCTAACCCTCATTGGATACCTCAGAATATGTGCGTAAGTCGCTTTTCTAAAAACGAGTTAAAAAGCCAACCACGACCGGCAGTGGATGTTATGCGATTAACAACAGCTGCACGTCCGCTATAATCTGCTCAAGCCTGAGAAAAAGACGGCCATAACCATGTCCGCCTTTTTGGCAGGCAGATATGCGTGTCAACGTTTATACCTTCGGCGAATCATCAGCGCGGCTCCACCGAACAGAGCAAATAGACTAAATGTAGCCGGTTCAGGAATCGCTTCTATTGAGAATGCATCCATCGACCAACCTTCGCCTCCTTCCCGCCCGGCCAGACCGATGTAGTTGGAATCCGCATCCGTCCATGCAAAGGATAGATCATTTGTGCTGCCAAATGTGCGATCACCGGCATAGATCGTGGGAACAACCGTTGCTCCGGCACCAAAACCAGTGACGGCAAAATCGACCGATATCGCCGCCGCTTCAGGATCGGTGGTAAAGAATAAAAGTCCATTATCATCCGTAGCAAAACTCTCAACTCGGAGGCCATTCTTCCACACCTCAACGGTCAAGCGCTGGTCATTGCCTCCATTGGCGCGACTGAGTGCGAGGAACCAATCGGCTACGCCTGATCCGGCTATACTACCGTCCTGATAACCCTTCAAACCTGGCGATAATACCGATGAGTTGTAGTCAAAGCCGTACATGGAAGACTCCGCAGCACTGATCCCGACTCCAAATCCGGCGAAAAATGCACTTCCATCGCCAAGGCCGTCATTGCGCAATCCGTTCAATGTAACCCGGAATCCTCCCGCACTGGATATCTCCGAAACGGCAAAATTCTGGTTAATATGCAGGTCGGATGCATTCGGTCCATCGGCCATACTAAGCCGGTTCCCGCCGATGTTCGTGAATGTATCATTCGTAATCAGGTTATCAGTAACCTCAACGTACTGGGCCGCGGAATAAATCCCGGACTTCCCCAACGCCGATGCATTAAGATTCGTACTGTCCGCCCGATCAAACGTATCCTGGAACAACAGGGTGGCCGATGCTCCCAGAGGTACGATCATCGCGACCGCAAGCACACTCATCCATTTTTTCATGTTCTCCTCCATTATGTATCACTTATCGAACTATCTTTTCCTAGATCCAGATAATCAGAATCCATCCAGATAATCGCACAATACTCATTAGCTTGGATATGTCATGTCACATGAACAGGTGACACGGCACAAAGGACGTCGCAGTGCGTTTTTCAGCAAATCCCTGATTCGAAGCGGTTTTATGCAACGAAGCCTTACTTCCGTGTGCAATGCCGATGTGGAAACGTGAGGAGCCGCCGCTCTCGTTGAAATCCAGCCTTCAACGCAACAGGTACCGGAGAATCTGACGGGCGCCTTGGCCAATACGGCCGGAGTGATCCGTACAAACACGAAAAGGCGGCCACAAACATGGCCGCCCTTATAACCAAAATATGAGCGCGTCAGCGTTTATACCGTCGGCGAATCATTATCGCGGCCCCTCCGAACAGGGCGAAAAGACTCAATGTGGCCGGTTCCGGAATCGTTTCGACCGTCAGGTCGTTGAGCACCATGCCATTGTATTGGCGTGTACTAAGCACAATGCAGTTTTCGTCCGTTCCGCTCCAGGTGAAGCTCGTGTTGGTGATTATTTGCCGTCTAGGTAAATGAGATGTCGCACGCTTCCGGCAACAGCAGCTCTATTACTATCAGAGCAAGACTCCGGAAGAGCGCCATGAATACTACCCGCCCCGCCTCTGATGCAGGTCCTCGTCAGCGCATCCACGATCCCGCGGATTCCGTGCGGCAGGGAATTGCAAACTTGACGTAAAGCCCGAACACGATAGGTTGGGCGGCGAAAAAATGAAAACGTTGTTCGCCATTCTGATTTTTGCTGCCGCTAGTGCCATGGTCGCATCGGCCAGACTGACGGTGTTTGCAGCCTCCAGCCTGACCGATGTCATGAATGAGCTAGCCGTCCGCTTCGAAGAAAAGAACGGCGAGGAGGTCCGCTTTAACTACGCAGCCTCCGGCACACTCGCACGCCAGATCGATGCCGGCGCACCGGCCGATCTCTTCGTTTCCGCCAATGTGGCCTGGATGGACTATCTTCAAGACAAAGATTTGATTGATGTGAAAACACGAACTGATGTGGCCGGCAATGAGCTGGTACTGATCGCGCCGAACGACAGCACCCTCACCTATGAGGAATTCCCCGGGAACCTTGCGGGCCGGCTGGCTCTGGGCGACCCAATAAGCGTTCCGGCCGGTGCCTATGCGAAAACCGCACTTGAGTCGCTGGAGTGGATCGATGCGATCGATGGAAAACTGATTAAAGGAGCCAATGTCCGCACCGTACTGATGTATGTCGAGCGGCGTGAAGTCGATGCCGGCATCGTTTACCGAACCGATGCCTTGCGATCGAACCAGGTCAAGGTTATCGGCACCCTGCCCGCCGGATCTCATGCTCCGATCGTCTATCCGGCGGCATGCCTCAGAAAGTCGGAACCTGCGGCCGACGCGTTTATGGCGTTTCTGAAATCGGAAGGCGCCGCAGTCATTTTCAAACATTACGGGTTCACAATTCCACAGGAGTCATCGGAGTAGTCCATACATGTTCAGCTTAACGCCAGCCGAATGGAGCGCGCTTTGGCTCTCATTGAAAGTGGCCACCGGTGTTGCGGTTGTGACCGCGGTTCCAGCCGTATTCCTGGGCTGGCTGCTGGCCCGCCGGGATTTCCACGGCAAGGTTGCTTTGGAGAGCCTCGTTCATGCGCCCTTGGTCATTCCACCCGTGGTTACAGGTTATCTGCTGCTGGTGCTTTTCGGCCGCAATGGCTGGCTGGGCCGGCCCCTCGATGAATGGTTCGGCATTCGACTGGTCTTCACCTGGCAGGGTGCGGTGCTCGCTTCGGCCATCGTCGCCTTTCCTTTGGCTGTGCGCTCGGTTCGTCTGGCCATTGCCCTGGTCGACCAGCGGCTCGAGGAGGCCGCCCAGACACTGGGCTACCATCCATTGCGTGTATTTCTATGCATTACGTTGCCACTGGCGTGGCCGGGTGTGCTCGGCGGCATGCTGCTGGCCTTTTCACGCAGTCTCGGCGAATTCGGCGCCACCATCACGTTTGCCGGAAACATCGAAGGTGCAACCCAGACCCTGCCGCTGGCGATCTACTCCGCGCTTCAGGTTCCCGGCGGTGAGTCGTTCGCCATGCGTATGGTCGTATGGTCCCTGATACTATGCTTTGCAAGCCTGCTTATATCCGAGTGGCTGACACGGCGAGCCAAAAGAAAGCTGGAGAAAGGATAGTGCTGCTGACTACGCAGTGTGTAAAGAGCTGTAAAACAATCCGTCCCGTAAGGTATATCAATACGTAGTAAGTGATATGCAGTAAGAATGACGCAATACGCACCATGAAACTCGATGTCGACATATACCTGAAACAGGGCGAGTTCCTGCTCGATGCACAATTCCGGTGCATGGAATCGGCACTTGGAATCTTCGGTCCGTCGGGATGTGGAAAAAGCACACTGTTCCGCGCCCTGGCCGGGCTGGTACGCCCGGACGGCGGACGTATTACGCTCGACGGGGACGTGTTGTTTGATGCCGACCAGCATCTCTTCGTGAAGCCGCACAAGCGCAATATCGGCTTCGTTTTCCAGGATGCACGCCTTTTTCCACACTGGTCGGTCGCGGAGAACCTGCGCGCCGGCGAACGTGTGAAACACAGGACGATCGACCGCCCATACAGTTATGACGACATTGTAGACCTGCTCGACATCAGTCATCTGATCGGCCGTTCGGTGGAGCAGCTGTCCGGCGGCGAAAAACAGCGCATCGCCATGGGGCGCACCCTGCTGGCTCATCCGCGACTGCTATTGATGGATGAACCGGTTGCGGGACTCGATGTCTCGCTCAAGTTGCAGATACTTCCTTTCCTCGCCAGAGTGCACCGGATCTTACAGATACCTACCATCCTCATAAGTCATGATCTGGGGGATATCCTTCAGCTCACTGACCACCTGATGCTTATGCGCGAAGGGTCGGTGGTTGGAAACGATGCGCTCGAAAAGCTGGCTCAACATCCGGGGACACTGCAGGAATTGAAAGGGGCAAACCTGACCAACCTGATTAATCTCTGCGTGCTGAAGCATGACCACGCGCGCGGTATCACAACCCTGGCGCAGCCCGGAAGCTCAGAGGCCACCCTCGAAATGGAACTTGTTCCTGAGCGCGAGGTGGGAGAGTCGATTAATGTCGGCATTGCAGCCAATCAGATTGCGCTGGCTATGGATCGGGTTGACGCCATTTCCATGCGCAATCAGCTTCAGGGTTTCGTGCGGCACATTGTCCACGTCTCCGACCGTTCCATTTGTCACCTCGAAACCCCGGTCGGCACCCTCTTTGCCGAAATAACTCCCGGCACCGAACAGGATCTTGGCCTGACCGAGAACGCGCCGATATGGGTGCTTTTCAAGTGTCTGGCCATGCAGCGGTTCTAGACAATGGCTGAAAGACATTGCCAGTTCCCCCTGATTCGAGAAATGGCACGACTAAAGATACAATAATGTCATTCGATATATATTTATCCCCATATATGTTGATAAATCACATTCAAGCGTATCGCCTATAATAGTCATTAGATTCTTGTATTAAACTGCTTACGATAACCTCCAGAGGGCTTACCTCGTCTGGCACACACCGTGCATAGGCGAGCATGATTATTCTATTTTACGTATTTTATCTCAGGAGGATGTGAGTGAGTTTGACCAAGCACAGTGTGGTGGTGGTCGGGAACGGTATGGTGAGCCTGCGGTTCTGCGAACGATTGCTGGAATATGACAAAAACAAGCGGTTTCAAATTACGGTTCTCGGCGAAGAACGACGCCCTGCCTACGACCGTGTCCAATTGACTTCGTTTTTTGAAAAGGAATCGGCCGACGAGCTTCTGCTCGCCGACTCGAGCTGGTACGAGGATAACGGTATCGAGCTGTACCTCGGCGACCGGGTGGTCGATATCAACAGGAAGCATAAGACTGTTATAACACAAAGTGGTAGGCAGTGTTCCTACGACCACCTCGTACTTGCCACCGGTTCAAGCCCGTTCGTCCCCCCTATCAAAGGCACCGATCTCAAGGGCGTATTCGTCTATCGAACCATCGAGGATCTTGAGGCGATCCGGGCATATGCTGAAAACTCGATGACGGCCGCGGTGATCGGCGGGGGGCTGCTTGGCCTGGAAGCGGCCAAGGCGGTGTTCGACATGGGGCTGGCAACGACCGTCGTCGAGCGGGCACCGCGGCTGATGGCGAGGCAGGTCGATACCGGCGGCGGCCTGATTCTCCAGCACCTTATCGAGGATCTCGGAGTCAATGTTCTCACGAACAAGGTTACGCTCGGCTTTACCGGCGAAGACCAGGTAGAGGGACTCGCCTTCGAAGGCGACGAATTCCTCCAGGCAGACCTCATCATTATCTCGGCCGGCATCCGTCCGAACGATGAACTCGCCCGCGCGGCAGATATTGAAGTCGGCATCAGGGGCGGCATTGTGGTCGATGATCGCATGCGCACCTCCGATCACCACATCTACGCCATCGGCGAAGTGGCTCTGTTCAATGAGATGATTTACGGCCTCGTGGCACCCGGGTACGACATGGCCGACGTGGCCGCGGCCAATCTCTGCCATGAAAAGAAGCTCTTCGCAGGCGCGGACATGTCGACCAAGCTCAAGCTGATGGGCGTTGACGTCGCCAGTGCAGGTGACCCGCTGCAACCCGAGGAGCACACCAAGGCGGTGGCGGTATACGACAGCCATCGCGGTATCTACAAGAAGCTCGTGCTGTCGAAAGACGGCAGGAAACTCGAAGGCGCGATCCTCGTTGGCGATGCGTCGGAATACGGCCTGCTGACGCAGATCTGCAAAAAGGGCATGGAGCTTCCGGAAGAGCCGGAAACCTTGCTCGTCAAAACCGGTGGCCACCATGATGTGGCCATTGAATACGACGATGACGAGATCATCTGCTCCTGCAAGAACGTTACGGCCGGAACCATCAGAAACTCCATCGACGACCATGGGATTGCAAGTGTTGGCGCGCTCAAGGATCTGACCCATGTCGGCACCGGATGCGGCGGCTGTGCGGCGGTAGCAAAGGATGTCTTCGAAGGTGAACTCAAGAAGAAGGGTGTCGAGATCGACACCTCCCTTTGCGAACACTTCAAATATTCGCGCCAGGACCTTTTCAACATTGTCAAGGTTACCGGTGCCGGTTCGTTCGACGAAATACTTGCCAGCCACGGCAAGGGAACCGGCTGCGAAATCTGCAAACCGGCGATCGCATCCATTCTGGCATCGATCCGGAACGACTATGTGGTAAACCATGCGCAGATCCAGGATACCAACGACAGGTTCCTGGCCAACATACAGCGCAACGGCACCTACTCCATCGTGCCGCGCGTGGCCGGCGGCGAGCTCACCCCCGACCAGCTGATCGTTCTCGGCGAAGTAGCCAAGAAATACAACCTGTACACCAAGGTTACCGGCGGGCAGCGTATCGACCTTTTCGGCGCACATGTATCCCAGCTGCCGGCGATCTGGAAGGAACTCGTCGACGCCGGCTTTGAAACCGGTCAGGCCTACGGCAAGTCCATCCGAACCGTTAAAAGCTGCGTCGGCAGCACATGGTGCCGCTTCGGACTGCAGGATTCGGTCGGTATGGCGATCCGTGTTGAAAACCGTTACAAGGGGCTGCGGTCCCCGCACAAGCTCAAGCTGGCCGTCTCCGGCTGCGTTCGCGAATGTGCAGAAGCTCAGAGCAAGGACGTCGGCCTTATCGCAACGGAAAAGGGCTGGAAGATGTATGTCTGCGGCAATGGTGGCGTCACCCCCCGCCACGCGGATCTTTTCGCGTCGGACATCGATGATGAGACCGCCATACGGTATATCGACCGGTTCCTGATGTATTACGTCCGCACGGCGGACAAGCTGACGCGTACCGCCACATGGATTGAAAAACTCGAAGGCGGCCTGAAGCATGTGCAGGATGTTGTCATCAACGACGCACTCGGCATCAACGACCAGCTAGAGGCCGACATGCAGCACATTGTAGACACGTACAAGTGCGAATGGAAGGAAACGGTCAACAATCCCGAAAAGCTGAAGCTGTTCCATCATTACGCCAACAGCGAGGGCAATGATCCCGTCAGGTTTGTGGAAGTGCGTGGACAGAAACAGCCGGCCCCGTGGAAGGACTATCAGCCATTGAAGGCCGAACCCGTACCCGATGTCGATAAAAAGTGGGTGTGCTTCGGCGAAGCCTCCGCGGTTCCCTCCGACGGCGGCGAAACGCTCAAATACGGCCGCCACCAGATTGCCGTCTTCAACTTCACTAAGCTTGGTAAATGGTTTGCCTGTCAGAATCTCTGTCCGCACAAGCGCGAGATGGTGCTCGCGCGCGGCCTGCTCGGCGACGTCGCCGGCCTGCCGAAGGTGGTCTGCCCGATGCACAAGCGCGCGTTCTCGCTCGAGACGGGTGAAGGTCTGAATGATCCCGAACTGAGCATTACAACGTTCCCGGTCGATATCCGCGAAGGCAAGATCTTCATCGAGCTGCCGAGCGAGGAGGAACTGGACAAACTGCATATCTGTGATCCGGAGAAGGTCTGTTCGTAAGATGTTTGTAGGGCGGAAGCCTTCCCGCCTGATGTGCACGTAAGGCGGGAAGGTCGTTAACCATTCCCGCCCTACAAATGCCCGTTCAGTATTTCATGTATTCCGGGGTTCAAATCCGACCTCCAGCATCGTAGTATGCAGTCCATGAAACGAATGCCTAACATGCTGATGGCGGGTGCGGCCGGCCGCAACCTGGGCAAGACGCAATTTCTTTGTCAGGCTATCAGGGAACAGAACCTGACGTCGCCTGTGATTGGGATAAAGGTCACCGCCTTCGACGATGTGGAAGGCTCGATTCAGGCCGACCAGCTGCTGACAAAGACCTACCGGTCCATCGAAGGAAACTTTGTTGTCACGCACGAAAAATCCGGTGACGACAACAAGGACACGCACAGGATGTATCGTGCCGGTGCGGATCGGGTCTACTGGCTTCGTGCCAAGCGCAGCTATCTCGAGCAGGCGCTGGATGCATTGTTCAAGACCATGGAGGAGGACTACGTCGACCTGGAAAACGCCTGCCTGGTCTGCGAGTCCGGTGGTTCGCGCAACTTTATCGAACCCGGCCTCTTCTTCATCATCCAGGAACATAATGATAAATTGAAGCCCTCCTGCCATGAAGTCGCCCATCTGGCCGACCGACTGGTCAACGTCGATGGCAACGGCTGGGATCTGCAGCCCGAAGCGCTGGTATTTGAAAACGGCCGCTGGGGCCTGAAGGAACATGCTGCCGCCATCGTGCTCAGCGGCGGAGCCAGCCGGCGCATGGGCGAGGACAAGAGCGTCATGCATGTACACGGCCAGCCGCTGGTCGCCACCGTCGCCGGTCAGCTGGCACCCCATTTCAACCAACTGATCGTGAGCGGCAACCCGGAAAAGCATGCCTTTGCCGGCTACCCCATTGTTGAGGATCTTGAACCGGGTAAAGGTCCGCTGATGGGACTGATGTCGGCATTAGTGGCTTCCGCTCATGAACTCAATTTTGTCACCGCCTGCGATATTCCGGAGATCCACCTTCCCTTCGTGCGCCGTATGCTGCGGGCGATCAGCGGCCATGAGGCCGTCGTCCCGGTGCTGCCGGACGGCCATAAGCAGCCGCTCTTCGCCGTATACCGCAAAGCGGTGCATGAAAAAATCGCGGGGCGTCTCGCCGCCGGAAAGCTTGCCGTCCATGCCCTGCTCGATGTGCTGGATGTCCAGTACATCGATATCGACGGCGACTGGTACTTCAACCTCAATACCAAAGACGACCTCGACGCCTACGAGGAAAATCGAACCTGAAGCCCGAAACCTTGACATGGATCAAGGTTTTGACAGCGCATAGCGCCTACCCTCTCCGAATCATGAGCACTTTGATTCTCAATGGGGAGGTTTGACATGCCGATTTGCAGCTATGTGATCAATGCCGTCGAAGGCCGGTTCGACGCGCTTCAAGAGGAGTTATCCAGCAAAACGGGGTGCGATGCCTATCCGTCCGATGGACGTGAGGTGATTGTCCTCGTCACCGACACTCCCGATAAAGAGGCGGACAAGCGCCTATATGGGGAACTGAAGAATAATGACAAAATCAGCTGCATCGCGATCAGCTTTGCGGACATACCGGAAGGGGAGGTTGACTAATGGATCGTCGTAACTTCATGAAGAAAGCCGCATTGGCTTCAGCCTGCGCATCTGCCGCCGCCATGGTTCCGGGTGTCAGTTTCGGCCAATTGGTCAACACATCGGATGCGGGTATCGAATGGCGAAAAACCCCCTGCCGCTTCTGTGGCGTGGGCTGCGGCCTGCTCGTCGGCTTGTCGAACGGACGCGCCGTGGCAGTCAAGGGCGATCCGGCCTCCTCGGTCAGCCGAGGACTCGGCTGCGTGAAAGGATTGCACTCGGTGCAGGTGCTTTATGCCGCCGACCGCTTCAAGCAGGCCTACGTCAAACGCAACGGCAGGATGGAACCGGTACCGATGCAGGAAGCGCTTGATCTCGTTGCCGCTAAAATGCAGGAGACGATCGAGAAGCACGGCAAGGATTCCGTCGCCCTCTACGGCTCCGGACAATGGACGATCCCAGACGGCTATGTCGCCAGCAAATTCATGAAGGGCTGCATCGGAACCAATAATCTTGAAGCCAATGCACGCCTCTGCATGGCCAGCGCCGTCACCGGATTCCTGACCACCTTCGGTGCGGACGAGCCGATGGGCTGTTACGATGACATCGAAAAGACCGACACCTATGTGCTGTGGGGCAACAACATGGCCGAGATGCACCCTGTGCTCTTTTCACGTTGTCTCGACCATCGCCGCCGCAATCCCGGGCGCGTCAAAATCATCGACCTGTCCACCCGCGAAACGCGTACCAGCCGTGCGGCAGACCATACGTTCACGTTCCGCCCGCAGACCGACCTCGCCGTGGCCAACGCCATCTGCCACGAGCTGCTGAAGAACGACCAGGTCAACTGGGAGTTTGTCAACAAACACGTCAACTTCATGGAGGGCAAGACCAGCATAGGCTACGGACTCGAGGATCATTTCAAGGTGACCGAGGAAACCAAGCCGATCGACCTCGAAGCCTACCGGGCTTTTTTGGATGACTACACCCCGGAAAAGGCGGAGCAGATCAGCGGCGTGCCCGCTGAAGCGATCCGTTTGCTTGCCAGCCTCTACGGCGACCCGAACCGCAAGGTGATTTCCTTCTGGTGCATGGGCATGAACCAGCACACGCGCGGTACCTGGATCAACAATCTTGTCTACAACATCCATCTGCTCACCGGCAAGATTTCGACCCCCGGCAACAGCCCCTTCTCCCTGACCGGCCAGCCGAGCGCCTGCGGTACCGTCCGTGAGGTGGGTACGCTCACACACAAGCTCCCGCACGGAGTCGTGATGAATGCCGAGCACCGGGAACATGCCGCCAGCATCTGGGGCGTGCCGGTCGAGCGCATTCCCGCCAAGCCGACTTATCATACGGTCGAGATGTTCCGAGCCATTGACCGCGGTGAAATCCGTTTCCTATGGACGCAGGTTACCAATCCCATGCAGACGATGCCGAAGCTCAACCGCTACAATCCGGCGTGCCTGAAGGAGGATCGCTTCATCGTGGTTTCCGATGTCTACCCCACCCCGACGACCGCCGTCGCCGACGTCATCCTGCCGGCAGCCTGCTGGATCGAGCGCGAAGGTATGTATGGCAACTCCGAGCGCCGCACCCAGCACTTCGACCAGCTGGTCGAACCGCCCGGCGAAGCGATGAGCGACACGTGGCAGATCATCGAAGTGGCTCGCCGCATGGGCTTCACCAAGGAATTCCCCTATGCCTACGAAACGCACATCAAGGAGATCTACGAAGAGTACCGTCTGCATCAGGCCGGCATGAAGCATGGCATGGCGCCATACGAGGAACTGCGGAAATATCCGGGTCTACAGTGGCCGTACGTCAACGGCAAGGAAACCAAGTGGCGTTACAATGAAAAGTACGACCCCGCCGTAAAGAGGGGTTCCGGCTTCGAGTTCTACGGCAAGCCCGACGGCAAGGCCGTGATCTATGCCCGCCCGTACGAGCCCGCCGCAGAGGAACCGGACGAGGAATATCCGTTCTGGCTCTGCACAGGCCGTGTAATCGAACATTGGCACACCGGCTCGATGACCCGTCGTATCCCGGTGCTCAACAAGGCCGTGCCCGAATCATACGTCGAGATCAATCCCGAAGACGCCCGGCGCATGGGCATCGTCGACGGCCACATGGTTCGCCTGACTTCCCGCCGGGGTTCGCTGGATATCAAGGCGCGGATCAACGGCCGCGGCAATCCGCCGTCGATGTCCGTCTTCGTACCGTTCTTCGACGAAAACCTGTTGATCAACCAGGTCACGCTGGATGCATTTGATCCCTATTCGAAGCAGCCCGACTACAAGAAATGCGCCATCAAGGTTGAGCGGATATGAGTGCCAAAAACGCATCCCCACTCACCGGGGCGCTGATCCTCGGTGGATTCGTCGCGCTGGCGGCGAGCGTCCTGTTCGGCGTGCGCGGCAGACTCGCGGCCCGGCCGCATGAGCCGGAAGCCGTGGTGGAACACGGCTCCTGGAAAACCGTGCAGTCAGAGCGTCCGGTTCAGGATCCCAATCCCCCGCCCCGCATCGCACTTACGGCCTACGGTGAGAATCCACGCCCCGGTGCCAAGGTTCGCACACTGGAACAATACTACAGCCGCCGCGCCTATCCCGGTGCGCCGCCGATCATCCCCCATCCGGTAGCCAACGATGGCGTGATTGCATACGACTGTCTCTCCTGCCACAGGGACGGTGGCTTTGTACCTGAATACAACGCCTACTCGCCGGTCACTCCGCACCCGGACTTCGAAAACTGCCGTCAGTGTCATGTTCCGCAACTGGTTGAGACGATGTTTGTGCAGACCGACTGGGCGGTGCCTGAACCGCCGAAGCGCGGCCGGCAGTCCATTGCCGGCGGTCCGCTCCAGCTGCCGCATTCGCTGCATCTGCGCTCCGACTGCAAGTCGTGCCATGTAGGCCCGCAGGCGGTGGTGGAGATCCGCAGTTCGCATCCCGAGCGTGAAAACTGCCAGCAGTGCCACGTACCGCAGGAAGAGTGCCCCCGGTTTCATTCTACGTTCGATCCCCGGATAGCCCATGCTGAAAAGTAGTGTCATTGGAATGGTGTTGATCGCTGCGCTCGCGGGCTGCAGCAAGGAGCCGCCGCCCCGCTTCGGCGAGCCGCTGAAACAGGATGGTTTCACGCGGCAGATGGTCATTGACCGGTTCCGCGCCGTGCCGTTGCAGGTGGAGGGCTATGAGGAGGTTTACGTGGCCGGCCCCGATACGGAACGCAAGGATTGCGCCCGCTGCCACAAGCCGGGACAGGAACCCTACCGCGATGAAACGCTTCCGCCCGGACAGGATGCACATTGGGATATCGCGATTCACCACGCACCCGACATGGAATGCTTTTCGTGCCATCAAAAGGAAAATCCCGTGAAACTCGTTTCCGTCGTTGATCGCGAAGCCGTGCTGGAATCCGGCTACCTGCTGTGCGGCAGCTGCCACAAGGACCAGTATCACTCATGGCTCGGCGGGGCGCACGGTAAGCGTGTCAGCGGGTGGAACGGCGTTCGGGTCATCAATAACTGCTCGGCATGTCACAATCCGCATGCACCGGCCCGCGGCAAGTCGATCCCGCTGGCGCAGCCGACGCTGGTGCCCGAACGGGTGAAAGGACTGCATAAATGAAGAATGGTTTGGACAGGAACGAATCCGGGTGCAGCAGCTGCCCTTCGTCGGATAAATGCTTTGCCGACATGGCGCTGAAGAGAAAGGGAACCCGGCGCGGCGCGCTGACGGCACTGCTCGGCGGCGCAGCCACCGCAGCGGCTTCGAGTGCAATAGCGGCTGCTTCTACTGAGAAGGAAAAAGAACTCAAGCGAATCAAGCGAGACGAGATCTTCCAGAAATACTACCGCGTCATGACCGAAGAGGAGCGGGCCGCGACCATCGCCCGCTTCGAACGCAAGGCCAGGCTGCAGTATGGCGTTGACGTGAAGATCGACAGCACCGATGCGCGTCCCGGCGTGCTGTTCGGCTATGCCTTCAACATTTCGCGCTGCGAGGGATCGCGTAAGTGTGTCGAGGCCTGTGTAAAGGAAAACAATCAGGACCGCGCCAGCAACATGCAGTACATCAAACTGTTCGAAATGGAGGGCGGGGTTGGCAGTGTCCACGAAGGTGATACGGAATATTCCCACGAGGTCCCCGTGGACGGGAAATACTACCTGGGCACGCAGTGCTTCCACTGCGAGAATCCGCCCTGCACCAAGGCCTGCCCGACCGGTGCCACCTGGACCGAGCCCGACGGCATCGTCGTCGTCGACTATAACTGGTGCATCGGATGCCGCTACTGCGAGGCCGCCTGCCCCTATTTTGCGCGCCGTTTTAACTGGACGGAGCCGGAAGTGCCCGCAGGTGAGATCAATCCCTATCAGCACTATCTCGGCAACCGCATGCGAACCAAGGGCGTCATGGAAAAGTGTACGTTCTGCATCCAGCGCACGCGGCAGGGCAGATTGCCCGCCTGCGCCGAAGCCTGCCCTACGGGCGCACGCGTCTTCGGCAATCTGCTCGACCCCGACAGCGAGATCCGCTGGATCCTCGCTAATAAGAAAGTATTCCGCCTGAAGGAGGATTTGGGGACGGAACCCAAGTTCTGGTACTTCTCGGATTAACGCGGCTGTGACGCTGAATCCTGGTGTTTTGAATGAAAGCATTCTTTAAGTTTATAATGAACGGGCTGCTCGCGGTATTTACCGGATCCGTGGCGTACTACATCTGGCTGGGGGCGCTCTTCGCCCTGATGGTTGCCGGTGCCTTCGGTTATGCGGTCCAGTACCGTGACGGATTGGGCGCCACCGGCATGCACGACCATGTGAGTTGGGGCATTTACATCAGCAACTTTATCTTCTTCGTCGGCGTCGCCGCCGGGGGCGTCATGCTGGTGATTCCGGCCTACGTCATGAAGGACAAGGATTTTTCCAAGGTGGTCTTAATCGGTGAAGGAACGGCCGTGGCCGCACTGGTGATGGCGCTGATGTTCGTACTCGCCGATCTCGGCGGCGTGCTGCGTTTCTGGCACATGCTTCCCGTCATTGGGTACTTCCACTTCCCGGAATCGATGCTCACGTGGGACGTGCTTGTGCTCAACGGCTATCTCGTGCTCAATCTCTGCATCCCGGCCTACATCCTCAACTGCCACTACAACGGTCGCCAGCCCGACAAGAAAAAATACGTTCCCTTCGTTATCCTCTCCGTATTCTGGGCATTCGGCATCCACCTGGTCACCGCCTTCCTGCTGGTGAGCGCCCCCGACAAGAGCTTCTGGAGCTCGGCCATACTCGGCCCACGCTTCCTCGCGTCGGCCTTTGCAGCCGGTCCGGCGCTGATCATTGTCATCTTCAGCATCATCCGCCGCAGCTCGGGTTTCAGGATTTCGGACGACACGACCCACAAGCTTTCCATGATTGTCATGTTTGCGGCCTACGCCAACCTGATCATGCTCTTTTCCGAAATCTTCAAGGAATTCTACTGGAGCTCGGAACACACTTCCCATGCACGCTACCTGTTCTTCGGACTCGAAGGTCATCATGCCGTTACCCCCTTCATCTGGACCTCCGTGGTATGCAATGTGATTGCCACGGCGTTGATCTCCGTCCGCTCGATGCGTGAAAACCAGGCCGTGCTCGTACCGGCCTGCCTCGCGCTCTTCGTTGCCATCTGGGTGGAGAAGGGTCTCGGACTCGTCATTCCCGGCTTCATTCCCTCCCCGCTGGGCGAGGTGGTTGAATACCTGCCCACCTGGGTGGAAATCTTTGTCACGATGGGCGTTATTGCATTCGGACTGTTCACGCTCACGGCCTTGCTCAAGGTGTTCATACGCGTCGAGACAGGCGCCATCAGCAGCCGGGGCGGCTTTGCCAATGAACTCGATGCGGCCTTCAAAAGGCATTTGCAGATGCAGCAGGGCCGTCCACGGGAAACGCCGGAAAAACAAATTGTCTGAAACCCGCTTTTAGGAGAGACTCCGCGAGCAGAAACCAATTTAGAACAGAAACTCCGAGCCCCTGCATCTAAAGGTGATTCTCCCACGATGCCCGGGCCGATGGGCGTGCCGGGAAACGGGCACACCTCCCGTGTTTGGAAAGGAGCTTGAGACATGGCCATGATTCCCTTTGGGGAGGCCTGCGAAATTATTGCCAGCCATCAGCTCGCATTGGAATCCGAGCCGGTGGAACTGACCCGGTCCCTTGGACGCGTCCTGGCACAGGATGTTGCAGCCGATATCGATTTCCCCCCGTTCGACAAATCCGCGATGGACGGCTATGCCTGCCGTTCCTCGGATGTGTTCGGCCCGTTGGAAGTGCTCGAAACCATCGCAGCCGGCAGACCCCCTTCCGCTCCCGTCGGTCCCGGGCAATGCTCGAAGATTATGACCGGTGCGCAGATCCCTGCAGGGGCCGACTGTGTCTTCATGGTCGAGCAGGCCGAAATAGGTGTGGACGGCCGCGTGCACTACACCGGCAGGAAGACCCCCGGAAACATCTGCTGGCAGGGCGAGGATATTAAGTCAGGCGATATCGTACTCGAGGCCGGGACGCGGATCGCTCCCGCCCACATCGCAGTCCTCGCCGGCGTCGGATGTGACATGCCCGTGGTCGTCAGGCCGCCGAAGGTCGGCATCCTGGTAACCGGCAGCGAACTGGTTGAGCCAGGCGAAACACCTCATGCGGCGCAGATACGCGAAACCAACGGCCATCAGTTGACAGCCCAGCTGGCCGCTATCGGCATCGACAGCTGCTACAGCGGCATCATTCCCGACGATCCGGAACTGATAGAGGCAGCCCTCCTTCAGTTCATGGAGGAAAACGACATAGTGCTGATGTGCGGCGGCAGTTCTGTCGGCGACTTCGACCATGTACCCGACCTGCTGAAAAAGCATTGCAGTGATCTGCTGATCGAAAAGGTCGACATCAAACCCGGCAAGCCGCTCATGTTCGCCACCTACCCCGGCGGCGTCTGTTTCGGAATGCCCGGCAATCCGGTCTCCACCTATGTGCTCGCCGAGCTGCTGGTCAAACCCTACATCCTCGCCTCGATGGGACACCGCCCCCCGGAGCGAATCGCCCGCTTGAAGCTCAACCACGAGCTGAAGATCCGCTGCGGCCGCCGCCAGACCTTCATCCCCGTACGGCTGGCCGACGGCGGCGTGGAGCGCGTCGCCTTTCACGGCTCGGCGCATATCCACGCCATGTGCCATGCCGATGGATTGCTGGACCTGCCTAAAGGGGAAGTCTTCATGGAGGAAGGGAGCATGGTCGATGTACGACTCCTTTAACCGGCGTATCGATTATCTGCGTATCTCGATTACCGATCGATGCAACCTGCGCTGCAAATACTGCATGCCGGCCGCAGGCATTCCGTTGATTCCGCGCGAGCGGGTGCTGTCGTTCGACGAGATCGAAGCCTTCACGCGCACCGCCGTAGAAATGGGCATCTCCAAGGTACGTCTAACCGGCGGCGAACCGCTAGTGCGCCCCAACGTGGTCGAACTGGTCGACCGTATCGCACGCATTCCCGGCGTGAGGGATTTCGGCATGACCACCAACGGGATCGCGCTGGCATCGCTGGCCGCTCCCCTGCGCGAAGCCGGATTACATCGCATCAACGTCAGTCTCGACACCGTCAATCCCCAACGCTTCCGTCGGTTGACGCGGTGCGGCAGTCTCGACGACACCGTCGCCGGAATCGATGCGGCCGTGGCCGCCGGATTCCACCCCGTCAAACTCAACTGCGTCGTCAAGCGCTCGGCCGACGAGCCCGATGCGCAAGGCGTGGCGGCCTTTGCCAGGGAGCGCAGCCTGCCGGTACGCTTTATCCGCACCATGGATCTCGCCAGGGGCGAGTTCTGGCCGGTCGAGGGCGGCGAAGGCGGCAAGTGCGCCAGCTGCAACCGGCTGCGCCTGTCGTGCGACGGCAAGCTCTACCCCTGCCTCTTCAGCGATCTTAACTACGACATCCGCGAGCTGGGTTATGAACGCGCGATCCGCGCCACCCTGAATGACAAACCCCAAAGCGGCCACACCGCCACACGCAAATTCGCAACCCTTGGAGGATAGCATGGATAAACTGACACACATCGGCGATGACAACCGGCCATCGATGGTCGACGTGAGTGGCAAGCCGCCGCAGAAACGAACCGCAACCGCGCGCGGAATCATCAAGCTGCAGCCTTCCACGCTGGAGCTGATCAACGACAACAGAATCAAGAAGGGCAATGTACTGCTTACCGCCGAGCTGGCCGGGGTGCAGTCGGCAAAAAAAACGAGCGATCTCATTCCGCTGTGCCATCCGCTGCTGCTATCAAAGATCGATGTCAAGGCGGTGGCCGTGGAAGACGGGGTTTCGGTCGAAGCCACGGTGGTCTGCACCGGCCAGACCGGTGTCGAGATGGAGGCGCTTACGGCAGTCAGTACGGCACTGCTTACGGTCTATGACATGTGCAAAGCCGTCGACAAGACCATGCTCATTGGCGGTATTGTCCTCGTCGACAAAATCAAAGAGGATGTTTAACTTCGGAACACGCCGGATACGCGGCAGTAGCGTGTAATCAGTTTTCAGTGTGTTCTGTCTATTCTGTGTTTTAAAAGGAACTCTGGATGAAGCCGGTTTTAACAGTCAAGTCGCTCAATATTTCCGAGAACAAGGGTACGAAAAAAGCACCGGTTCCGGAAATCGAGCTGAATGAACGCGGCCTGGCCGGCGACTCGCACGCCGGCAGTTGGCACCGGCAGGTCAGTCTGCTGGGATTGGAAAGCTATGCGCGTTTTGCCGAACAGGCGGGACGCATGCTCGAACCGGGCGACTTTGCCGAAAACATTACCACCGAAGGCCTCGAGCTGAAGGACACCAGGATTCTTGACCGCTTTGTGTCGGACAACATTGAACTGGAAGTAACGCAGATCGGGAAGAAGTGCCACTTTGGATGTGAAATCATCAAGGAGGCCGGTGCCTGCATCATGCCGAAGGAAGGCATCTTCTGCCGCGTCATCCGCGGTGGATTGCTCCGGCCCGGCGACACCTTCACCTATGCGCCGCGCTCCATTCGTTTCCGAATTCTCACACTCAGTGATCGCGCCTTTGCCGGCGAATACGAGGATCGCAGCGGCCCTGAAATCGAGACATGTATACATGAGGGCTTTCGCGAAACCCACTGGCGCACTGCCGTCGACCGGTCGTTGATCCCCGATGACCCAATTCAACTGAAGGAACAGATCGAGACGGCTCTTGCCGACGGGGTGGACGTGCTGATCACCACGGGAGGTACCGGTATTGGTCCGCGCGACATCACGCCCGACGTCGTAAATCCCATGCTGGATCGCGAGATCCCCGGCATCATGGAGTTTATCCGCACGAAACATGGTGAACGGCTGCCCTCAGCGCTGCTATCACGCTCCGTCGCCGGCATGATAGGCACGACGCTCGTCTACACGCTGCCGGGCAGTGTCAAGGCCGTGCGGGAATACATGCATGAAATCCTGCGTACCATGCCCCACAGCCTGCTGATGATTCACGGCATCAATGCGCACTGATCCGAAGAAAGCCAACTTGTCGTCTTGAGCCGGTACAGAGCCCGTCCCTTTTAGCATCCGACGCCTCGCAACAGCGATTATTCCCTCCTGTAATCCTGGATTTTCCGTGCAGAGACCCTCGCATGTTTAAACATTCAAATTATATGAATATTTATTTGACCGCCCGCCTGTTTTTAATATTCTCTCTGCATGCATCTTTAACCAACCAAGGAGTGACAATCATGAGTACAAGGAAACATTGGATCGCCCTGACGCTGTGCATCACGGTGGCCTTTTCGATTCTCGGATTCTTCGGCATCGACATCTATCGCCAAGCGCCCCCGCGCCCGGAGCGGATTGTCAGCGAAGCCGGGGAGGTTCTGTTCACGCAGGAAGATATAGAGAACGGACAGTTGGTCTGGCAATCCACCGGGGGCCAGCAGATGGGCTCCATCTGGGGACACGGTGCCTACCAGGCCCCGGACTGGTCAGCCGACTGGCTGCATCGCGAAAGCATTGCCCTGCTCGACCTCTGGAGCCAGCGCGAGTTCGGTGTTGCCTATGAAGATGCCGATACCGGCCAGCAGGCGACCCTGGAAAGACGACTGGAAGAAGAGATGCGGCACAATGGATACATTCCGGAAACGGGCATCCTCACCCTGTCCAACGACCGCGCCGAAGCCGCCCGCCAAACTGCTGCGCACTATGCAAAGCTGTTCAGTGACGACCCCGGCTTTCAGCCGCTTCGCGAAGCCTATGCCATGCACGAGAATCCAGTCAGGGAACCCGAGCTGCGCAGGCAGCTGGCCGGCTTCTTCTTCTGGAGCAGCTGGGCCTGCGCCGCCGAACGTCCGGGGCGGGCAATCAGCTATACCAACAACTGGCCGCACGAACCGCTGGTGGGCAATGTTCCGACCGGAGCCAACTTTGTCTGGTCGATCATCAGCGTCGTACTGCTCCTGTCCGCCGTCGGTGGACTGGTCTGGTACGAAGCCTTCCGCAAGAAGCATCCGCAGGACGAGCCGCCGGCTGCACCCGCGGAGGATCCGATGAAGGGCCTCAAACTGACGCCCTCCATGAAAGCCTTGTGGAAATACTGCCTCGTGGTCTTCCTGCTGCTGGGCGTACAGGTCATGCTCGGCGCGTTGACGGCGCATTACACTGTAGAAGGCCAGGATTTCTTTGGTATTCCCATCTCCAGGTATCTCCCCTATGCTGTCTCCCGTACCTGGCACGTACAGGCCGGCATGTTCTGGATCGCCACCGCCTTCCTCACCGCCGGCCTCTTCCTCGCCCCGATCATCGGCGGCCGCGAACCCCGCTTCCAGCGTTTCGGCGTCAATGCTCTCTTCGGCGCCCTGCTGCTGGTGGTGGCGGGCTCCTTCGCGGGCGAATGGCTCGGCGTCATGCAGCAGATGCCGCTGGCGCAGAACTTCTGGTTCGGTCATCAGGGCTACGAATATGTTGATCTCGGCCGCTTCTGGCAGATCCTGCTCTGCGTCGGCCTGCTGCTTTGGCTGACGCTGGTGCTGCGCGGCATCTGGCCGGCCCTGAAAAAGAAGGACGACAACAGGCAGATCATCCGGATCTTCACCTTTGCCGCCACAGCGATCGGCCTTTTCTACGCCTCCGGCTTCTTCTACGGAGCCAAGACCCACATCTCCGTCATGGAATACTGGCGCTGGTGGGTGATCCACCTCTGGGTGGAAGGCTTCTTTGAAGTATTCGCGACCATCGCGCTGGCCACGATCTTCTGCAAGCTCGGACTGGTGAAGGCCAACAGCGCCAGCCGCGCCGTGCTCTTTTCGAGCTGCATCTTTCTGATCACCGGCATTCCGGGTACGTTCCACCACCTCTACTTCTCCGGTTCGCCCTTTTCCGTGGTTGCCATCGGTGCGGCGTTTTCGGCGCTCGAAGTAGTACCGCTGATCCTGCTCGGGCTTGAGGCGCGTGAAACGATGCGCCATCTCGATAGCGCCCCGTGGATGCAACGCTACAAGTGGCCGCTCATCTTCTTCATGGGCGTCTCGTTCTGGAACTTTGTCGGGGCCGGTGTCTTCGGCTTCCTGATCAACCCGCCGATTGCGCTCTACTACATGCAGGGGCTCAACACCACGCCGGTGCACGCCCATGCCGCCCTGTTCGGCGTATACGGCCTGCTCAGCCTCGGACTGGTCCTGCTGGTACTGCGCTGCATTCAGCCCCATAAGCAATGGAACGAAAGCCTGTTAAAATGGGCCTTCTGGGGCATGAACGGCGGGCTGGCCCTGATGATCGCGCTGAGCCTCCTGCCGATCGGCATCGCCCAGACCGTCGCCAGCGTCGACCACGGCCTCTGGTATGCCCGCAGTGCCGAATTTCTGCAGCAGCCCTGGGTTCAGACCCTGCGCTGGATGCGGATGATTGGGGACGTGGTCTTCCTCGCCGGTGTCGGCTGCCTGCTCGGTTTCGGTGCCGGATTGGTGGAATGGAAACCCCTGTTCCAGCCGAAACCCCGGCTGGTACCGTGCCCGCAACCTGTCGAGAAAAACTGATACTTCCCCCGGAAAAGAATTACACTATGCCCCGTCGGTTGATACAACCAAGCTACACGAAAACCGCCGTCGACCGGCGGGACACAGGCAGCGTCCGGAAAGGAAAAGAATCATGCAACTGAAGCAGAACACAGACTACGCATTGCGGGTGTTGATGTACGTCGCACGCAGGAAAGAGGAACAGGTTTCCTCGCGCGAAATCAGTGACTTCTACAAGATCTCCTACAGCCATACCGTGAAGGTCGTGAACAAGCTGGGAAAACTCGGCTATCTGGATCTCAAGCGGGGTCGATACGGCGGGGGCATTACCCTGGCCATGGAGCCGGCCGATATCGACATCGCCGCCGTCGTAAGGCAGTTCGAAACCAATCTGGCCGTCGTCGAATGCTTCAATCTCGACACGAATACCTGCTCCATCGTCGGCGGATGCAAGCTGAAATTCCTTTTCGAGGAGGCGCTGGAGGCCTTCTTCGAAGCGCTTTCCGGAAAAACGCTCGCGGACATTACGCCATCATTAAAGACTCAAACCTAACCATCTGGAGAAACAACCCATGAAAGATATGATCGCTACTGAAATCAGCCCCGACATCACCGTAGGGGAACTCGTTGTTCGTACCCCCCAACTTCGGCCCCAATTAGAACAAATGGGCATCGACTATTGCTGCGGCGGCAAGCAACCGCTCCTGGCCGCCGTCGAGGCGGCGGGGCTCGAATGGGCCACCGTCATAAAGACGCTGGATGCAGCCGCCCATGAGGCGACGGCAGATGACACCGCCTGGAACCAGGTATCGCTCAGCAGACTGGTCGACCACATTGTAGAGACTCACCACGCCTTTATGAAAGACCAACTCCCCCGGCTCGATGGATTACTGGCCAAGGTCCAGAAGGCGCACAGCAGCATGCATGGCGATATGCTTACGCAACTTCGCCGCGCCTTCGACGCCATCCGCTCCGAACTGGAAGCCCACCTCATGAAGGAGGAGCAGATCCTCTTCCCCCTCATCAGGCAGACGGATGCGTTCATGAACGACGGCGGCCAAAGGCCGGTGTCGCATTGCGGAAGCGTCGCCAACCCGATCCGGCAAATGGAGGTCGAGCACGACGACGCCGGCAACGAACTCGCAATTATCCGCAAGCTGACCGACGGTTACCAGTTACCGATAGATGCCTGCCCCACCTTCGAGGCCCTGTACGATGGACTGCAAGCCATGGAGGACGATCTGCATGAGCACATCCACAAGGAAAACAACATACTCTTCCCCAAAAGCATTGAACAGGAAGCGGAAATGGCGCGGCAGGCGCGTTGAACCATGATGCCGATGGATACACCACCCGAAGCTGCCTGGAGTTCTCCGGAGATAGTCAGCCGATTCGCGACCTCGCCGCCAAACGACGTCTTGATGACGTTCGCAAAGCAGTTGCATCGCGACTGTACGGAACGTCGGGTGCTCGATATCGGCTGCGGCGCAGGCTGCAATGCGGTGCCGCTTGCACGCATGGGCTGGAATGTGCTGGGCATCGATCTTTCAGCCCCCATGCTTGCCGCGGCGGAACAACGGGCTCGGGATGAAAAACTGACGGGGCGGCTGCGTTTCGTGAGCGCGCCCATGGACCATCTTCCCGTGGAGGATCAAAGCTACGACCTGATCGTGGCTCACGGCATCTGGAACCTCGCCCGCTCTGCCGCCGAATTCAGGAAAGCACTCGGCGAAGCAGCGCGGGCGGCACGACCCGGCAGCGCACTCTTCGTCTATACGTTTTCCAGAAACACGTTCCCTCCGGAATCGGAACCGGTTGAAGGTGAACCATTTGTCTTTACTGAATTTTCAGGTCGACCCCAGTGTTTTCTGAGCGAGGCCCAGTTGATCGAGGAACTCGGAGACGTCGGCTTTGATCCGGAACCCGGAAGCTCGATCCGGGAATACCCCCGACCGCTAACGGGAATTAAACCTGCTATCTACGAAGGCCTCTTCCGGCGCGGCCGGGATGTGCATTAGGCATGGACCGCAGTACACAGCGGTCCGAGGCGGTCTGCAGCGGTCTGCGGCAGGCCGCCCTACCCTAACATCCGGTTGCCGCCAACTAGCGAATAGACCTTCTTATAGCCGACGCTGCGCAGGGCATTGGCGGTGTATTGCGTCCGGACGCCCGCGGCGCAGACGAGCAGATGGGTCCGCTCCTTGTCGAGCAGTTGCGGCTGATTAAGCAGTTGCTCCATCGGAATGTGAACATGCTCGCACGGCAGCGGTTCGACTGCCACCTCATCCGCATTGCGGATATCGACAATGTTCACAGCCCCTAGTGCTGAAACCTCGGCAACAGTGATATCGACCGATTCCGGCAATTCGGCATCCCTATCATGCGCCGGACAGGACTGGTTACGCGGCAGAGAAATCCTGCGCATGCCATAGTCGGACAGATTGACGATCAGCAGTTCATTTTCGAGTCGGCCGTCCATCCGCAGCAGCTGCTTGATGGCTTCCAGCGCCTGGATAGAACCGAGCACACCCGGCACCGGCCCCAGCACACCCGCGACCGCACAGGACGGAACCTCCTTCGGTGCCCCTCCCTCGTACAGGCATTCCAGGCAGGAGGAGTCAGGAGCGACTACCTGCACCTGTCCTTCAAACTGGTAGATGCTGGCAAACACCGCCGGAATACCGGCCTTCAATGCTGCACGGTTGACCAGCAGCTTGGTATCCATGCAATCGGTGCATTCAACAATGATGTCGTAATCGGACAGATGTTCGATATCCACTTGCTGAAAGCGCATATCGAACATCTCCACCTCGACTTCCGGATTGTATTGCAGCAGCCATGCCCCGGCCAGCGATGCCTTGAATTCACCGGTCCGACCAGGCGAATAAAGGAATTGGCGATGCAGGTTGCTTGCTTCGAGGCGGTCGTGTTCGACAATCCCAATATGACCTATCCCCGCGCCAGCCAGGTAGGCCAGCACCGGGCAGCCCAAGCCACCGGCACCGACCACGAGCACACGGCTCTCCGTCAGCTTCCGCTGTCCTTCCTGTCCGATGGCCTTGAGAGCGGTTTGACGGCTGTAATCAATCTGCGGTTTATGCCCGTGCTTCGCACACTCCTCGCAGTTTACCCAGCCCGAATCGCCATTGATGTAGTGCTCCTTTTTCCAGATCGGCACACGCACTTTGATTTCATCGATAATGTGACGGCAGGCTTTGAACGCAGCGTCGCGGTGGGGCGTGGAAACACCGACCCATACGGCAATGTCGCCGATCGCCAGGTGGCCGATACGATGCACACAGACCGCCTGCCTAAGTCCAAAAATTTCGCGGGCATCGGCGAGAATACGGTTTCCCTCCGCGACAGCCAGCTGTTCGTAGGCCTCGTATTCGAGCGAGGTGACCTCATGCCCTTCATTATGGTTGCGCACCCAGCCCTCGAACGTGACCAGCGCCCCGCACGACGGGTTTTCGGTTGAGGCTTTCAATTCTTCCGCGTTAAGCGGCTCTGACGAGAGTTTAAACATGTTCATTCCTTACCGGAGGGTCGCCGGCCTCGGCGACCGAACGGCGGAGCCGCCGTCCCTCCAACCTACCCTCCCGCTACCGGAGGAATAAAGACGAGCTGATCGCCGTCGTTCAGCGGCGTATTCCAGTCCACAAATGCATCATTGACCGCCAGCCGGACATGCGAGCGGCACATCGAAAAATCGTATTTCTCTTTGAGTCGGTCAAACAGTACAACCGCATCGCTGTTTTCTGTTTCTACGGTTTCGCCGTTTTGTCCAGCCTCTTCGCGGAACATCGCATAATAGGTAATACTGATTTTCATGGTATCTTATCAGTGAGCCGAGGAGCGTGACCTCCGGAAAATCACGATTCAATCTTCACTCATCATCCCCCAATATAAAACATTTCGATTTTGTGTTTCGATTCCTTCTTCGTGTTCTCGCCCCAGCGCAACTGGCTGTACTGATCGTGACGGTTTTCCCACACATCCCGGATCGCATCGTGGAGTTCCTCGTCCGAAATTTCATTGCGAACCAATGCACGCAGGTCGGCACCGTCGGTAGCGAACAGACAGGTATAGAGCTTGCCGTCGGCCGATAGCCGGCTGCGGTTGCATGAACGGCAGAAGGGCTGACTGATCGACGACACGAAACCGATTTCGCCGGAGCCATCGGTAAAGCGGTAGCGGTCGGCCACTTCGCCATGATAGTTCTTGGCCAGCGGCTCGATTTCCCATTGCTCCGATATAAGCTCGATCAGCTCGGCGGTCGGAACCACCTGATCACGCTGCCAATGGTTGACGTTGCCCACATCCATGTATTCGATAAACCGTACCGTCACACCGGAGTGCTTAAATTGCTTCAGGATGGGAATAACCTCACCCAGGTTGATGTCGCGCCGGACAACCGTGTTTATCTTGATTTCCCCAAAGCCGGCACCCTGCGCTGCTTCAATCCCCTCGAGCACCTGCTCAGGGTAATTGATCCCGCCGTTCATGCGGCGAAAGACCTCGTCACCGAGCGCATCGAGGCTGACGGTGACGCGGTCGAGGCCGGCCTCTTTCAGGCTGGAAGCGAACCGTGGAAGCAAAACACCGTTGGTCGTCATGGCAATGTCATTAATCCCGGGAACTTCGCGCAGCCCCGCGATCAGCTCATCCAGGTGCGTGCGCAAAAGCGGTTCCCCGCCGGTCAGTCGAACCTTTTCGACGCCGAGGCGGGTGAATTGCCGCACGAGCCGGAGCATTTCGTCGAACGACAGCCGCTCGGAGGGATGCAGCCACGGGAAATCGGCACCAACCTCCTCTTCCGGCATGCAGTAGGTGCAGCGGAAGTTGCAGCGGTCGATCACCGACAGCCGCAGGTCGCGCATGGGGCGTCCCAGGCGGTCGATTCCTCTCGGATCTGCGACCTGTCTACTATCTTTACTCAATATAAAAACCCTTTAACGCAAATATCAACGAAAGTCCGGTAAACGAGGTCCGAAACTTAGCACGTAAATGATGATCATCAATCTAATTTCTTGACTCAGCGCACCCCTCCGTGCCTTTTTTGAACAGGTTCCGACAGAACTGGTCAACGATAGATCAAAGCAGGCTTGCGGCACGGATGATTACTTTACAAGAGACATTCCTCAAGACTCTCAAAGCAGGTAATGCCTGTGCCATGGCTACCGTGATCCAAACCAAAGGCTCCACCCCGCGCAAATGCGGCGCAAAGATGCTCGTTCTGAGCGATGGGTCCATTCACGGCACGGTTGGAGGTGGCAAATTTGAGTCGCTGGTGATCGAACTGGCAAGAGATGCAATGAATTCTAATGAACTCTGCATAAAAACCTTCCCGCTCCATGAATGCGATGATGAGTCCTTCGGTGCCATTTGCGGCGGTGAAATAACTGTACTGGTGGAGCCCTATGCCATGAAACAACGACTCTTAATCGCAGGTGCCGGTCATTGCGGGCAGGCCCTGGCACATCTGGCCCTGGATTGCGGCTGGGCGGTTACCATCTTCGACGACCGGAAGGAACTGTTTGAGACCCCCTTCTTCCGGGATGCCAGCCATCATATACAATATATAACTACACCGGATGCCTTGGCTGAATTCCCGTTCAGAGACGATGACTGCCTGGTATTGGTCAGCCGGGGACATCCGGAGGATCGATCCGCACTCCAATCCGTCCTTTCCCGCAATCCGATTCCCAAACTGGCCTATCTCGGCATGATCGGAAGCAAACGCAAGGTCGCATTGGTGATGAAGGACCTGGAGGCCAGCGGCCTGTCAGCCGAAGCCCTGGCACAGGTGTATGCACCAATCGGTCTCGATATCGGTTCCGAATCGCCCATGGAGATTGCGATCGCCATCATGGGCGAAATCCTCAAAGTTACGCGCGGAGCAACCGGCGGACATATGCGGACGTAAATGATTATGAAACATTCCATCGCCATGTTATTTCTCGCTGCCGGTGCCTCCCGGCGCATGGGGCGCGCCAAGGCCCTGCTGCCTTGGAATGGTGAAACGGTTGTAGCGCATCATGCAAACCTGGTGGCTTCGCTTGATGGGTGCGAAGCGTGGATCGTCACACAAGCCGGGGATCAGGAACTCATCGCAGAGTTGGACAGGATCGGCTGGCCACTCGATCGCCGGGTAGTCAATCCGGCCGCGCCCGATTGCGACATGGCGGCCTCCATCCGGTGCGGCGTCCGGGCAGCCCTCGCTGCCGGCTCCGAAGCCATAGGTATTGCCCTCATCGATCAACCGCTGATAAAGCGCAAAACGATCGAGTCGCTGCTTGCGGTCTATCGCCTTAATCCCGACTTCATTTGGCAACCGGAGCATAGGGGCCGGCATGGGCATCCGGTGCTGCTGCCCAGAAGATTCGCGACCATGCTAGTCCAGGAAACCAAAAGTACTTTGCGCGATTTCTTGACAGAAAACGAGGAGAACCGACAGTACCTGTCCGTGGATGACGGCGGAGTCACGACCGATTTGGATACCCCCCGAGAGTATGAAATGCACGTACCACGATAAGCGCTGAAAGGAACCCACCATGAGTGATGATAAGAGAAAAAAAGCGGGCGTCAGCTTTGACCGCCGAACCTTTTTCAAGGCGGCGGGCACAACCGCCGCAGCAACCATGGCCAGCCGGGCCGATGAAGTGGCGACCGAGCTCGAAGAGCTGCATAAGGAACTGAGAGTCGGCCCGCAAGCCCAGCCCATCGCTCTGCGTATCAACGGCTCCACGCACAAGGTAAACATCGAACCGCGCGTAACGCTGCTCGAAGTGCTGCGCAACCGACTTGGTTTGACGGGCACGAAGGAGGTTTGCGACCGGGCTCAGTGCGGTGCCTGCACCGTTCTGGTGGACAACGAACCAGTCAACGCCTGCATGATGCTTGCCGTGACCGCACAAGGGCGGGAGATCCGCACCATCGAAGGGATATCGGCGAAGGGTCTTAACAAAATCCAGAAGGAATTCATTGAGCATGATGCGCTCATGTGCGGCTTCTGCACCCCCGGCTTTGTTACCTCGCTGACCCACCTGTTTGAAGTGGCCCCGAACGCCACGGACGAACAGATTAAGCAGGCCTGCTCCGGCCATCTCTGCCGGTGCGGCACCTATCCCAGGGTTCTCGAGGCCGCGCGCGCCGCCGCCGGCAGAAAGGGGCAATCATGAGCAGCTGGCCGGAAAATCCGAAATATATAGGAAAACGAACCAACCGCACCGATGCGGAAGAGAAGGTTACGGGTCGTGCAAAATATACGTACGACATGCAGCCCACGGGATGGCTGTATGGACGCATCCTTGGCTCAAAATGGCCTGCGGCTGAAATAACAGACGTAGACTTGAGTGCGGCAAAAAGGATTCCCGGCGTCAGGGCGGTGATCCTGGTTCAGCCGCTACCGCGCACAGTGCGTTTCTACGGCCAGGAAATTGCCGCCGTGGCAGCCAATACGCGGGAAGCCTGCGAAGATGCTCTACGGGCGATAAAGGTAACGGCCCGACCGCTGCCGTTCGTTGTCGATCCGGCCAAATCGCTTGAGCCCGGCGCGCCACCCGTCTTCGAGGGCGAACCGAACACAAGCCGTGCCGCCACCCACGAAAACGGCAATGCGGAGGAAGCATTGCAGAATGCGGCGGCGGTAGCGGAGGTTAAACTGTCCACGCAGGTCGAGGTGCACCATCCATTGGAAACCCATGGAAACACCATCGACTGGAGTGGCGATGAGCTGACCTGCTGGTCCTCCACGCAGGGCATCTCCAGCGTCAAGAATGATCTTTCGCGCGCCTTGGAAGTGCCAAACAACCAGGTTCGGGTGATTTCCGAATTCATGGGAGGCGGATTTGGCGCAAAGTTTGGTGCGGGTGTCGAAGGTCCGCTATGCGCACGGCTTTCCAAGGAGGCAGGCGCTCCGGTCAAGCTGATGCTCACCCGTTTCCAGAATCATCACCAGGTCGGCAACCGCCCCTGCACCTATCAGCACATCCGCATCGGAGCCAACGCGGATGGGAAACTGGTCGGCTATATAAACGAGGCGTTTGGATCGGCTGGATACGCCAGCGGCGGCAGTACAGCCGGTGGCGGAGGCGGAGCCGGTTTCCCGGCCCCCTACGCCTACCGGGTAGAAAACCGCCGAACGTCCCAGGTGGGTGTGGCGATCAACGCCGGTTCGGCACGTGCGTTCCGGGCACCGGGACACCCCCCGGCCTGCTTCGGTATGGAAACGGCTATGGATGCGCTGGCTGATAAACTGGGCATGGATCCGGTTGAACTCCGCAAGATAAACGACACGAACCAAATTCGGTCGGAACAGTGGGACATCGCGGCGGAGCGGTTCGGCTGGAAGCAGAAATACGCGAAACCGGGCAGTTCCCCGGGACCCGTGAAACGAGGCGTTGGCTGCGCCGGTGGACAATGGGGAGGCGGCGGCCGAGGAACCACCGCAGAAGTGGAGATCGGGCGCGATGGTTCCGTCGAGGTTCGTTGCGGCACCCAGGATCTGGGCACGGCCACCAAAACCTCTATCACGGTAGTTGCCGCGGAGACGCTGGGCCTGACCCCTCAGCAGATTCGTCCGCGGGTCGGCGACACCCGCTACCCCCCCTCGGGCGGCAGCGGAGGAAGCAGCACCTCACCCTCCGTCTGTCCTGCGATCAAGATCGCGTGCGAAAACGCGCTGGAAGCACTGAAACAGAAATCCGGCATGGACGATGTTTCCGGCAGCAATTGGCAGAAGGCCTGCCAGAAACTTGGGCCCAATCCGCTTGTTGTGCAGGGTTCGTGGCAGGAAGGTCTATCAGGACAGGGGACGACGGATGTACAGATGGCCGAGGTGGAGGTCGATATCGAAACGGGTTACATCAAAGTCAAACACATCACGCTGGTGCAGGATTGCGGACTGCTGGTGAATCTGCAGACCGCCGAGAGCCAGGCCAACGGCGGTGTCATCATGGGGATCGGCTACGCGCTCTACGAAGAACGGGTCATGGATCCGTTGTCCGGTGTTTCACTCAACCCGAACTTCGAGACCTACAAGCTTCCCGCCCTGGCCGATATGCCGACGATCGACCTGGTTCTTCAGAATTATCCCGAACGCGGCGTGATCGGGATCGGCGAACCGGTTACCATTCCCACGGCAGCCGCGATTGCCAATGCGGTTTCCAACGCTATTGGCGTAAGGATGACCAGTTTGCCCATCACCCCTGCGAAAGTCCTCGATGCCCTGAACAATGTGCCGCCTCCGGAGGAATCCTATCCATGGGACCGCGTGGTGGCGCTGGCCGGGAAGGGTATGCATCTCAAATTCGATGAAACGGAGTCGCTGGCATGAAGAACTTTCAATACATAAAGGCTGCATCGGCGGAACGGGCTTCCAAATTGGCCGGCGAAAACAGTCGTTTCTATGGGGGCGGAGTCGATCTGATAGGCGAAATGAAGGACTATCTCGCATCGCCCGACCAAGTGATCGATGTTTCGGACCTGGACCGCCAGATCACCGACAAGGATGACCACTGGCTGATAGGGGGTGCCGCGCGGCTGTGCGAAATTGAACGGCACGAGGGCCTCGGGCAGTCGCTGCCCGGACTGGTGCAGGCGACCGGAGAGGTCGGATCGCCCCAAATCCGCAATGTGGCCACCGTGGGCGGCAACCTGGCGCAGCACAGCCGATGCTGGTACTATCGTCATCCTGATGTAAAATGCCTCAAGAACGGTGGATCGCGCTGCTATGCCAGCGAAGGGATCAACAAGTTCCATTCCATCTTTTACGAAGGTTCGTGCATCAGCCCGGTAGTATCAAATCTGGCCATCGCTCTGTCGGCACTCGATGCCACCGTACAGGTCATGCACAGGGAGCAGGTACGGGATATAGACATGGCAACGCTCTATGCCATGGCCGATATCAATCCGCGAGCACACAACTCCCTCGACCCCGGCGATCTGATCGTTTCCGTCAAGGTGCCCAAGACCCGCCGGCAAAGCGTATACCTGCAGGTCTCCGAAAAAGCGTGTTTCGACTGGGCCCTGGTCAGTTGTGCAGCCGCCGCCAATATCGAAAGCGGAGTTGTACGCGATCTCCGGCTCCATCTGGGCGTGGTATCGCCTATCCCCTACACCGATACGGATGCGCTCTCCTATCTGGAAGGCAAGCAGCTAACCACCGATACCGCCAATGAAACCGCCCAGCGGATCATGAAAAAGGCGGTTCCGTTCGAACACAACGGTTACAAGGTACCGATGGCCGCAACGCTGATTCGTCGAACCTTAATGGCACTGGAGGCATCATCATGAAATCCGAACCCTGCGTCAACCTAGGTACAAAGAAGCTATACGTGCCCGCCTTGGAGGCCGATGCATTTAAGGAAAAACCGCAACCGGGATTCGAGGGGCATTTCTGGTGCACCTGCACCGGCAACGAAGTAGGACCGGACGACCGTCCCGTTAATTTGCGGGGCTGTTCGAATCCGCAACGAGATTGTTATCGGGATGCGCTGTGAGATCGATCCCGCTCATGGAACTTGATTAACAACTCAATGGATTATTCATGAGTCGGTCAATCCTTTGGGCAGCGGCCAGGGAATGCCGCCGTACTCGTCCAGATGTGCATAGTCGCGAATACCGGTAATATCGCATGGCTGGCCGGCCGATAGTTTTTTCATCGTCTGGAATACGAGTTCAGGGGTTGTCCACCTCTCAATCCATCGGTTGCATCCCCAGACATCGGCAATGCGGTGCATAAGCTCAAAATCGGACAACGCCGCCCGGTTGGAGTCAGTCGTCGGTACGATGTGGCGGATGCGATGCTCGGAATCGATGACGGTCCCTTCCTTGTCGGAAAAACGGCAGGTGGGCAGGTAGACATCGACCTGGTCGTTCGCAGCAGCCGGCAGGTGCTCATCCTGCAGGACCAGAAAATCTGGCAGCGCCAGCACCTCTTCCAGCCCAACGCAGTCGTTCGATGCGTCCGACAGCACAGGTCCAATCAGCCACAGCGCCCTGATGGTTCCGGCACGGACATGTTCCAGAATGCGGGCCAGAGGCCAGCTGGGTCGACCGGGTATACGCATCTCGCTGATATTCAGGATCATGGCTACCTTGCGGCGGTGCCTGGGATTAACGAAATCGTGCCCGCCCAGCAGATGGGTTGTATTACCGAACAGTGACGCGCCCATCGCATTGCCATGATCCGTCCCTAAACTGCCACCATGCATGATGCCCATGCCAAACTTCGCGAAGGCGCCAATCAGTGCCATTTCCTCGGTCGACATGAGGTCGGAACAGATGAATGCAATACTCTCGTTCCCATGCGCCGTCTGGATGCTCTTGAAGCATCCACACAAATGCTCCAGCGTTTCTCCCCAGCCTAACCTTTCCAGATCGCGCTCGCTGCGCACCAGTGGAAGCATCGCGTTTTGATTATCATCGGCCTCTGACGCGTCATCCTGTTGCTTCATATCATGGCCGTGGGCGCTGTCGAACTCTACAGACATAATCCTGAATCTCCTGCGTTGCGTCAGTGCATGGAGTATGCCATCGGACGATCACGTCCCGCGCTCGAGCGTAACCGCTCATAGCGCTAAGAAAAAGCGGGTTTTCCCAGGGAGCAGAACCATTCCGGTAATCAGCAAAGCACCTACAATGTTGTTCATACCTTATGATTTAGTACATATTTGAACGCAGTCTAAATAAACTTCATAGATAGCGAATCATGGTTTAACCCCTATCACTATTGGTCAGGAGCAGGCCCCTGCCGACTGGCACATCTTCTGCATTCAAGCGCCGCAATCACTAATCCTGCTTCGCCGAATCTGTCGGGGAGACAGCGGAGCACAAACCATGAGGAGAGACATGTCATCAACCAACTTAAACCCGTTGGATTTAAAAAATCCGTCTATTCGCACCCTGCATCTCGCATGGGTGGCCTTCTTCCTGACCTTTGTGGTCTGGTTCAGTCATGCCCCGCTGATGGGCGCCATCAAGGAGGCGTTCAACCTGACCAGCCAGCAGGTCAAGGCGCTGTTGATTCTTAACGTTGCGCTCACCATTCCGGCACGCATTCTGATCGGCATGCTGGTCGACAAGTTTGGTCCGCGGCATGTTTACAGTGGACTGTTGGTGGTTTCGTCCTTTATCTGTTTTGGTTTTGCCTCGGCCCGTACGTTTGAGCAGCTGGCCTTGTTCCGTTTTCTGCTGGGCTTCGTGGGCGCCGGTTTCGTAATCGGCATCCGGCTGGTGGGCGAATGGTTTCCGGCCAGACAGGTCGGCATGGCCGAAGGTATCTACGGAGGCTGGGGCAATTTCGGATCGGCCGCCGCCGCCATGACGCTGCCGTCTCTGGCCCTGCTCTATGGCGGCGATAACGGCTGGCGCTTTGCCATAGCCACCACGGGCGGCGTGGCCCTGATATACGGGTTTTTCTTTTTCCTGCGCGCCCGGAATACCCCCAGGGGCTCCACCTATTTCAAGCCAAAGAAAAGCGGCGGCCTCGAGGTTTCCTGCAAGAAGGATTTCTACTTCTATCTGGCCATGAACATTCCGATGTACCTTGCGCTGACCCTCCTCGTCTGGAAGCTTATGTCCGCAAAAATCGCGTTGCTGCCGCCCTTCGTCGGCATCGCGCTTGTGATCGGTTTTGTATTCCTGTTCATCATCCAGACGCTGAAGATCAAACACGTCAACAGCCACCTGTTCGATGAGACACAGACCGCAGGACTGCTGAACTACCGGTTCAGACAGGTCGCGATTCTTGACCTGGCCTATCTGGTCACATTCGGATCCGAGCTCGCGGTAGTATCGATGCTGCCCCTCTTCTTCATGGAGGTGTTCGAGCTGGATGCAGTCAAGGCCGGACTGCTGTCCTCCGGCTTTGCCTTCATGAACCTGGTCGCCCGCCCCGGCGGCGGCTGGATCTCCGACAAGCTCGGCCGGCGAAAGACACTCATGGTGCTCATTGCCGGCCTGTCGGTCGGTTATTTTATCCTCGGCCAGGTAGGCGCCAGCTGGCCGCTACAGCTGGCCGTAGCGGCAACCATGTGCTGTTCATTTTTCGTCCAGGCCGGCGAAGGTGCCGTCTTCGCCATGGTACCGCTGGTTCAGCGCCGCATGACCGGTCAGATTGCCGGCATGGTCGGTGCCTACGGAAATGTCGGCGCTGTGATTTTCCTCACCGTACTCTCGTTCGTTGACTATTCGACCTTTTTCATCGTAATCGGTGCAAGCTCGCTGCTGACACTCATCTCGACATGGTTCCTGACCGAACCGGCCGGGCACGTGTCGGAGGTGGATGAATGCGGCAACATCCAGCTGATCGAGGTGGCATAGGTACTACGTATTGTTTATTGCGTCTTGGTTCGTGCTCCGACTAAACTTCGGTGTTTGCGGGTGATCCGCGGTACGAAATACGCACTATGCAGCAGGGCCCATGTTCCACCTTGATGGAAAAATTGAAATTGCGTCCGGTCAGGTCTCCCTGGCTGGACGCAAGCAATCGAACGACGACGCGATCGCCATCCATGTGCCGGACGATTACCGGTTCATGACCCATAAGGGCATCGCGGCGGTGATTGCGGACGGCGTCAGCAGCGCCGACGCAGGCAGGGAAGCCGCGAATATCTGTACCGAGCGCTTCATTGTAGATTACTTCGCCAGCCCGGATGTCTGGACAACGAAGCACTCCGCGCAAAGCGTGCTTACCACGCTCAACCGCGATCTCTACAGCCGGGGAGTTGCATACCAGAGCGTTGAAAAGGGCTATCTCTGCACCCTTAGCATCCTGATCCTCAAGTCGCATACCGCGCATCTGTTCCATATCGGCGATACGCGCATATACCGCCTTAGAAACGGACTCCTTGAGCAACTCACGCAGGATCACAGCGTCAGGGTCAGCGAACAGCAAAGCTATCTTGCCCGCGCCATGGGTCTGGACAACCAGGCACGAATCGACTACGCCACCAGCGATGTACTGGAGGACGACCTGTTCCTCCTTACAACCGATGGCATCCACGACTTCATCGACAAGACCCGTATCGCCACCCTGCTCGATTCAAACCGGAATGATCTGCAGCGGGCCTGCGACATGCTCGCGCAGGAAGCCTACGACATGCAGAGCAGAGACAATCTCAGCTGCATGGCCCTCATCGTGCAGAAACTTCCGGAAAACGCGCGCAAGGACGTGGATCATCGCCTCACCCAGCTGCCGTTTCCTCCGCCACTGAAACCGGGCGACCAGATCGACGGCTTCCGTGTACTTGAAGAACTGCATGCAACCAGCAGAAGCCAGGTCTACAAGGTCGAGGATGAAGATAGCGGCCAGACATACGCCATGAAAACGCCTTCGCCCAACTTTGAGGATGACGATGCCTATATCGAACGTTTCGTAATGGAGAGCTGGATCGGCACCCGCATCGACTGTCCAAACGTGGCCCGGGTGATCGACCCGCAGCGGCCGCGCAGTTGTCTCTACTACCTCAGCGAATACGTGGATGGCCTTCCGCTCACCCTATGGGAAGAAGCAAACCGCCACCCCCAGGTGCAGCGTGTGCGGGATATTGCCGAACAGATTGTGACCGGCCTGCGCGCCTTTCACCGCAAGGAGATCCTTCATCAGGATCTAAAACCGGACAACCTGCTGATTGATGCACAGGACCGGGTTAAGATTGTCGACTTCGGTTCCTGTCGCGTCGCGGGTTTCGAGGAAATCTGCGGTCCCATCGAACGTGACCTGATTCTTGGGACGGTTGACTACGCGGCTCCTGAATACCAGTTGTGTATGCCCGCAGGAACGTGGTCTGATCTCTTCAGCCTCGGCTGCATCCTCTATTTCCTGCTGACCGGGCAGCACCCCTACGGTCCCGGATTTTCAAAATGCCGCACGTTTCCGGATTTTTCGAAGCTCCAATACCGCCCAGCCTACCACTTCAATCCCGACATACCCCTATGGGTCGACAGCGCCCTCGAGAAAGCGGTTAAAGTGAACGTGGAGGAGCGCTACCAGGCCCACTCTAAGTTTCTCGCCGATCTGCACACGCCCAATCCCGATTTTACCGACCGGACGCGCATTCCGATCATAGAGCGGAATCCACTTCTATTCTGGAAAATCGTTTCCGGCCTCCTCGCCCTGACGGTCGGCATCCTGCTCGTGATGCTGGCGCGCTAGGCAATTCACGATGGAGCTGACGCAACCCCGGCGTATCCGCCGCGTTGTCAATGCGCAAGGGAGCGACAGGAAACCGATCCTGCGAATCATCCCTTTTTCAGCAGAACAGCCCCGCTCTTGTAGGTTGGCTGAAAGGACTCGGGATCAAACGTCGGCAAGGTCAATCGGTTGGTATCCTCATAGTGCATCGGCAGGAAAACGTGGTGCCTGGCAATGCCGTCCTCCAGTGCTGCGACCGCAGAAATCTCCCCGCGCCTCGAACAGACGCATACGGTATCGCCCTGCCGGATGCCCAATTCATCCGCGTCATGCGGATTGATTTCCACGTACAGCTGATCCGGAGCCATTTTTCGCAGTTTTTCCACCTTGCCCGTTCGGCTCAGCGTATGCCATTGCGCCACCGACCCGCGTCCGGTGATGAGCCAGAACGGATAGTCCCGGGAGCATGGTTCTTCCGGATCGGTCGGCTCGGTGAAAACAAAACGCGCCCTGCCGTCTGCATGATAAAAACGCCGATCCTCGAACAGCCGTCGATGGCTGCTCTCGAGGTTGCCGCCGGCAGGAAACGGCCATTGAATCCCGCCGGCCTGTTCCAGATGCGTATAGCCTTGTATGCCGGAGATATCGCACGGTTGCCCGGCAGACACCTTCTGAAGCAGGCGGAACACGCTTTCCGGATTCCGCCATTGGTCGAGCCATTGTCCGCACTCCCAGGCTTTCGCGATACGCAGGAAGATCTCAAAATCCGAAAGAGCCTTTCCGGGCGGCTCGCACACCTTGCGCACCAGGCCGATCCGGCGCTCGGAATTGATGAAGGTTCCCTCCTTCTCACAGGAGGCCGCCGCCGGCAGGTACAGATCCGCCATCCGCACCGTTGCGGTATCGGGATATATATCCTGAACCACCAGAAACTCCAGCTGGTCGACCACCTCTTCAAACGCATTCAGGTCGATCCACGTGTGGGCCGGATTGGTGCCCACGATCCATAGACCCTTGATCTCGCCCTTCCGGACCTGCTCCAGGATACTGTGGTAGGGCAGGCTGGGTTGGTCGGGAATGCGGCTGTCGTTGATGTTGAGAAGCGCCGCCACCTTGCGGCGGTGCCGGCGGTTCTCGAAGTCGTGTCCGCCGAACAGATTGGTGGTGTTGGCGAACAGGCGTGACCCCATGGCGTTGCACTGGCCGGTGATGGAGTTGGCCCCGGTGCCCGGCCTGCCGATGTTTCCGGTCATGAGCGCAAGGTTAATGATGGCCTCGGAGGTTTTTACCCCCTGGTGGCTCTGGTTCACACCCATGGACCACCAGAAGGACACGCGCTTACCCTCATGGATGAGCCGGGCCAAATCCTCGATCTGTCCAACGGTCAATCCGCATTGATCCGCAGCATACTTCACGGGATATTCCGCCACATGGGCACGATAGACGGGAAAGCCGGAGGTGTGCTGCTCTATGAAGTCGCGATCAATCCACTCCCGTTCGATGAGGAGATTGGATACGGCGTAAAGCAGCAGCAGATCGGTCTTGGGCTGCAGTGCATAATGGTGGGTGGCCACCTGGGCGGTCTTCGTCCTGCGAGGATCTACCACTATCACCTTGGGCTCTTTGCGATTTGTCCGCAACCGGTTCCAAAGCAGCGGATGGGCCACCACGGGATTGGCCCCGATGAACACAACCACATCCGATTCTTCCAGATCGTTGCACGCATAGGGCGGCGCATCGAATCCAAACGCCTGTTTATAGGCCACCGAGGCCGATGCCATGCACTGGCGCGTATTTCCGTCGCCATGCACCATCCCCATCCCGAACTTGGCCACCGCTCCGAGCAGCGCCATCTCCTCCGTCGTGATCTGCCCCGTACTGAGAAATGCCACGCTCTCCGGCCCCCATTCCGACATAATCTTCTTCATGCGGCTGACGAACGTCCCAACGGCTTCATCCCATTCCACCGGTTTGAATCCATGTTCGGTCTTGAGCAGGGGGTGCGTGCCCCGGTCGCTGGATACAAGCGGTTCGATCAGGTTGAGTCCCTTTTCACAGGCCTTCCCAAGATTGACCGGATACTCAGGGTTTCCCCGGATCCGGGCTTCTCCATCCTCCTGGAAAATATCTAGGGCACAGCCGATCGAGCAATAGCTGCATATCGTTGTTTTGGAATCTTCAGACATGGCGGTTCCGTTACTGATTAAACGCCCCTGTGAGCATCGAGTATGCCATCGGCCACCTGCCTAGCGTGAAGAAGTTACACATACCTTGTTCATAAGGAGATAGGGAAACCGATCCTGTTCTCCCCATTCCGTATTACATGATCATGTACATCATATTTGTGGATCAAATCAGCATCCCTCACAATTATGTAGACTGTGCAGACACCTTAGTGAACCGGTGCGATGAGGTGATTTTTTCTGCCTAAATGTGTCGAAGAAACCCTGGAGAAGGGCCGATCGGATTCGGGCATCGGCGACATATTCCCATCACTGCTGTCGAGGATTCATATCCGGGATTTCCTATTCTCTGTTTCACAATCTGCGCAACTTCCTAGCGTAAATAGGATTGCTTATGCGACATGCCGGTAAATCACACAGCTTTGTATTTTACAACCATTAGAATAGCGGTACATACATATATGTAGTTGTGATATTTATGTATACTTCAACTGTTTGTTAATACATTTTTGTATATAAAAACCATATTTATTACAATCGCAATTATTACTCTATTATACTGTCCTGCAGTGTTTTATGACATAATTATTGCAGTGGCATGCTATGTGCGAAATGGACCCCATTCTTTCATGACAATTGAGATCATGTTTTAAATATTTATACAAACCAAACAAAGGAAGATGATGAAAGCAACCAAGAGAACCCTCCTTAGATCCGGACTTGCCACCTGCCTGATGTGTGCAGTCACCTCATTTGGCGCTGTGGATGACAATACAATCCCGCTCGATGTGGAAAAACCAAATTTGCATTTTGGATTCATAAAACTGACCGACTGCGCCGCACTGGTAATCGCCAAGGAGAAAGGATTTTTTGAGGCCGAGGGCCTGAATGTGCAGCTTACAGCGCAGAAAAACTGGGTGATTTTGCTCGATAATGTGATCAAGGGATCGCTTGACGGCGCACACATGCTGGCCGGTCAGCCGATCGGAGCGACGGTAGGCGTCAGCCAGAAGGCCGACATCATCACCGCCTATAGCCTCGATCTCAACGGCAACGGCATCACGCTCGCCACGGACATCTGGGAAAAAATGAAGGAAAACGTCCCCATGGGCGAAGATGGAAAACCGGTTCACCCCATCAAGGCGGATGCGCTCAAGCCGGTTGTCGACAGCTGGGAAGGAGATTTCAACCTCGGCATGGTCTTTCCGGTTTCGACCCACAACTATGAACTGCGGTACTGGCTCGCCGCCGGCGGTATCCATCCCGGCTTCTACACCGAAGCGGATGCGCAAGGCCACACAGGCGGCGATGTCATCATTTCCCCCAACGCCCCGCCGCTGATGCCCTCCTATCTCAACTCCCGCGCCATTCTGGGCTACTGCGTGGGTGAGCCGTGGAACCAGAAGGCCGTCTTTGCCGACAAGGACGGCAAACAGCTGGGCGTACCTGTGGTCACGAACTATGAGATCTGGAAAAACAATCCCGAAAAGGTGTTCGGCGTGACGAAGGAATGGGCCGAGAAATACCCCAATACCCACCTGGCTGTTCTCAAGGCGCTGATCCGTGCCGGCAAATGGCTGGATGAATCCCTCGAAAATCGCGAGGAGGCGGTACAGATTCTATCCCGTTCGCACTATGTCGGTGCGGAACCGGAGGTGCTGCGCAACTCCATGACAGGGTCCTTCGTCTACGAACGCGGCGACCGCCGCGACATGCCCGACTTCAATGTCTTTTTCCGTTACTACGCGTCCTATCCTTACTACAGCGACTGCATCTGGTTCCTGACGCAGATGCGCCGCTGGGGCCAGTTGCGCGAGGACCAGCCGGACGAGTGGTATCTTGAAAAAGCCAAGGAAATATACCGCCCCGACCTCTATCTCGAAGCAGCCCAGCTGCTGATCGAGGAGGGTAACCTGGCCGAGTCCGACATTCCCGCCGGAACCGACGGATTCCGTCCGGCGACCGGCAATGGCGACTTCATCGATGACAAGGTATACGACGGCCATAAGCCGAACGATTATATCCGGAGTTTTACAATCAAAGCGGACTAATCTCCCCGACCCAGCAGTGCCGGGCCAATCCCGCCGCCCCCTCTCTCCTCCGGCGGGGTTGGCCCGGTGAATACACAGAGGATGTAAGAGTAAATGCAGAAGCTACTCAATTTTTCAGAAAAAACCGGTCTCACGCTGCTCGTGCCGATCATCAAGATGGCCATGAGGGATGAACCGGGCAAGCAGTTGCTCGAACTGCTTAAAATGCTCGGGCTGCCCATCATCGCGCTGGTCATCTTTTTCAGTCTATGGGGCTATGCCGCCACGAAGATAAGCACCAGCGTGGGACAGCTGCCCTCGCCGGCCTATGTCTGGAACCAGGCAAAGGCCATGATAGGCGACGCCCGTGCGGAAGCGGTGAACAAGGATGAATTCGAGCGCTATGAAAAGGCACGTGAAGATCTGTATGCCCTGCTCGAAGAACGACGCGGGCTCGAAGCAACCGGCGCCTCTGCGGCGGAACTCAAAACGGCCGACGAAAAGCGCGCCGAGTTTGCCGGCGAACTGCAGAAATACGTCAATAAGCTTGGCGCACGCATCGAGACGCTGACGGAGCAGGTGGAGACCGCCGACAAGCTTGCCGAGGAGGAAGGCATTTCCGACAGGCGCATCGCCCCCTACAAAACCACCGTGCTCCGTTTCTACACCGACAGCCACCATTCACTGGCCTCCCTGCTCAGCAAAAACGACAAGATTTCCGACTGCATCGCCGGCCTGGCTACCGCCGATGAGCAGAAGGCCAGGACCCTCGAAAAAAGGCGTACAGCCTATGAGACCATGCTGAGTAAACCGCGCGAGTACAGCGGTAACGGATCCATTCTCGACTACATCAAGCGCAGCATCATCACCGTGCTGTTCGGCTTTGCGATTGCGGCTCTGGTGGCCATACCGCTCGGCATCCTGTGCGGGTTGAGCAAGGGCTTCATGATGGCCATCAATCCGCTCATCCAGATCTTCCGCCCGGTATCCCCGCTGGCATGGGTGCTGATCACCATCCAGATCGTCGACGGAATCTTTGTGGGCGACAAGGCCCTGAACGGCGAAACCTTTAACAACCCGTTTCTGCACTCCGCCATTACGGTGGCCTTGTGTTCGCTGTGGGCCACACTGAGCAATACGGCCCTGGGCGTGTCGTCGGTGAGCACCGACTACATGAATGTGGCGAAAGTGCTCAAACTCAGCTGGTTCGACCGTATCGTGAAAATTGTCATTCCTTCCGCCGTTCCCTATATCTTCACCGGCTTGCGCATCACGCTGGGGGTCGGCTGGATGGTACTGATCGTGTCGGAAATGATGGCGACCTCGCGGGGCCTGGGTTGGTACATCGACCAGCAGTACCAGAACAACAAGGTTGAATCGCTCGCCAATATCATCGTCTGCATTTTCATCATCGGGATTATCGGTGCGATCCTCGACCGCATCATGTTCATCCTGCATAAGTCCGTCAGCTTTAACGAAGACGAGGTGTCGGCATGAGCGCGGTCCTCGAAGTCAGGAATGTCTCGAAGAGCTTTGGTCACAACGGGCATACGACCGAAGTGCTGCACGACATCAACCTCAGCCTCAACGAGGGTGAGTTCGTGGCAATCGTCGGCTTTTCAGGCACCGGCAAGACTACCCTGATCAACCTGCTCGGCGGACTCGAAACGCCGACAACGGGCACGGTCACCTGCAACGGCAAACCGGTCACCGGACCGGGTCCGGAGCGTGGCATCATCTTCCAGAACTATTCGCTGATGCCCTGGCTCACGGTGCGCGGCAACGTTTCGGTCGCCGTCCATGAAACCCGCAAGGAACTGCCTGTCTCGGAACGCAGGAACGTGGTCGAAAAGTATGTCGATATGGTCAACCTGATGCCGGCCATCGACAAGCGGCCCGGCGAGCTCTCCGGCGGCATGCGCCAGCGCGTATCGGTGGCGCGCGCCCTCTCAATGAACCCCGCCATCCTGCTGATGGATGAACCGCTCAGTGCGCTCGATGCCCTGACGCGCGCCGTGCTGCAGGATCAGATTCTGGAAATATGGCGCCGGGAAAAAAAGACGATCGTTCTGATCACCAACGATGTCGACGAGGGGATCATGATGGCGGACCGCATTATTCCGCTCAACATAGGACCGAAAGCGACACTCGGACCGGCGTTTCCCGTCGATATCGATCGCCCCCGCAATCGCAAGACGATGAATCACGACCCCCATTTCAAGCGGATCCGCAACGATGTAAACCACTATCTCAACGAACAGCGGCGCATACACAAGGAAACCGTCGATGCCGACGCCAAACCGGCCACGAAGCTGCCCGACATCGAACCGGCGCATATGAAGAAGGAATACGCGTGGCGATGAATAAGGCGCGGGTCTTCCGGCACAAGAAAAAAGCGATGAACAGAAGCATTTTAATCTGAATCCAAATGGTATTCACTAGGTACTGGTGACTACACCCTGGAAAACATGAAATCCTACACCCATACCCACTATCTCGACCTGATCAACCTCTGCAAGGTGTATCCTACGAAGAAGGGTCCCTTCACCGTACTGGAAAACTTCAACCTGCAGGTGGTGGAAGGTGAATTCGTTTGCCTGATCGGCCACAGCGGCTGTGGCAAGTCCACCATCCTCACCATGGTGGCGGGACTCAACAAGATTACCGGCGGCAACGTGAGCCTGGCAGGCCACGAAATCGACGGGGCGGGCCCCGAGCGGGCCGTGGTATTCCAGTCCCCCAGCCTGCTGCCGTGGCTGACGGCCTATGAAAATGTCATGCTCGGCGTCAAGCAGGCCTTCTCGCACGCCAGCAAAAAACAGCGCGACCAGATCGTGCGGTACTACCTGGAATCGGTCGGACTGGGCGACAACATGGAAAAGAAACCCACCGAACTATCCCAGGGCATGTGCCAGCGCGTCGGCATCGCGCGCGCCTTTGCACTGAAACCGAAACTGATGATTCTCGACGAACCGCTGGGCATGCTCGACGCACTCACCAAGCAGGAGCTGCAGGACCTGTTCGTCAAACTCCACGCCGAGCACAAACTCACCACATTGATGGTCACCCACGATGTCGACGAAGCGCTCTACCTGTCCGACCGCGTTGTGATGATGACCAACGGTCCCAACGCGACCCTCGGTGACATTCTGGATAATACACTACCGCGTCCGCGCATCCGCGAAGAGATCATCGAACACCCGGACTACTACCGTTTCCGGGATTACCTGATCGATTTTCTGGAGGAGCAGGATGAAAAGAAGGACGCATTGAAGAAAACCGGAACAGAAGCATAACACTGTTAATTAACAAAGGAGATGACACCTCATGAAAGTAAATACCCGCATTGCGCTTACAGTCGCAACCATTGCCCTGGCCACTTCAGGCTACGCCGAGAACGTGGCGGATATGGTCCAGGGGATCATGTCGCAGACCAACCACACGCTGATTCCATTGCTGGATTGGCGCGCCCGTTATGAATACGGCAACCAGGATGGTCTCGACGCCGCCCATGCCGCCACGCTTCGTGCCCGAGTCGGCTTGCAGTCGCAGGACTACAGCGGCTTCAGCGGACTCGTTGAGTTCGAAGCCACCCGTGCCATCGACCCCGACAGCTATTCGGTCCCCGGCAAGACCGGCATAGCGGATCCGGAAAGCACTGAACTTAACCGGGCCCAGCTGCAGTTTAACCGAAACGACAACCTGCTGATCGGCGGGCGGCAGCGCATCATTCTCGACAATGCCCGATTCATCGGCAACGTCGGGTGGCGGCAGAACGAGCAGACCTACGATGCGTTCTCGTACAAGAACACCATGATCGAGAATGTAGCGCTCTACTATGCGTACCTTGAAAAGGTCAACCGCATCTTCGGATCGGAGTCCACCGGAGCGGCCCACCATTTCAATTCGGATTCGCACCTGCTCAATGCGTCATATACTGGGCTGAAGAATCAGACCCTCACGGGCTATGCCTACCTGCTTGAGTTCGACAACGCGGCGGCCAACTCGTCCGACACGTTCGGTCTCAGCTACGCCGTCAAGGGCACGGTCGCCGAAGACTATACCGTGAACGGTTATGCAGAGTACGCCTATCAGCAGGCGGGGAACAACTTTGCCTACGGCCCGATCACCGACTACTCCGCCAACTACTTCCATCTGAACGGCAAGGTCGCTCGCGATGGCTATTCCGCCCTGCTAGGCTATGAACTGCTCGGCTCCGACGCCGGCAACATTGGCTTCCGGACGCCGTTGGCCACGGGGCATAAATTCAACGGCTGGAACGACCAGTTCCTCGTCACGCCGGACAACGGACTGCAGGACTTCTACCTGGGCGTCGGCCTGCCCGTGCCGAAAGCACCGCTCACCTTCGTGTACCACATTTTTTCATCGGACGAAGGCTCCATTGACTACGGTCAGGAATTTGATGCCGTGGCGGTGCACAAGATCTCCCCGAAGATGAAAGCCATTGCCAAGGCGTCCTACTTCGCCGCCGCAGGCGATGTGCCGGCCTACAGCAGCGACCGCACACGCTTCTCGATCGAAGTGAACTACAAGTACTGATCTTCATTCCTCCTCACCCCGTGCCGGCGGCGCGCCTGCGCCGCCGGCCTCCCTTTAAACCAGGCAAGGGCCACTCCCGCAATGAAGCTGGAACTTCCAGCCAGAGACAAAGGCAATGCCACCGCAACGGAACCTGTGGTCGTGGTTGGTAACGGAATGGTCGGCCATCGTTTCATCCGCACATTCCGCGAGCTGGATATAACAACGCCGATGGTCGTATTCGGCAAGGAGCCCGATCCGGCCTATGACCGTGTAAACCTCACGCGGATGATCAATTCCCCGCATCGCGAAGCGCTCTATCTGTCCGATACGGACTGGTACAGCACCAACCGGATCGACCTGCGGCTGGATGACCCGGTCAAATCCGTCGATCCCCTTGCCAAAACCATTACCACCGCCGACGGAAGCACCCTGCGCTACGGCAAACTTGTCATCGCCAGTGGCTCGATCCCCTGGATGCCGCCTATTCCCGGCGCCGATGGTAAACACGTCTTCCCCTACCGGACCATGAATGACATCGATCGTATCCGGCAGGCGGCTGACGGCAGCAGGACGGTGGCGGTAATCGGCGGTGGACTGCTGGGGCTCGAAGCCGCCGAGGCGCTCAAGAACCTGGGACTGACGGTCCACGTGATGGAGATTGCCGATCATCTCATGCCGCAGCAGCTTGATGCGAATGGCGGCATCCTGCTCAAGGAAGAGGTTTCAAACCTGGGTATCTACGTGCGAACCCAGTGCCAGACCGCCATGATCGGCGACATCAACGGCCGCAAGGAACTGCTCTTCACGGATGGCTCGTCGCTGCTGTGCGACTTTATTGTGGTTTCAGCCGGCATCCGCCCGGCCACCTCATTCCTGAGCGAGGCACCCATTCAACGTAATCCACACGGTGCCATTGTGGTGAACGATGGATTGGAGACAAACCATCCCGATGTGTACGCCATCGGTGAATGCGCCACCGTGGAAGGAACCGTCTTCGGTCTGGTGGCCCCCGGCTACCAGATGGCCGACACGCTTGCCAATCGGCTTGCGGGCAGAAAAGCGGTATTCATCAAACCGGATCTGAGCGCACGACTCAAGGTGATGGATATCCATGTTGCCGCACTGGGCGACTACCATCAGGCTGAGCGCGGCACGGAAGTCCTGGTGTTCTCAAATTTTGCAACGCGGTCCGGCCCCTGCTACCGAAAGCTGATCATTTCGAAGCACCGCGTTACAGGTATCATGGCGGTGGGTCGCTGGGACAGTCTGCCGGCCATCGAAAATGCCATGGAAAACGGGCTGAAACTCTCGATGAAAAACCTTCAACGGTTTGCAGAAACCGGTGAACTCTTTACGCCGAGCAAGGATGCCGCCGTGCTGCATTGGTCGCCGGAAACCAAGATATGCAACTGCATGATGGTCAAGAAAGCCACCCTGCTCAAGGCAATCGAGGACGGCTGCTCAACCGTCGAGGAATTGCAGAAGAGAACCTTCGCGGGGACGGTCTGTGGAAGCTGCAAGCCGGTGCTAGGGGATCTGGTGGGAGCACCCGCGTTGCCGGTTCGCATGCCGGTATCGGCCTGCGTGGTGCTCTGCTGCTCCGTGCTGGCATTCTTCGGGGTCTGCGCGACGGTGTTCGCATCGCCGATGGCCTATGCCGATTCTGTCGAACAGTATTGGTACCGGGTTGACCGGCTCTGGCGTGACGGTATGCTAAAGCAGATCACAGGATACACCATGCTGGCGCTCTGCATTTTTGCCCTGTGGCTCTCCATCCAGAAACGCTTCGAATCGCTCAAGCTTGGCAACTATGCCGTTTGGCGATCCGTTCATACCGTCACCGGGCTGCTGACGCTGGGTTTGCTGTTCATGCATACCGGCTTCAGCCTGGGTGCAAACTTTAATTCATGGCTCATGCTGACCTTCGCCCTGCTCAACCTGTTTGGCGGTGTATCAGGCGTGTTCAGCGGGCTGGAAACAAAAACGGACGCAGGTATCGGCACCTTGAGCCGCAGGCTCAAGCCGGTCGCGACATGGGCACATATCCTCCTGTTCTGGCCCATACCGGTCCTCGTTATGTTTCACATCGTATCGGTGTACTACTGGTGATGTTTTCTCATGGGAATGATTAGCAGGAAATGGTGGCTCTGGATGACCTGGGTTGTCGTCAGCATGGTTGGAACAGGGATGCTCGCCCGCAAGATGTTTGGCGGGGAGGATAAGCGCCTGTTCCTGCCGGGCACCACGACCGCTGGTCACTACCAGATCGAACTGCGCTGCGACGAGTGCCACACACCGGGCATGGGCGTACAGCAGGAAGCCTGCGTGCGCTGCCACGGCAAGGAACTGAAGACAGCGCAGGATTCGCATCCCAAATCAAAATTCGACGACCCCACGAAGGCCTACCTGCTCAAGCAGATCAAGGCCGATGAATGCATCACGTGCCACATCGAGCACAATCCCGACGCTACGCATCCAATGGGTGTGACGGTGCCGTTGAACTACTGCGCCTTCTGCCACCAGGAGGTGGGCGATAACCGGCCTTCACACAAGGGGATGGGATTCGACACGTGTGCCACGGCGGGCTGCCACAACTTCCACGACAACCGCGCGCTCTATGAGCGCTTTCTGCAGGAGCACGTCGATGAACCCGACCTGCTTACCAACCGCACAGTCAAGGCGCTCGAGCCGCCGCGCAGCTATGGCGCCCCCGTCGGTATCGCAGGCCGCGATGCTCCGGACGACCGCGAATGGGATGAGCGTCTGATGGCAGACTGGTCGGCAAGCGCACACGCGAAGCGGGGCGTCAACTGCACCGCCTGCCACAACATCCCGAATCAGGCAGGCGCGCTGGTATGGTCCGATCATCCCGATCCGTCCGCCTGTGCCGGATGCCACCGGGATAATGTCGATGGCTGGATGGCCGGACGTCACGGCATGCGCGTTGCCGAGGGACTCCCTCCCATGACGCCGGCCATGGCCCGTCTTCCTATGCAGCCGCATTCACTGCACCGCGAGCTCGACTGTTCGTCCTGCCACGGCGCCCACGGCTACGATACGCGCTATGCAGCAGTGCACGCCTGCCTGCAATGCCATGCGGACGACCATTCGCTGGCCTACACCAATACTGCCCATTTCAGACTGTGGCAGCACGAGCTCGACGGAACAGCCGCATCCGGAACCGGTGTATCCTGTGCAACCTGTCACATGCCGCGCATGGAAAATGAAGAGGGCCGCGTCATTGTCCAGCACAACCAGAACGACAACCTGCGGCCCAATGAAAAAATGCTGCGCAGCGTGTGCATGAATTGCCATGGCGTCGATTTCAGTATGCAGGCGCTGGCTGATCCGGCACTCGTCGACACCTGCTATGACGGGCAGCCCGAAGATCATGTTGAATCGATGGCGATGATCCGCACGCGCATGATCGAAATCGAAGAGCGCAGAAAGCGCATTGCCGAACGCAAGGCCCGTGCCGCAGACAACGGCATCAATGAAGATGATCTGTGAACGAGAAGGCGGCAAGTGCCGCAACTAACCAACAAAGGAGCAAGACAATGAAGGCAAAAAGATGGATACCCGCCGGCATGGCCCTTGGCACCATGGCGATGCTGGCCACTCAGACGGGCTGCAACGAGGAAGCGAGTGCGACGAGCGGCGGAATTGATCCCAGGATCGTCGCCGACAGCCTATTCACGGTCATGGAGGCTGACCGTGCGTCGTACACGAAGCACGTTGTGAAACGTGTCAAGGCGGAGAAGGCAATCGACGTAAACGAATACTGGGAGGACAGCGGCAACAAGAACCTGCCCCTGCCCGCGCAGATGTTCCGCATGGCGGCGGAACGCGCGAAGGATTCGAAGCACAACACCTCGGGCTTCTTCTACCAGTTGAAGTCGCCCTGGCCCGTCAACAAGCAGAACAAGCCGGTCACCGACGTGGAGAAGGAAGGCTTTGATTTCATCGTGGCCAACAAGGGTGCAGAACCTTTCTATGCCGAGGAAGTGCTCGACGGTAAAAAATATTTCACCGCCATCTATGCGGACGTCGGTGTTTCGTCGGCCTGCATTGACTGCCACAACGCTCACGAAGACTCGCCGAAATCGGACTTTGCACTCGGTGATGTCATGGGCGGTGTCGTCCTGCGCATTCCGATGTAAACCTCACTAAACCAGGAAAGGATAAAACCATGATCAACCTATTCAAAAAGAAACCGAAACCGGAGGCAGCAACTGCTCCGGGTCTTCCCACGGCCGAACAGGTCAAGCTGGTTCAGGAGAGCTGGGCCATGGTCGAACCGATCGCCGATACGGCTGCCGAACTCTTCTACGGGCGCCTCTTTGAGACCGCCCCGGAAGTCAAGCCGCTCTTCTCGGGCGACATGAAGGCACAGGGTCGCAAACTGATGGCCATGATTACCGTAGCGGTCAGGGGTCTGTCCGATCTGGAAGCGATCGTACCCGCCGTACAGGAACTCGGTAAGCGGCACGTGGCGTACAAGGTGAAAGAGGAGCACTATGCGGTCGTTGGCTCCAGCCTGCTGTGGACGCTGGAAAAAGGGTTGGGCGATGCCTTTACCCCTGCAACCAAGGATGCCTGGGCAACGGTATATGGTGTGCTCTCCACAACGATGATTGATGCCGCAAAAGCGGCCTAGTCTGTCGTCCTATTCAGGCGATCAGACGGGGTCAGGGCAGGCATGGTAGCCGGAAGGAATGGTGGCCGTGCCTGCGCCTGATACCCCCTGTCTGCATTGAACAATTGTGTAGTAAGGCTATCCTATTTTACATATTTGTGCGCCAGTCTGGCAATTTACAATGAAGCTCCCTGAATAATCCCGGCTCTTTATCATCGCTATAACACCTGCCAACAACCACTTACAGCACTCATTCAGGAGCGGAATTCAGACGCTGTTGCTTGGTATAGTGCCTGCTAAGTGGCTGTCTTACATTTAGGACCAGACTGGTATATTTATGGATTTATCTTCCAACACCAATAATGGATGCTGCGGTGGTGGTTGCTCGGGCAAGACTCCCAAAACGGAGCCCCTGCCCGGGCTGCGTAAAAGATCCCGTGCTGAGAAACCGGATATTGCAGGATTCCGCACGGAAGGCCGCGAATGGCAGACCCGTTTTCATTTTCATATGGATCTGTGCATTGGGTGCCATGCCTGCGAAGTGGCGTGCGCCGAGCAGAACGCGCTGCCTGCCCATACCCAATGGAGGCGCGTGGGCGAGGTGCAGATGGGTACCTTTCCGGATACCAAAAGCTTTTTTCTATCCAGCGGATGCAACCACTGCCTCGACGCGGCCTGTGCCAAGGGCTGCCCGGTGGATGCCTACGATGTGAATGAACAGGGCATCGTCATCCACAAGGACGATGTCTGCATCGGTTGCGGCTACTGCACGTGGAACTGTCCCTATGGAGTGCCGCACCTGCAGGAGGATCGCCGCATCGTTACCAAGTGCGACCTGTGTCACAACCGTCTCGCGGATGGACAGGACCCGGCTTGTGTTGCCGCCTGCCCCGCCGGCGCCATTGAAGTCGAGACCGTCCCGATCGGCCAGATCTACGACGAATACATGCAGAACGGGGTCGGACCCGATATGCCGTCGCCGGAGATCACCATCCCCTCCACCAAGATCACCCTGCCGGAGGGCATGGATCTGGAATCATTCACCAAGGTCGACCAGCCATTCGTTAAACCCGAGCACCCGCATACACCACTGATCATCATGACCATCCTGACCCAGCTTGGGTTTGGTGGTTTCTGCACGGTCTTTGCCGCCGATCTGTTTCGCACGCTCTTCTTCGATGCCGCCGGACTCGGGAATGTACTCGGCTGGCTGGCCCCCACCCTCATGGCGATCATCGGCGCATCGCTGGCGGCATCCACGCTTCATCTGGGCCGCCCGATCTACGCCGGTCGCGCACTGAAGAACTGGAAGACCTCCTGGCTCTCGCGCGAAGTACTCGGCCTCTCCGCCTTTGCCGGCGCGGCGATGGTCTATGCGGCGGTGCTGCTGGCCACCGAGGGTCTCAAACTGTTCGATGTGGCCGTAATAGGCGGTGCGGCCGTGCGCCTGCTGCTCGGATTTGGTACGGTCCTGTGCGGCATCGCGGGCATCTACTGCAGCTCCATGCTCTACCGCGTGCCGGCCCGGCCCGCATGGGACAGCCGGAAGACCACAATCGACTTCTTCGACGTGGCGGCCATCCTCGGCCCGGTCGCCTTCATTGTGGCGGCCATGGGTGCCATACTGATCCATGGCAAGCTGATCGGTTTCCTGCTGGGCGCCATGCAGGCAGCGGCTTTGTTCGCGGCACTGGCATTCATTTTCAAGCACACCAAGAACGCCTATATCATCCGCAAATGGCTGGAGTCGGATATATTTGAACTCAAGGCCAGCGCCGAAATGCGCATGAACCATTTCTACCGCCTGCGCATGATCCGAAACTGCATCGGCATCGGCGGGCTCTTCGCACTGATCCCCTTCATGGCCGGCGCGCCCCTGCTGCATGCCGGAGGTCAGCTGGGCATCGCCCTTCTGGCCCTGGCCCTCTTCACCACCGTCGGATTTATCAACCGCTATATCTTCTTTGTATCCGTCGTTCCGCGCAACATACCCGGCAACTACATTGTCGCATCAAAGAACGACGTTCATTAAGCTGGCATTCACATGATCAAGAAAATCAAGCACCTCATCGGACTCGACATCAAGGAGGAGGAATACGCCTACGGAAAGGATCCGGAGCACGGCTACCTGGCTGCTCGCAAGATTCCCGACCGCTGGGTCAAGTCGACCTGTGGATACTGCAGCGTCGGCTGCGGCATGCTGCTCGGCGTCAAGGACGGCAAAATCATTTCCGTGCGCGGCGACAAGGACCATCCGGTGAACGAAGGCGATCTCTGCCCCAAGGGGTTGAGCGAGCACTATCCGCTCACCAGTCCCGACCGCGCCACAACGCCGCTGATCAGGCAATCCGACGGATCGTTCAAGAAGGTCGGCTGGGATGAAGCCTACGACCGGATGGTCAACACGGTGTGCAACGTGCAGGCCCGCTTCGGTCCCGAAAGCTTCGGTGTGCTGTCCACCGGCCAGCTGCTGACCGAGGAATTCTATGCGCTCGGCAAGCTGGTCCAGCTAGGCTTCGGAACCAACAACTATGACGGCAACACCACCCTGTGCATGTCGTCGGCCGTGGTCGGCTACAAGCAGAGTTTCGGCTCCGACGGACCGCCCGGTTCCTACAAGGGGCTGGCCACCGCAGACGTCATTTTCCTCATCGGCGCCAACATAGCCGACAACCATCCGATCCTCTGGCATCACATCCGCAAGAACAGGGACTTCAAGCTGATCGTATGCGATCCGCGCAAAACCAAAACAGCTATGCTGGCCGACCTGTTCCTGCCCCTCAAGCCGCGCCGCGACATCGATCTGCTGAACGGGCTGATCCATCTCGTGATCAAAAACGGCAAGGTCGACAAGGAATACATCGAAAAGCATACGACCGGATTCGAGGATCTCTGCAAACATGCCGAACCATTCGATCTTGCCACCACCGTTGAACGAACCGGCATACCGGAAGAACGGATTCTCGAGACATACGAGGCCATCGCAAATGGAAAGAACGTATACTTCGCATGGACCATGGGCATCAACCACAGCACCCAGGGTTCCGACACCGTCAGCCTGATCAATACGCTCGCGCTGATCACCGGCAACGTCGGGCGCACCGGCGCGGCACCGATGAGCATTACCGGCCAGTGCAATGCCATGGGCTCGCGTGAATTCAGCTTTTCCTCGTCCCTGCCCGGCTACCGCAAGTTCGAAAGCGCAGCCGACCGTAAGGAACTTGCCGCGCTGTGGAACATCAGCGAGGATCTGATTCCGACCGAGCGCGGAGGAAACTATCCCGAGATCATCGACGGCATTCTCGAGGGAAAAATCAAGGCCCTGTGGGTGATCGCCACCAATCCACTGGTCAGCTTCCCCGACCAGGCCCGTCTGAAGCAGGCGCTCGACAAGCTCGAGATCCTGATTGTGCAGGATGGGTTCCATCCCACCCCCACCACCGAGCTGGCCGACGTGGTGCTGCCGGCGGCGATCTGGGGTGAAAAGGATGGCATGTACACCAATTCCGAACGCCGTGCTTCACGCGCCAATGCCGCCGTGCCCCCGCCCGGACTCGCAAGGTCGGATTTCCAGATCTTCATGGATCTCGCCGAAAAGCTCGGCAAGAAGAATCTGCTCTTCCCGGGCTGGACCCGCTCCGAGAATTCGTTCGAGGAGATCCGTCTGATTTCCAAGGGACGCCTGTGCGACTACAGCGGCATGACCATCGAAAAGATGATGGCTCAGGGCGGCCTCCAATGGCCCTGCAACAACGCCCATCCGGACGGTGCCGATAGCCTCTACACCGACGGCGTCTTCAAGACCGAGGACGGCAAGGCGAAGCTGCTTTTTGTTACACCAGAAGCACTGCCCGAGGATGTCGACGGCAGCTACCGGCTTATACTCAACACAGGCCGAACGGTTGAGCAGTGGCATACAGGCACTAAGACGCGCAACGTGGAACTGCTGAACAAGCTCACGCCGGAAGCCTGGGTGGAAGTAAATCCGAAGACCGCCAAATACTACGGCATCGGCCCGCATGATCGCGTGGCCCTCGTATCACGTCGCGGACGGGTGGAGGACCTGATGGTCCGCATTTCGGAAACCATCCATCCCGACCATGTCTTCATGCCGTTCCATTTTGCTGAAAAGTGCATCAACAAACTGACGGTCCCGGCCTTCGACCCCAAGTCCGGTGAGCCGAACTACAAACAGTGCGCTGTAATGCTCGAACGTTATGATCGGTAGATTTACACCCCGAATAAACGCGAATGAACACGAATGCACTTAGAATCCATCGAAAAGTATTCTACGGGACATCATTAGCGTCAATTCGCGTCCACTAGCGGTTCCTTGAGGCGACACCATGATCCGTTATCTGGCCAGGATGGAAACTACAAGCCTGATTCTCTGGTGCTACCTCTTCTGGTACATCGCGATCATAGTCCAGTATTTCGATCCTGCACCCGGCCTGTGGCTCTCCTCCGTCGGCATTGCCTTCCTGATCGGATTTGCCCTCAATCTCGCCGCAAAACAAAAGGGACAGAAACCTGACAAGCGGGTGGTCATCAGGCTGTATCTTTTTCCCTTCTGCGTGTCGAGCTATTCAGCTCTCATCAAGGGGAAGGGCTTCATCCTGCTGTTTCCCACCGAAGCAAAGCCGTTGCTGGTTGCCATCGGCACCTGCTGCACATTCATCGTGCTCGCCCTGGCCTGCAGGACTCTGGAACGCATCCGACGGGTAAAAGACCGCGATGGTGATGCCGCCAGATCGCTCCGGAGTGCGGAGACGTAAGATTCCGCCCAGTACGCAGCGGGACGGAAGAAACGTCTGCAATCATGCACTCTATTGGTCGAGCATGACCTCCAGTCGATAGAATCCTGAACTCTTCGCAGCATGGACCTGATCGGTAAGAACACCTGTCGGAAACACCAGGTTGGTCTGCAGACTCGCAAAACCATTGGTCAGCGATCCTTTCCATTCAATGGAATACACCCTTCCCGGCACACACTTCCAGACTACTACGGATCCCGATTCGGACGCTGTAATGGCCAGATCCGGCTTCGAAAGCACATCGGTTGGCGATGTGCCGGCGATATATTCATCATGATTCGAATAGAGATCACCATCCAGGTCGACCCCACCTACAACGCCTGTACGCGAGCCGGAATTTTGCAGCTCCCACGCATCGGGCAGTCCATCCCCATCCGCATCCGGCACCCATGAACCGAACTCATAGGCGCCCATGTCCACCGATCCGTTCACCGTGCGTTTCAAAGCATCCAGGTCGACCTCGCCTAGAAGCAGCATGTTGGTTCCGGTATCAATGCATGGTGAATTGGTAGTCAACCTGTAATCCCAACCGGCAGGATCGGCGAAGCCGGGGTCTTCGTTCACGTTGCCATTTACGCCTTGAGCAAGCGACGGCGCACAACTATTGGTCGCTGAAACCATAAAAAGCTCATTGGAGACGACACCGGCAAGGTTGTCATAGATGATCGAATTGAGTGCATATCCACCATACATACCGCCCCCGGTCAGCAGCGCGATGTTTCCAGACAAGGTGCAATTTACGGCATCGCTTTGGTACAGGGCGCCGCCGTCGGAATAGGAGCGGTTACCATGAAACAAACTGTTCACGACCCGGGCGTTGTTTGCTCCCCCGCCATCACCATACGCCACGTTATTCCTGAAGATGGAATTCCAAACCGTGCCCCCGAATACCGCCCCTCCATCCAGCATGGATTGGTTGTCATGAAAAACACAATTCGTCATCACTACCTGCTCACCGGCGCAGTACACCGCACCGCCTGAGTTCGTTGTGTATCCATTGCGGAACGTGAGTCCACTCAAAACCGTTACGGTGTCCTCGATATACATACAGCGCGACAGCCCGTCCGCATCGATGATCGACCATTCGGGTCCGTACTCCCCGGCTACTGTTATACCGTTTGATACGACGATCTCGGAGGGGAGCATGAAGGTGCCGGGCCCGACTATGACAGTATCCCCTGCATCAGCTGCTTCGACGGTTTGCGCCAGATTGCTTCCGGCGGGGACATACCACGTTGCTGCCAAGGCAGTAGATAGGCAGAGATATGAATAAATCAGAGTGGTTACTGAAAACTTCATCCTGCGAATTCCTCTTAAACTTACTGTTTCGAAGCAGTCGCCAGCCGGGATCCGCGATCATCATAAAACTGTTGCGAAACCACACGACCGTGCTCCATAACGACTTCCGATTTCAGATGTCCGCTGGGATAATAGGCTTCGGACTTTCCGTGAGGCACACCCGCTTCATACTGCGCACTGATCGCAAGCTGCCCGTTTTCATACCAGATGCGATGGTGCCCATGGACCTGGGCGTTCACGATTTCCGTTTCGGATTTTTTACTTCCGGATGGATACCATTTGGTCCGTGTACCCTCTGATATTCCATTTACATAGTGCTCGTGCACCTGCAGCTGACCATTCAGGTAATACCCCTCGGACCAGCCGTTCAGAATCCCGTCCGCAACTTCAGATCGGGACTTCAATTCACCCGTGCTGTAGTAGGTAGTCAGTACTTTCTCGCGCTCCGCTTTCCGGCGATTTGCATGGAGAATGAGCGTAGCCGTGATGGTCGCCACGATGACTGCAGTCAGAATAATATTCCGTCTTATCTTCATGATTTATCTTACAACGCCGCGGTAATAAGCAGCTGCGTTGGTTGCCGTTACTTCCACCTCGGTCACGGCCGTGACAGAGGGGGTGTAAAACCCGATGCCTTCGAGTCCGGATTGAGAGGGTACTGAAAACGGGATCGCCGTCCATGAGGTCAGATTGGACGATTCCACTATTTCGTATGAATGCCCCTCAATCGCGAGGAAGGCAAAACGGGCATTGTTGGTATCCCCCTTCCGGGGGTACAGCTCGAACAGATCCTGATCATCGAATGCATATGTGCCGGCATAGTATTCATCGATGTTTTTCATGCCGTCACCGTCGGCATCGCCATCAGGTTCAATATCAGCCAGCGTCGATCCGTCATTAAGCATATATATGATCAGCTCTTCCCATAGATCCGGAAGCCCATCACCGTCGGAATCTTCTCCCAGCGTCAGGTCGATGCGGGTGGATTCCCCGGCAAGCCCGAGATTGTAATAATTCCCGGTCATCTCAATCGGCAGGTTGGTCACACCTGCGATGACCACCGATATTTTAAACGGCACCAAGGGTTCAAGGGCATTATCCATGTATGGAACCGGCGTCAGTCCGGCATCCATGGGCACCGTGATATAGTAGTTGACGCCAGGCTCAAGCCCGGGTGCGATCACCCCATTCACCACAGTTCCGGCACCGGTTTTGAGAACCATTTCCACCGCCGGATCTGTAATCGGCTGTCCGGCCTCATGCCGCGCCATACCGTAGATTTCGTGCGGAGGAGCTGGAGGAAAAGCCAGTGCCGCAAATACGCACGCAGATCCCGCAGCCACACCAATCAATCTGTTCGTCCGTTTCATGATCACGTTTCCTAGTTTCCAGCGTACGAGTACGTAACAAAGTGGATCTTAATGTCATTCAAGGTCTCAATAAGTCGATCCAATCCTTCATCCGGGTCGCTGAGCAGTGTTTTACCCGGTATGACAATTTTCCAGCGTGTATTCCAGACACTGCGACCGACCAGCCGGCTATTGGTATACTGCGAACGCAGCAGGCTGCCGTTGCCTGCATAAATATCCGGACTGAAATAAGCGGCATCCGACACCGGCCTGAAGGCCTGATGCTTGCGTGTTCCAAACAGTGGTTCACTTAGGGTATCGGACGACAGATACATCGGCGTAGTGGAAAAGTCGGATGCTCCGATATTAAACGGCAACGGCACCGCAACATCATCCACCATCCACGTCCGCAAACCGGAGGCATCACCCAGCGGCGGACTTCGCATCGTGTCGGCACCCACTGGTATCACATAAATATAGGGTGTCGCCGCCAATGCATTTGGATCGAGGAAGGTTACATCCGGATCCTCAGGTGATGTTCCTCCTGATCCGCTGTTTGCCGCAGGGTCATCCATGCCAACATACCCTTCCAGGGCAATACCTGTGGCGAAGATCTTCGTGGAAAACGAGCTCGGACTATAGGCATGATCCCCGCCGGCCAATGGGCGCCCGAACAGGTTCTGACCTTCCGTGATCGTGGTACTGAATTCCAGCACCAGGCCGGGTACCGGCAACCCGTCATCGCCTGCAATCTGCATGCAGTAGCGTCGAACATCTGAATCCTCAAGCAGATCACGCCGGCGGGCATCGTGCAGGACCTTTTTCCAATTAAGGTCCCCTTTATCGTTGGGAAGGATCCTGTAATTCTCAGTGCGCAACGAGGCTGTTGTTCCATATCCATCCAGGTTGTTGAATCCAAGGCGTGTTTTAACGACATCCCAATCGGCCTTCATTTCGGCCAGCGCACTGGAGAGGCCCGGATCACCCGTATCACTGCCCGCAAACTGCGGCTCGCCGTCCGACCCGACAACTCCCAGTGCCCGCGATTGAATGATTTTACTCTTAAAGGCGCGGCCTTCATCCGTTCCCAGCAGACCGGTCTCATAGTCATAGGCATTGGCCGCCAGCAAACTGTAGCGGGCGGCGAGGTCGAACAGCGTTTTATACCGCTCCAGCTTTTCATTTCGGAAAATACGGAATGCAGCATCGCGCGTCCGATAACCCTGAACGAGTGCGGATGAACGTTTCCGGAATATTTCGCGCTCTTCAAGGATCCGGTTGCCCGCCGCGATCGCCGCGCGCGTTTCCGCCATGGCATCTTCATAGTCCCGCAGCGCCACGTTGATATCCCACAACTGGTCCTGCATGGCTTCGAATTCCTTCGACAGCTCAATGGCGGCATTTCGTATGGTTATGGCGACTTCATACTCATGAATGTCATTAAATTCCAGCCATTGTTTGGCAACGGTGTTGGCAACATCCAGCGCTTTCACAACGGAGTTACGTATCAACTTCGTTTTATCGAACGTTTCCTCAAACGTGTAACTTGTCACTTTAATGCCGGCTCGAGCGGGAGATGTAACATCCCCGCCGGCAGCCGTGCCTGCAATGAAGCTTTTTGGTATGGCTTCGTAGGTAACTTCCGACGTCTTCTTGACGGTTTCCTTAATAGCGTCCTGATAATCATTAATCAGTTCATTGGCCGTTTTTAGTGTCAACATCGCGATATCGGCCCTCAAAAGCCATCTTTGCACATTTCGTTTGGCGGCATAACTTTCTGCATTGGCCTCGATCACATTGAGATGCTTGGCTATCGAGGCCTGGGAGGCACTCTGTGTATAGACGGTGCGCAGCAGTCGGTTACGCGCGGCGATTTCCAGGGAGATCGACTGCTGAATCTTACCGGCAGAAGCACGTGTACCCGTCCACGCGGATGGCTTATCCAGATAACCGAGCGGTCCGATATTGAACACGACTACAGCGGCATTGGAGACCGCATTGTTGGTTGCGATGTTCAGGCTGCTAATTTCCGCGTTCTCCGCCCAGTCACCCGGCAGGTCAACCAGTACATTGGTGATCGAATGCCCCCCATGGATATTCCCGGGATAGTTCCAAAGTTCCTCGAAGTCCATTTCAGGCGTTTCCGCATACATATAGTGCACCAGATCCGGCCCGTCATACCCCTGCACCCAGGTTTTGCCCGGCCCGATGTCGTCCGGATAGGGGGTGCCGAACGTTTCGATCAACGCATTCCGGAAGGCCAGCTCCTGCTCGGCCACCCGGTTCTGGAGATCGTTGAGCGAATCCTGCTCGGAACGCATCAGGCGGGTTACATCCTTGGCGTCATCGAACGCGACCACCGCATTGTTCAAAGCCACCTTCGTCCGCGCATAGATCTGTTCAAAATGGGTCTCGCCCGATGTGCCTCCGATATAGGGTGAAATATCCAGCGCAATGGCATCCTCTGAAATGCCCAGCGGCGACAAACCGCTTTCCGCATTATCCATGGCCGCCTGCAGCCCATCGAATATGGTTGGGAGTTCCTGCAGTTCCGGCACGGTGGTACGGTCCACTTTCTGGATACCTTCATGATCCGGGTTCGGATCTTCATACGGCAGCATGGAATTGCCTACTACCCAGTTCAGATAAGCCCCCTGCCCGGCCCGACTGGCCCAGTGATCCATCCCCCAGTAACGCACCGGATAGTTGGTTTCGGAATTCAGATCCTCGTACGGCCGCTGTTTATTTTCCCGCGTCGAGGCAAACGACTGCCAGCCGGAGTCGTGGTTCCCTTCATAGTCCTGACGCCAGGTCAGGTCGAAGATCTGCCGGCC
>JBNLDM010000074.1:0-8634 GCA_050304335.1 Pontiella sp.
GTCCGGACTGGCCGGTTACGGGCCGGGCGATACGATCGGCATACGGAAGATGGGTCGGGATATCTATATTGTCGGCGACCTTGCCACCGGTGCTGCTCCCGGCTGCGGCCTGATGGCGCCGCGCGTCGGCATCGCTGCGCATATGCAGGCTAATCTGGTTCTGCGGATTCTACTCGGTGTGCAGGATTAGAGGGCCTGGAAAAGAAACATGGCGCCAAGCGCCATCAATGCGATCCCGCATAGCACGAAGAGTGTCCGGTAGATGACGGGCGGGCATAGACGGCGGCCAGCAGATACGCTGAAGGATACCAGGCTGTACCAGGCAAGATCGGCCATAATATGACCCAGATAGAAGCTAAGCAGTCCGATGATTCCGAATTGAAGCGACTGGGCTATAAAACCCATGCCGACCGTCACCCACCAGATGATCCAATACGGATTGGTTACGCTGAGGACAATGCCGGCTGCCACAGGTCCAAACGGAGAGGCTTTGCCGGATGCGTTCAACGCTTCGTTAACGGTTTTTCCGCTAGTGACGACTATGTGGCCCCCCATCAACAATAGGACCATGCCGCCAACCGAAAGAAATCTGTTAGACACGGTGGGGTGTTGGAAAAATGGACCGAGACCCGCACTGATCAGAATAAGCAGGATGATCTCCAGAATAGCGTGCCCGAGTACGATGAGTGGCCCGGCTCTGAAGCCGCGTTTCAGGGACTCACTGATGGTCACGGTCAGCACCGGTCCTGGCGCCATGGCTCCGGAGAGGCCCACCACGAACGCACCTGCAAAAATTGCCGGCAATGAAAACATGCGCTATATCCTAGTGCAACAGGATTGGAGATGCCCAATGAAAAACAGTCTGCATGAATGCCTGCCAGCGGAAATGTCTGAGGAACTGTTGACGACATTGGCGGAAAGCAAGTACGTGAAGATCGAGCGGATCGTTTCCGACGGCCATGCCTCGCCGGAGAGCTTCTGGTACGATCAGGAACGGAGCGAGTGGGTTATGCTCGTGTCCGGTTCGGCGGTTCTGTCGGTTGAAAAGGCATCGGGTGTCGAACAGGTCGAGCTTAAGCCGGGCGATTATATCCTTATACCGGCCCATCAGCGCCATCGCGTTGAATCGACTTCTCCATCGGAGAAGACCATTTGGCTCGCCGTATTCTTCTGATCTCAAATAGACATAATTCACGGAGCAGGCCCTGAACTTTGGTTTTGTGTCTTTTGAGCATTCTGTGGTTCAATTCCCGCATGCAAGTCGCTCGGTTCCAGTTTGGCGAGTACGAATTGCTGGCGGTGCCGGTGCTGCGCGATAACTTTGTCTATCTCGTTTGTCGTAGTGGTGATGCCGTGCTGATCGACGCCGGCGAGGCAAAGCCCGTTTTCAATATACTTGAGAGGGAAGGACTGCGGCTGCACGAACTGTTCATTACGCACACGCACCATGATCATGTTGGAGGATGCCGCGCCATACAGGACCGCCTGGGTGTGCAGGCCATCAGTCCGGCTGTCGAAGCCCGAGAGTACCGCGTACTGGGAACCGTGTGCCGTTCGGTTTCAACGCCGGGCCACATGGCGGTCCATAAAACCTATTATTTTCCGGAACTGGGTGCTTTGTTTCCCGGCGACGCGCTGATCAACGGAGGCTGTGGCCGGCTGCTGGGCGGGACGGCGGAGCAGCTGTTTACCAGCCTGCAGATCATCAAAGCCTTGCCGGAGGAAACACGTATCTTCGGCGGACATGACTATCTGGCAGAGAACATGGAATTCGCGCTGACGGTCGAACCCGGCAATGCCGATGTACAGACGCGTTTGGATCTGTACCGCCACGACCCGGCGGCGGCCATCTTTACGACGCTTGCCGAGGAGAAGAAATCCAATCCTTTTCTCCGGGTCGAGTCCGCTGCATCATTCGCCGAGCTGCGTCGCCGGAAGGACGGTTTTTAAACATGTCGTAGGGTTTGCAGCAGCGATCCATGATCGCGGAGCGGCGTGGTTGCAGCCCGCACCCTGCACATCCGTTGCTATTCCTTCTGATGTCTTTGCTGGAATCATAATATCCGATTATTTATCCATAAGCTCCTTCAGTTCCGGAGCCAGCAGCTCCTTGATATCTTCGTCGGTGGCATCCGGATTATCGTTGAGGTAATCATGCAGGGCCAACCGGTCGGCTTCGTTCAGACCCAGATCATTGGCCAGATGATTTGCACGCTGGTAGATTTTCTGCTCCTGTTCGCGCAGATTCTGCTCTTCGACATAGGTCCTCAGTTCGGCTTGCTGAGCCGGATCAAGCTGCGCTTCCAGTGCGGCGAGCACATCCGCGTTATCATACCATCGTTCAAAACGCGTGACCGACGGATCAGGACCTTGACCGAATCCGGGTCCGTATTGTTCGTTGTATATCTGGTAATAGGCTTCCTGTTCCGGTGAAAGGCTTTGTCCAGCACCTTTCATCATTTCCAACGCCAACAGGGTAACAGCGGTTTCCCGATCTATATTCAGGAACTCGCTAAGGTCATGATTGGCTTCCTGCAGGGCGGCCTCCATACGGTGCGCATTTTCATTTGCATGTGCCGCCAGGATGTCATTGAACGCCATTGCCTGTTCCTGCCCCATGTTGAGACGCAGCTCGAGTTTCCGCGCCAAGGCTTCGCTGTTCTTGATTATCATATCCACCTGTCTCAAATCCGGGTTGCTTTCGATTATGGGCCGTGCAGCCTTTATCATGGCGTATATTTGTTCCGCCTTTTTCAATTGTTCCGGATTGATGTCCGTCGGCCGATCCATGTCCGTCTGTACGGGCATTTCATTGCCGGCTGGCATCGGACCGTCTGATGTGCCCATCTCCTGACCGGCGCTGGATGTTTTGATAGGTTGAGCGGCCGGATTGGGTTGGCTGTCACTTGATTCCGTTGCGGGTCTTGAAGGGATATTGTCTTCGCTGGATCGGGTGGCAATGTAGACGCCGCCCCCGACGACGGCGGCAGCTGTGATGATCAGGATTTTTGCTTTCATAGCGGTTGCTGCGGCTCCGGTTAATGTGGTTGATGTAATGACAGTTCCGGCGACCACCGGAACCGTGCTGGAAATGGATGCGGCCAGTCCGGCCGGTGCCGCAATGGCGGCATGTGCAGGAAGAGCGGCGCCCAGTGCCGCCGTGGTGGAGGTAATACCCTTCCTGGTCAGTTGGGCGTTCAATCGTTCCAGCACCCGGTTGATCCGCATGCGCGCGGCATCGGATGTGATACCCAGCATTCTTCCGGTTTCGGAGAGGCTTTTTTTCTGAAAGAATCGCAGAATGATGGCGTCGCGCTCCCATGCTTTCAGCGTATCGAGGGCATCGTGAATATCGGCCGCCAGCCGCGACCAGTCATCATCGTTGATGGGTTGAATTATCATTTGGTTCACATAGTTTTGTTCCCGGCGGATGCGACGGATTTCTGTACGCTGAATCTTCCGGGCGGTATTGCGGGCGGTGGAGTAGATCCAACCGCCGATGTTAATATCCGGAGAGAGCTTCGGTGCCTTCTTCGCGAGTGCAAGAAAGGTGGTCTGGCAGGCATCACGTGCGAGATCATCGTGGCCGAGCCTGATCATTGCGGCGGAATATGCAACATCCACATAGCGTTTGACCAGTTCCTCGAACGCTGCCTGGTCGCCGTCTTCTGCATACTGCCGGATGAGCTGTGTATCGTTCATGTTCATCTATGGGGTATTCCCGCCATAGTCCTAAACCGAACAAATAATAACTAAAAAAAAGACACATCCGGAAAAGGAAGTGCTGGCAGGGGGGCCTGCGCACTATCAGCGCTCTTCGGGCCTGGCCGCCGCCTTTTCCTGATTCTCCGCATGATGCTTCTCCCGTGAGGCTTCAAAGCGAGCCCTGCCGGCCGCAATCTCCTCCTCGGTATAAATGGGATCAAGCATTTCCTTTAAGCGCGTGTCACCGCTGGCTTCAGCTGCCAGCGCCCATGCATAGGCCTCAGTGTAGTCTTCCAGGTTGTAAAAGCAGATGCCCAGGGGATACAGCGCTTCCATTACATTTTGCGCTGCTGCTTTTTTGAGCCACGATGACGCGTTCTTATCGCTCTGCTCCACACCCGTGCCGTTCATGTAGCAGAGGCCGAGGTTGAACTGGGCCTTCGCATGGCCTAGTTCCGCCGCTTTTTGATAACACTCCACGGCTTTCGAAATATTTGTTTCCACGCCATCGCCGGTAAGATAGGCATACCCCAGGTCGAACTGCTTGTCTGCCTCGGATAGGGTGTTCGTTACCGTAATCCCGAATAGGGACGAGGTGTCGTTGGATTCTTCCCCGCGGCCGGTCACAGGAAGCATGAGCGTGCTAAGCATGAGCAGTATGATGCATGATTTCATGTAGGCCTCTTTCCAGCTAGGGGTTGAACAGTGGATAGAGCACGTCGTATTGCTCCATCAGGGCCTGCGGCATCACGCGTGTATCCGAAAGCACGGGCATGAAATTGGTGTCGCCGGTCCAGCGCGGGACGATGTGCTGGTGGACGTGATCCTTGAGTCCCGCTCCTGCGGCCGCGCCGAGGTTGTAGCCGAGGTTCAGTCCGTCGGGATGAAGCGCCGCCTTCAGGATCCCGACGGTCTCGATGGACAGATCCGTCATTTCCATCCGCTCCTCGGGCGTCAGGTCCTTGAGGTGTTCGAGATGGCGGTAGGGGGCGACCATCAGGTGCCCGCTGGTGTAGGGATAGCGGTTCATGACCACCGCGCAGGTCGTTCCGCGCCTTAGCAACAGATTGTCGCGATCACGGTCTTCTTCAAACATACGGCAGAGAAAGCAGCCACCTTGCTTATCGCTCAGAATATATTCAATGCGCCAGGGCGCCCAGATCGTCTTCGACATGATGATTCCTCGAGTGTTCGTAGTTCCGCCTCCAGGTGGTGATGGAGCTTGCGCGGAACCGCCTGGAGGCGGAACTACGAGCCTTTTCATGATTTCGGTTTTAAACGGACGCATTAAATCATATCTTGAGCGGATTGGAAGAGGAAGGTTTGCATGGCAGGCAATGTATATTTTTACTGCGGAAACGATGAATATCTCGTGGGACTGAACGCCCGCAAGCAGGTCGATGCTGTATGCCCGGAAGCGGAGCAGGCCCTTTCGCTGGAAATCATACGTGGCGACGCTGGGACCATCGATGACGCCGTGGCGGCCATCAACCAGTGTCTGGGAGCGTTTCGCACGGTCGGCCTCTTTGGTGGGAAAAAAGTGGTGTGGTTCCGCGATATATCTTTCCTGTCCAATTCGGTCATCATGAAGAACGATCAGGTCAAGCGCCTGCTGGGCGAACTGTCCGGCGACCTGAAGGCCGGGCTCTCGCCGGATCAGTTTCTGATCATGTCCGCATCCGGTATCGACAAGCGATCTGCGTTTTTCAAAGCCCTCAAGGATGCGTGCGAAATAACGGAATACGCCGTGCCGGAGCGGGATTACGAAGCGCGGCCCGTTGCCCTGCAGCGAGCGGTTACGCTGTTCAAGCGTGAGGGGTATTCCCTTGATTCCGCAGCGGCAGACGCCTTTATCGACAAGACCGGCTTTGAGACCCGCCAGATCATGAACGAAACGGAAAAGATGGTGCTCTACAAGGGCGCCGATAAATCAATCACCCTTCAGGATGTTCAGACGATCACGTCGGCTTCCAGCGAGGCGCTGGCATGGGACCTGACGGACGCCGTGGCGGAGCAGCGCCTCGGAGCCGCCATCCGTATCTTCCGGCAGCTCCTGTTCCAGAAACAGACGGCCATCGGATTGATGATCCAGATTGAAAACCTGTTTCAGAACCTGCTGCGTTTCCGGGAATACATGGATGCGGGTTGGCTGCGAATGAACGGAAACCGCATTCAATGGAGCGGCGATGCCGAGCTCGACGACTATTTTTCCGCGATGCCGGACGATCCGCGCAAGATGCATTGGTATCGCGCATCCAAGCTGGCCGGCCAGGCCGCACCCCATTCCAGCAGCCGGCTGTCCGCGTGCAAGAAGCTGGTGGTCGATACCCACGAGCGCATGCTTTCCGAAGGCTCCATTCCGCACGAGCTGATGGTCGAAACCCTGCTCGCCCGCCTGTGCGCTCCGCGCAGGCGCCGGGCTTGAGTATGGGCTGGTTACAAGCTCCAGTTAATCAGAATCATGCCGGGGGCGATCTCGTTCGGGAAGTTGTCGAACCACCCTTCGGTTTGGTTGATGATGTTCAGGACGCCAAGCTGGATACCGTTTTCGGCGGTTTCGGCATAATTGATGATTCCAAGCTGGATGCCGGTAAGCGAGCCGGCATAATTGATGGCGCTGAACCCGGCGAGCCAGCCGCATTGCAGGCCGCCGAACTGCCCGCTGGTATAGTTGATCAGACCGAGATGCACGCCCGTATAGTTTTCAGCATAGTTCAGGCCGCCCAGGGAGACACCGACACTGTCTCCAACCGAACCGTTGACCAGGCCGAGCGCAATGGCCCGTTGTTCGTTTTCGCCCCACAGATTGATGGCAAGTCCTTCAATGAGCATGAAACGCGGCTGGACGGCGATTTCGGGCGTCAGGCTGAGCTGGAACGGTTTGCTTTGCGCAAAGACGGACCCGGCCCAGAGGCAGACCATACTGATTGCAAATATCCTTTTCATAATCGTCACCACGGGGTTTTGTTTGTGCATTGGTAATAGAGGCGGTTGGAAGTGCTGCAATCAAGCCTGAAATTGGTTCATCACAAAAAATGGCCGCAACCAAGGCTGCGGCCATCATCATTTCCATACTCAGGTAATCGCTGAGCTGGTGTCGGCTCCTATTTGAAGCTCCAGTTCACGAACACCATTCCCTGGGCTAGGTCGCCGGGAAAGTCGCTGAACCACTGATTATCCGAGATAATGTTGACGAGGCCCAACTGCAGCAGGTTGTTGGCTGCTTCCGAATAGTTTACAACCGCCAACTGCACTCCGCCGTCAACGGACTTTCCGATGTTGGCCAGACCCAGCTGAACGCCGGTCAGCGAATTGGCAATGTTTACAGCACCCCACTGCAGGCCGACGAAATCGCCGGAGACATAGTTGACGAGGCCGAGCTGGGCTCCGGTATAGTTTTCAGCATAGTTGAAGATGGTGGGCAGGAAGATAAACCATTGCAGACCTGCGCTATCTCCTGTGGCACCATTGACAAAACCGGCCTGCCATTGGGAACCCGGATTTTCATTCCATACCCCGAGAGAGACACCTTTGATGGTTGTGTCGCGGCTCTGAATCGCGATATCAGGTATCAGACTCAGCTGGAATCCTGCGGTTTCGGCCATGACGCTGCCGGCCATGGCGAACGTAAGTGCAACAACTGTCCACTTCTTCATATCTCTCTCCTTTACAGGTTGATGAACTATCTTGCAGGAAGGTCCTCCCTTCCATTCACATAAAAAGTATAGATACCGGACCAATAGGGTTCAAATGAAATCAGATGTTTTCTATTGTGTGAAAACATGGTCTAGTGTTGGAAATTTATCCGGATAAATTTGAAGCTTCGCGCTATGGACAAGACATTTGCAGAACGGTTGGAGGCGGTAGAACGACGCATTGCGGAAGCCTGCGAGAATGCAGGGCGGTCCCGCGACAGCGTCAAGCTTTTGGCGGTCTCGAAAACCAAGCCACCGGAAGCCGTGCGCGAAGCCGCTGACTGCGGGTTGAGGCTGTTTGGAGAGAACAAGGTGCAGGAGGCGCAGGCCAAAATTCCGCAGTGCCCTTCAGGATTGGAGTGGCACCTGATCGGGCATCTGCAGTCCAACAAGGCCAGGATAGCCGCCAATCTGTTCCGGATGATACATTCGGTCGATTCGCTGAAGCTGCTGCAGGCGCTGGAGACCCATGCCGACACCGCACTGCCGGTGCTGCTGCAGGTCAATGTCTCGGGTGAGTCGTCCAAGTCCGGCATGCATCCCGGTGAGGTGGCCGGTGTAGTGGAAGCGGCCAACCGGATGTCACGGATCGAAGTGCACGGTTTAATGACTATACCACCGTTCACGCCCGACCCCGAAAAAGCGCGCACCCACTTTGCCGCCCTGCGCCAGCTGCGCGACCGTGCGGAGGATGAAACGGGCACACCGTTGCCGGAACTTTCCATGGGTATGTCGCACGATCTGGAGATCGCCATTGAGGAAGGCAGCACCTGGGTGCGGATCGGAACCGATCTGTTTGGAAGCAGAAATTAGTTGATGAGATATTAACCACAGAAGGCACAAAAATACGCAAAGAGCCGCAATGAGAGGATTTTGTTGCTTTTGTGGTTTTTGTGGCAAAAAATAATTCGTCTGAGGTGGCGGATAATGAAACTTACATTTATTGGTGCGGGCAATATGGCGGAGGCCATTGTTGCGGGGATTACAGGAAACGGTATTGTGGATGCCGACGACATATGCGTCGCGGACATCGCCGCCGAGCGGCTGGAACACTTCGAGTCAGGATACGGCACCCGGATTACGTCCGACAATGCGGCAGCGGTTGCGGATGCCGACGTCGTTGTGCTCTCCGTCAAGCCGCAGGTCTTCCCGTCGATCTGGCCTGAGATGGAATCAGCCCTCAAAGCAGACGCGCTGGTGGTCAGTATCATGGCCGGCGTTCCATCCGCGAAGA
>JBNLDM010000075.1:0-16588 GCA_050304335.1 Pontiella sp.
GGTCTCCTGTGCGGCAACCAATACCGGCAAATGGATTTACGGTTTCCTGATCGGTGCTCTGACGGTCCTGATCCGCGTGGCCAATCCGGCCTATCCGGAAGGAGCCATGCTGGCCATCCTGTTCATGAATGTCATGGCGCCGCTGATCGACCACTTCGTGGTTCAGGGGCACATCAAGAAGAGAACTGCTTATGCGAGGGCATTGAACAATGCGTGAAGATACTAGAACTCTGGTTTTTGCGGCAGTCGTCTGCGTCAGCTGCAGCCTCCTGCTGTCCGGCGCGGCCGCCGGCCTCAAGAGCCAGCAAGAGGCCAACAAGGAATTCGACCAGCACCGCAACATCGTCAAGGCATTCGGTATCGACATATCCGCTATATCGCGGCCCGAGATCGAAAAAACCTTCGACGACCATGTAAAGGCGATCTCCGCCGGCTCCGGCGACGAAAATCTCCCCGTTTATACCTGGACCGATACCGGGGCCGACAAGCCATCCAAATATGCCTTCCCGATTTCCGGCAAGGGATTATGGAGTACGCTCTATGGTTACATCGCCCTGGAATCCGACCTTGAAACGATTGCGGGTCTCACATTCTACAAACATGGCGAAACACCGGGCCTGGGTGCCGAAATCGAAAAGAGCTGGTTCCAGAAGCAGTTTGCAGGGAAAAAGCTCTATAAGGATGGCGAACCCACGGAATTCGCTGTCACCAAGCCCGGCGTGGCCGAAGGCGATCATGCGGTCGACGGGATTTCCGGTGCGACCCTGACCGGCAAGGGTGTTCAAGCCCTGCTGCGCAAGGATGCCGCCGAATACGCTGACTATTTCAACCAGATCAAAGGGAACTAATCATGGCTGCTGCTAAAAAACTCCTAATGGATCCGTTTTCGGACAACAATCCGATCACCGTACAGGTACTCGGCATCTGCTCCGCACTCGCGGTAACGGTTAAAGTCGATACCGCCATCGTCATGACCCTTGCGCTCACTTCAGTGGTCACGTTGTCGAACTTCGTGATTTCGCTGCTGCGCAACGTCATTCCCGGCGGAATCCGCATGATTGTTGAAATGGCAGTCATAGCAACGCTGGTTATTATTGCCGACCAGCTGCTGCAGGCCTTCCTGTTCGACATCAGTAAACAGCTGAGCGTATTCGTCGGCCTTATCATCACAAACTGTATTGTGATGGGCCGCGCCGAGGCGTTTGCGTTGCAGAATCCGCCGGGGGCATCGCTGCTGGACGGTCTGGGCAACGGTCTTGGATACGGCATCATCCTGATTGCCGTTGCCTCTATCCGTGAATTCCTCGGATTCGGCTCATGGCTCGGGTTCAAGCTCCTGCCCGAAAACTACATGGGCAATGGTCTGGCGCTGCTTGCACCGGGCGCGTTCATCATTCTGGGGCTGCTCATCTGGCTGCAGCGCACCATCAACAAGTATGTGGAGGATTAATTGACCATGGAACTGTTAAGCATAGCCGTTAAGGCCATATTTGTTGAAAACATCCTGCTGGCCTACTTCCTGGGCATGTGCTCCTTCCTCGCCTGCTCGAAGAAGGTCGACACGGCCATCGGCCTGGGATTCGCCGTGGTTTTCGTACTGACCATCACGGTGCCCGCGAACTGGCTGATACACCACTTCCTGCTGGGACCCGGCGCACTGGCCTGGATACCCGGTGTTGATCTGGGCGGGCTCGACCTGAGCTTCCTGACCTTCATCTGCTTCATTGCCACGATCGCGTCGATGGTGCAGCTGGTGGAAATGGTGCTGGATAAGTTTTTCCCGAAACTCTATCACGCGCTGGGTATCTTCCTGCCGCTGATTACGGTTAACTGCGCCATCCTTGGGGCCTCGCTCTTCATGGTTGAGCGCTCCTACGGCCTGGCGGAATCGACCGTCTTCGGATTCAGCTCCGGATTGGGCTGGTTCCTCGCCATCGCCTCAATGGCAGCTATCCGCAAGAAACTGCGTTATTCGCATCTGCCTGATGGACTGAAGGGCCTGGGCATCACCATGATTATGACCGGATTGATGGCAATGGCCTTCATGTGCTTTGCCGGGATCAACCTGTAAACAGGAACCGAACACTATGGAAAACGTAACCTATATTGTATCCAGCGTCGTTGTCTTCTCGTTTGTCATCATGCTGCTGGTGATCATGCTGATGGTCGCATCCAAAAAGCTGGTGCCGCAAGGCCTGGCCAAGCTGAACATCAACGAAGGCAACCGCGAAATCGAAGTGAAACCGGGCTCTTCGCTGCTGACCGCGCTGGCCGGGCAGAAAATCTTCCTGCCATCCGCCTGCGGCGGCGGCGGCACCTGCGCCATGTGCAAGTGCAAGGTCCTTGAAGGCGGCGGCGAGCTGCTTCCCACCGAAGCCGGGCAGGTCACCAAGGCCGAAGCCAAGGAAGGCGTCCGCCTCGCCTGCCAGCTCAAGGTCAAGGAGGATCTGAAGCTCGAGATCGAACCGGAGATCCTCGAGATCAAGAAGTATGAATGCACCGTCCGCTCCAACCACAATGTTGCCACCTTCATCAAGGAACTCGTCGTAGAGCTGCCCAAGGGTGAAAAGCTGGACTTCCGTGCCGGCGGATACATCCAGATCGACGTACCGGCGTACAAGGACCTCTCCTACAAGTCCTTTGATGTTGAAGAGGAATACCGCGAGGACTGGGACAAGTTCAACCAGTGGGATCTCGTCGCCAACAATCCCGAGCCATGCTTCCGCGCCTACTCCATGGCCAACTTCCCGCTGGAAGACGATATCATCATGCTGAACATCCGTATTGCCTCGCCCCCTCCGGGCACCAGCTATCCGCCGGGCGTCTGCTCGAGCTACGTGTTCAACCTGAAGCCGGGCGACAAGATCACTATTTCCGGCCCCTACGGTGAATTCTTTGCCAAGGAAACCGACCGTGAAATGTGCTTTATCGGCGGCGGTGCCGGCATGGCGCCCATGCGCTCGCACATTTATGACCAGCTCAAGCGCATCAATACGGATCGCAAGATTACCTTCTGGTACGGCGGGCGTTCCGTGCGCGAACTCTTCTATGTCGAGGAATTCGAGCAGCTCGCCAAGGATCACCCGAACTTTACCTTCCATATTGCGCTAAGCGATCCGCTGCCGGAAGACAACTGGACGGGTCCGACAGGATTTATCCACCAGGTCGTGCTCGACGAATATCTCGACAAGCACCCCGATCCGGCTGAGATCGAATTCTATCTCTGCGGACCGCCGATCATGCTCAAGTGCGTGAAGGATATGGCCGATGATCTCGGTGTTGAACCCGACATGATCATGGCCGACGACTTCGGCATCTGATTGAAGCGTTGCGCCTCCAAAGCCCGGCTTCAGCCGGGCTTTTTTTTTGGCAGGGCTCGCCGGTCGGGCGGACCGGGAGCGGCAGGGCGCTCTGTCCCTGGAGCGCCGCCAGTCTTGGCCGAACCGCCATGACGGACGGCAGAGGGCAGCCGTCTCTACCCTTTTCACCTTCGTGGTTTGACCATTCCTGCGGGCGCGGCTAGACTGTACGGTGATCGATGGATTCATGAAACGGAGGCGCGGCGTGGCTGGAAAAAAAACTGAAAAGAAGGGCTACAAGGATAACGGCAAGCTGAAGAAGAAATTCTACGAATCCGAGCTGGCACGGCTCCAGATTGAACTGGTCAAGCTGCAGGAATGGGTCAAGCACAAGGGGCTCAAGGTTGTAATTCTGTTTGAAGGGCGCGATGCCGCCGGCAAGGGCGGTGTGATAAAACGGATCACCCAGAGCCTGAATCCCCGTATCGCCCATGTTGTCGCGCTTGGAAAACCGACCGATCGCGAGGAGACGCAATGGTTTTTCCAGAGGTATGCAGCACCGCTTCCGGCCGCCGGCGAAATCGTGCTGTTCGACCGGTCGTGGTACAACCGCGCCGGAGTCGACCGGGTCATGGGGTTTTGCAACGAACAGGACCTGCGCGAGTTTTTCACCACCTGTCCGGAGTTCGAGCGTATGCTTATCCGGTCGGGCATCATTCTGATCAAATACTGGTTTTCCGTCAGCGATGACGAACAGGAACGCCGTTTCCAGGCGCGCATCGACGACCCGACGAAGCGCTGGAAGCTGAGCCCGATGGACTTGAAGTCGCGCGAAAAGTGGGTGGAATATTCCAGGGCCAAGGATGAGATGTTCGAGCATACGGACCTGCCTGACATTCCCTGGTGGGTTGTCGAGGCGGACGACAAGAAAAAGGCCCGGCTCAACTGTATCTCCCACCTGCTCAGTATGATCCCGTACAAGGACCTTACGCCCGAGCCCATCAAACTGCCGCCTCGCCAGGACAAATCAAAATATAAACGCCCGCCTCTCGCCGAGCAGAACTTCGTTCCGCAGATCTATTAGTTCCAGATGAAGAATCTCGCCGGGTGTAAATACGCAGGAGCCCTGCTAGCTGAGAAGCATCAGGGCCATACGCCGCGCTTCAGGTAGACTTCTTCCAGGTGCTTGAGCGATTCAACATAGGCGGCCTTTCTCAAGCTGATCCCCTGCTCCTCCGAAATCTTTTCTACCTGGCGGTACGCGGCGATGAGTTTCTCGCGCAATTTGGAATCCACCGTTTCAGCATTCCAGTACTCACTGTTGCGGTTCTGCACCCATTCAAAATAGGAGACAATTACCCCGCCCATATTGGCCAGGATGTCGGGAATAATCTGTATACCCTTTTGAAGCAGCAGTTCCTCCGCTTCCGTCGTAACGGGACCGTTGGCCCCTTCCACGATCAGCCGGGTGCGGATCAGGTCCGCATTGTCCCGGGTAACTGTATTTTCTTTTGCGGCCAATACCATGAAATCCGTCTTATGTACCCAAAACTGATACACGTCGTCGACTTCGTGGGCTGACTGGAACCCTTTGATTCCCCGATGCTGCATCACGTAGCTCGCCAGCTCACTGGCAGGTATGCCGTTGGGATTGATCAGCGACGCCGTATGATCATTCACCGCGACCAGCCGGGCACCCAGCTGTTCCAGCTTGATCGCGGCATGCGATCCCACATTCCCGAAACCCTGGATTGAGAAAGAGGCTCCTTCCAGCGGCAGCTCCTGGTCTTTGGCCCACTCCTCCAGACAATATACCGCTCCGAAGCCGGTCGCGCTGGCACGGCCAACGCTTCCTCCGCAGGCTACAGACTTTCCGGTCACAACCGCTTTATCTTCAATCTTCCGCCCGTACAGATTGTGATAGGTATCCATGATCCAGTCCATATACTGGGCATTCGTCCCCATATCGGGCGCAGGAATATCATAGCTCGGACCTATGTTATTCCCCAATGCGATCGTGAAACGGCGGGTAATCCGCTGGTTTTCATTCCAGGAATGCTCGTCGGGATTATATCTTATTCCCCCCTTGGCGCCCCCGAGGGGCAGCTTGGCCAGTGCGCATTTCAGTGTCATCAACATCGCCAGCCCTTTGACCTCGTCGAGCCGCACATCGGGCGAAAATCGCATCCCGCCTTTGTACGGCCCCAGCAGATTGTTGTGTTGAATGCGGTATCCCTTAAACAGTTTATAGCTGCCATCATCCATTTTAACGGGAAAGTGAATCATCAGTTCCGCCTTGGGCTGGCTCAGGATGGAATGTACCTTTGCATCCAGCTTGATAGAGGCAGCCGTCTGCTCAAACCGATCGCATACTCCCTGATAGAGCTTATCTGCCTTCACCGTATCAATCTCGTCCCGAACACTACTCATCCGTCCATTCTCCTTATTTATGCGTATAGGAGAAATAGCATAAACCGCTACGGTAGGCACTCAATACTTCTATCGGAATGGAGCGCAGCACGCGACTCATCCATTAATCCAGCCTGTCATCGGCAATGTGCCAGTCCAGCCCGTCGATGACGCTGATTTCAACGATATTGTCCGCTTTGTCCATCAGCTCCTGGCACTCCCGGCTCAGGTTGAGCAGATGCAGGAACTTTCCCTGGTCCGCATAGCGCTGGGTAATGTTGTTGATGGCTTCAATGGCGGAATGGTCATATACGCGGGCCTTGGCAAAATCGATCACCACATCCTGCGGATCGTTCAGCGGGTCGAACAGATCCTTGAACGACTGGGCCGAACCGAAGAACAGCGCACTCTCCAGTTTATAGACCTTGGTGCCGTGCTCATCGACCATGACGTTGGCATGGATCTTCTTGCCGTGCTCCCAGGCAAAGGCCAGCGCCGAGACAATGATACCGACCAGGACGGCAACGGCCAGATTCTGGAACACCGTGACCGCCGAAACAAGAATGAGGATGGCGGCATCCATCCGGGGTATACTCGGAATGATGCGGAAGCTCGACCATTCAAAGGTGCCGATGACCACCATGAACATCACGCCAACCAGGGCGGCCAGCGGAATCACCTCCACCAGGGGAGCGGCAAACAGCAGGAAGGACAGCAGGAACAGTGCAGCGGATATGCCTGAAAGCCGGCCGCGTCCGCCCCCGCGAATGTTGATCATGCTCTGGCCGATCATGGCGCAGCCGCCCATGCCGCCGAAGAACCCGTTGACCAGGTTGGCCAGTCCCTGCCCGATGCACTCTTTGTTGCCCCGGCCCCGTGTTTCAGTGATTTCATCCACCAGCGTGAGGGTCATAAGCGACTCGATCAGGCCGACGGCTGCGGCGAGAACGGAATATGGGAGAATCATTTTGATGTTTTCCCACGTAAAGCCCACTTGCGGAATACCGAAGGCGGGCAGGCCGGCTTTGATCGTCTCCTTGGTTGGATCCATGCTCTTGACAAAGTCCAGCACCGTGCGTGAATGGTGGATGCCTGTGCGGTCCAGGGCGTAGGAGACAACCGTGACCGTGACAATAGCCGCCAGCGTTGCAGGCACAGCCTTGGTCAATCGTGGCAGGAAGGTACTGATCAGCATGGTGACGGCAATCATGCCGCACATGATCAATAGAGGGCCCTGCGCAAGCAGATGGGCCTCTTCGCCGTGTCCTTCGTAGAACAATTCAAACTGGGACTTGAAAATGATGATCGCCAGACCGTTCACGAATCCCAGCATAACCGGATGCGGCACCAGCCGGATAAACTTGCCCAGATGCAGTATCCCGAACAGCATCTGGATCACTCCCATCAGGATGACCGCCGCAAACAGGTAGCCCGTTGCGGTCTCGGAATCCAGGCCCCGTCCATACAGCCCCAGCATCAGTGGTGCAAAAATGACGGCCACGGCGCCCGTGGCTCCGGATATCATTCCCGGCCGCCCCCCGAAAATGGCGGTGATCAAACCCATCATGAAGGCGGCATACAGCCCGATAACAGGATCCACCTTCGCCACGAACGAAAAGGCGACGGCCTCAGGCACCAGCGCCAGTGCAACCGTCAGGCCTGACAGAATGTCGTTCTTAACGTTGCGGGGTCGTTCTATTCTCAGCTTAAACAGCTTGTTTGCTTTGCCCATTTTCAGATCTCCGTGCCGGTAAAAATCAAAAGCCCCGTCCGAACCTTGCGGAGAACGGGGCAAATCGCGGCGCACTATCCCAGAATGAACAGTCAACGCGAGGCTTTTTAAGTGTTTTTTGCGCAAGTGGCGATTGGCTTTCTACACCGCGATTCAAAAAATGGTCCTCATTGAAAAGGGGTGCCGTTGACATCGCACCGACGATGCATAAGAATGCGATATTATTTTTTCCACCCAATATCATCCGAACAAGGAGAACACGTAATGGCCGCGAAGAAAGAGACCGCCTCAGACAGTGCAGCAACGCTTAGCGCAGTAATCGCACAGATCCAGAAACAGTATGGCGAAGGGGCGATCGTCAAGCTGGGAGAAGCCAGCGCCAACACCAAGATCGAATCCATTTCAACCGGCGCCCTAACGGTCGATCTGGCGCTTGGAATCGGCGGCGTACCGCGCGGCCGCATCATTGAAATCTACGGTCCGGAATCCTCGGGCAAGACCACGCTGGTCTCGCACGTGATTGCGAACGCGCAGAAAGCCGGCGGACAGGCCGCCTTCATCGATACCGAGCACGCGCTCGACCCGTCCTATGCCAAGAAAATCGGCGTCGACATCGACAATCTCCTTGTTGCGCAGCCTGATTCCGGCGAGGAGGCCTTGAACATCTGCGAGGCGCTGGTGCGGAGCAATTCCCTGGACGTGGTCGTAGTCGACTCCGTGGCCGCGCTGGCCCCGCGGGCCGAGCTCGACGGAGAAATGGGCCAGTCGCACGTTGGTTTGCAGGCCCGCCTGATGTCGCAGGCGCTGCGCAAGCTGACGGCCGCCATCAACCGCTCCAAGTGCTGCTGCATCTTCACCAACCAGATCCGCGAAAAGGTGGGCGTCATGTTCGGCAGTCCGGAAACCACACCCGGCGGCCGCGCGCTCAAGTTCTACTCCTCCGTCCGCATGGATATCCGGCGCATCGGCCAGTTGAAGGATTCATCCGGCAGCGTCTACGGAAACCGCACGCGCATCAAGGTCGTAAAGAACAAGGTGGCCCCGCCCTTCACCGAAGCCGAGTTCGACATCCTCTACGCGGAAGGAATCTCCTACACCGGCTCCGTCATTGATGCCGGCATTACTGCCGGCATCATCGACAAGAAAGGTTCCTGGTTGTCGATGGACGGCACCCAGCTCGGCCAGGGCCGCGACGCCGCCGCCCGCGCGCTCAAGGAGGATAAGGAGCTTTGCGATTCCGTCATCGCCGGTATCTATAAGGCCCGCGAAGAAGCCGCTGAGAAATAGGATTTCGACGGGATTAACGGGATGGATATATTCAGCCATGCAAATCCCGTTTTCAGGGTGAGAACCCTACTGGCGGTCAGCGTGCTCGTTCTCTCCGGCTGCACACCGGACGAGAACGCCAGGCTGGAACCGTTCGATGGGGAGCGCGCCTATTCCGAGGTGGAGGCGCTGGTGCAATATACGCCACGGGATGCCGGCACACCCAACGGACTTAAAGCAGCGCAGCACCTTTGTCAGCGGTTACGCGACTTCGGCCTGGATGCTGAGATCGACACCTTTACAGACCAGACGCCGGCTGGTGAGAAGACGATGCACAACGTCATTGGCCGCATTCCTGGCAAGACCGACCGCTGGATTATCATCGGCTCGCACTTCGACACCATGCCCGGTATCGACCGCTTTCAAGGCGCCAACGACGGCGGGTCAAGCTCGGGGGTTCTACTGGAACTGGCGCGCGTGCTTTCCAGAGCTAAACCCGAAGTGGGAATCATCTTCGCCTTCTTTGATGGCGAGGAGGGTATTGCGCATTACATTCCCGGGGATGGACTCCACGGCAGCCGTCACATGGCCGGTCAACTGGTGGCGAGCGGCGAATATAAAAAGATCGACGGCATGATCCTGCTCGACATGGTAGGCGACGAGGATCTGCATTTCACCCTGCCGGTCAACAGTTCCAAACCGCTGGCCAAACTGCTGCTGGATGCCGCGCATGCCACGGGTCATCGCGATCGGTTCTCGATTTCCACAACATCGATTATCACCGACGACCATGTGCCGTTTCTGGAAATAGGTATACCGGCCATCGATATCATCGATTTCAAGTATGGCTCCGAACCGGATAAAAACGACTACTGGCATACGCCGCAGGACACCTTGAACCACATCACCGCCGAGAGCCTGGAAATCACGGGAACCGTTGTCCTGGAAATGCTGAAAACCATGGCGTACGGAGCAAACAGCGATTAAACCAGTAATCATTCATTTATTTGTTTGGAAACGGACTTGTAACGAGGGTTCAATCCATTTATATCGATACCTCTTTTTACCAAAAACCGGAGAAAATCAATGGCCGAAGAACTAAAGCATTTGATCGAACAGATTCAAAAAGAAGGAGTTGAGAAAGCCAACGAACAGGCTGAGACCATCATCTCCCAGGCAAAGGATAAAGCTGCCAAACTGGTTGCTGAAGCCGAGGAAAAGGCGCACGCCATTCTAAGGAAAGCCAAGGATGAATCTGAAGCATTCGCCGAACGCTCCGTTAAAACACTGGAACAGGCCGCACGCGATCTGCTCATTACGGTTGGACAAGGCTGCGAGAAGGTTGCAACTGAAACCCTTGGGAAGCAGGTTGAAAAAACACTTGCCGGCGATTTCCTGCAGACCATGATTCAAAGCGTGGTCGATCAAGGCAAGGGGGCGGGTCTTCGGTTGAGCGTCAGCGAACAGGACAAGAGCGCTCTCACCGCCTATTGTGCCGAGCTGGCCAGGAAGTCCGGCACGGAAATCGAACTGGTCTCCGATTCTGAAGTGCTCAGCGGCTTCAAGGTGACGTTCAAGGATCAGAATGTATATCTCGACTATACCAGCGAAGCCATCGCCGGGGCATTGAGCGCCTTTCTTCGTCCGGAGCTGGCCAAGACCGTCAGTGCCATTGCCCGCGAACAACAGGCCAAGGCCTAAACGGAAGAGACGATGGCTTACTATTCACTTGTAGCCAGCCTGCCGCACCTCAAGATCGGGGACGAACCCCCGTTTTCTACCGAGGAGTATATAGACAACTGCGCGCAATGGGTCACCCCGCACGAAACCCGCATACTGGAACACATTCTTCTGGGGAAATACCACGGACACGGCTGTCCGATCTGCAAGACCTGGCTCGACCTCGAAACCCAGCTGCGCAATGCAGTTGCCCGTCATCGTGGACAGCGCCTGGGCGTCGACTTCAAGGAATACCTCCAGCCGCACGATGGTTTCAGCGGAGAGATCGAACAGCTTGCGACGGATGCATTCACGCGCAACGATCCGCTGGAAATCGAGGAGGAGATAGATCGGGCGCGGTGGCAGCTGGCTGACGGACTGGCCCTGGGAAAGGATCCATTCTGCTTTGAAAAGGTGCTGGCATACGGCATCCAGCTTAAGATTGTTGAACGCTGGAACCGGATGGATGTTCACACGGGCAAGGAAAAGCTCGAGGCCGTCATTACAGCGAATACGGAAAAGGAAGAAACTGCGGAGCCGGAATAGCATCGCGATTGTTGTTTTTTTACTGGGATAGAGGACTGAGATTATGAGCGAAAACATCGGAAAAATTGTCGGGGTAAACGGCAACCTACTGAAGGTTGAATTTGAAAACCCTGTAATCCAGAACGAAGTAGCGTATGCCTGCGTCGGTGACTTGAAACTTAAGGCGGAAGTAATCCGGGTCCGCGGCAATAATGCCGAACTTCAGGTCTTCGAAGACACCGTAGGTCTTAAAGTAGGCGACCCCGTTGAATTCACCGGCGACCTGCTCTCCGTTGAGCTTGGACCGGGCCTGTTGACCCAGGTGTTCGACGGACTGCAGAACCCGCTTCCCGCCCTGGCTGAAGAATGCGGATTTTTCCTTCAGCGCGGTAAATATCTCCCTGCCCTCCCGCGCGATATAAAATGGGCCTACACCCCCAAACTGAATGTCGGCGATGTGGTCATTGCCGGCGACACCATCGGAACTGTTCCTGAAGGCATGTTCGAACATCGCGTGATGGTCCCCTTCAATCTCCGTGGCAAGTGGACGGTTGACAGCGTCACTCCCGCCGGCGAATACACGGTAGAGGAAGTGGTTGCTGTATTGAAGGATGACAAGGGCAGCACGAGAGAATGCAAGCTGATGCAGATCTGGCCGGTCAAGATGCCGATCAAGTGCTATTCCGAGCGGCTGCGCCCGACCGAATCGATGGCCTCCAAAATGCGTACCATCGACACCTTCTTCCCCGTGGCCAAGGGCGGAACCTTCTGTGTTCCGGGGCCGTTCGGTGCCGGCAAAACCGTACTGCAGCAGATCATGTCCCGCAACGCCGAGGTCGATATTGTCATCATCGCGGCCTGCGGGGAGCGTGCCGGCGAGGTGGTGGAAACGCTGCGCGAATTCCCGGAACTGACCGACCCGCGTACAGGCAAGAGCCTGATGGAACGCACATTGATCATCTGCAACACCTCCTCCATGCCGGTGGCTGCCCGTGAAGCGTCGGTTTATACCGGGGTGACGCTGGCTGAATACTACCGCCAGATGGGGCTCGACGTCCTGCTGCTGGCCGACTCCACCTCCCGCTGGGCACAGGCCCTGCGCGAAATGTCAGGGCGACTGGAGGAAATTCCCGGGGAAGAAGCCTTCCCGGCCTACCTCGAATCGGTTATTGCCTCCTTCTACGAACGCGGCGGCGCGGTTCGCCTCAACAACGGCGAAGTCGGAACGGTCACCATCGGCGGAACCGTTTCCCCGGCCGGCGGCAACTTTGAAGAGCCGGTCACCCAGGCTACGCTCAAGGTGGTTGGCGCCTTCCACGGCTTGTCCCGTGCCCGCTCCGATGCCCGCCGCTATCCGGCCATCGATCCGCTCGATTCCTGGAGCAAATATCCCAGCATCGTGGATGAGGAAAAGGTTTCCAAGGCCCGCAAGGTACTGCGCGACGGATCCGAAGTCGGCCAGATGATGAAGGTGGTCGGCGAAGAAGGCACCTCGATTGACGACTTCGTGCTCTACCTGAAATCGGAATACATCGATGCAACCTACCTGCAGCAGAATGCGTTCGATGAAACCGACGCCGCCAACTCGGTTGAGCGCCAGGAATATGTTTTCGCAAAGCTGCTCAAGCTGATGGATACGAAGATGAAGTTTGCGGACAAGAACCAGGCCCGCTCCTTCTTCCAGCAGCTCACGCAAACCTGCCGCGACTGGAACGGCAGTGAATTCCAATCGGATGAATTTAAGAAAATTGAAGAGCAAATGACTAAAGCGCTCGCGGAGGTTTCTGACTATGCAGAATAAAGTGTATCACCGGATTGAACAGATCACCGGTAACGTCATCGTTGTAAAGGCCGATAATGTCATCGCCGGGGAGCTGGCCCAGGTTGACGCGACACATGGCACATCGTTGGCGCAGGTGATTCGTCTCGAGAATGAAAATGTGTTCCTGCAGGTCTTTGCCGGCGGACGCGGGGTCGGAACCGATGCCAAGGTTCGCTTTCTCGGCCGCACGATGCAGATCCCCTTCTCGGAAAACCTGCTGGGCCGCGTATTCACCGGTTCCGGCGAGCCGCGCGACAAGGGTCCATCGATCCAGGAAAACATGATCGATATCGGCGGACCGTCCGTCAATCCGGCCAAGCGCATCATTCCGCGCAACATGGTGCGTACCGGCATCCCCATGATCGACGTGTTCAATACGCTGGTCGAATCGCAGAAGCTGCCGATTTTCTCGGTGGCCGGCGAACCCTACAATGAACTGCTTGCACAGATCGCACTGCAGGCCGAAGTCGATGTGATCATTCTCGGCGGCATGGGCCTGAAACATGACGACTATCTCTACTTCCGCGATACGCTCGATCAAAGCGGCGCCCTCTCGCGCTCCGTTATGTTTGTTCACACCGCGTCCGACCCGACCGTTGAATGCCTCCTGGTCCCGGACGTGTCGCTGGCCGTGGCCGAACAATACGCCCTGGAGGATAAGCGCGTACTGGTACTGCTTACCGACATGACCAACTTTGCCGACTCCATGAAGGAAGTGGCCATTACCATGGAGCAGATTCCTTCAAACCGCGGCTATCCCGGCGACCTCTATTCGCAGCTGGCCGCCCGTTACGAAAAGGCCGTCGACTTCGAGGGCAGCGGATCGATCACCATTCTGGCGGTCACCACCATGCCGGGCGACGACGTGACCCACCCGGTGCCGGACAACACGGGTTACATCACGGAAGGGCAGTTCTACCTCAAGAATGGCCGCATCGAGCCGTTCGGTTCGCTGAGCCGCCTGAAACAGCAGGTCAACGACCGCACACGCGACGACCATCGCGCGATCATGGATACCATGATCCAGCTCTACGCCTCCTTTAAGGAAACACTGGAAAAGCAGTCGATGGGCTTCCGGATGTCCGACTGGGACAGCAAGCTGCTCACCTACGGGGAGCGCTTCGAGGCGGAAATGATGAATATCTCCGTCAACCTGCCGCTCGAAGAGGCACTCGATGCCGGATGGAAGATTCTGGCCGACTGCTTCGAACCGGCCGAAACCGGGATTAAATCCTCCCTGACCGACAAGTTCTGGCCGAAGAAGGGTTAATTTGAGGATCAGACCGATCCGTCTGACAGGACCGATTCATGGCGAAGATTAAACTGACTAAAAACGAGTTGAAGGCCCAACGCGACGCGCTGAAGCGCTTCAGCCGCTATCTGCCGACGCTCCAGCTCAAGAAGCAGCAGCTGCAGATGGAGATGCGCCGCCTTGACCAGGAAATTCTGGAAAAGCGCGACGAGGAGCAGGAAGCACGCGCCAGGCTCAGCTCATGGATACAGCTCTATTCGGAACCGGTCGATCTGGCTCCCTATGCGGAAGTCGAATCGCTGATTACCTCGCATGGCAATATAGCCGGTGTAAATATTCCGGTCCTCGACGAACTGGTCTTCAAGGAAGTGGTTCCCAACCTTTTCGAAACCGACGCCTGGACCGACGACGGTATTCGCGTTCTTAAGCAGCTCACCCGGCTCAGGGTGGAACGCCAGATCCTTGAAGAGCAGCACCGCCTGCTGGCCGAGGAACTGCGCACCACGACCCAGCGCGTCAACCTGTTTGAAAAAGTGAAGATTCCGGAAGCCAAGGAAAACATCCGTGTGATCCGTATCTTCATGGGTGACCAGCAGACCGCAGCCGTCGCCCGCTCCAAAATCGCCAAGGGGAAGAGCGCATGATCGTTAAGATGAAAAAACTGACGCTCCTGTGCACACAAGCGCAGCAGGAGGAGACGCTGAAGAAGCTGCGCGACCTCAAGGTGGTTCACGTCAGGCATGTGCAGGCACCTGAAGGCAGGGAACTCGAACAGGCCCGCAACCACCTGCTTTATGTTCAGCGCGCCAAGGAAGTGCTGGAGGCCCGCCCTGCGGCCGATGCCAGCGGTAAGGATCCCGACAATCTGGTCGATACCGTGTGGAAACTTATCCACAAGGAAAAGGAACTGCAGGAAACGCTGCAGGCGCTGGAGCATGAAAAAGTCCGCATCACGCCTTTCGGCGAATTCGATCCCCGCGAGATCAAGCAACTGAACAAGCACGGCATCGTAGCCAAGCTCTACGAGCTGCCCGTCCGCGAAACGCCCGAGGCTCCGGCCGGCGTTTCCATCACTGAAATTAATCGCAGTAAAAACATCATCTATGCACTGGCGGTCGGCCGTGAGGATTTCTCCATCCCCGCCCACGAAGTGCGACTCCCCGATCACTCGCTTTCCACCATCGAACACCACCTTGAAAAGACAAGGCAGGCGATCGAGGAAAGTGAAGCCGAATTTGCGATCTATGCCGGCGACAAACACCTCGCCGAACAGATTGCCGATGACGCCTCCGATGGGGTTCGGTTCCTGGAGGTGCTGCACGGAATGGGGAGCGAGAGCGCCATTGTCTATCTTAATGGATTCTACCCCGTGGACCGCGAGCAGGACATCATCTCCGCAGCGGAGGAAAACGGCTGGGGATACAAGCTGGATGAGGTTTCAAACGAAGACGAGCCCCCCACCCTCCTTCGCAATCCGAAATGGGTAGATCCCGTTAAAGCCGTACTGGACATGATCGGCGTCGTGCCCGGCTACCGCGAACTGGACGTAAGTGCCCTGTTCCTCATCTTTCTGAGCATCTTCTTTGCCTTCATCGTCGGCGACGGCGGCTACGGACTGCTGTTCATAGCGCTAACGCTCTTCGGAAAGTTCAAGGCCAAAGGAAACAAGGCGGCACAGCCGGCATTGAACCTAATGATGCTCATGAGTACGTTCTGCGTCATATTCGGTGTGCTGACCGGAAACTTCTTCGGCATACCGATCGACGTTCTTCCGGCCCCGCTGCGCGGACTATCAAGCGATTTCATGACCGGCAGAACCGCGGATGGTTGGGATACCGACCTGGCGGCCAAGAACATCATGTTCATCTGTTTCTCCATCGGTACGATCCATCTCTCGCTTGCACATGCCTGGAATTTTATTCGCAAGATCAATTCGTGGGCGTGCCTGTCCGACCTGGGCTGGCTCTGTTCGACATGGATGCTATTCAGCGTGGTGTTGAACATGGTGCTCTACATTGAACTGCCGCCATGGATTCGAGCCGCCCAGCTACCGCTGCTGGGAACCGGTATCCTGCTGATCATCCTCAGCCTGGTCATGACCAAGTCCTATTTCGGACTGGTCACGCTCGCCCTGGATGTAATTAATAATTTCGTCGATATCATATCCTATGTCCGCTTGTATGCGGTTGGAGCGGCATCGCTGGCCATTGCGCAGGCATTCAACGGCATGGCCATCGACATGGGATTCAGCGGGCTGGCTTCAATTGGAGCGGCCCTGATTCTCTTCCTGGGTCATGGCCTGAACATCATTCTGGCAGCCATGGGCGTGATGGTTCACGGCATCCGTCTCAACACACTGGAGTTTTCCGGCCATGCCGGGGTGGAATGGGGTGGCATTCACTTCAACCCCTTTAAGAAAGTAAACGACAACCTTTAACAAAGAATCGACCAACAGGAGGAAATAAGATGGAAATGGACGTATCACTGGCACCGGCATTGATCAAGCTCGGTGGCGCAGCAGCGCTCGCGTTTGCAGCAATCGGATCGGCACTCGGAACCGGCAC
>JBNLDM010000076.1:0-23046 GCA_050304335.1 Pontiella sp.
TGCCAGCTTTCGTCCTCGAAGCTACTGGAATAATCCACGGCTTCAGCGCCGAGCTTGAATTTAAGCAGCGTGGTGCCCGAACCGGTCGCTCCCACGGTCCCGTTGCAGGATGCGCTCCCGTCGAGATTGAATAGACGGTTATACGAGTTGGCGGGAAGATCCGCTTTCCCTCCGTTGCTCAGGACTTTCACAAACATTTCCAGCGTGAAGGACCCGTCCAGAGCGGACATGTCGTGCACTACAATCTGGCTTTGATCCGTAGCATTTGCGCTGGCGGGCGCACGCATGCAACCCGAATTTTCACGATATAGTCCAGTCACGGGGTCGTAGATGCAGGACCCGACCTTGTCCCTGCTGTACAACACGTCCGTCGCATTTGCGCTCCACTGGGACCCATCCAATGCAGGACTGTTCACTTCGCTGGTGGCGGTCACAATAGCGCTTCCGTCCGCGCCCCCTTCAAAACGCCAGTACCCTACCGTGCCCGCATTCGCAGACAGAGCGCCCCCATAACCGGCGATCATGACTAGTACCAAACCAAGTCCGAGCATCTTTTCCGTCATAGTGATTTCCTTCCGTGCTAAGGATATTGCCTCAATTTTGAAACGATGCAGATTTACTGCAATAGCCGCTTCCTGTCAACCGTAGAATGGTGAAAAAGCAATTTCCTATTGAAACGGACAGCTTCGATCCCACAACCCTAGTGCAGCCGGGGAGCGTCCCGCCTGGCATTTAAGGTATTGTTGCCAGGACGTGGTTATGCATACCTCAACGGTATTGTTATATCGGAGCCGCAGGTACAGGCGGATAGTCCGACAGTCATCGCATTGCATCACCCCGGTTTGCCGAGGCTGTATTTGTGTGTGCATGGGTAAGATAGAGAGAGGAGGGTCCCTTACCCGTCATCAGGCACGCGGCCCCACGACCTTTAGCGACAGCATTCTCTCCCGGAAAATATTCCCGGAAGGTCGGCCCAAACGGCGTCCGGGTCCGCATTGATACGAAGGAGCTTCTCCGTATAGACGATCCAATCCTGTTCGGTGATGAACTCGTAGCTGTGTCCCCAGAAATAGAAAACCTCCGCACCGGTGGACTTGGCCTGCTCGTAGCGGTCCCAGAAATCCGGCGCGGCATGATGGCAGTCGGTAGGCTGGCGGAACGGGTCGCCCGCCGGGTGGCACGGCGTTGCATTCTCGCAGGTACGCCCGTAGATGTGCCCGGCTTCAGCAACCACGGCCGACGTAGCGGCATCATGATCCCCGTATGGGTAGGCAAACCCATATACAGGCTGCTGAAAAATGTCCTGAAGCTGCATGCGTCCGTCAACGACCTCCGCGCGCCATTCATCGAGCGGAATTTCCAAGGGTTTCGGATGAGTCACGGTATGATTCGCGATGGTGAATCCAGCGTAGACCGAGCAAAGTTCGCCGAGAGCTAGATGCCGAACATCTTTACAGTCCTTGTAACGCCACGAGAAACTGCGGGTCGCTTTATGCAGTCCCGGGTTCAGGTTGAAGGAAGCCTTCGCATGATGCGTCCGCAGGATTTCACACAGACGAATATCATCTTCAACGCCATCGTCCCAGCATTGAATAATTTTCATCTTTTCGTGCCCTCCGGTTATTTCAGAATCCCGAGGTCCCGCATCCATGCCTCGCAAAGTACCGGCCACATGCTCATGACGGGATGCCCGCCATCCCGCATACCGTATCCGTGGCCGCCGCGCGCAAAGAGGTGCGACTCCACCTCAATACCGGCTTCATCCAGCGCCTTGGTGTACGCCAGTGTACTGCGGTAATAACCCACATCGTCCTTGGTTTGTACAACAAAGGCCGGCGGGGTTTGGGCATCAACCAGGATATCGTCGCTCAGATCAATCGAACCTTCTTTGGACAGATAGGCCGGATAAACCAGCACCGAAAAATCGGCCCGGACATCTGAACCGCTGCAGGCCGCGGCCAAGTGCCCGCCTGCTGAAAACCCGAGCATACCAATCCTTTCCGGATCAATGTTCCAATCATTGGAATTCCTGCGCACAAGCCGTATCGATTGTTTTGCATCCTCCAACGCACCCTCGCGGTTCTCCGGACACCGGTATTTCAGGACTGCGGCCGATACCCCGATCGAATTCAGCCACGCTGCGATTTCAGTCCCCTCGGAATTCATGCTCAGAATGCTATAGGCGCCGCCAGGACAGACCATCACAAACGGCACGGGCTTTCCCGACTCAACCAGAAACAGCTGAAGCGTCGGTTCGCCCACATTGGTCAGGCGGACCACATCATCGCCCTCATCGGGAGCCAAGCCTTCCGGCTCTTTAGTCCCCCACCCCGGCATCGCTCCATCCCACAGTTTTATTTCGATCATTCGATATCCGCCCTTTTTTCAGCAGGTCAGTTATTCTTGAATCAAGCGGTAGAACCGTTGGGTGGAGCCCCCGTCTGGATCGACGAAGAAAAGGTTGGGATCGCCGCCTTCAAAATAAAAGGGAAGCGTGGTCCAGGTGGCGTTGGTTCCCAGTTGCTCGGCATACTGGAGGCGATAGACGGTACCGCTCTGGGTGGTGCCACCGGTCAGGGCCAATACATTCTGCATATCAATGTTGGTAAGCATAAGATCATTTGTTGGGGAAACCTGCAGGAATTGATAGTCCATAAGCACGCCGTCGCCTAGGCGGACTTCATCAAGAAACCAGTCGAAATCCGATAGGTTGGAACTGCTGACACCAAAGCGAAGGTCGGTGGTGCCGGTAAATTTGCCGGAGACTGTCGTGCTGGCAACAGCCACATAGTCACTATACAACGTGATAGCGGCCGTATCGGTACCGGAATTATAGTTCACCACATATGCAAGGTGGTGCCAGTTTCCGTCCTCCAAGTTACTTGAATAATCCGAGATTGTAGAGCCGAGCTTAAACTGCAGTAGCGTGGTGCCCCCGCCGCTCGCACCCACGGTCCCATTGCAGGATACGCTTCCATCGAGATTGAACAGACGGTTGTACGAGTTGGCGGGAAGATCCGCGGCACCGCCACCGTCCTCGATCTTCACAAACATTTCCAGGGTCCAGGATCCGTTGGTTAGAACGGACATGTTGTGCGCCACAATCTGGCTGTTGTCCACACTTCCACTGGCGGGCGCACGCATGGAGCCCGTATTTGAACTATATTGAGAAGTCACGGGGTCGTAGACATAGGCACCGGGCACATTAGTGCTGTACAATACGTTGGTGGCATTGCCGTCCCACTGGCCCCCATCCATGGAAGGACTGTTCACTTCACTGGTGGCGGTCCCAATCGCGTTTCCGTCCGAGCCGCCTTCAAAACGCCAATACCCTACCGGGGATCCTACCGGGGCATAACCGCTCCCGTAGCCGGTAGGTTTCACCAAATCAAAGGCACCGGAGGGATTGCCCACCTGGTATGCAATTTCGTCGTAGTAGATTTCGCGGCTTTCGCCAGGAGTGTAGTTGGCGTTGTCCCAGCAGTAGGGCCCCCACTTGACGTAGCCGCCGGAGGTCATCAGTTCGTCGCCGCTCCAGCCGCCGTTGCCGAGGTTGATGCCGGTGAACGACGCGGTGGGCGAGGCCGAGGGCGCACCGTCGAGCCAGACGCGCAGCATGCCTGTGTTGACCTGTGAGAACTTGCAGTAGACCACCACGTCGTGCCACGAGTCCTTGGTGAGCAGCGGGGAGAGCGTCGCGGAGGCCGTGACGGTCTTGTTGCCGTCGCCCACGCCGTAGGCGCCCTCGATCACTAGCTTGCCGCTCGTATCGACGCTCAGGGTGATCGTGGTGCTGGTGTTGGGCAGGCTGGGATCCCAGCAGATGATCTGGGCCAGAACCATCTGTTTGCCTGGAACCGGAAAACTGGACGGCGCATAAAAGCTGAAGCCGTACCAGCCATCGCTGGTAATGCGGGGGTCCGAGGAGGCACCTTCCACACTCTTGCTCGCGCGGGTACCGTCGTAATTGTCTTCATACCAGACGATGTGGTGGACCTTGGTGCCTGCCCGGGCGGGAAAGCCGGTGGGCGTGATGATTTCGGATACATTGTTCGAGACCATCTCGACGTGGAACGGTGAAAGGCTGCCGTCCTCGAAACCATTGGAGGCAGCTTGGGCAGAGGCGACATTCGCCGCAAAAACAACCACGCAACCAGTGGACAAAGTAAGGAGTCGATAGCGCATGTTCACTCCATATGTTTCTTATGCTGGCTCAGCAATAAAGCGAAACCGCATTCCGGCACTGTTCATAGCCAAGTAGATACTCAACCAAGCCATCAACCGCACGCTGGCCCAACCGCGTCGGCAGCATCGATACCACCGGATGCCCTACCGCTCCGCGATACAGCTCCACGTGTTCAAGAAATGTATCCGCCGAAACAGAAGGATCATTCCCGCCAATGTGATCCAGGTTAATCACGCGACCGGGGGCTGACTTCTCGCACACTTCCATATGCGCATGCGTTAGTTCGGACCACCATGGATAATCATTCGTGCAGAAGATATCGTTGGTACGCACCGCATCGCAACAGGGTGTAAAAAAGATATCCGGCTGGTGAATTTCCACCTCGACCTCTTCCGATACATTTTTTGCCGCACGATAAATCAACCGATGCAACTGCTTCATGAATTGCTTGTTCGCATACATCATATCGAACTTGAACTTCATAAAGCCCATGGCATGAAACCGGGCGAAAATATCCTCGAAATGATCCTGGATTTCGGGGAGCGGATTAAAATAAACCCAATCCCCGACAACCGGGGAATCCGGCTCGGGTGGGTGGATTTTAGGCCCCATCCATTCCGGATGGTTGCACGCCGCAGCGGATTTCGGATGCAGCCAGATCGGCGACATCCACAGGCCGGGCGTAAATCCCTTGTCCCGGATCAAATCCACGGTTTTCTGCAGGTTCGGAAAGCGGCCGGTATGAATGTCCCAATCGCCATAGGTTTCATCGCCTTTCTGCCAGCCATGATCCAGCGTCAACTTGCCCTTCGGCAGATCCAGTTCGTCAATCTGTCGAATATACGAAGCGATGAAATCATGCGACATCACGTCAAAATGATGGCTTCCCGTCTCCCGGGCCACGGCCTTCTGCTCCACCCAGGTGCAATACTCGATATCGCACCAGAAATCGCGGATGCGGGACCCCGCTGGCAACGTTGATAATACAGCGCGGTTATACTGTTTCCAGCTATCCGGCGAACCGGACTCATCCACCCACAGATGCTGCCCTTCCGGTACGGAAACGATCAAGGTGTGCGCTCCATCATACTGGAACTCCGCGCCCTCTACCGCGACATCGTTCATAAACCCGAAAAACTTTCCGTCCGCATCGATTAAAACCGGAGAACCAGACGTTGAGGACGCCGGAATGGTAAACGGATTATGCCTAAACGCCCGACTCAGCTCATACACATTCCGTCCCCACACATTGTGGTAGGGACAAAACAAGGGAGCCCGCACCTGAAAAGTCCGCTTCACGGAGCCGAACAAAATTTGGTTCCTGTCCAATACCTCTTCCATAACCTGGTTTTCCCTTATCCTGTCTTTGTACCGCATCCTATGCATCATGCGCACAGGGCCTTTGCTGGCTGAACACGGTGTAACTATTTATTCTTCAGCACGAGGTGCACGTCCGTGCCCTGAAGGAGGTCAACGGCCACGGTAGCCGATGCGGATCCGGCCGGCGATGCAGCGCTGATTTCATAGTCCCCCAGAAATACCCGACTGACGATGCAGCCTTTTTCATCGGTCAGTGCTTGTTCCTCAGTCCACCATTGATTGAAAACCAGATCGCGCCACGCCTGTCCGACAGGACTTAGGGACCAATCCTTGTTGTAGAGCGCGCATTGGGGTTTCCAGTGGCGGCCTGCCCAGAATCCCCACAGCTGAATGCCGTCGACCTGCGGATGCGAAAAACAAAGTGTCATGAAGTCGCGCAAATAGTCGGCCTGCAATTCGGGGGGGGCCACATCGACGTCCAGTTCCGAAATGTAGAGTTTTTTGCCGAAAGCGCCGTAGCGGTTGAGCAGGGTCCAAACCTTTTCGGGTGAAGTGAGCGAAGATGAGAAGTGGCTCTGCAAACCGATGCCGTCCAGGGGCGCGCCGTTGTCGAGCAGGTAGCGGATGGTTTTTTCGTAATGGTCCTGATGGAGAGTATCGGATCCACCGCCGCTGAGAATTCCATAGTCGTTGATGAACAACTCTGTTTCCGGGCTGGCTTGGCGAGCAATCTTATACCACTCGACCATGGGTTCGTCGCCCAGGATGTCCATCACATCATGATTGTCGTACGGTTCGTTGAGGACATCCCACTGGACCACCTGGTTGCCGACAGCCGATGCCTCATCGACAATGTGGTTCCTGATGAATTCTTCCATTTTCACGGGGGTATTTGCATACTGCCTGAGCATGTACATCTTCCTGTAGGACGGCCAAACCAGCACATGACCACGAACTTCGATGTTGCGCTCCTTCAACCAATGCAAGGCATCCAGTGCGCGTTGACGATCCTCTTCCCAGGGTTGCACTTTGAGGGCATTTTCAAGCGCCACACGGTTGAAGTCGCGTTGGACAATGTCCTGGTATCGGCGCGCGTCGGGACTGTCGCCAAGGAGTAGGTCCGCCGCGACCGCGGAACCCAACGGAAACGCGTGACGGGTTTGCTTAATGGTTACTTCAGCGCCGGGAACTGGCAGGCCAGCTTCATCGACCACGCTCACCGTGAGGTCTGTTTTACGGTACTTGTCGATTCGCTCGTTGGCTTCGGCTCGCCAAGGTGCATCCGGGGAGCGACCGGCGTAGGTGAGTTCCGTGCCCTTAAGAGAATCAACCGGCGTGTCCCCGTGGTTTTTCAATGAAACGCTGCGCAATTCAATCCGCTGTTGGCGCTTGCCGAAGCCCAGGATGACCTGGGCGTTTTCGGGATCAATCTCCGAAGTGGCCACAAAAGGGAATTTGAGCGTGGTCCACTCTTGCGGCACCGATGTTTCAATTCGGAAGATCTTGGCATTCGGCGGGGAAGCCTGTTGAAGCGCCAACAGGACCCACCCCTCCGCGGATTCATCGACGGCCTTGGTCGCCCGCAGTTCAACGCTGAGCATGAGCGTATCACCCGCTTTCCAGCGATTGGTTACCGCCAGGGTCAGCTGTGCATCGTACCAGTTGCCGGCCTTGGGCACCTCAACGCCATACACGCCGCCCTCCGAGAACGGTTGTGCGGCTCCGATCGGCCGGGCATGATCCAGCCCCGTCAACAACTCACGCGGCATATCTGCAACCTGCGAGTCATGCGGCGTTTCTACGGCCTGCATCTCAAGCGGCGCTTCCACGGCCTGCGAGTCACGCGGCGCTTCCACGACCCGCGAGTCTTCGCCATGAGGAAGACACCCTTGAAGAAGACACAGGGATACAATGCAACATTGCCGCAAACCGCTCCAAAGTCGGTTGCGTGAAATCAGGGTAAAATCGGCTTTTTTCTTCATTTAAGGCGTTGTCCATTCATCATTGGGTTCAATTATCGAAAAAACATCTTGAATTTTGAAACGATTCAAATTTATATGGCCGGCAATATTTGTCAACGCTTATTGAACAGGAAATTCCCGCTAAGGAAGGAACGAACAGATGCATTGGATAGATTGGGTCATCATGATCGTGCCGGTTGTTTTTGTGCTGGGCATGGCGGTCTATGCGAAGAGGTTTGTTCGAGGCGTAGCGGACTTCCTGGCTGCCGGCCGTGTGGCCGGAAGATACGTGATCTCCGTCGGGGATCTTCAAGCGGGACTGGCCATCATCACGCTGATTGCCATGTGCGAAAGCCAGTACCAGAGCGGCATGTATTTGGCCTTCTGGAACAACCTGACCATCCCGATCCTTATATTTCTTTCCCTGACCGGTTACTGCCTGTATCGGTACCGCCAGACCAAGTGCCTCTCGGTCGGCCAGTTTCTGGAGCAACGCTACAACCGCCCCTTCCGTATCGTCGCCGCCTTTGTCCGCACCATCGCGGAAATGTTGTCGAATTCGATCGGACCGGCTGTTGCGGCACGTTTCTTCATCTACTTCCTTGGGCTTCCAATGACGGTGCACCTGTTCGGCATGAACATCTCAACGTTTGCGCTCGTAATAACCCTTTGTCTCGCCATGGCCGTGCTGGTGATCTGGACAGGCGGACGTGTCTCCCTTTTGATTACCGACGCGATTCAGGGACTCATGGCCTATCCGATCTTTGTGATCTTCGCGGTATTCGTGCTGAGCGAGGTCTCATGGTCGCACGATGTTGCGCCAGTGATGATGGACCGTGTCCCCGGCGAGAGCTTCCTGAATCCCATGGATATCGATTCACTCCGGGATTTCAACCTGTTCGCGCTGATCGTAACCATCATCGGAATCATCCTCAACCGTGCCGCGTGGATCGGCAACGACACCACCAGCGCCGGACGCAATGCCCATGAACAGAAGATGGCCGGGATCTTGGGTGCCTGGCGCAGCGGGTTCGCATGGTTGATGGTGGCGCTGCTGTCGGTCTTTATGATTACGGTCATGATCTCGAACCGCTTTGCGGCAGACGCTCACGACGTCCGGGTGGGATTGATCGATAAGGTTTCCAGCGAAACGGTTGATAACGCCCAGATGCGGGACTCGATCCTTCAGGAGACCCGCTCGATTGTTCCGACCCAGCACGAGATTGGCGTTGACGAACCGTATTCGCGCGCGAACAACCCGGACGTGGCGTATCTTGACGTCGCTGAGAAACACCTGGGAGAAACCCCCGAAGGGAACGCCCGTTTCCAGGAGTTCCGAACGCTCTACTACCAGATGATGCTGCCGACCCTGTTGCGCAACAAGCTGCCTGTCGGACTGATGGGGCTGTTCGTCCTGTTGATGATCATGCTGATGCTCTCCACCGACGACTCGCGCATTTTCAACGCGTCCGCGACACTGATTCAGGACGTCATCATGCCGTTCAGGAAAAAGCCCTTCCGGCCGGAACAACACCTGTTCTGGCTAAGGGTCATGTCGGTTGTGGTCTGCTTCTTCTTCCTGATTGCATCCCTGTTTCTCGCCCAGATGGACTATATTCAGATGTTCATCCAGATCATGTGTGCGCTGTGGCTCGGTGCGGCCGGGCCGATTATGGTGGGCGGCCTCTACACGCGATTCGGCACCACCACCGGCGCGTTCTGCGCACTGGTCTTCGGCTCCGGCACGTCGCTCACGGGTTTGATCCTGCAGCGCACCTGGGGCAGCCATGTCTATCCCTGGCTGGTGGAGAGCGGCCATGTTGGGTTTGTAAATGCGATATTCGAAAAGGTCACGGCCTGGTTCGGACCGTACATCGTGTGGGAGATGGATCCGGTCAAGTTTCCGGTCAACTCCTATGAGATTTACTTCCTGGCCATGGTGCTCGGGATTATCGGCTACGTGGTCGGATCGCTGGTCACCTATCGCGAACCGTACAATCTTGACCGCCTTCTGCACCGGCGCGAATACAGCAACGGCGAAAGCATTGACACCAAAAGCGCATGGACCTGGAAAAGCGTTTGGGGCAAGCTGATCGGCATCGACGATGAATACACAAAAGGGGACAAGATCATCGCCTGGAGCGTGTTCGGCTATACGATCGTCTTCCAGTTCCTTATCGCCTTTGTCGGCGTCCTGGTCTGGAATGCAATCAGCCCCTGGCCGGCCGAATGGTGGAGCAAATATTTCTTCATCACCCTGGTTGTCGTGGGGATTGTCGTGGGCAGCGTTTCCACGGTATGGTTCATGATCGGCGGGTTCGTCGATATCCGCCGGTTGTTCCGGGATCTGGCGAAGCGGGTTGACAACCCCTTGGACGACGGATGGGTCGTCGGGCGGGTATCGCTTATGGATGCCGACACCATAGGAACCGAAGAAGAGAAGAAAGAAGCTGAAGAGGAAGAAAAAGGTTTATCATAAAGACGAGGTACCCATGCCTGCATTGCTGGCTCTAGTTTGCATTACACCCCTTCCCGGAGTCGGACGATGATACCCTACAAAGACCCGAACCTGCCGATCGACGCAAGAGTGGAAGACCTTCTGCGGCGAATGACGCTGGAAGAGAAGGTTGGGCAAATGCTTCAGCTCGACGGGCGCGTCGAACCGGAGAAAAACCTGCGTGAAAAACATGCCGGCTCTTTCCTGCAAATACTGGGCGAGGATACGGTGGCCGTGACCAAACTGGCCCGGGAGAGCCGGCTGGGCATTCCCCTGCTCCTGGGCGTGGATGCCATACATGGGCACTCGTTCTGGCGCGGGGCCACGATTTTCCCCACCCAGCTGGCCATGGCCTGCACCTGGAACGAGGAACTGATCGAGGAGATGGCGATCGTCACGGCGCGCGAAATGAGGGGCACCGGCGTCAGCTGGACCTTCTCGCCCGTCCTTTGCCTTACCCGCGACCTTCGCTGGGGGCGCGTCGGCGAAACCTTCGGCGAGGATCCCCTGCTGATTGGCCGTTTCGCGACGGCCATGATCTACGGCTACCAAGGGTATGACCCATCCGGCCCGGACCGCGTCCTCGCAACCGCCAAGCACTATGCCGGCTACTCCGAAACCCAGGGCGGGCGCGATGCGTCCGAGGCCGACCTTTCCGAGCGCAAGCTGCGCTCCTACTTCCTTCCCCCCTTCGAAAAGGCAACGGATGCCGGAGCATTCATGACCGGATACCAGTCCATCGAGGGACTCCCCTCCACCGCCAACCAATGGCTGCTGCGCGATGTGCTGAAAGACGAATGGGGATACGAAGGCTTCCTCGTGACTGATTGGGGAAACGTCACCTCGATGGTTACCAAGCAGAAGATCTGCGCCAATGCCATGGAAGCCGCCGCCCTCGCCGTCCGCTGCGGCAACGACATGATGATGGCCAGCCCGGAATTCTACCAAGGTGCCTTGGATGCAGTCGCCGAGGGTCTGCTCGATGAGACGTTGATCGACGACTCCGTCCGCCGCATTCTCCGCGCAAAGTTCAGGCTGGGATTGTTCGAAAACGACCGCCCCTATGATGCGGACGCAACGGCATCCGTCGGATGCGAAGCACACCGGAAGGTCGCGCTCCAGGCAGCTCGCGAATCACTGGTACTGCTTAGAAACGACGGCCTGCTTCCGCTGAACGAATCCTCCATCAAACGCATTGCCGTTATCGGCCCCAATGCCGACGATGCCCCGGCGCAGCTTGGTGACTGGAGCCTCGGGTCCGGGCAGGCGGGTGGTAAGGGAAATCAGCATCCACGGGAATGCACCATCACCGCGCTGGACGGCATCAAAGCCCGCTTCGATGGCGAGGTCGTCTATGCCAAGGGCTGCGGCATCGTCGAAGGAGAGATCGGCAACCTTGACGAGGCCGTGGCGGCCGCCGAAACCGCCGACGTGGCGGTCCTCGTCGTAGGCGACAGCCGGCACCTAATCGGCGAATTTCACAGCACGGCAACGCTCGAGCTGCAGGGCGGACAGAACGAGCTGATTGAACGCGTTGCCGCAACCGGCACGCCCATGGTGATTGTCATGATCAACAGCAAACCGCTCATTCTCCCGAAAGCGGGTCAAAAGGCGGCAGCCATCATCGAGCAGTTCAATCCCGGCATGCTGGGTGGCCAGGCCCTCGCCGAGGCGCTCTTCGGCGACTTCAATCCATCGGGTAGATTGACCATTTCATTCCCCTACCACGTAGGACAGCAGCCCGTCTTCTATGCGCAGGTCCGCGGACAGCATGGCGACCGCTACGCCGACCTGACACAGGAACCGCTCTATGCGTTCGGCGAGGGGCTTTCCTACACAAGCTTTGCATACGGCGAGCCGCGCCTTGAAGAAACCGTTCTAGGAATGGACGACACCCTTGTGATCGAGATTGACATCACCAACACCGGCGATCGCGATGGGGTCGAGGTGGTTCAGGCCTACATCAGCGACCTCGTTACCTCCGCCACCTGGGTTGACAAGGAGTTGAAGGCCTTCGCCAAAGTAGCCGTCGCGCGTGGCACGACCGAAAAGGTGCGCCTTGAGATCCCTGTTTCCGAATGCTCCATCGTCAACGCCTCCGGCGAGCGGGTTGTCGAACCCGGCGAATTCGAGCTGCGAATCGGCCCCTCCTCGCGGGAGGCCGTCCTGAAACGGGTGACCTTTGCAGTCACGCCCTGACCAGCGTCCCTTAGGTTTTATGTCGCGGGTTCTTCTGACAAGGCGGTTGCGCTTTCTTGTTTCCGAGCGAGGTGTGCGGCGATGACCGAATCGGACAGCAACTGGCCAAAATGGAAAATCAGGCAGAGGATGACCGGGAGGCCGGAATCGACCGGAAGCATGCTCAATACGCTGATGGCGAGCGGAAGGGTTTTCTGGGAGCCGACAAACAGCATGGCCTTTTTTTCGGGAGCATCTGTTTTCAGCAGTGTGCCGGACAGGAACATGATTCCCATGAGCAGCAGGTGAACGGTCAACGTGGAAAGGATCAGGACCGGTAGCGTGGCGAATGGAATGTTCACCAGTAGTTCGCGGGACGCGGCGCATGCGGCAAAGACCGTAAGGATGACGCAGGTCGACGGCGTATATTGCAGAACGGGATGGGTTCCGAGCCGGGTCAGTTTTTTCACCACGAAGCCGACCACGCAGGGAAGCAGCACCAGCAATAGAAGCTTAACCAGCAGTTGCGAGGCGGAGAGTTCAATACCCCCGGAACTTTCGAGGCATAGTTTCAGGAAGAATGGTGCCGTGAAGATTCCCGCCATATTCAACCCGAGTGTCATGAAGAGAGCCAGGGCGGTGTTTCCTCCGCACACGCCGGTGATGACGGTTGCCGAGGAAAGGGTTACCGGCACCGCCGACATGACAATCAGGCCGGTCGTAAAATCCGGCGAAAGGTTCAGCAGGTGTGCGACCCCGTAACCGATAAACGGGCCGATCAGAAGGGAGCCGACAAGAACGACGCTAAATACGGACAGGATGTGTTTGTTGATCCTGATTTCGTTTAAATCCAGATGCCAGCCGCCGACCAGAAAGATCACCACAACGAAGAAGAGAACTGCGCCAGCCTCTTTCAGCCAGATCCCCGATTGTGGAAACAGCAGCGCGGCGATGATTGCCATGATCAGCCCGACGGGGAGGTAAAGTTTTTTGAAGGTCATTTTCTGGATCTGTCTGCGAGGCCGGGGAAAGCGTCGTCCATCATTTTTTGTATTTTAAGGGACTCGCTCCAGAACGGATCCTCTGTCAGAGGAACGTCGAACGCCCTGGCAATATCCACACCCATGACCTTATTACCGTGGTGGTTGACATGGAAGGGGTTATGCATCAGTCCCTTGTAGATGTCCGTATGGCGCTGACGAAACGGTTCCCAGCGCGCCAGGTGATCGATCAGGAATGCGCCGGTTTCTTCCGCGACTTTTCGGACGATATCCGTGTATTGATGGAATAGGGTCAAGTCGCCCATCCCGTCCGGGTCCGGCGCATAGTAGGTTTGAAACACAACGCTGCAATCCATTTCAGCAAAACGCCTGTAGAGTTCCTGCAGGTTCGATTCGAATTCTTCCGCCGGCACATATTTCTCTGCGTTGGTGGAATCGTTTCCTCCGATGGTGATGAACGCGAGGTGCGGTTTATAAAACTCCGCATCCTCTTTGAAGCGTTCCAGCAGTCCACGGGACGTGTCTCCTCCCCGGCCGGTATTGATGCAGGTGTGCGGTCTTCCATATTGGTTTTGCAGGGCGACCTCGAAACAGTCAAACCAGTGCATTCCCGGCAGGTAGTGCTCTGTGTTGGATGAACCAAACGCAAGAATACGCGTCCGTTTTTCTGCGCTCAGCCTGTCATGTAGATTTTTGACTACCTGGTGCATATTTCCAGATCCCGTTTGTTTGCTAAAGACGGCACCCTCGAAGAGGTCGCCCTAGCTGCAACACAAGCTGTTACGCCATAACCCCGAGCATCTCATCGATGCCGATATGGGAAAGATCAGGCGCTTTCAGGGTCGCATCGGGATGCGAGACGGCGGAACCCACGGCCAGTACAGGCATTCCCGCGGCCAGACCGGCATCGACTCCCGCCTCCGCATCCTCAACCACCAGGCACTGGTCGGGCGGAAGTCCCAATAGTTTTCCGGCCAGCGTGAACACCTCGGGATCGGGTTTGGAGCGGCTGATGTGCGTGCCGTCAGCCACGGCATCGAATGCACCGTCCAAACCGACGGCTTTAAGGATGGGTCCGGCGTTTTTGCTGGAAGATCCGATGGCAAGTTTAACCCCCTGCTCTCTCAATCCAGCCAGCACCTCGTTGACACCCGGCAGGATGTCGGCCGGCGAAAGCGTCTTCAGCGAGTCCCGGTAGATGGCGTTTTTTTGTTCAGCCATCTCCATCTTCTCGGCATCGGAATACTCGCGCGTTGCCTTTTCCAGAATGATCTCCAGCGACTCCATGCGGCTGACACCGCGCAAGCGCTCATTGTCTTCACGCTCGAAAGGAATCCCCTCCGCATCCGCGAGTTGCTTCCATGCGCGGAAATGCAGCTCATCCGTTGAAACGACGACGCCATCCAAATCAAAAATGACTCCCTTGATCTGACTCATGATCTCTCCTTACTATTCATCTGATAACGGCTGATAACCGCGAATGACGCCAATCAACGCTAATCCTGAAATCGAGAACGGAATCACAGATTGCCTCTGTACGAATTGCCCTATTTGCGTCCATTCGTGTTCATTCGCGGTTTGTTTCCAGTCATGTTCAAGTTTTAACAGCGAATTCAGGATACAGTCACTTCCGGTTGATCGGCCGTGAGGGTGATCTTCTTGCCCGCTATTTGCAGGCTGCAGCCGTCCCCGGCCTTGAGGGCGACGCGACAGGTGCTTTGATCGATGTCAACGAGCAGCTTGCAGCCCCGATAGATGAACGGGAACGTCAGGCGGTTCCATTCTTTTGGCAGGCGGGGATCAAACCGCAGGCCGCTGTCGCTGAGACGCATGCCCGCAAAGCCGGCGATGGTCATCAGCCAGGTGCCTCCCGAACAGGCAAAGTGGATACCTTCCTTGGTATTCCCCTTGAGGTCGTCGAGATCCATATAGGCCGTTTGGCGGAAGTAGTTGTAGGCTTCTTCAACATTGCCAATTTCATTGGCGATGATGCCATGAGCGCAGGCGGACAGCGAAGACGCGTGACAGGTGCGCGGCTCGTAGAAGTCATAGTTCTTCCGCTTGGCTTCGCTGCTGAAATGGTCGGGCATCAAAACCATGGCCAGCACCAGATCCGCCTGTTTGGTGATCTGCCTGCGCGAGATTTCCAGCAACCCCATGTCGTGTTTGATCTCGTAGTTGCGCGGCACCTTGCTCATGTCGACCGGATTGCGCGTCAGATAGCAGTCATCCTGTTCATGGACGCCGAACTTTTCGCTGTAGGGCAGGAACATGTTCTGTGCGGCCCGATTGAATTGGTCCAGCTCCTCTTCGGTAACCGCCAACCGGTTCAGCAGCGCCTGCGCGAATGCCGGATCCTGCTCACGGGCAATTGCCACCGCTTTCAGCGTGTTCTCAAAAAGGTGCTTGCAGAGCAGGTTTGTGTAGTAGTTGTTGTTGACGTGGAAGCTGTATTCATCAGGACCGCACACCACGTTGATGCCAAACTTGCCGTCGCGGGCCGGCGTGAAGGCGCCGAGATCGAGGAAGAACCGCGAGATCTCCAGCATCATCTCGAGCCCCTTCTCCATCAGCCACCGCTGGTCGCCGCTCGTCCGGACGTACTGCCAAGCCGCATAGGCGATATCGAGGCTGATGTGGTATTGCCCGCGGCCAACCATCAGATCGTGATTGGTTTCGTGCCCGTTGACGGTTGACCAGGGAAAGGCGGCGCCATGGCTGCAGAAAAACTCCGCATTGGCCCGCGCCTGCTCCAGCTGGTTATAGCGGAAATTCAGTAGCCGCCTCATGCTGTCCGGGTCGGAAAAGTTAAACTGGGGCGCCATGAAGATCTCGGTGTCCCAGAAGATCCAGCCCCTGTACTTGGCACCGGTAAGCCCCGTTGCCGAAATCGAACAGTTGTCCTCGGGCGGCATATTCTGGCGCATTACAAACTGGTTGAAACGCACGGCCCGCAGATCGGCAATGTTGCCTTCGATCTCAATGCCGTTGCTGGCCCAGAAATCTTTCCAGAACTGTTCCTGCTCGTCTGCCAAGGTCTTGAACCCGTCATTGACGGCTGTGATCACCGTTTCCCGGGCGCTGTCGAGATCACAGGTTTCCGGATCGATCTCCGTGTAGAACGCGCCGTGTTTTTCAAGGGTCAGGGTTTCGCCTTCGGCCAGTTCCCTGCTGAAGTCGGTTTGGCAGAGGGTTCCGGAGAGGACCGTGTGGGTGGCATCAATCGGACTGCCATCCGGACAGCAACAGGTATGCTTAACCGCCGAGTACATGACCAGTCCGTTCTCTTCGGTCTTCCCTATGAAACAGAAGTCGCCGCCCTCCGCCGTGAAGTCGACCGTCTTCAGGCCGGTGGTGCCGAACTGGGCCGTAAAGGTGTCCGTCTTCAGGCCGCTGCGCAACGTGATCCTGCCTTCAAAGTTGAGAGGCGTGACTTGGTAGACAATGGTTGCGCTGTGGTGGCGCACCATGCTGACCAGCTTTTGTTCCGCGATCTTCAACTCCTTGTCGCCATGTCGACAAACCAGCTCGCGGGTGACCAGGCCGGTGCGCATGTCGAGCCGGCGACTGTATGATTTGACCGTCTGCGGCGTAATGACCACCGGCTGATCATCCACGAGCAGATCAATGCGTCGCCAGTCGATCAGGTTGAGCATGATCTGGCTTTTGCATGGGCCGTAGCGGTCGCGGTAGCCCTCGGGATATTCGATCGCGTAGTAGCCGTTGATGAAGAAGCCGGGAGAGGCAAACTCTTCGCTGGTTCCCGTGGTTTCCGGATGGCAGGCGCGCAGGCCCATGTAGCCGTTGCAGGCCGCAAAGAGGCTCTCCCAGTACGGCGACTTGGCCGGAATGAATTCGGATTCGGCCAGAATCCAAGGGTCCGCCTCCGGCCGTTTGGGGCGGCCCACCTCGATCACCATGAGCGGATCGAGTTCGGTGAAGTCGGTAAAAAGATTATCCGCCGAGGAGAACTCTAGAACGCTGCCGTAAACAATGCTCTTCAACCCTTCGTTACGGGTTTGATCGAGCAGGTTCTGGCTGCTGACAAAAAAGAGTACGTTGAACCAGTGGTAGCCGGTTGAGGCGATCAGCTCTTTCAGCGATTCGCCTCCAGTCCCATCTAGGTGGAAATCGTATTCAGCCTCAGCGATCCCAGCAAGCAAAGCCGTCTGCACGCCGTTGCTCTTCAGAACCCCGATGAATTCGCTGAACCCGCTGACAACGGACAGGGACTCGTCTTCGAAAACGACCAGCTTGATATTTTTCGTATCCATACAATCTCTAACGTTAGCAGGCAGGCTCCCAGGCCGGATGCTCCGGCAGAGCCGCATCGAACTCAGCAATTAACATTTTTTGATAAGCTCCGGCGAACGTGCCGTCAAAGAATTTATCAAGCCCCTCTTCTTTAAGCCGCTTCCACGATTCGCGCTCGCGGCCGGGAATAATCGGGAAGAACAGAGCATTGTTGTCGATGGCCGCCTGGAAATCGCCGGGGGCATCCCCGACCTTCAGGACATGATCGGCCGCATATCCGCGTCCCTGCGTCGCCAAGTGAATGTGTTCCGCCTTGGTCCCGTGCTCCTGACCGGCAATCAGCTTTACATAGGAGGTCATCCGATTTTCTTCCCACTCCCGCTCCAATGCCTCGAGCGGCGTCTGCGAAACCACGATGATATCCGCATGCTCCGCACCCCGGTTTAGGACATCAAGCACGCCCGGAAACGGAGCCACGCCGAATACAAGATCGGCCACGCGCTCGTTCACCTCCAGGCTCCAGGCGAGAACGGTTTCAAGATCCGGATCCCCCGTTCTCTCGACCTCGGCTTCCAACGCCGGATTCCCCAACTTGGTCTCACGCTCGATCCATCGATCCAGTCCCGCCAGCTCGGGAACGGCGAACCCGCTCGATACTACATCCGGATGCCGGCGCAACAGGTCGCGAAAACGCTGCAGAGCAACAAACCGGTTGTACCCGCGCGTCTTGCTGTAGAGATTGACAAACTCCCATGCCGCGCGGGCCGCATTGCTGACCGACTGCAGGCCGAAGTTCTTAATCACCGCCGGACAGAAACACTCCTTGTGTTTCAGATCCATGGAGTCAAACACGCAGCCGTCGCTGTCAAAACCGATAAAAAAGTCGTGTTCCTTCTTCAGATCTCTGAGTTGAGAGACGTAGTCCATTGTTGTTTCTCCTGACGAATCGCTTCTTACCGGGCTCCGTAGAGCGTTGCTGCGGCCGCTTCCAGGCATTCGGGAACAACCCCATAGGTGCAGATAACGGTTTTCATCGCATCCTGAACCGTAAACGGGAACGGCGAGTTGGTGACGACAACCACCGGCTTGCCGGTTCCGATGACGCGAAGGACGGAACGCTGTTCATACGTTCCGCGCCGGTCAAAATAGTTGGTCATCACAATGACATCGGCCTCTTCCGTGCGTTTCAGGATGCGCTCGATTTCCTCATCACTGCATTCCCCGTGAACCTCAATGCACGACACATTTTCAGAGTACACCAGCATGCGTTCCCAGAAGCAGCACGGATGGCACTTCTGCGAGTTGGTTTTTTCGTGCAGCGGAGCCACCTGCTCAACCAGCAGCACTTTTGATTCCGGCTTGAGCGGCAGCAGATGCTGTTCGTCGCGGATGACCTTCAAAACGCGATCGGCCGCATCGCGCGCGATCTGTGCCACTTTCGGATCGGCAATGCCGCTACCGGCTTTGTCCACCGGCATGATGTTTCCGTTTTCAAACAGACCGTATTCCATCTTTACTTTCAGGGTGCGGCGGATGGCATCGTTCAAACGCTCCTCCGGCAGGCGGCCGGAACGGGCGGCTTCGACCATGTCGTTGAAGACGTCGTCGAGCAGCGGGCTTTCGTCGCGGAGCAGGATGAGATCGCAACCGGCGTTGATGGCTTCGATGCAGGCGTCGGCAACTTCCATTTTTTCGACGATCCCGCCCATCGTGATGTCGTCGGAGGTGACTACGCCCTCAAAGCCCCACTCATTCTTAAGCAGATCAGTGAGGATCGGCTTGGACAGCGTGGCGGCTTTGCCGGACGGGTCGAGTGCCGGATAGGCGGTATGGGCGGTCATGATGCTCGGGATACCGGCATCGACGAGCGCCTTGAACGGCTTGAGGTGTTCTTCCATCGTTTCGCGGCTCAGATCAATGGTCGGCAGGCTGTGGTGCGCGTCCTTGGTGGAATGTCCGCGTCCGGGGAAGTGCTTGCCGGTGGTAATCATGTTGGCGTCGCGGAACCCTTCGAGCGCCTTGGTGGCATAGGTGGCGACGGTTTCGGCGTTGTCGCCGTAGCTACGGATGCCGATTTCTTTATTGCGCGGTTCGGTGTTGGTGTCGACGACCGGCGAATGCAGCCAGTTGACGCCCAAGGCAGTCAGCTGACGGCCGGTCGCCCAGGCGCAGTCGTAGGCGACCTGCGGGTCTTTGGTTTCGGCCTGGCCGAGGCACGACGGCATGTAGAAGGTTCCGGCGCGCATGAAGTCGCAGCTCTGGTCGCCCTCCATGTCCATGGTCGTATGCAGCGGAATACCCGCCCCACTGTTCAGCGCTTCCTTTTTCATCGTGTTCAGGAATTCACAGAACTCTTCGGCGGTGCAGTACGGTGGCTCCTTGCCTGGAATGTAATCCTTGACCGTATCCTTCGGCTGGCGCAGCACACGATGAACACAGTCCTGATTGTAGGCGTACGGATCGTGCAGAGCGGTCTTGACGCGCATGGTCATCCCTACCCGCACCCCGGCGGGGTTGTAATTGCGGATACGCTTGAGAATTTCCGGGGTAATGACGGTGCCCACGTAGCCGATAACCAGGCACTGCCCCACCTTCTGTTCCAAACTCATCCCGGCGATGACAGACTCGATGTATTTAAGCTTCTCTTGATTCATATAATTGTCCTGTCTGGAAACCGTATCTTTCTCCTACAAAACACCGCTTTAATTATGCAACGTTTCTATTTTTATCGAGGAGCCGCCATCTGTCAACAGCGGGAAGGTAAAAAAAGGGTCATTCCGAAGAACAACCCTTTCAACAATTCGATTCAGGTTCGAACTACATCATGAGACGGCGGATCGCCAAGAAACCAGCACCGAAGACGCCGACGAGCGCAATGCTTGCGGGTTCAGGCACAGATGTCAGCTGAAGGAACTGACCGCTCGTCAGAGCTGTATCGCTCAAGCGGACCTCATCGACAAACCAATCCATATCCGACATGGTGGAATTGGCGAGACCAAAGCGAAAGTCCCTCCAACTTTCAGCAGTAAATCGACCAGCCTTCGTCCCTGTTATAACTGCCGCACCATCCACATATAACGAGAAGTCTGTCGTATCAACTCCATTATAGTCTGCCACATACGCAAGGTGGTGCCAATTTCCGTCCTCGAAATTACTGCCGAAATACGAAGTGCCACTGTAAGAAAACTTAAGATACGTGCTGGCCCCGCTGGACGCACCCACGGTACCGTTAGCACCCAAGGTTGCTCCGTCGAGCTGGAATAGACGGTTAGCCGTAGAGGCGGTAAAATTCGCTGCGCCACCGGCACCGTCCTCGATTTTCAGAAACATTTCCAGTGTATAGGACCCACTCATGGCAGACTTATTATCCACCAAAAGCATGCAGTTATTAGTACTTGCACTGCCGGCTGCAAGCATGGAGCGCGTATTTGCGCTGTAGGTGTCGGCGACGGGGTCGTAGACATAGGCTCCACCGACATTACTGCTGTACTTGGCATTGTCATGATTGGAGCCCCACTGAGTAGCCGCATAGCCATTCCCCGACGAATCTGCGGTTGAAACAATGTCGTTGCCCGCCGTACCATCCTCAACGCGCCAGTAGCCTACCGTGCCTGCATGCGCCGGCAGAGCAAAGGCCAAGCCAACAAGCGCGGCTACCAGAACCCGTGTTTTTTGGTGCTTTTCTCTCACTGTGTCCTCCTTTTTTGATGTTTATTTCATCGATTCAATCATGCTGGTGAATGGATGTCCCAAATTTCAAAATCAGTTGACGTCCCTTCCAATTACCGCAATCAATTATGAAACGATTCGAATTTAGGTTGCCACGCTTCCCAGATATTGATAGATCCGTCAAGCATATAAATTAAACTTTTCTCCACAGGGGTTTTTGATGAAGAACACGATTCTGAATCCTGACGTTCATGCACCGAATGCCGCACAAGGCATCCCTTTTGATCCAACCTACGGGTACTCCCTTGACGACCTCCTGGCGCTGAGACCGCCGGAGGAACCCCGAGCGTTCGGGGCCTTCTGGAAGGACCGCTATCGTCAAGCCGCCGAGGTCGCCGTGGATGCGGAGCGCGGACCCGAGCTGGAAGGAACCCCGGACCTGCGCATCTGGGAAGTCGCGTACCGCTCCCTGGGCGGCGTGCTTATCCGGGGTTGGCTGACATTGCCGCGACATGGGTCCGTGCGACGCGGTTTTGTAGTGGGGCACGGCTACGGTGGGCGGGAAAATCCGGAGACGGATTTCCCGCTATGCGACGAATCCGCGATTCTTTACCCTTGCTTTCGGGGTTTGTCCTTGAGCCGGTTGGAAGGCGCTCCTCCGCAGAGTAGCGGCCATGTTCTCAGAGGCATCGATTCTCCGGACACCTATATCCTAGGCGGATGCGTGGCGGACGTATGGTGCGGCATCACCGCATTGCAGCAACTGGCTCCAGAAACAGGATCGAACCTATTCTATTCCGGCGGCAGTTTTAGCGGCGGAGTGGGAGCGCTTGCCATTCCCTGGGATCCCCGTATCCGTGCAGGGCACCTCGTAGTCCCCACCTTTGGCAATCACCCACTCCGGCTGGGAGTCCCGTCGAGGGGCAGTGGGGAGGCCGTCCGGCAATATGCGAAAATGCATCCTTGCATCGTCACGGAAGTGCTGCCTTTTTTCGACGCCGCGATTGCGTCCACGCACATACACATTCCTATGCTGACATGTTGCGCTCTCTTCGATCCGGCGGTCCCTCCCCCGGGGCAGTTTAGCGTATACAACGGACTTGCAGGACCCAAGGAGCTGTTTGTGCTAAGCGCGGGGCACTTCGATCATGCGGCGACGGAGCAAGAACAGGCCGAAGAGCGCAAGCACATCGCTCGATTCTTTAGCGGGCACACGCAATAGATCCGTTGAGGGGGCTGGATATGATTCTCGGTAAAACATCCCGGGAAATACAGGGATCGTTTGGGACGAGGTCGGATCCGAAAAAATAAACCCATCGAACGAAGCGACATCTTTAGAAGTGGTGGGCCTTCGGTTTTTTCAGTGCTTTTTTGACAAGGGAGGGGGTATTTGTAATATTGCATCGTTTTATGTTTCGGAGAATCAGGAGATATTCTTATGGCCATAACGATCAAAGACATCGCGCGGGAGTTTGGAGTGGCTCCCAGCACGGTCAGCAACGCGCTCAATGGACGCTACAAGGGGGCCTATCCCAAAACAGCGGTCAGATCGGAGGAAATTCGAGCCTATGCGGAAAAGCATGGCTATCGTCCCAACAGTGCGGCAAGAGCCATTAGAGCCCAGAGAACGTACCAGATCGGCGCACTTTTGCCGAATCGGCCGGGGCGCACATTCAACCACCCAAACGACTTCGAGACGCTGCTGGGATTGAACGCCGGTTTGCAGACGGCCGGCTATGTGGTCTCCATTATTCGTCTGGAGGATCTTACTCAGTCGGTTGTTACGCACACCAAGTTGTTCAGTGAAAAGACGCTCGAGGGCATGGTCGTACTGGGAGGGCATTCCACGGAAATGATCGCCGAATTCGAGAAATTGGTACCGAATATTGTGTGGGCGGACACCAACGTTTGGCGAAGCCGGAACTGCATCCGGCGGGATGAAACCACCGCCGGACATGAGGCGGTCGAACACGTCGCGGC
>JBNLDM010000077.1:0-106215 GCA_050304335.1 Pontiella sp.
CGAGGGAGGCATACAACTCATCGTTGACTCCAGCGACAGTGCCCTGTTCATGGTGACACAAGCCGGTTATTTTCTTGGTGATGTCAGCGGAGACGGCGTTCTCGATATGGCGGATCATCAGTTCCTGATGTGGTTGCTGCAGCAAAATGAGCGGGCACCTGCGCCAGAGGAAATAGCTGCCGGCGACGTGAATGGCAACGGAGAGCTGGACCATCTGGATATCGCATTGCATCTGAGGTTGATACATGAATCCGAGTTGTAAAATTCCATGCCTTCGCTTTATCGCGGCCTGTTTGCTGTTGTGCGCGTTTGATGGCAATGCCTATGAAATAAGCATTGCGGAAAAAGATGTGATGCCAGGGAATGCCGTGCAGGTTCCGGTGCTGATTGACAATGCGGCGGACGTTGCCACTATCAAGCTCCAAATCAATTATGATCCACAACTTTTGACCCTGCCATCGGTTTCAGTAAATGCAGCCTCGCTGGGGGGAAACTTTTCGCTGGAGTACACGGACGAGGATGGCGTTCTCGTCGTTTTTCTTTACCGTTTGGACGGCCTTGCGAGCGGTTCTGGAGAGCTGTGCAGACTACACTTTACAGCGAACACCGGCTCTCAGTTGATGATGCAATCTGCACTGACGATTGCCGAAGCAGGTCTGGGAAACGGCAAGGGACAGGACCTTGCGCTGAATGGGCCGGTGACGGTGCAAAGCGGTGCCGTAAATATCTACCCAACCATGGAATCCGATCAGGATTCCGACGGCTTACCGGATCTTTGGGAGTTTCATTACAGCAATGGAGAAGGAACTACGACGTTGAGTGCCGGTACCGATGACGATTCCGATGGGCTTGATAATCTGCAGGAATACATTGCCGGTCTGAATCCGACCAATTATGACGGATTTTACATTTCAGCAATCGAGAGTCCTGTCGAAGATGGTCAGCCCTTTATCCTTCAATGGAACAGTGTAGCCGGTCGGGTATACAATGTGTACTGGACAACCAATCTGGAGGATGGGTTTACCTTGATAAAGGGCAATATACAGTGGCCGGCAAATAGTTACACGGATGAGGTTTACAATGCCGGAAACTGTGGCTTCTACATGATCGATGTTGATCTTCCACAGTAGGCTGGTATGCGCATAAAATCCGGCGGTTGACCGTGGGGTATTTTTTTTGCCATCGATCCAAATCCCGACTATTTCAGTCCTTCCAGGAAAGCTTGGAGGTTTTCGCTGCTGACTCCGGGAGGCATGCCGCCGCCGCAGGAGAAGATGACGCGGGAGGTGTCGTCCAGCGATTCAACCAGTTTTCGCGTGACCTGTTTCACTTCGGCGGGCGAAGCAGAGGCGAGCACATCGCGCGGCGGAATGTTGCCCAGCATGGTTACGGTGTTGCCTGTGATCGCCTTCAGCTCGTTCAAGTCAACTTCGTAACCCATATTGAACAGGTTGATTCCGATTTCAGGCAGGTAGGGGGCCGAGACCTTGCACGGGGCATCGTTGTGCAGGAACTTTACTGAAACATCCCGGTCATACAGTTCCTTGAAGTAGGGGAGGCCGAAGGTCCGGAATTCGTTATCACCGATGAAGCCGATGATGTCGTCGAGCAGAAAAATACCGTCGATAGTGGGAAAGGTCATCATCTGAAGATCAAGCCATGCATTTAGAAAGTCGGTGATGATGCGCATCAGCTTATGGGCCTTGTCGGGCGTCATCATCATGGCCATCAGGAACTCGGTGGATCCCATGAGGTAGCTGGCAATATTCAACGGTCCACGGGCAACAGCGAATCGGATTTTGTGTCCGGCTCCCTGGATCTTCGGTTCGGCCAGTTTCAGGCGGTTCAGGATAAACGGCAGCATTCCGGCGGTCGCCGGGTCGGGGACTTCCAGGTCGTCGATTGCATCTGCCGAATGAATCACTTTGTGGGCATGGGGAAACTCGTTTTCGGGGAAACTGGATCGGGCACCGAAGGCCGAAGGCTCCGTACACATGCCGTATTCGGACCAGAAGCCAGGCAGGAACATCGTGTCAGGAAAATCATTCATCGCCTTCAGGTTGGCATTAAGCCAGATCTCGTCATTGCTGAAATAATCGAGGATGTTCACGCCATACCAGTTGGGCAGCCAGGGACAGTCGATTACGAAGCCCGATGGCAGTGTATCCATTTGTTCGCCGTTGATGATTCGCCGTAGATCGTTCCATTGTTTGTCCGTCATGGTCTCAAACCTTCCGTGTGGTCTTTATTCAATGTGTATCTTTCCCTGTACAAGCATAGATGGTCGTCGCATTTAACGCAGGGATTGTCCCTCCATTCCTTCACATCGCCGCTTCTGCAACCTTTTCCGTGAATGCTGATGCCGTTATATCTGCGATGAAGCCCAGTGCGGATTCTCCTGTTGCCAGCAGCTGTTTGATGAGTTGTTCCGGTCCGGGACCTATGGTGCAGATCAAGAGTACGATTTGTTCAGCGCCTTTCCGCTGTAAGCGTATGATTTTTGCTGTCCGTAAAGCCGGCCCCCCGGTACCACGCCGTCGCCTTGCGATGTATCGAAGGCCAGCGGGATAATCGCATACGCAGCCAGGAAATCCCATAGACCACGCATTTCCTCGGCCGTCGATGAAATGACCGGAACCGCGCAACCGCTGGTCAATGGGTGTCCTGAAAGCAGAGTGCTCATCTTCTGTCATGGACCGTTTCCGCGATACGGCGTATATGTTCGGGCGTCGTGCCGCAGCAACCGCCTATAATATCGGCTCCGCATTTCAGTAATGCGTCCACCTTGCCGGCCATGGATTCGGCTGATTCGGGATAAACCGTCTTGCCGTCACGCATTTCAGGGAGTCCGGCGTTGGCATGAACGAGCACCGGGAGCGTTGTGCCCGTGGCGCGGATGCGGGCGATGATATCGATCATCTGATCAAATCCGTTACCGCAGTTGGATCCGATGATGTGGGCTCCTGCGTCCGTTATAGTCTGCACCATCTCTTCTACGGATACACCCATCATGGTCTTGTAGTTGCCATCCACCGTCCTGTCGAAGGTGAATGTGCAGGCGACATCAAGCCCGGTGGACAGGGCGGCCTTGACCGCGAGTACGGCTTCGTCAATCGCGGTCATCGTTTCCACAATCAGGGCATCCACCCCGCCGGCCTGCAACGCATTGGCCTGCAGCAGAAATCCATCGGACATCTGCTGTTCAGTAACCGTTCCCATCATCAGCATTTCGCCGGTCGGACCGATCGATCCCAGGACCAGACAATCCGATCCAGCCGCTTTGCGGGATATTTCCGCCGCCTTCCGGTTCAGATCTTCGGCCCGGTCGGCCAGTCCATAATGGGCCAGCTTGATCGGGCTGCCGCCGAAACTGTTGGTTAGAATCATGTCGGCTCCTGCATCGACATAGCTGCGTGCAATGGCCAGTACATCATCGCGGTGGGTGTCGTTCCACAATTCGGGACAGTCGCCCACGGCCAGTCCGCGTTCATAAAGAAACGTTCCCCAGGCCCCGTCGGAGACCAACACCGTTTTGGCTTTCAGCGCGTCAAGTAGTTTGCCCATTACGGATTCCTTTCATTAAGTGGATTTGCCAGTAAGGCTGTTCAATAGTTTCACGGCCTCATGAGGATCCCCGCCGTATCCGTCTGCACCCATTTCGTCGGCGGTTTTCCGGGTCACGGGAGCGCCGCCTACGACAACGAGGCTGTCGGGATGCCGTTCCTTGATGCTTTTCAGGGTCGCCGCCATGTTACCCATCGTGGTCGTCAGCAGGGCGCTCAGACCGACGACGCAACCTGGGTTATCTTCAACGGCCCGAAGGAATTTTTCCGTCTTCACATCCACGCCGAGGTCGATGACCTTCCATCCGTTTCCTTCAACCACCATGGATACCAGGTTTTTTCCAATGTCATGCAGGTCCCCGGCCACGGTACCCAATACAAAGGTACCCTTGGTCTTGATGTTTCCCGACCGGAAGAACGGCTTGAGGTGCTCCATCACGGCATTCATCGCCCGGGCCGCCATCAGCAGCTCCGGGACGAATACTTCGTTGCGGCTGAACTTGTCGCCGATCCGCTCCATGGCGGAATTACAGGCCGTGAGGATTTCATCCGGGGATACGCCCGCTTCAATGGCGGCGCGGGTATATTCGTCGGCGCCATCCTGATTCGTCATGTCAGGCGGATAGGGTGCGTTCCTGTCGACTTTGCCCCGCTCGATGCACAGGCTGATTCTATCCGTTGCCTCGCTCATACTGCCCCCTGTTTTGAGTACTACCACGAATAGCAGTATTTATGCAGGAAGTAATGGAGAAGAGCCAGCATGTATTTTTTCATTCCGAAAAGATGAGCATATGTTGCGGCTGGGATTGGTACCGACCTCTTCAACTACCGCCCGGACACGGACACATCCATGTGATCAAGGCAGAGACCGTTCTGCCTGATGGAAGCATCGTGCCGGTTCCACCCGAAGGCATGGTGATCCAGCTGCTGCAGGCAGTCGCGCTTTGACAAAACCCGCATGACAGGGTAATCCTTGGCACTCTTTGTGGTATGCTAACCTATCCATTGTTAAAGGGAATTCAGCCAATCAACACGACTGTTATAACTGCAATTATGCTGCTCACGTCCATCCATGCCGTGGCATCCATTGAGCTTTCCAGACTCTTTTCGGACAATATGGTATTGCAGCGTGATAAAGAAATTTCGATCTGGGGAACTGCCGACACCGAAAAAGCCGTTACGGTTGAATTTCTTGGCCAGCATGTAACCGCACCGGTAAATGACGGAAAATGGACCGCAATCCTCCAGCCGATGCCGGCGAATACGAACCCTTCACAAATGGTAGTCAAAGGCGATAATGCGATTGTTATTAAGGGCATTCTGGTTGGGGATGTATGGCTGGCATCCGGCCAATCCAATATGGCCTTCACGCTGAACCGGTTCAGTAAAGTCAGCGATTCAACCGCTGAGGATATGAAAAACGCCGACTTCCCCGGGATTCATTTTACCTACGTTCCTCTGCGCTCGTATATCGGAGAGCAATACAGACCTGATATTGGGGGGTGGAAAGCGCTTGCACCGGAAACGGCAAACGGCATATCCGCCGTCGCATTCTATTTCGCCCGGGAGATTCATCAGACTCAGCACGTTCCGGTAGGTATAATCACGTGTGCATGGGCGGGACGCCCCATTGAAGGGTGGATACCCAGCGATGTGTTGCTTAGCGACCCCGATACTGCACCGATTGTCGAAAGTTACCGGAATACCGTCAACAGCTTCACTCAGGACTACAACGAGCTGTATGACGCTTATGAGAAAGCACTGGCCTACGCGAATGAACGGAAAAGGAACGGTGAAAAAATCGCCTGGAAAGACATGCCCCAGCCTCCGCTTGGCCCGAAATCCTGCTACCGACCCAGCGGGCACTATGAAGCGATGCTGAAACCCCTGATCCCGTTCGGGGTCAAAGGAATCATCTGGTATCAGGGCGAATCCAATTATCTGTCGCCTAAACGCGAGGAAGGTCCATACGTCTATCGGAAACTGCAAGCCCAGATGGTTCGGCAGTGGCGCAAAGACTGGGGCGATGATTCGCTGCCGTTTATTTTTGTTCAGATGCCGGCCTGGGACGGCGCTCCACTGAAGCATATCGGCGACTACCCGGAAGAATACCAGGCGATCGCAGAGCTTCGGGACTCCCAGCTGTATAGCTTCAGGAACATTAAAAACTGCGGCATGGCCATAACGATCGATGTCGGAGATCCCGGAGACATCCATCCGGCAGAAAAAAAACCGGTGGGAACCCGCCTGGCCCTGTGGGCACGCAAACTCGCGTATCAGGAAGACCTCCCTGTGGTTTCCGGACCTGTCTATCGCGACATGGAGAACCGGGGGAATAAGATCGCGGTCTCATTCGATTACACCGGCTCCGGCCTGAAAGCGAGCGACAGCGGCCTGTCCGACTTTCTCATCTGCGGCAGCGATCAGAAGTTTGTGGAAGCCCATGCTGAGATCGAAAATAATCAGGTGATAGTATGGTCCGAAGCGATCGAGGAACCAACCGCGGTGCGTTACGGCTGGAAAAACAGCTTCACCCCGTCCCTCGCCAATCAGGAGGGACTTCCGGCCAGTCCGTTCCGAACGGACCACTTTCCGCTACTGTCGCAGCAGCAGGGGGAGTGACAGGATATCGGCGACCAGGTGCCGCGAATCCTGTGCTGAACGGATGAACATATAAACCCCGCGAGTTGTGTCGCGGGGTTTTCTATCGGCAGGTAGGTTTCGTTAAAAACCGCTCTATTTATCCTGAAGGATGCGGAGCATCCGGCGCAGCGGCTCGGCGGCGCCCCAGAGCAGCTGGTCGCCTACGGTAAAGGCGGCGACGTATTCCGGCCCCATCTTCATTTTGCGGATTCGTCCGACCGGGACGGTCAGTGTGCCGGAGACAGCGGCCGGCGTCAGTCGCTTGAGGGTGTCCTCCTTGTTGTTGGCCACCACATCGATCCACTCGCTGTCGTTGCGCAGGATATCCTCGATCTCCGAGACCGGCACATCCTTCTTAAGCTTGATGGTCAGTCCCTGGCTGTGGCAGCGCATGGCGCCGATACGCACGCAGATGCCGTCGATCGGAATCGCCGGATCGTTTTGCAGGATCTTGTTGGTTTCGGCAAAACCCTTCCATTCCTCGCGCGTCTGGCCGTCGTCGACGAGGCGGTCAATCCATGGAATAAGCGAGCCGGCCAGCGGGGCGCCGAACTGTTCGATCGGCATCTTGTCGCTGCGCAGGGCGGCGCTGACCTTGCGGTCAATTTCCAGGATCGCGGAAGCCGGATCCTTGAGATCATCCGCTGCGGCTTCAAACAAGTGGCCCTTCTGGGCAAGCAGTTCGCGCATGTTCTGGGCACCGGCGCCGGAGGCGGCCTGATAGGTCATGGACGACACCCATTCCACCAGACCGGCCTTGAAGAGACCGCCGATGGCCATCAGCATCAGGCTGACGGTGCAGTTACCGCCGATATAATCCTTCCTGCCGGCGGCGAGCGCCTTGTCGATCACGGGGCGGTTGACCGGGTCGAGGATGATGGTGGCGTCGGCTGCCATGCGCAGGCTTGAAGCCGCATCGATCCAGTAGCCGTTCCATCCCTTGGCCCGCAGCTCGGGATGCACCTTGCCGGTGTAATCGCCGCCCTGGCAGGTGATGATGGTATCCAGCTTCATCAATTCATCGAGATCATAGGCGTCGAGCAGCAATGCCGCACCCTGTCCGACATCCGGTGCGGGCTGACCGACCTGTGATGTGGTGAAGAAGACGGGTTCGATATGCTCAAAGTCGTTTTCCGCATGCATGCGTTCCATCAGCACCGAGCCGACCATGCCGCGCCATCCTATTAGTCCGGTTTTCATGAGAGTAATCTCCTGTTCAAAGGGTGGGGACGGTATTTGATTTGAAAACCAAACGCAAGTAGCTATTGTGCGCGACTCGTGTGGGAAAAAGAGGTTTTCTTTAAGTAAAAGGGCGTTTCCATGTGGATGTGGCTGGGTTTAACATCGCTGCTGTTTCTCGGCGTTTATGACGTCTGCAAGAAGCACGCACTCAGAGATAATGCCGTCCTTCCGGTGCTGTTTCTGTCGAATATGGCCGCGGTTCAAATGGCGTGGCCGTTGCTGCTTGGTTCGGAATTGATTCCAGGAGCCATGGCTTCGGCCGGACTGCTGGTGGAACCGATAACGGTCATGGGACACAAGCTGATATTCATCAAGTCCGCCATCATCAGCACCTCCTGGGTACTTGCCTATTTCGCCATGAAGCATCTGCCGATATCGATTGTTTCCCCGATCCGTGCATCGGGACCTGTCTGGACGATCATCGGAGCCATCGTGCTCTTTCATGAGTCGCCCAGCGCGCTGCAGTGGGTGGGCATGGCATTGATTTTCGCCTGCTATTTCCTGTTTTCGGTATTGGGCCGCGAGGAGGGGATCCACTTCCATCGCAGCAAATGGATCCTGTTCATCTTTCTGGCCACCCTGATAGGCACCAGCAGCACCCTCTATGACAAATGGCTCATCCAGCGGCTGGGTTATACTCCGGTGCAGGTGCAGGTTTGGTTTACGATCTATCTGGCATTGATCTTTACGGTCTATTTCTTCGCACTCTGGTGGCCGCAGCGAAAGCACAGCACGCCGTTCGTCTGGCGCTGGAGTATTCCGTTGATCGGAATCCTGCTCTACATCGCCGACTATGCCTATTTCGTGGCCGTCGCCAATCCGGACGCGCTCATCATCATTCTGTCGATCCTCCGCCGATGCAGCGTGGTAATATCGTTCCTGGCCGGCGCCTTCCTGTTCAAGGAGGTCAACAAACGCAAGAAAGCATGGGTGTTGCTTGGAATTCTGCTCGGTGTGCTTTTAATCATACTCTCCGGCAGGTAGAACAGGGCTCGGATGAAAGTCGTACTCAAGCATGCGGGGCGTTGGCTCCATTTCAGTCAGCCGGTAAAGGTGCTTCGCACCGAACGTATCGAAGATGTCCTGCCCATGCTGCGCGAAGCCGAGGAATCCGGCCTGTATGCCGCCGGCTTTCTTTCCTATGAAGCGGCACGCGCATTCGACGATGCCTTGAAAACCAGGCCGTGTGCCGGCTTTCCGCTGCTGTGCTTCGGTCTGTTCCACGCACCGGATGTGCTGGAGGGAATCGAGGAGGCACCCACTACTTCATACGAGGTCGGTGAACTGGTGCCCTCCGCTTCCAGAACTGAGTTCACGGAAGCGATCGGCAGGGTTAAGCAACGGATCGCCGAGGGGGCGACCTATCAGGTAAACTACACCTACCGGCTCAAAGGTACATTTTCCGGCGACACGTGGGCGTTTTTCCATGCCTTGGTGCAGGGGCAGAAGACGGAATATGCGGCCTTTGTCGAAACCGGCGATTGGGCCATCTGCTCGGCCTCGCCGGAACTGTTTTTCAACGTCACGGATGAGCGCATTGTATCGCGTCCGATGAAGGGTACCGCGCGTCGAGGGCGGACGTTCGCGGAGGACCGGGAACAAGCCGAGGCGCTTCGCCATTCGGAAAAGGACCGTGCCGAAAACATCATGATTGTCGACATGGTCCGCAACGATATCGGGCGGATCGCGCGACCGGGCAGCGTCGAAACCGTCAGCACATACGATGTCGAAAAATATCCCACCGTGTGGCAGATGACGTCCACGGTGCAGGGGATATTGAAACCGCGAACGGACGCGAATGGACGCGAGCGCGTAGTCGATATTATACATGCGTTGTTTCCGTGTGCATCCATCACCGGTGCACCAAAGGCCAAGACGATGGAGATCATCAGCGAACTGGAAACAACACCGCGGAAGATCTACACAGGGAACATCGGATTCATCACGCCAATGGGCGAGGCGTGCTTCAACGTCGCGATCCGCACGGCACTGATACAAGACGGCATGCTGGAATACGGTGTGGGCGGGGGCATCGTGTGGGACTCGGATGCCGACGCCGAATACGAGGAGACGCTGACAAAATCACGCGTGCTGACCCAGCCGCGCCCGGACTTCCAGCTGCTGGAAACCATGCTGTGGGAGCCCGATACCGGTATCTTTTTGCTTAACGAGCATCTGCAGCGGATTGGCAAATCGGCCGCCTATTTCGATATTCCGCTGGACGTGTTTGCCATTCAGCAGGAACTGGATCAGACCGTGTCCGCGTTCGATCCGTCACCGTATCGGATCCGGTTGCTGGTATCACGTGAAGGCGTGATTGAAGTGCAGTCACTTGCAATGGAGCAGGGTGGGGCGTGCTCTTCGAGCGTGCCGCGGACGGCCGGTGCCGCCGACCCTGCCTTGAGGGTGGTTCTGGTCAACGAGCCTGTTGATTCGCAGGATGTCTTTCTCTTCCACAAAACGACACACCGAGCCGTTTATGAAAAGGCCCGGGCAGACCATCCCGAATGCGATGATGTCATATTGTGGAATGAGCGGGGAGAGGCAACCGAAGGCAGCGTTGCCAACCTGGTCATCCGCAAGGACGGGAAGCTTATTACGCCGCCCGTTGAATGTGGGCTGTTGGCGGGTACGTACCGTGACAGCTTGTTGAAAAACGGTGACATCGAAGAAGGTGTGATCCTGCTGGATGAACTTAATGCCGCAGAGGACATCTACCTGATTAATTCCGTTCGTCGCTGGCAACGCGTTCGATTGGAAAATTAGTCATGGGACGCTGGATTGAACGGAACTTCATGGCGATCGCCCTAGCACTCTGCGGGGTGGCGCTGCTCTATCCGGATGCGTTTGTCTGGTCCAAGCCCTATATCCGGTTTCTGCTCGGTGTCATCATGTTCGGAATGGGGATCACGCTTCGCCCCGAAAACTTCAAGGATGTGCTGCGGAAGAAAAGACTGGTTGCCATCGGCGTGGCGGCCCAGTTTGTCTGCATGCCGCTGCTGGCCTATCTGCTCTGCACGCTTTGCCGTGTTGATAAGGTGGTGCTAGTGGGATTTGTCCTGCTGGGAGCCTGTCCCGGCGGTACGGCTTCGAATGTGATCACCTATCTGGCGCGCGGCAACGTGGCGCTGTCGGTCTCCATGACGGTGGTTTCCACGCTGCTCTCCCCGCTGTTCACACCCTTGATCGTTGCGCTGTATGCCGGGGCCAAAGTGGATGTACCGGTGGTTCCCATGCTGCTGTCCATCTGCGCGATGGTCCTCCTCCCGGTCATATCGGGTGTTGCGATACGTACCTACTTCAGCAGGGCCACGGACCGGCTGCTAGGCATATTCCCGCCTCTGTCGATTCTATGCATATCCTGGATCATCGCCATCGTGATCAGCCTGAACCGCGAACGCATACTGGCTATGCCGCTGCTGATCACCGGTCTGGTCGCTGCCCACAATCTGCTGGGGATGGGGGCCGGCTACCTCGCCGGCCGGCTCTGCGGGGCCGACCGGCGCGATGCGCGAACAATGGCCATCGAAGTCGGCATGCAGAATTCAGGGCTCAGCGTGGCGCTGGCGACCCGTTTTTTTGCATCGATGCCGCTGGCCGCCCTGCCGGGTGCCCTGTTCAGTCTGTGGCACAATTTGTCGGGCATCGGCATTGCCACGTGGTGGCAGCGCCATCCTCCGCTGGACAGATCGCCGGATGAGGAGTAGTTTTCCTCTGCAGGAAAGGAAACGACTATGAAGGTGATTGTTGATTTAACCCTGGTTCCCATCGGCGTTGGCGTGTCGCTCTCGAAATACGTAGCGGCCTGCGAAGACATACTCAGCCGGCCGGGTCTCAAGACCCAGCTGCATGCCAATGGAACCAATATCGAGGGCGAATGGGACGATGTGTTCGCCGCGATCAGGGAGTGCCACGAAAAGGTGCACGGCATGGGCGCTCCGCGAATCCATACCAACATCAAGCTGGGAACCCGAACAGACCGGGAGCAGTCGCTTGAAGACAAGATCAACAGCGTGGTGGCCAGGCAAAACGGCTAGACGGATGGGCCGCAAAAGGCACACGAGAGCCCGAAGTATACGTACTATCTGTCTTTTGCTTCTTTTATGTCCTTTGTGGCTGGCATCCGCTTGCGCGGCCGGGGAGGGTGATATGGACGCACAACGCAAAGCAATGGTCGAAGATCTGCGGCGCTATAGGATTCAGGACGAGCACGTCATCGAGACCATGGCGAAAGTCCGTCGCCACATGTACATACCGGCGGACTTGCGGGATCAGGTAGATCCGTATGGCGACCATCCGTGCCCGATCGGCTACGGCCAAACCATCTCCCAGCCGTTCATCGTGGCCTACATGACGCAGCGCATCGAAGTGAAGCCGGGCATGCGCATCCTGGAAGTCGGAACGGGTTCGGGTTACCAGGCCGCAGTTCTCGCGGAGATGGGAGCCGACGTCTACAGCATTGAAATCATACCGGAGCTTGCCGAGCATGCACGCAAGGTTCTGGTTGCGGAAGGGTATACGAATGTCACTGTGAAGTGCGGTGACGGCTACAAGGGCTGGCCGGAACATGCGCCGTTCGACGCCATTATCGTCACCTGTGCGCCGAGCGAGATTCCCGAAGCGCTGACCGCACAGCTGAAAGAGGACGGCCGGATGATCCTGCCTGTGGGGACCGGCGTTCAGCAACTCGTCATCCTGGAGAAGCATGACGGCAAATTCCTGGAGATTCCTGATATGTATGTGCGCTTTGTACCCATGGTAAAAGGCGCAGAGTAGACACGCTGCCGAGACCCGCGTCGCAGTGATGGCCACAGCCAGTCAGGTAACAGGGATGGTGGGCTCCTGACAGGCGCACGCTGCAAGCGGAATGGTCCGGGCTCCTGAAAAGAGGCCGGCTTTTGCTTTTTCCATCGATTCTGCGACGGTATAACCCAGCGGTAAATCAGCACGGAGTATGAATGTATATGATGGTAAACCGGACGCGCGTGATGGCCGCAGTATCTCTTTTAATCCCCCTGTTATCAGTGGCGGTCGTGGAGGATCAAAAGAACTGGGACGACTTTTATCCGCCACCGGATGCCGAATTTGACTGGATCCAGTTGACGTCGGGAGAATGGCTGAAAGGTGATCTGAAGGTCCTCTATAACTATACTCTGGAGTTTGACAGTGATGAGCTGGATCTGCTGAAGTTTGATTTTGATGATGTTGAGCAGCTGCGGACCCGCAATGCACAGACCATCCTGGTGGAAACCGGAGACGGGCAAACCCGCCTGATCACCGGCACCCTGCACCTGAAGCATGATCATGTGGAGGTTTGGCAGCAGGGCATGCCCCGGAACATTGACCGCGATCAGCTAATCTCCATTGCCGACGGTTCCCAGAGTGAATGGGATCTTTGGTCGGGGATGGCGTCCCTTGGAGTCAATGCCCGCAGCGGCAATACTGAAAGTGTGGATACCACGGTGATGGCCAACATCAAGCGCCGTTCCGCCCGGATGCGGTTTATAACCGATTATCTCTCCAACTACAGCAAGTCGGAATCAGACACGATAGCCAACAACCAGCGTCTGAACAGCTATTATGACTGGTTCCTGACCAGTCGTTTCTACTGGCGGGTACTCAGTTTTGAATATTTTCGGGACCCTTTTTCGAATATTCAGGGACAGTATTCCATCGGTACCGGTGTGGGTTATGACCTGATCAGGAATGCCCGCACGGAGTGGACCCTCAACAGCGGATTGGGTTATCAGTTTCAACGCCTCGATTCAGTGGCAGCCGGCGAGGATAAGAATTCCGATTATCCGTATGCATCGCTGGGCACGCGCATCGACCATGAGCTGACGGACACCATCGATTTTCTATTCGATTACAGTCTCCGGCTGCTGAATGACAAGAACGGGCTCTATACGCACCACATGGTGACGAAACTTTCTTTTGACCTGGTCTATGATCTGGATCTGGATGTCTCCGTGATTTGGGACCGCATCGAAAAGCCGGCTCCCAATGACCAGGGCATTGAACCCAAACCGGATGATTACCAGATGGTGGTCTCGCTGGCCTACGATTTTTAAACGGATCGCACCTCTATGAAACTGACGGTTCTTCTGCCAGGAAAAATCAAACCCAAGGCACTGGCTCCTGCCCAGGGGGAATATATCAAACGCCTGTCTGCATTTGGCGCTGAGGTGGCGGAATACAAGGATGAGAAGGTTTCATCACGTACACCCGATCAAACCAGGACGGCTGAAGCAGGGCGGATCCTCAAGCAGTTGAAGGAGGGCGATTTTCTCGTGGCGTGCGACGAACGGGGAAAGCGGATCTCAACCATGGAGCTGGCCGGATTGCTCAAGGCTTCGCGAAACGGGGACCCTCCGCTGACCGGAAAGCGCAGGCTGGTTATCGTGATCGGCGGTGCGCTGGGGCTGGACGATACCATCCGCAGCAAGGCGGATGCGGTCTGGTCGCTCTCTTCGCTGGTCATGGCTGGCGGCGTGGCACGCATTGTATTGCTGGAAGGCCTTTACCGGGCCTTTACCGTGGTGGAAGGCCATCCATATCATAATGAATAGGCGTTCCGTCCAATTCCTGCTTCTTGCGCTTCTTGTCGTGGCCTGCGGCAGCCTGTGCACGTGGATCCAGCTGGGTCGTCCGGCGACCGGGATCGACGACGCCGACATCTTTTTTGTTTATGCACGCCACCTGGCCGAGGGGCATGGTCTGGTCTACAACATTGGCGGTGAACGCGTGGAGGGATTCACCTCGCTGCTCTGGATGTTGATCTGTGCCGGCCTGTTCCGTGTGACCGATCATGTTGAAATTCCGCTGTACCTGTTCAACCTGCTGATCGGCACCGCAACCGTCTGGATCTGCATGCGTCAGGTTCGCCGGCCGGTCGTGTTTATCTTGCTGATGGCGGCGGCTCCCGCCTGGTTTGCCTGGTGCCAGGTGACTCTGATGGAAACGGGGCTTTGGTGTCGCCTGCTGGTCCTGGCCGTGCTCGCGGTAGTGGGACGGCGAACGATTCTGTTTTCACTGCTTCTGCCGCTGCTGGTGGTCACCCGGCCGGAGTCGATGCTATGGGGCGCCTGGTTGATCCTGATGCTGGGATGGATCACCGCGTCGGCGGAAGGCTGGCGGAAGGGCGTGCGGCGCGGAGCCATACCGGTGACGGTCTTTGCAGTGTCGGTCCTGGCATTGATTCTGTTCAGGCTGGCTTATTTCGGCTATCCGGTACCCAACACCTACTACGCCAAGGTATCGCCGAGCCTATCCACAAACCTCTGGAACGGGACTGGATACCTGTTTGAATTCATGTACACCAATCCGGCTGTCCTGCTGGCGGGGCTTACCTGGGTCTGGGTTCTGATACGGGGCATGCGCAGTAGACGGACCAGGTTCAGCCAGTCCACGCAGATCGCGCTCTGCCTGCTGCCGGGGATCGGAATCCCCGTGCTGGTGGGTGGGGACCATTTTGGCGGGAGCCGTTTCTATCAGCCGATCTGGCCGCTGCTATGCATCATTGCCGCTGAAGAATGGCCCGTTCTGCTTGAAAAGTATAATCCGAAGAAGGTTCGGGTGTCGTTGCTGCTGCTTGTGCTGTGCGGTTGGATCCTGTTTCCCTTCACCGCCATGCTGGAGCATGAATTCCGCATTGCCCGCGAGGGGCGCGAGACGGGAACGGCGTTGGCCGGCATGTTCAGCGACCTGGACGAATTGCCGACGGTCGCCACCATCACCGCCGGAGGGAGCAAGTATGCCTATCCGGGGCCTGTGCTTGATCTGATGGGCCTCAACGCGACGGAAATGGCCCATGCCCCGGGACCACGCAACGGATACAAGAACCACACGGCCTTCAGTTGCGACGTGTTCTACAAGTGGCATCCGGATATCCTGCTGTGCGGCGAGGATGCCGAGTTCGATGCCTACGTCCTGAAGGGGCTTCCGTTCGACGACCGGTTCAGGCTGCAGTACGTGAAAATCGAATTGATGCGCAACGGCGAGCAGGTGGAAGCCTACTATTCGCATGACTTTCTTGAACGGGTTCAGCAAACCCGGCAATAGGTGACTTGCACACGGGCTGCATGGTGTGTATCTATTTTACGTTTAGGGGGTGCGATGGACATTAAAACATGGTTGAACGATCGGATGGTTTCGGCGGAGGCGTACGACGCCGCAGAATTGCTGGTCGGATTTCTCGATGAAATGGAGAAGGGGCTCAATGGGGAAGCCAGCTCGCTGGCGATGATCCCGGCCTATGTCGCCGCCAGCGGATCGGTGCCGGCTGGTAAGACCGTCGCTGTGATCGACGCCGGCGGTACCAATCTGCGCATCTGCCTGGCGCAATTCAACAGCACCGGCGACATCCAGCTGTCGAACTTCAGCAAGCAGCCGATGCCGGGACGCGATCATGAAATTCCGGCGTATGAGTTCTACCGCGTACTGGTTGATGCGCTGGAGCCGATGAAAGATGATTTCGAATGCATCGGTTTCTGTTTTTCCTATCCAGCCACCATTACGCCTGCTTTCGACGGCCGCCTGCTGCACTGGACCAAGGAGATCAAAATACCGGAACTGGTCGGGACCCACATCGGCGAAGGGCTGGTATCCGCGTTGGAGCAACGGAATATCATTGGGAAAAAGGTCGTTATTCTAAACGATACCGTAGCCTGTCTGCTCGCCGGCCAGTCACAGGGACAGGCGTTTAACGCATCATCCTACGTTGGCTTCATTCTGGGAACCGGCACCAACACGGCCTATGTGGAAGCGAATGACAACATCGCCAAGCTGGACGGCTACCTGGATTCCGGCTCGCAGGTCATCAATGTGGAATCCGGCGGCTTCGCGGCGTTCAGGCGCGGCCCGCTTGATATCCTGCTCGATGAGCGCAGCGAACATCCCGGCACCCATGTATTCGAAAAAACCATCTCGGGCGTCTACATGGGGCCGATCACGCTGGCGCTGCTGCAGGCGCTGGCTGCGGAGAATGTGTTTTCGGATGCCGGTGGCGCCGCTCTCTCCATCATGAAGGACCTATCCACCATCCACATCGACAATCTGGTTGCCGGGAATGGACGGGATATCGACGTTCTGGGATCGGAAGCCTTTACGGAAGCCGACCGGGAGATCATGAAAACCGTCTTCAGCGCGGTGGTCGAGCGTGCCGCACTGCTGACTGCGGTGAACATACTTGCGGTGGTGGTCAAGAGTGGTGCAGGACAGGATTCAAACCGTCCGGTCTGCGTCAATATCGACGGATCGACCTATTACAAGACCTTTGGCCTGGCCGACAGGGTGCAGGCGCATCTGGCCTCTATGCTCGCTTCACGCGGTTTGCATATCCGCTGTATCCAGGTCGATGACGCACCGGTCGTGGGTGCCGCCATCGCAGGGCTGACGGCGTTTGCTTAAGGGTGGTTCGGCTAGCCACCCAGCGAAAGATAGAGAATGCTGACGCTGTTGAAGAGGGCATGCAGTCCGATGCTGATCCATAGTGTGCCCGTTCTCCAGTAGGCCAGGCAGAGTACGATCGACAGCAGGAACAGGGGCAGCAACGATGGTATGTGGAAGTGGATGCCTGCAAAAGCGATCGATACGACCACCATCGCCGGCAGGAATCCGATGCGCCGCAGAAGATACGGAAAGAATACGCCGCGAAATATAAGCTCCTCGTAAAACGGCGCTACAAGCACAGCCAGCAGGATCAGGCCGAGCTTCAGCCAGGAGTTGCTGGCGGCAATCATCTGAGCCACCTCCTGCATGTCCACCTCAATGCCGAAAACCGATTCCAACAGCCGGTTGTAGAGCATGGAAGCAATGCCCAGCACGGGCAGCATGGCCAGGTAGATGGCCAGTGTGAAAGGGAGGAGCGTGAGCCGGTGCGCGCTCATGCCGAAATCACTCGACCAGTTTTTCTTTCGTCGCCGGCTGATGAAAATCACCAGCGATATGAGGATCGTGGAAAAAAGCAGGACGATGATGAACTGCGCCAAGGCGCTGTCGCCGCCTCCCGCCAGGGCGTTCAGCAGCGGGAGCAGGATCATCAAGCACGCGAAGCTGGCCAGGAGCAGACCTACCTGTCTGCCGGTCCAGCTTCGTTGCGCGAGCGCGCTGCTGAGCTTCTCTCCCTGCGCAGGATATTTCCGGTTGTAAATGCCGAGCAGGATCATGGAATAGATCGACCCGAAAAGAATGGTCCATCCCAGTGCAGTTGCATATTTCGGTTCGATCGTAGCCACATCCATTTGCACATCTTATGGAGCGCAAAGCTTAAATCAATTGCGAAAGCTCGAAGGAATGGAATAGGATGCCGCATGATTACGCCGGAGAAACAGGAAAAGCTGCGCGAGCGCATGGAGAAACTCGGGGTGCGCGAGGAGGATCTGGACGAACATTTCATCCGCGGTTCCGGTAAGGGCGGTCAGAAGATCAACAAGACCTCATCATGCGTGCAGTTGATCCACCGTCCCAGCAGTATCGAAATCCGTTGCCAGCAAACCCGTTCGCAGGCCGACAACCGTTACTGGGCGCGCCGCGACCTGTGCGACCGTATCGAGGAAAATATTCTCGGTGAAAAGAGCGCGAAGCAGCAGGCCATCGAGAAGATACGCAGGCAGAAACGGCGCCGTTCCAGGCGGGCCAAGGCCCGCATGCTCGATGCCAAGTCGAAGCAGGGCGTAAAGAAAAAGCTGCGCGGCCGCGTCCAGCCTGACGACTAATTCCCGATCCACCACAGCAGGAATAAACACGAAGGACACTGAGCTGTGTGTTGCTTATCTTGCGTCCGCATTGTTCCTGCCGCAATGCCGCAATGGATTTCGCAATGCTTCGCGACGTAGCGTCTCTGCGCAGGATTATTGGTCGAGGCTATGCTGCGACGGATAATCCGCGGCTGCTATCTGACAACTTCGCGCACGATGATGTCAAAGTCGGGGTCGCGGATGAGCTGGAGTATTTTGTCTGTGCGCAGCATGTCGCGCGATTTGAGATTCTGGATGCTGGTCTGGATGTTTTCGTTCTGCCCGAACCGGGCCAGCTTGTCGCAGAAGCTGGCTTCGGTTTCGTGACGGGAAATGATTCCTAGCTCCTGCAGTTCCGAACGCGTCGCCTGATCGCGGAACAGGCGCTGCATCGATGCGTTCTGCCGTATACGGTCGGCATCGCCGCTCAACAGATCTGCCGGAAGCTGCCGGTCGGCGAGCAACTGGTGTACGGATTCCGCCGACAGCACCCGCTGGAGATGGTCGAGCCCGTTGGCGGGATTGCTGATGACGCGGGCCATGGCGGCCGCCTGCGATTCACGGCCCTTTCTGGCCGTCACCATATACACGGCTTCGTAGGTGGCGCGGTGCGAAAAACGACCGAACAGCGCATCATCACCTCCGGGTATGCCCCGTCCGGACAGGCCGGTCATCGCCAGATCACCCAGCCAGAATACGAAAATCATTGAGAGCAGGCCGGCGGCCATGCTGATGAGACCGCCCATGAAACACCGGGAGTAGGGTAAATGGAAGTGTTCCTCTTCTTCCTCCTGGGTACGGTGCTTCTCGCGTACCTTCAACATGGCCAGGTGGAAGCCGAACGTGATCAGAATAAATGTCAGGCCCGCCGTGACCGGGATCATGACGATGCGCGGGCGGTAGAGCAGTTCGCCGAGCCAGGACCCGAGGTAGCGTCCGGCGAAATAGGCCATGCCATAGGCCAGCAGGACGCGGGCGATGCCGAGCGATGCCAGCAGAAGCCCTTTCCTCCAGCCCGACAGGAAGAAAAACAACAGTACGATCAGCGCGGTGATATCGATCACATAATGCATGTAAACGGTCCTCTCAAATCAACACGTCTAAGATAAATTGCTGTTTGGTCCGCAGAAAGTTTAAAATGCCTGTCCTTTTACAACTAATACTGCGTATTTCGTATGACGTATTCCTTTACCTTTTGAAGCCGCTGAACCAACATCGAACTACGCACTACGGATACATATGGATTTTCTATACGCAGCTGAACTGAAGAAACGCTTTACCTGTTATGGACACTTCTATGAACTGCTCCTGTTGAACAGCGCCAGAGTAAAGTGCAGAAGCGTGCTGGAGATTGTCGACGCCTCCATCCCGCAGGATCATCCGTCCGTCATATCCGAAATGGAACCCGATGCGGTTGTGATCATGATGAATCCGGGATCGTCGCATCCGAAGGATCTCCACCACATCGACGAGGAGATCGGGTATCCACGCTCATCCGCCTCCCTGCGAAAGGAGCTGGTGCTGACGCAGCCCGATAACACGCAGTACCAGGTCATGCGAGTGGCGATCCGCCGTGGATGGAATCATATCCGGGTGCTCAACCTGTCCGACCTTCGTGACCCCAAGTCGGGCAGTTTCCTGCAGAAGGTTGATGCGCTTTCACAAATCATGGGCGGCCACGTACACAGCATGTTCTGCGCGGAACGGTCCATTGAACGCACCCATTCACTAAAACGGAAAACGGATACGCCGATTCTGCTGGGGTGGGGTCAGGATACCGGCCTGCTCCCGCTGGCGGAACAATGCATGAAATGTCTGGCAGGGGAGAAAACCCGCACTGTGCCGTCCGGTATTCATCCGTTGCTTAATGCGCATCCAAGCCCTATGCTTCAGTCGAAGAAGCTCCAGTGGCTGGAAACCATCATCAGGGAACTTGACACCCGTTCCTGATTGTTTTGCTTGTCAAGAGCGGTGTAGCCTCTTGAACGAATGTAAAGCTTGTCGATACGCCGGACGTATACCCCTGCGGGATCCATGGATCATCACGGTGAAAGGAGAACATGGAATGAAAGGCATGAACGTAGCGAAATGGACCGGAATGGCGGTGTTCACGCTTTGTGCGGGATACCATGTCCAGTCCCAGCCGGCAGAAACCGCTGAATTGAAGGCACCGGGCGCAGCGTCCGCGTCCTCCTTGTATCTTGTGTCCGACTACGATCCGCAGCGCGATCCGGCCAGGGACCTAGAGCAGGCCCTCGCGTTGGCCCGGAAGGAAGGAAAAAACGTCATGTTGCAGGTGGGCGGCGACTGGTGCGGCTGGTGCAGCAGAATGACGAAATACTTCCACGACACCCGTTCCGTCCACGACGTGTTGTCGAAAAACTATGTTCTCATGAAAGTGAACTTCAGCAACGAGAACAGAAACGAGGCATTCCTTTCAGCCTATCCCAAGGTGCCGGCCTTTCCACACCTGTTCGTGCTCGACAGCAGCGGAAAGGTGCTGTGCTCGCAGTATACCGGCGATCTGGAGGAAGGGAGTTCGTACAACGAAAAGGCGGTGCTGGAGTTCCTCAACAAATGGACGCCGGTGAGTGTGGCCAATTCGAAGCCTGATGCGAGCAAGACTTCGGTAGGTGAAGGGGACGGGGCCGGAAGCTGAACCAGGACCGGTATGAAAGTGATCAAGATCAACGAGGTGCCCGAAAAAGGGGTTTCGCACAACCAGCGTATCCGCAAACGCGAGATCATCGCCAACGGGGAGCTGGGCCCGATAACGAACCATGCCCGCGCGGTCTTTCCGCCGGGGGAGATGGCGGGCAGCCACCTGCACAACGACATGGCCGAGGTCTTTACGGTGGAATCCGGCTGCGGCGAGATCCGCATCAATGACGTAGCATATGTCTTTTCCGCCGGTACGGTGGTGGTTGTGGAACCCGGCGATGTCCATGAAATCGTCAATACCGGCAAGACCGACCTGGTCGTGACCTATTACGGGGTTCTGGTCTAGGCCCTGTGGATAGGGCGCTCGGGGTAGGGCGCTTTCGACGAAAGCGCCGCCGGGAAGTTGAACCGCACAATCCTTTGGGGCCTCGTCGACCCCGCCCTACCTGTCCACGAGGTCATCGATAAAGCGTACGATGGTTTCGTGATACAGGTTTTCATCGATCTTCCAGTAGGTAGCATGCCGTCCCTTGTCGATCCAGAGGCACCGCTTGGGTTCCCGGGCGGCGTCATAAACCTTCTGCCCGTGCCAGAACGGTATCTTGACATCGTCGGTGCCGTGGATGACGAGCACGGGGCAGTCGACATGGCGAATCGACCGCAGGCTGTCGAACTTGTCGACCAGCAGAACCTTCCGATGGGTTTTTACCCGCATGGCCGATGTAAATGATATTTCGGTAATGAGTCCGCCGACCTCTTGCCGGGCCGCCAGCCAGACTGCTACTCCGCCGCCGAGCGAGCGTCCCTGGGAAATAATCTTCCGCGGATCGATCTTCTTCTCGTTGACCAGCCAGTTGTAGGCGGCGGTGGCGTCCTGCTTGGCATGCGCTGCGGTAGGCTGACCCTCGCTCGTTCCGTAACCTCGGTAGTCGTACATCAGCACGGAGTAGCCGAGATCGGAAATCTTCTTCATGATGGGGTAGACGTAGCCCAGATCAACCGCGTTGCCGTGGCTGAACAGGATGGTGTATTCCGCATCGGGCTTTTCCAGGTAGACAGCCGTGATCGCGCCGTCGCCGGAGGCAATCTTGAGTTCATCCGGCAACTGGGTATAGCTTGGTTCTCGCGGGGCAAAGAGGAGTTTGTCGGAAACGGCATACGCATATACGTTCACACACAGATAGAGTAGAAAGAGCGTCGCCGCCAAATAGAGAAGCGTTTTCTTTATCATGGCGCGAAGCTTAAAGCGCCTCTTTCAAAGGTGCAATGGAAAGATGCGACACTATGGAAGCCGATAGGAATCAACTGCAGTTTACCAGTTCGTCGACGAATCGATCGACGGTGTCGAAATAGGCCTGCTCCTCGATGTAGACATAGTCGTTGTGGCGTCCGTCTTTAATCCAGAAGTGCCGCTTCGGTTCGAGGGCGGCATCGAAAACTTTTTTCCCGTGCCAGAACGGAATCACGGGATCATCCGTGCCGTGGACGACCAGCACGGGACAGCCGACGCGACGGATCGATTTCAGACTGTCGAAACGGTCCAGCGGGGTCAGCTTCCAGCGGGTCTTGACGCGGAAGGCGGACGCGAAGGATATTTCAGTGATCACGCCGCCCACCTTGTGGCGGGCCGCCAGCCAGACGGCAACCCCGCCGCCGAGCGAACGTCCCTGAGACACGATGGTGTCCGGGGCGATCTTTTTCTCTTCCACCAGCCAGTGATAGGCCGCCTCCACATCCTGTTTGGCATGGACGGTGGAAGCCCGGCCCTCGCTGGAGCCGTACCCGCGGTAATCGTACATCAGCACCGAATAGCCCCGTTCGCGGAACTGCTCCATGAAGGGGACCACATTTCCCAGATCCTCGGCATTTCCATGACTGAACAGCAGCGTGCATTTCGGGTGGGGATGCTCCAGGAAGACCGCGTTGATCCGCTCCCCGCCGCCGGACATGATCTTTACCTCGTTCGGGAGGTGGCAATAGCTGGGGCTCCGCGGTGCGAATAGCAGCCTGTCGGCGACGAAATGGGCATAAATATTCAGCAGCAGGTAGGCAGTCCCGCCGAAAGCGAGTATCTGGAATAGGGTTCCGGCTTCCATACAGTGAGCCTAGAAGACGGCAGACCCCGGCGCAACGGGAAAGATTCTCCGCACTGTAACATTGCGGAAATGGCGGCAGGAGAGTACGCTATTCGTTCATACAGGGGGTGATACGAAATGGGTACGGGGAGCACGGTCTTGAAGTCCGAACTGGCGGGTATCTGGTATACGGATGATTCCATACGGCTGGCGCGGGAAATCGATGTCTATCTTGACGCGGTCGATGCCGTTATCGATCAGGAGGTAATGGCGCTGCTGCTGCCGCACGCGGGTTACCGTTATTCCGGCATGGTCGCCGCCGCAGGGGTTAAGCAAATTGCAGGGCGCTCCTTCTCGCGCGTGATCGTGATCGGCCCCAGCCACCGCATGGCGTTGATGGATTCTGTCAGCATGCCGGCCGTGGATGCCATCGAAACACCGCTTGGGTGCATCGAGCTCGACCGGGCATTCATGGGCGAACTGTGGAAGAGCGAGCCCTTCCTGTCGCACCTCGGCGCCCACACCAGCGAACACAGCGTACAGATCGAGCTCCCGTTCCTTCAGCGGGCCCTGGGAGAATTCAAGCTGGTGCCGATCGTATGCGGGGAGCTGTGCGAGGCCAGCGCACGGCAGATCGCCCATACTATCCGTGAACAGATCGATGATCGCACCCTGCTCGTGATCAGTTCTGATTTTACGCACTATGGTCGCGGTTTCAGCTATGTCCCGTTCAAGAATCACATTCAGGAGAACCTGCAAACCCTCGACATGAGCGCTTTCCGCTTTATCGAGCAAAAAAACCTGGTTGGCTTCCTGGACTATGTGCAGGACACGCATGCCACCATCTGCGGACGCAGTCCGATTGCCATACTGCTTGCCATGCTGCCCGAAGCTGCAGACGTGCGGTTGCTCAAGTACGATACTTCCGGCAACCTCACCGGCGACTGGTTGCATTGCGTCAGCTACGTATCGGCCGCTGTCACCGGCAAATGGATGCCGGCCCGCGGGGAAGAACTCCAATGCGAACAGGAACAGGAACTGACCGAGTCCGATAGGGAACAGCTGCTGCGTCTCGCGCGATACTGCATCGCCAAACGTCTGCGGAGAAAGGAACCGGCTCCTGACATGGAGATCACCCTCCCGATGCAGGCAATCATGGGAGCGTTCGTCAGCCTCCACAGGGATGGACAGCTGCGCGGATGCATGGGAGAGATCTTTCCGCGCCGCGCGCTGCATGAAGCCATCCGGGAACAGGCGTTTAACGCAGCCTTCCGCGATCGCCGATTTCCACGCCTGCGCGAAAACGAACTCGACCAGATCGATATTGAAATCTCGGTGCTTTCCGCGCCGCGCCGCGTTGAATCACAGGAGGATATTGAAATCGGCCGGCACGGTATTGTGCTCTACAAAGGCTCCTGTTCCGCCGTATTCCTTCCGCAGGTTGCTCCCGAGCAGGGATGGAATCTTTCTGAGACGCTCACGCATCTGGCCTTGAAAGCCGGTCTCGCACCCAACGACTGGCAGGAAGGCTGCGAATTCCACGTCTTTGAAGCCACCGTCTTCGGCGATAAGCAGGCACGGCGATAATCCCGCGCTCCAGGCATGTTCATGCTTGTGGAGCGGATATCAAATCAGACCAACCCGTGGGGATGACAGGACGGGCAGGATGCAGTTATGACAATAGCAGATGTGTTGATAGTGGTAGGCGTATTCGTCCTGTTCATGCTGGTGGTCGCCATCGTTGCGCAGAAAGACATCGATAAGAGCAGGGATGATCAGTAGTAGGTGCTATTTGCCAGCGTCGCCGACCCACTGATTGAAAAGGGCAAGAAGACGGGGGCTGATGGTTGCGCGGTCCGGTCCGAGGGCGGAGGTATGCCCGCCTCCTTCAATGGTCCACAACTGCTTGGGTTCGCCGGCTTTCTCGAAAAGCTTCAGCGCATGTTTGTACGGCGCAACACGGTCGCGGGTCCCATGAATGATGAGCAGCGGGACAGGTGTGATCTTACTGACCGCCCGGTCGGGACTCCGCTTGTTGCCGATCAGGCAGAAGGCAAACGGCTTGAGTAATCCCGCGTGGTCGCAGGCTACCCCCTTGTAGGTGGAAAATGCCGAATCGGAGACCACACCCACAATGCCCTCGAACGCATTGTTGCCCACGGCGACCAGCGCATTGGCTCCGCCGATACTCTGACCGAATACAATGAGTTTGTCCTGATCGATGTCGGTTCTGGATTTGATGTATTCCAGAGCCGCGACGGCATCCTGGTACACACCTTCACGACTGGGCGTGCCGTCGGATTTACCGTAGCCGCGATAATCGAATGTGAACAGGTTGAATCCATTGGCCGGCAGCCATGAGACAAAGGAGTAGTGCGCGGTCATGTTCTGCGCGTTGCCGTGAAAATGGATCACGGTTCCGAGTGCCTTGCCCTTGGCAGGTATGAACCAGCCCGTCAGCTTCGTTCCGTCAGCACTGCGGAACGCGATCTCCTCAAAGGCGTATCCGTTCTGCGCGGGTGTTGCGTATACACGATGGTCGGGGTGGTAGAAGAGCCCGTCAAGACCGGCCTGGCTGGCAAGCGCGCAACCGAGCAGGAACAGGCATGTCGCAATCAGTCTATTCATGCGGCTAGTGTAGTATGCCGATGGATCAAACCTGAAGCTTTTTTCCCAAGCGGGTTGAATTCGGCAGGATGAACCCCCATATTTCCAAGTCATTACGCGGAAGAGGTTACTATGGGCAGGTTTTCAGGCTTTCTGGCAGGCATTCTGGTTTCGGTGAACGCATGGGCACAAATGCCGCACGAGGTACTGCTGCTCGTCAACCGGCAGTCACAGCCTTCGATGCTGGTGGCAAACACCTATGCTGCTGCCAGGCAGATTCCACAACGCAACATTGTATTTCTCGATATTCCGGAGAGCGCTTTCGGCGGCTCGGCCACGATTACCACGGAGGAATTCACCACCATGATCTGGGAACCGGCCAATGCCGTCGCCAGGGAGCGGGGCATCGACGGGGAGATTCTGGCGTGGGTGTATTCGGTCGATTTCCCTATCCGGGTGAAGACCTCCGAGAACGACCGCAGACAGATGTCGGTGCTGGGGCTGACTTTTGTGCGGGGCAAGCTGCCCGGACTCAGCCTGGTCGAGGAGGGAAAGTATTTTTCGAGGCTCTTCGCCGGCCCCAACGACCGGTTGCAGCTCAGCCTTCCATCGCTGTCGCTGCGCAAACTCAAAACCGGGGTGGGCGAAGATGCGACCGTCCCGGATGACATGGCCTACCTCAAGCAGGGGCTGGGCGATGAGATGCCGCTTCCCAGCATGATGCTGGGCTACATCGGCGAAAAGGGCAACGATGTGCAGACCGTACTGGATACCATCAGGCGCGGCGTGCGGTCCGATTACCGGGGCGTGCACAGCGGCATCTATTTCGTGATGAGCGACGATGTGCGTTCGACCTGCCGGGAATGGCAATACTATCCCGCCGTCAACGAACTCAAGCAGCGCGGTATCACCGCCACCGTGACAACCAATTTCCCTGCCGGTCAGAAGAATGTCATGGGCGTGCTGATGGGTGCCGAGACGGTCGATCCATCGGCGGTCGGTTCATTTGCGCCGGGTGCCATGGCTGAGCATTTGACAAGCTGGAGCGCCGAGTTCCAGAAAAGGCAGACCAAGATGACGGAGTGGCTGAAGGCGGGCGCCACCGCGTCGGCCGGTGCCGTGGTGGAGCCGTATTCCAACCCCAACAAGTTTCCCTCGGCGCGTTTCTACGTTCACTATACGTCCGGCTGCACCATGCTGGAAAGTTTCTACCAGTCCATTGCCTGCCCGCTTCAAACACTGTTGCTTGGTGATCCGCTGGCAAGGCCGTATGCGCCGGTCATTGCGGTCAAGGTGCTGGGCGCCGACACGATCAAGGACGATTTTACCTATATCGCAACGGCCGAGTCGCGTCTGGCCGATGCGAAATACCTCTATTCGTTCCTGCTGGACGGCAAGCCGTTGGGCCGTATTTCGGATAAGCCGACTGCCTGGATTCCCATTTCGAACATTTCGGACGGCTACCACGAACTGCGTGCCGTGGCATTTCTGAAGTACGCCATCGAGGTCGGCGCCTGCGTGGATAAGCCCATTATCGTGGATGCCATGGGTCGCTCCGTGTCGATTGTAACAGCAGACATCGTCAAGACCGGCAAACGTACTCACAGCGTTAAACTGGAATTCGGCGGGATGGAGACGCCGAAAACGGTCCGGCTGGTCTGTGGTCAGCGGGTGCTGGATGAAAAGGAATATAGCGGCGACGTGGCGCTGACCCTGGATGAAGAGCTGGTTGGTGAGGGACCGGCGCGTATCCAGGCCGTGGCGATCTATGCCGACGGGATGGAAGTAGCCAGCCGGCCGCTCGATATCACGATCAAGTTTGCTCCCTGACCTACCGGCCGGTATGCATGTTTCTCCACTCTGAACTTCCAATACGCACTGGCTGGCGGTAGGTTGTGCCGCGCGTTTTCTGGAAGAGATTAATCATATGCGTACCGTTGAAACAAACAGTCCGGATGAGACCTGGGAACTGGCTTCCGCGCTGGCCGATGAACTGGGTGCCGGAACCGTCATCGCGCTGCACGGCGAATTGGGTGCCGGTAAGACCTGCTTTGTTCAGGGATTGGCCGCTGCGCTGGGGATAGACGAGCCGATCACCAGCCCGACCTACACCCTTATTGGTGAATACGAGGGACGTCTCCCGCTGCACCACATCGATCTGTACCGCCTATCCGGTCCGGTCGAGGCATTGGGTCTGGGGCTGGAGGAATACTTCGATGCCAATGGCATAACGGCCATCGAATGGGCTGAGCGGGCCGAGGGCCTGCTGCCGCCCGATCTGATCCATATCCGGATCGAGGCCGACGAACATACCGGAACGCGCACATTCCGGATATTCAGGGAGGACGAGGCGTGAGGATCTTTTCCATCGAACTGAGTTCCCGCATCGGCAGTGTTGCGCTGATTGACGACGGGAATGTGGCGGCCGAAGAGCACTGGGAGGAAAATTTCAAGAACCGTCAGCAGCTCTTTGATGCCATGGCAGCCCTGGAGGTGGATTGGGATGGCGTGGATGTGTTCGCGGTCGGCAGGGGACCCGGCGCCTTTTCGGGCATGCGCATCGGTTTTTCCGTCGTCAACTCACTGGCTGCTCCATCGTCAAAACCGGTCTACGCCTTGAACAGCGGAGCCGCATTAGCGGCCCGGTTTGGTGCCGACCGAACCGTTGTGGTGGGGGATGCCCGTCGTAATCAGGTGTGGGCCGGTATTTTCAGAGGTGCCGAGCTGGAGCTCGACTTCAGGCTGCTGCAGCGGGATGAGCTGCCGGCGTTCATTCCGGATGATGCGCTGGTCGTGAGCCCCGACCATGACCGGCTGGAATCCCTGCTCAGCGGATTCACAACACTCAATGACCCAGAACCTGCTCATCCGACGGCCGGGGAACTGGGGCAGCTGGTGTTTGCCAGACTCGAACGGAACATTCCGTCCGAGCCGTTCGAACCGCTCTACATGCATCCACCTGTTTTCATCGCGCCTCGTTTTCCCGCATAGTATCGCAACGCTTGTGGTTGCCGGTCTAATCATGTAAAGAACGATCAAAAGGATCGTCTTTATGACATCGAGCCCGACTGAATTCTATTGCAGCGACCTGCCGACCCGGCCCAATAAGGAACTGGGTACGATCCTAGTGGCCGGCGCCACGGGATACATCGGCGGTCGTCTGGTTCCGGAACTGCTCGGACGCGGCTACAAGGTGCGGGTAATGGTGCGGGCGGCATCGCCTGAACATGACGAACGCTGGCCGGATACGGAAGTGGTCGAAGCCGATGCGCTTGATGCGGATGCTGTACTCCACGCGCTGGAGGGCGTGGATGCTGCCTATTACCTGATTCACTCGATGTTGATCGGCTTGCACAGGTTCGAGAATGCCGACATAGAGGCTGCCCGCAATTTCCGGATGGCGGCCGAACAGCAGGGCGTGGGACGAATCATCTACCTCGGCGGTCTTGGCGATACGAAAACAACACTTTCCCCGCATCTGGCCAGCCGCGCGCAGGTAGCCGAGGAATTCCGCCAGGGCAGTGTGCCGACCACGATCCTGCGGGCAGCCATCATTCTCGGATCGGGAAGTGCATCCTACGAAATGATCAACCATCTCGTCCGGCATATCCCGCTGTTCTTCGTGCCGAAATGGGCCAAGACAAAATGCCAGCCGATCGCGTTGCGCGATGTAATCAAGTCGCTGGTGGGTGTGCTGGAACTGCCGGACACAGCCAACCGCATATTCGATATCGGCAGTCCGGATGTCATGACCTATGAACAGATTCTCAAAACGCACGCCGAGGTGCTGGGCAAGAAGCGGATCTTCGTTCCATCGCCCATATCCGGTATCCGCTTCTATTCCTACATTACCAGCCTTCTGACGCCCGTTCCGGCGCCTATCACCTGGTGTTTGATGGAAAGTGTGACGCACGACGTGATCTGCATGGATAACGATATTCTCGACCTGCTTCCCTTCAGGCGCATCTCCTGCAAGGAGGCGCTGGTGCTGGCGCTCTCGCGCGAGGAACAGGATGCCGTGCATACGCGCTGGTCCGACAGCTATCCGCCCGATTATGAACTGGCCATTAAACTCGGTGAGCTCGATGGCGCGCCGACGTACACGAGTTCCTACTCCCTGGTTACCGAAAAAACCGCTGAAGCCCTCTTCAAATCCATCACGCATATCGGCGGAAAGAAGGGCTGGTTTCACAGCACGTTCCTGTGGCGTATCCGGGGAGGCATGGACCGCCTGCTGCGTGGGGTGGGTACGACACGTGGCCGGCGCAGCGCCTCGTCACTCCGCGTCAACGACGTGGTCGACTTCTGGCGCGTCGAGAAGATCCACTACCACCGACAGCTGCTGCTGCGCGCCGAGATGAAGGTGCCAGGTTATGCCTGGCTTGAATTCCGCGTCGATCCCATTGCCGGCGATAAAAACCGGCTCTCCGTGACGGCCTACTATAAAACCAGGGGGTTGTGGGGACATACCTACTGGTATATCTTCCTGCCGTTTCACCACTTCATCTTCAACGATCTCATCAAGCAGATCGAGCAACGCAGCATGTAGGTCTAAAAATCCACGTCCCTGTGCAGCTCCTCGAACAGCTTCCGGGCGATCCGATGGAAGAGTTCATCCAGCTTTTCGGGAGGCCGTGAACGATCGATCTCTGTTTCGACCGACGCGCTCCAAATGCACTTGCCTGTGCCCGTTTCGTGCATCATGAAATGCAAGGTGCCGGATTCCACTACATAGACAACCTGGTCGGGCTTCCGTTCTTCGTAGTTCCATTCCCGCTTATTGTGGTCATAGACCATGCCTCCGGAAAAGTCGCCTTCGCGGCCGGACGCTGATTCCGTAAACTCGTGATGGGTCTGTATTTCAAGATAGTAGGCAACCTGAACCGTCGCATTGGTGGCTTCAAGCACCTGCTGCCAGCCCTGGGTGGCGAGTTCGTTGTTGAGGGCCTGTTGCAGCCGAATATCGAGATGCGTGGTGTTTTCCTCCAGGAGCTCCTCGGGGGGATCGACCCATTGATACGTCGTGATGCTGGAAAAATCGTATGCCGGATCCGTCTCCATGGAGACGTTCAGGTGCGCGCAACTCGTGAGCAATGCGATGCCGGCGAGGAATGTGAGCAGGGATGTGATCTTCATGATACCTCCTGACCTGACGAAATGTAGTTCGTATGCGATGAATTGTCCATGCGTAAACCATGGCCGAAACCATGGGGTGTCCATTCAAAATATCGGGATAATGGTTGTCATGCCCCGGCGACTCTGTAAGGTGCGATTACACGATTTTTGATTGTTGAATGCCGATCTTCGGATCCTCGACCGCGCTCAAAACGCGAAAGCCAACGCCGGATTAATTCCTCAAGTCAAAAATCCGACATTGAGAATCATAAATGGATAAAGGAAGGAACCACCATGATTGAAAAGGGAAAAACAGTTAAGATCCACTATACCGGGACCCTCGACGATGGAACGAAGTTCGATACGTCAGCAGGTCGCGACCCGCTCGAGTTCGAAATGGGTGCGGGCATGGTGATCCCCGGATTTGAAAAGGGTGTTGCCGACATGGAGGTCGGCGACAAGAAGACCATTCATATCCCCGCTGAAGAAGCCTACGGAGAACGCCGCGATGATCTGGTCATGCAGTTTGAGCGCAGCCAGCTGCCCGATGGACTGGAGCCAGAAGTGGGCATGGGCCTCCAGATGCAGAGTGCACAGGGACAACCGGTGCCCGTTACCGTTACGGCGGTTGACGAAGAAAACATCACCATCGATGCCAACCATCAGCTGGCGGGCCAAAACCTGAACTTTGAACTGGAGCTGGTCGAGGTCGTCTAGAGCCGGCTGGCAGTACCATGTTGATCGTCGCCGAATTCCTGCCCGCCTGCCCGCCGCCCTGGGATGAGCCGAACGACATCATACCGATGCTCGTCGTGGCAGGTTGTTTTCTGCTGGGGGCCTGGTGGCTCCGTCGTTGGAGCCGTAAGCGAAAAGCCCGACGGACGGCCATAAAAAAAAGCGGCACATAGGCCGCTCTTTCAACGATACCCCGTCATCATGGCGGGGTTTTTACTGTCGTCATTTAATCTTGCTTTCGATGACGGACATCCGGGTTTCGGCCAGATCGGCCCAACTGCTTCCGGGATAGGCAACGATCAGGTCCTCATACGTACGCTTTGCTTCGGCGGGATTTTCCATAGCCTCCAGGCAGCGGGCCTGTCCAATCATGGCAAACGGTGCAAGGTATGAATCGGCATGCCTGTCCTTAAAGTCGCCATAAAGCAGGTGAGCTTCGCTGAATTCCCCTTTGGCTTCGCGGCAGGTAATCACATTCAGTTCGGCCTCAAGCGCCATATCATTCTTTTCGTATTTCTTTAGAAACCGGCTGTACAGTTCCTGCGCGGCATCATAGTTGCCTTCGGAAAACCGGGCCATGGCCAGCTGCATCATGGCTAGTGGAGCGGATGAGGTGGAACCGTACTCATCCAGGATGTCTTCGTAGTCGGCTGCGCCCATGGCCGTCATCAACGCGGTACTGGCCTCTGCTTCCTTGGACGCCTTGGACGCCTTCAGATAGCGGTCGAACAGAAAGATGCCGCATACCACAAGGACGACGACCGTGGTTGGAACGGCGTATTTCTTAATGACATCGAGCACTTCCTTGACTTCGTGCTGTTCGAGTGCCTGTTTCTTCAGCACGGCCTTGTGCTGCGGTGAATGCTGGTGTTTGTCGCTCATGATTCGCTCCTGACTGAATACAAAAACAGGGGGCATTGTGGTGTTTTCAACCACGAATTCAAGAATTGTTTGATCGGTACAGATCGATAATTTCCTCTGCGGTGGGCAGGGGTGATGGGCGGCCGCTGGTATCAATCCTGTGAGTGATGGATTCATAGAGGGCCTTGCGGGCTTCGAGGAGCTGGCGAATCTGTATTTCCTTGTCTCCCGCCAGCAACGGACGCGTCGTATCGTGCCGGACCCGTTCAAGCACGGTGTCAGCATCAACCAGCAGGCATACCACGAGCCCGGTCCGTTCAAAATCGGCGATGTTGTCGGGATTAAGAACGATCCCTCCGCCGGTAGATATGACGTGACCCTCTGTTTCGGAAAGTTCCTGTACCAGCGCGCGCTCAAGGGAGCGAAAATACGGCTCGCCTTCGTCGGCAAAGATTTCATTGATGGTTTTGCCGGCCCGCTCTTCAATGATGGTGTCCATGTCGAGGAGCGACATGCCCGTTTTTTCAGCGATCAGCTTGCCCACGGTGGTTTTTCCGGAGCCCATGAATCCGACGAGTACAATGTTTGGCATTGTGTGTCCTCAGCTATCAGTTATCGGTTATCAGAAAGTTCCCGTGACCGGCGGGGCACTTTCCAATAACGAACAACCCTTACCGATAACTGCCGCCACGGCGGCTATAAAAAGAAAAACGCTCCGGGTGGAGCGTTTTTCATGGCTTTAAAACAGTTGTTTATGCACCCGTTTTGCGGATGGCGGCGCGGACATCCTTGGTGTTCATGTGCACCAGCTGTTCCTCTGTATAGCCGGCTCCCACCAGACGTTTTTTCTGTTCCAGTACACGGCGGCGCTTCAGACGCGGCTTCTTGACCGGACGGCGCAGGGGCTTCTTGCGCATTGCTCTTCTAATTCTCATGACAAACCTCTTCGAGTCTAATTGGTTGCAAAATCAGGCGGAGAACCTACACGCCCGCCCTGGGCCGTGCAACCCTTATCTACGGCAATTTTAGGTGATGACAGTTTGTGTTTTCCAGTTGAATGAATAGACATAAAGACGCAATGAACACGAAGTTCACGTAGGGCAAAACACCCACTTGCTTTGAGTTCTTTGTGCCTTAATGATTATTGCTCCGCCCATTTGCCGAGCACGGCCAGGTCTGCGGGCGACACTCTGGCATCGGAATGGATCAGGAGATAGGATTTCAGCGGCATTTCGCCTTCAGAGACTTCCCTAAGGATTTTTCCCGGAATCCATCCCATATCCTTCATTCCTTCCCATTCGGAAAAATTCAGGTGTTCGCGCCCTTCCTTGACGTGGTCGGCCAGCAGCCATGAAACAGGGGCCACATGGCTGTACCACGGCCAGGTCGTTTCATTGGAGTGGCAGTCGTAGCAACTGCGTTTCAGGATCGCCTTTACCTCCGCCGGCCCGTCGAAATCGTATGCCACCGGGGGGTTGGTCCGCTTTACGGGAATCAGCTGGATTCCGATTATCACGACAGCAAGGATAAGCAAAACACGCTTCATGGGCATCTCCGTTTCTTGGTAACAACCATGTTTAACCGCATCTGAAGGCGGTTGAATACAGAATAAAGAAAGAAATCCAGATTGCCAACTATTTTGCTTCGCTACTGGCGCGGTGAAGAAAATACGGTCACGCTCGCACCGGACTTGCCGACGAGTACAGGTTCTGATTAGTAAAACTCATTCTCGAGTCATGCTATTCCAACACCTGGAGTGCGAGATCGACGATGCCGAAGGGGGCGCTGACCTGGAAGCCGGCGACGCGGTCGGCGATGCGCGCGCAGGTTTCTCGGGCGATCTCGATGCCGATCCTGCGGCCGTCCTCCTTGGTTTTAGCATGGCTCATCCGCTCCAGGATGGCGGCCGGCACTTCCACGCCGGGGACTTCCGTGTTGAGGAACTCAGCATTGCGGAGTGAAACCAGCGGCCAGACGCCGGCGACCACCGGGATGGTGCGCGTATGATTTTCCGCGGCATCGAGAAAGCGCAGCAGCGCCTCGGGATCGAAGACCGGCTGGGTGATGGCATATTCCGCGCCGGCGTCGATCTTATTGAAAAAGTGCTGCAGCTCTCGCTCCGGTTCCACGGCGCACGGGTTGGCACCCACGCCGATCAGGATGCCGGTGGGCGGGTTGATGGGATTTCCACCCACATCCCGGCCGTGGTTCAGGTTGTGTACTACCTGGGTCAGGCCGACGGCATCGACGTCGAAGACCGGTGTCGAGTTGGGATAGTCGCCCAGCTTGGGTGGATCGCCGGTAATGATAAGATAGTTGCGCAGCCCGCCGGCGTAGCCTCCAAGCAGGTCGGACTGCATGCCGATCAGGTTGCGATCGCGGCAGCAGTAATGCAGTACCGTTTCGATGCCTACTTCTCTTTCGACCGCCAGCGCTGCCACCATCGGTGAAATGCGTGCACTTGCGCGCGGTCCGTCCGGTATGTTGATCGCGTCTATGCCGGCATCCTTGCAGACGCGGCATTTGTCGAGCATCGGCGTCAGGTCGGTGGAGCGTGGCGGGGTGATCTCCACACTGGTTACCTTTTCACCGCGCACGAGTTTGGCGCCAAAGGCACACTTGTCTGCCATCGGCACGATCTCAACCTCCGGGAGATCCTGTTCGTAATGGCTGATGGTGACGTGCTTCTTAACACCGGTGAGCGATTTGACGGCCTTGGCCATCATATTGATATGATCCGGCGTCGTGCCGCAGCAGCCTCCTACCCCGCGCACGCCGATCTGGATCATGCTTTTAGCGTATTCGGTAAAGTATTCGGGTGTCGACATGTAGATCATGCGTCCATCCACTTCCTGAGGCAGTCCGGCGTTAGCCATGACTGTAAAGGGCTTGGTGGTGTGGGGGAGGGCGCGCTCGGCGATACTGAATGCGGCCGCCGGGCCGATGCCGCAATTGATGCCGATACCGTCCACGTTTGAATTCTGATTGAGCGTGTCCACGATCTGCTCGATCTTTTCACCGCGTCGTGTTTCACCGTCCTTGCCGACCGTGACGGAAACGAATACCGGCAAGCCGAATTCCACGGCCACGCTGGCGGCCAGCAGGGCCTCCTGGACATCAGTAAAGGTTTCGATCAGGAAAAGGTCGACGCCCTCGTCGGCCAGCACCTCCATGTGTTCGCGGAAAGCCTCGGTCAGTTCCTCGGTCATGAGGTCGACGAACAACTGGCCCGATCTTAGGCAGGGGCCCACGGATCCGGCCACGAGCACATCGTCGCCGGCCGCTTCCCGCGCCAGCTTGACGGCTGCGCGGTTTATGGCTTCCAGCTGGTCGGCCAGTCCATGCGTTTGCAGCTTGAGCCGGTTCGCACCGAATGAATTGGTTTCGATGACATCCGCGCCGCCGTCTACATACGCTTCGTGGATACTCCTGATCAGTTTCGGGTTGGTGACGCACAGCTGCTCGTAGCAGGTGTTGATGAACACCCCCTTCGAATAGATCATCGTGCCCATGGCGCCATCAAAGATCAATGGGTGTTCCTTAAGCTGATCGAGAATGTTTTTCATCGGTTGTCTCTGTATTCCGTATTTTATTACTTACTACGCACTGCGTTAAGTTTCCCGGGAGTTACACAGTAGGCAGTAATTACTACGCATCATATCCTAGGCTGGGCGAGAGCCATTTTTCAACTTCTTCGACGGTCCAGCCTTTACGTTCGGCATAGTCGGCAACCTGGTCGCGGTTGATCCGTCCCAGCGGGAAATAGCGTGAGGCCGGGTGCGAGAAATAGAGCCCGGATACCGAGCTGGCCGGTGTCATGGCCATGCTCTCGGTCAGTTCGATGCCGGCGTTGGCGGTAGCTTCCAGCAGTTGGAAAATCGTTTTCTTTTCCGTATGATCGGGGCAGGCGGGATAACCGGCCGCCGGGCGGATACCGCGATACTTTTCCTTGATCATTTCATCGTGGGTCAGGTTTTCGTCCCTGCCGTATTCCCAGGCATCGCGGGACTGCTTATGCAGATACTCTGCAAATGCTTCGGCCAACCGGTCGCCCAGCGCCTGTACGAGGATGTAGTTGTAGTCGTCGAGGTCCTGCCGGTAGCGCTGGGCGATTTCCGCGACCTTGGGTCCGGTAGTTACGGCAAACGCCCCGATGTAATCGGCCGCACTTGAATCCTTCGGCGCAATAAAATCGGCCAGAGAACGGTTGGGTGTGCCATCTTTCTTGACCATCTGCTGCCGCAGGAAATGGAGGGTTTCCAGTTTCTTCGTACGCGATTCATCGGTATAGACCTCGATGCTGTCGCCCGCGCGCGCGGCCGGGAAAAAGGCGTGCACGCCGCGCGGCTGGAACCAGTCTTCGTCGATCGCCTTTTTCAGCAGGTGCTGGACGTCCTCGAACAGTTCGCGGCAGCGCTCCCCGATGACCCCTTCGTTTTCAAGCAGGTCGGGATACTTGCCCTGGATTTCCCACGTCCAGAAAAACGGGGTCCAGTCGATGTAGGGTACGAGATCCTCGACCGTAACCTCGACGGGTTTGACGCCGAGGAAGTCCGGCGAAGGCGGTACATAGGATTTCCAGTCCAGTTCGGGGGCGTTGGCACGGGCTTGCTCGATAGACAGGAATTCCTTGGCCTCCTGCGCGGCCGCATGCGATTCGCGGATGGCGTTGTACTCGATTCTGATGCCGCGGCGATAGACGATATCCTGGCTGAGAAGCGACTGGACGACATTGACCGCGCGCGACGCGTCGAGCACATGCACAGCAGGACCTTTGTATTCCGGAGCAATTTTCACGGCCGTATGCTTCTTGCTGGTGGTGGCGCCGCCGATCAGCAACGGAAGCTTGAGCTCTTCCCGCTCCATCTCCTTCGCAACGTGAACCATCTCGTCGAGTGAAGGTGTGATCAGACCCGACAGGCCGATAATGTCGGCGCCCCATTCGTGGGCCTCCTGAAGGATCTTTTCCCACGGGACCATGACGCCGATGTCGCGCACCTCGAAATTGTTGCAGGCCAGTACCACCCCGACAATGTTCTTGCCGATGTCATGGACATCGCCCTTGACCGTGGCGAGCAGGACCTTGCCAGCGCTGCGGGCAGGCTGCCCGTCTTTTTCCGCCTCCATGTACGGGAGCAGATAGGCGACCGCCTTTTTCATGACGCGGGCACTTTTGACCACCTGGGGCAGGAACATCCTTCCGGAACCAAACAAGTCACCGACTACATCCATGCCGGCCATCAGCGGACCTTCGATGACATGGAGCGGGCGGTCGAATTTCTGCCGGGCCTCCTCCACGTCCTGATCGATGTAATCAACGATGCCCTTGACCAGCGCGTGCTCCAGCCGCTGCTCGACCGTCCCTTCCCGCCAGGCCTGGGTTTCGGCCGCCTTCTTCTGGCCGCCGCCCTCGGACTTGATCCGCTCGGCGTATTCGATGAGTTTTTCGGTAGCCTCGTCCGAGCGGTTGAGCACCACGTCCTCGACGAGATCCATCAGTTCCTTCGGAACTTCATCGTAGACCTCCAGCATGCCGGGGTTGACGATGCCCATGTTGAGGCCGGCTTCCATGCCGTGGTAGAGGAAGGCGGCATGGATCGCTTCGCGCACGCGGTTGTTACCTCGGAATGAGAACGAGACATTGCTGATTCCGCCACTGACCATCGCTCCGGACAGGTTTTCACGGATGTATGCTGCCGCCTCAAAGAAGGAGGTGCTGTTGATGCGGTGCTCCTCCATACCGGTTCCGATCGGGAATACGTTCGGATCGAAAATGATGTTGGTCGGGTCGATGTCCAGCTCGTCGACAAGTATCCTGTAGGCGCGGCTGCAGATTTCAATGCGGCGCTCGGTGGTGTCGGCCTGTCCGTTTTCGTCGAAGGCCATAACGACCATGCCGGCGCCATAGCGCTTGACCTTCCGTGCATGTTCACGGAACTGCTCCTCGCCCTCCTTGAGACTGATGGAGTTAACGATCCCCTTGCCCTGAATGCACTTCAGCCCGGCCTCGATGACTTCCCATTTAGAGGAATCGATCATGATCGGTACGCGTGATATATCCGGCTCGGATGCAACCAGATGAAGGAACTTGACCATCATCGCTTCGGAATCAATGAGGCCTTCATCCATGTTTATATCGATGATATTGGCGCCGGTTTCGACCTGCTGGCGGGCAATCTGCAGCGCGCCCTCAAGGTCGCCTTCGCGGATAAGCCTCGCAAACCTTGGTGAGCCGGTGATATTGGAGCGTTCGCCCACCATCACGAAGTTCATCTCCGGGGTGACATGCAGCGGCTCCAGGCCGCTATAGCGAGGAAGGCTGTCATACGCAGGTGGAATGCGGGGCGGATGTTGTTTGACCACGTCCGCCATGGCGCGGATGTGGTCGGGCGTTGTGCCGCAGCACCCGCCCCAGATGTTGGCGAGGCCGTGTTTGGCAAAGTCGTTGTAGATCTCCGCCATGTCTTCCGGCGTGTCGTCGTAGCCGCCGAAAGCATTGGGAAGTCCGGCATTGGCGTAGATACTGATATAGCAGGGGGCTGTCTCCGCCAGCTCCTCGATATAGGGCCGCATATCCTCTGCGCCCAGTGCGCAGTTGATGCCCACGGAGATAGGATTTGCATGCTCGATGCTGTACCAGAACGCGGTGGGTGTCTGGCCGGAGAGTGTGCGTCCGGATTTATCGGTAATGGTGACGGAAATCATGACCGGCAGGCGCTGTCCTGTTTGTTCAAAGATCTCTTCAATGGCAAAGAGCGCTGCCTTGGCGTTCAGCGTGTCAAATATGGTTTCAACCAGAAGGACATCGACGCCGCCTTCGATGAGTGCTTCGACCTGCTCGGCATATGCGTTTACAAGATCGTCGAATGTAACCGCACGGAAACCGGGATCGTTCACGTCCGGTGAAATGGATGCGGTACGGTTGGTGGGGCCGACGGACCCGGCCACGAAGAGCGTACGCGAAGGATCATCGGCCCGTACGCGGTCGACGGCGCGGCGAGCCACCCGGGCCGCCTCGATGTTGAGTTCGCGCACCAGCGGTTCGAGGTGGTAGTCGGCCTGCGAAATGGTCGTTGAACTGAATGTATTGGTTTCGATGATGTCCGCGCCGGCTTCCAGGAATTGGACGTGGATATCCTCGATGATCTCCGGTTTGGTGATCACCAGCAGATCGTTGTTGCCCTTGAGGTCGGAAGCGTGGTTGGCGAAACGTTCTCCGCGGAAATCCTGCTCCTCGAGCCTGTGCTTCTGGATCATGGTGCCCATGGCGCCGTCGATCATCAGCATCTGCGTCTTGAGCAGTTCCGCAAACTGCCGACCGCTCTCCGTCGTATAAAGTGTGCGTTTCCCGATTTTGTTCATATAAACCACCTGTTCTGCATGGGAGAACAACTAAATATCCGTTTATCCGGATATTGCAATATAAAACGCGGGGTTAATTGATTCTGGATTTATATCGATTATAAAAGGGGGTTGTAAGGGGAAAGATCAGATGTTCACCTTGAGATTAGATAAGAGCGCTTCAGGGGGAGACACCATAAGATAGAAAAAGTCGGCGGCGCAGGCCATTGATAGGGGAAGTGACCATACGCCGCCTAGGAAGAAGAAACTAGAATCAGTCTCTCATCTCGAGATAGGATTCTGTACCATATTCGGTCTATATAAACAGAAAAAAAGAATACAATTTTTAATCCAGATCCGATCCCCGTTTCAGACTTTTGTTTCCATAGCGCGTTCTAATATCGTCGGTGACCCAACTCAGTCTTTTTCGTTTTTCATTCCGCGCGGTATCGGGCTGTTCGAACAGGTTCAGCTGCTGGGTGTCGGTCTGATCCGTCGTCCGCAGACCGCTGACCCCGAAACCGATCAGGCGAACCGGACGGTGCCGAAGGTTCCGGGTCAACAACTCCAGGCCGGTTTCCCTCAGGGTGATATCGTCGCAGCACGGCGGTGCAAGACGCATTTGGCGTGTGATCGTGGAGAAATCGCTCCAGCGCAGTTTGATCTGGACCGTACTCGCGAAAAGGCCCGCCTTGCGAAGTCGCGCACCAACCTTGTCGATAAGCCGCTTGAATGCCGCTTCGATTTCATCGCGGTCGGTAAGATCGTCCTTGAATGTGGTTTCGTTTGAAATGCTTTTTTCTCCGGCATCCATCTCGATCTGCCGGTGGTCGATTCCTCTCGCAAGCCGGTAATACACGGCGGCCGCATGAGCGCCGACGGCCCGTTCAAGATCACCGGACGCGCACTGCTGCAGGTCGCCGATGGTGGTCAGGCCGAGCGACAGCAGTCTTTTCCGGGTTACTTTGCCGACCCCCCACATACGGCTGATGGGCAGGGGGGCGAGAAAACGCTCGATGGCATCCTGTGCAAACGGAACCAGGGTCAGCCCGTCGGGCTTATTCATGTCGGAGGCGATTTTTGCCAGAAACATGTTGGGGGCGATCCCGACGGACGCGGTGAGGCCGGTTTCCCTGCGGATGTCCTCCCGGATCTTTTCCGCGATGGCCGTTCCATCTCCAAACAACCGCTGGGCTCCCGTGACGTCAAGGAAGGCTTCGTCGATGGAGAGCGGCTGCACCAGCGGTGTATAGGATTCAAAGATGCGCATGATTTGCCGCGAGACCGCCCTGTATCGGGTTCCGTTGACCGGGAGGAAGATGGCGTGCGGACATTTCTGGTAGGCGGTGCGGGAGGGCATGGCGGAATGAATGCCGAATTGACGGGCTTCGTAGGATGCTGCCGACACGACACCACGCTGGTCGGGTGGCGAACCCACCACAACCGGTTTGCCCCTCAACTCGGGCCGGTCGTGCTGCTCAACCGATGCGAAGAACGCATCCATGTCCACATGCAGGAAAATGGATTCACCAGACGGCATTGCAAAATCTACGCAAGGGTTAAGGCTTTTCATTGAGAAATAATCAACTAAACTTGGCTGCTCCAATATAAAACACACGGTTGTCACGATGGAAGAGAAAAGCGACACACACGAAGGCCGTACGGATTCGCGGGATGTTATTCTGGATCTTAACTTTGTGCCCCAGTGGGCTCGCAAGCCGCCTGGGGAGAGCCACTATTCACGCCGGGACGAGGCCGTTGCTGAGCGTCCGCAACGTGGAGAACGCAGAACCGCACGCCGGGACGGCAGAAGGGATGAGCGTCCCCGCCGGCTGCGCCGGGATACCACGGATCAGCGCGAGTCATCACGTCCCCGTCAAGAACCTCCCCGGGAACTACCGGTAACCGTCTCGTTTCTTCCCGAGCAAAAACGCCTTGCTTCGCTTGTCCGGCAGATTCACCATTCCCGTCGCGCATATCCACTAATGGATCTGGCAAACCTTCTGATTCATGATTCCGAAGGTTATCTGGTCAAAGTCGAGGTCAACAGGGAAGCCGACGCACTGGAATTGTTTCAATGTAAGCTGTGCAAGGCCGTGTCCGTATCCGAGGAACTGATTCAAACACACATCAGGGCGGAACACCTGACTGATTTCTATGACAAGGAGGAGGTCGAAGCGGAAGCGCCGAGCGGTAACTTTCCAGGGGTGGCCCGCTGCACGAAGACCGGCATTCTGCTGGGACCGCCGAATCACCATAGCTATACCGAAAAACTCAATGAAATGCACCAGTCCCGTTTTCCTCATCTCTCCCTGGATGAGTACAAGCAGTCCATCGAGGTTGTAAAGGACGAAGCCCTGGTTGAGCAATGGCGGGAGGAAAGCCGCAAGCAGACGTTGTTCAGAAAAAAAGATGCGCCTGAGTCGGAGCCGGTCGACCTGCGCAGAGCCGAAGCAGCCTTTTCCAAACAGGTACCGGAACTGTATGAATCCGTCCGGCGGGCCATCATACCTGCGAAGGTGGCGCAAAAACTGGAGGATCGGGATCTCGTTTATTCAATCCACCGGGTCTGGTCCAAGGAAAGTCGATTCCCGCTCAGCATGTCGTTTTCGATGCGTGCGGCCTTCCGGCACATGCACTTGCATCTGTTCAAGGCGGGCAAGGTCAACTTTGTCACCCACATCAAGCCCCACCCGGTGGATCCCTCCGACACTGTGGAGAACATTGCCGAGGTGCTCATGTTCCTGAAGGAAAATCCGGGCTCGACCCGGCAGCACGTGCTCGAAGTGCTGCATCCATCGCTCGATCCCAGGTCGAAGGAAGCCAAGGATGCCCTGCAGCCGCTGAGTTGGCTGATCGAACGCGGCCATATCATTGAGTTTTTCAACGGCACGCTGGCCATACCGCTGGGGCGCAGACCGCGCTGAGAGTCTGGTCTGCTGCGAACCAAGCGGTGCTGGTCGATAATATCTGCAATATCTGTTCGGGTTGAGCCGTTTTCAGGTGTATCCGGATCGGGCAGTTGGGCTTGACGCAGGATTGCCGGGCGAACATGATATGAAGAATCGAGGAGAACGTTTCCGATGTTAAAACAATATGGCATAACCGCTTCATGTATGTTCCTTATGGGCATGCTGACCGTATACACCTGCCTGGGAGACGAAGTGACTAACGAGGATGTTGTCGCGGACTCGATCGCCACGGAAGACGCCACTCCTGTCGAAGAAAGTACAGGGGATGAGCTGTACAACAGTGCCCGTTATCTCCTGATTATTGAGCGGGAGCCGTTCGGATCGGAACCCCTGGTCGACCCAGACGCAAAAGAAGATGCGGCGGCAGTCAAAGACCTGGAAAACAATTACCGGCTATGCTTTCTGCTGGAAGGGCTCCAATCCGACGATGTTCGCGCCGGATTCCAGAACATCAAGGCAAAGAAAGGCGAACCCAAGAGCGTCATGCTCCGGGTTGGCGAAAGCTTTGGTTCCATGAAGCTGCTGGATATTGATTTGAAGAACTCAAGCGCCAAGCTCCAGTATAAAGGGAAGGAGCTGTCGTTTACACTCACACGACCCAAGGCGGCGGCAGCCAAGCCCGCTCAGCCGACCCCGCCGAATCAACCCCAAAGACGTTTTGGCGGCGGCTTCCGTCGCACGACCCCTCCACCGGCACCAACACCTGAGCCCGAGCCGGAACCCCAGCCTCAGCTCACCGAAGAAGAGCTGGCAATACAGCGTGAACAGGTTCAGCAGAATCTGCGCGAGTATCAGATGGAGGTACTCCGGCAGGGCATGCCTCCGCTTCCAATCCAGCTCACTCCGGATCAGGATGCCCAGCTTGTGGAAGAAGGGGTGCTTCCGCCGCTGGAGGATGAAGCGGGTGTGCAATAGCTCCACAGGACTCACACCGGATCCGGATATGTAACAGGCCGGTGCGAGTGGCTACTCGGTTTCTGTCTCTTCGGTCACCCGGAGAATTTCATCGATGGTCGTAATACCGGCCAGTACCTTGTCCCAGCCGTCCTCACGCAGGGTTCGCATGCCGTGCTGCAGCGCGCAGGCCTTGATATCACTGGCGGACGCATGCGATATTACAAGTGGACGCACGTCATCGTTTACGGGCAGGATTTCAAAAATGCCGGTTCGACCCTTGTAACCGTTACCCCGGCATTCATCGCATCCGACCGCTTCGTAGATCGGCCCTTCGGTTGCCAGCCGTGCCACGGGGAAGTTATGTTCACGCAGTAAACCTTCGTCCAGTTCCATCGGTCGCCGGCAGGCCTTGCAGAGGCTGCGCACGAGGCGCTGGGCAACGATTCCTTCCACGGAAGAGGCCACCAGGAAGGGCTCGATTCCCATGTCGAGCAGGCGCGTGATGGTGCTGGCCGAATCGTTTGTGTGAATCGTACTGAAAACAAGATGGCCCGTAAGCGCCGCGCGAATGGCGATTTCAGCTGTTTCACGGTCGCGGATTTCGCCGACCATGATCACATCAGGATCCTGCCGGAGGAAGGTGCGCAGGGTATTGGCAAATGTCAGTCCGATCTCGGGTCGCATCTGGACCTGGTTCACACCCGCCATTTCATATTCAATCGGATCCTCCGCCGACATGATCCGTTTATCCACGGAGTTAATCGTGTGCAGCCATGCATAAAGCGATGTGGATTTCCCTGAACCGGTCGGCCCTGTTACCAGCAGGATGCCGTGCGGTCGGGTAATCATTTTTTTGAGAAGGGAGCTGTCATGGTCGTTAAGACCCAGATCCTGCATGGTGATCAGGCCTCCGCCGCGCATGAGCAGGCGGAGGCTTACGCTTTCGCCGTATACCGTCGGCATGGTTGAAACACGCACGTCGATTTCCTCGCCGCGGATTCGAACCCCGATGCGACCGTCCTGCGGCAGGCGTTTTTCGGCTATGTCCATGTTGGCCATGACCTTGATGCGCGAGATCACCGAAGACTGGAAGCGTTTCAGTTGCGGCGGCATGGGGGTTTCGTGCAGCACGCCGTCAACGCGATAGCGGATGCGCAGATCCAGCTCCATCGGTTCAATGTGGATGTCCGTCGCACGGTCCTTGAAGGCTTCCCAAATAATCTGGTTCACGAATTTAACGACGGAGGCTTCCTGGTCCAGTTCGCTGAGATCCTGCTTGAGCAGGCCTTCCTCGTCTTCCAGGTCGATGGCGCTGTCCTGCATCATCCGGTCGAGAGTTTCCGCGCCAACGCCGTAGAATTTTTTTGCCGTTGTGGAAATATCATCGGACGGACTCAGCACGAGCCGGATGCGGCATTCTGTTGCCAGGCGCAGGGCATCCACCAGACCGGGGACGAATGGATTGCATGTGGCAACCTGGAGGATGCCATCTGCTTCGGAGAGCGGCACAACGTTGTACTGGAAGACCGCCTTGGTGGGAATACGCGCCAGCACGTCGGTGCCGATTTCAACTTCCTTCAGCCGCTGGTAGGGGAGATCCATGGACTGGGCGAGTTTTTCCAGAAACACATCTTCCTTGAAACCGGGGATCGTGGCCAGTATCGCTTCACAGATGGGCTGGCTGTTGGCCCGCGCATTTTCGAGTATTTCATCCAGCTGCTTGGCTTCAAACAGACCTGTCATTTCGAGCAGGGTTCGTATTCTCGATGTAGTCGTCAACATGATGTTGGAGTCTGCCATTCCGGCTTTGTTAAAAGCAATAGATTTATAGGTCTCTGATCCCTCAATCAACGGCCCGGTCCCTTTTTTATTGTGTTTAATAACCGTAGGTGATTATTTATTCCGCTCCGTCAATGCACCGAGCGCTCGGGTGGTGAAATCGGTAGACACAAGGGACTTAAAATCCCTCGGCTTCGGCCATGCGGGTTCGAGTCCCGCCCCGAGCACCAATTCAATAAAAAAGCTCCCGCGGGACGGGAGCTTTGAAATCCAGGCATTGGCAAGGATCAGCGGCGGCTACGGCGGCTGTTGGCCAGGCGCTTTTTCTTTTCGCTCGGCTTTTCGTAGTGGCGCTTCGCACGCATGGTTTTGAGGATGCCTTCCTTGTCCAGCGCCTTCTTCAGGCGGCGCAGGGCGCGGTCAACGCTTTCGCCACGGCGTACTTTTACTTCGCAGGTTTCTTGTGCCATTTGTAGATTCACCTCCCCAAACCGTTCGGGGTCAAAAACAAGTGCGTGAACGTAGGGGAACGGTTGGGTGAAGTCAAACGGAATAAAGAAGCAATCTGCGTGATGGAAGGCACGCAGGGAACGTTAATCCGTTTCCAGCTCGAGGGATTTCAGCTGCGGGGCCGCGGGAGCTCCCTTGTAGATCTGGCTCAGGATGAGCGTACTGATTCCCTGCAGGGCGCCCATGTGCGGAAGCAATTCTATATGAACGTTGGGATATTTTTCCCGTTCCTCCTGGATCATGCGTGGAACATCGCTGACCACATGCGTTCCCGCCGACAGGAAGTATGGAAAGGCCTTTATTTCAGTGGCGCCTTCATCGACAAGATCCGCGATGGCCGAGTCGACCTGCGGGCTGGATATTTCCAGAAATGCGGCCATTACCATGTCGAAGGCCGGGCCGGCGTTTTCCTTGATGCGGCTTGCAAGTCGACGCACCTCGTCATTCGACTCCTTCCGGCGGCTTCCATGTGCAACGATCAGCAGTGCTTTCATACCAGTTCCTATTGCTTGGCTTTCACTCTTTCAGCTTACGTCGCTACTTTAGACACCAAGGGTGGCGGGATTGCAACTTCATTGTGCCGACGACCCCTATTTTGAAGGCTGGATGAAAGTCATGAATCTTCAAATAACCGGCAGTTAGAAAGTTAAAATTACTTTTATCGTACGCATTAAATGTGTACACATGGGCAGTACTCCGTCGCCGTGGGGGCGGGGCGTAAACATACCAAGGAGAGACAGATGGGAATCATTGACGTAATCGTGTTTGTTTTGTTTGTGGCGGCTGTTTTGTTTGTCGGTCTCTACAAATCAAAGGGAGAAGAAACGCATAGTGAACATGGAGCCTCGGATTACTTCCTGGCGGGTCGCGGTCTAACATGGTGGCTGATCGGCTTTTCGCTGATCGCGGCCAACATATCGGCGGAGCAGTTCGTCGGCATGTCGGGACAGGGTGCCGGCCTTTATGGCCTGTCCGTCTCGAGCTGGGAATGGATTGCCGCCATTACCCTCGTTGTGGTTGCCTTTGCGCTATTACCGTATTTCCTGCGCTCCGGTATCACAACGATTCCCGAATTTCTTGAAATCCGCTACAACCATTGGGCCCGTTTGCTTATGACCCTTTCCATGATGCTGATTCTGATCGGTGTCAGCCTGATCGGCGTGATCTATGCCGGCGCACTCACCCTCAAGGAGCTGATGGTTTTTTATGGCGTCGATCTCTCCCTGGCCGGTTGCTGCTGGGCGCTGGGAGCCATGGCGGCGCTCTATGTGGCTGTGGGCGGACTCAAAGCCTGCGCCTGGGCCGACCTGATACAAGGTACGGCGCTGATTGTCGGTGGCGGCGTTATTACCTATTTTGCGTTCGATGCACTGAGTGGTAGCGAAGTGTCTTCGCTGGTTACCGCAACAGGATCGCCCGCAGCGGTCGAGCAAAGTGCCGGTGTCATCGATAAATTCAACCATTTGAACGATACCGCGATGCATATGGGAAGCAATCCAACCATGCCATGGCCGATTCTGATACTCGGCATCTGGATTCCCAACTTCTACTACTGGGGCCTCAACCAGTACATCACACAGCGTATTCTCGGCTCCGCATCTCTGGCGGAAGGGCAGAAGGGGCTAGTGCTGGCAGCTTTCCTCAAGCTTATTGTGCCGTTTGTTATCGTGATTCCGGGCATCATTGCTTTCAACCTGTTCCATAAAGAAATGGAGACCAGCGCAGGCGATACGCTGGCCGTTTATGAACAGGCCGTAGCGAACCCTGCCTCCGCCAAGGTCTTTGAGGTCGATGCAAGATGGCTACAGTCCAATCCGGATAAAGCGACGGAAATCGAAGCGTACAATACGTCGGTTATTGATCGTGTTGGCAAAGAATCCATTGAGACGGTAGCCATCAATCCTTATAAATACGACTCCGCGCTGGGACTTCTGATTACGCGATTGATACCGCAGAACAAAGGCATTCTCGGATTTGTCATTGCGGCCTTGCTTGGAGCGATCGTTTCCTCGCTTGCCGCTGTACTGAACGCGGCTTCCACCCTCTTGACCATGGACGTATACGGCCGATATATCGACCGGGCGGCCTCTCAGTTTAAGCTAGTGACCATGGGTCGTATCTTTATCGGTGTTTTCGTTGTGCTGGGCTGTCTGGTTGCTCCATTACTTGCTAAAAATGCCAGCATCTTCGAGTTCATCCAGAAATTCCAGGGATATGTCTCCACCGGTATTCTGGCAGTATTTATATACGGACTGCTCAACCGCACATCCGCTCGATGGGTCGGTGTAGTCGGTCTGGTCGCCAACCCGATCTTCTACCATTTGCTGGTTAGTGAAATGTTGTTCCCTGAAAAGCATTTCCTGTACAGCATGTCCTACTCGCTTATTGCAGTGCTGGTTCTCATGACCGTTCTCGGCCTGGTATTCCGGTCTGAAAAGGTCGTGTTTGCACACAACACAACCATGGATCTGACATCATCCAAAGGTGCTCTCATGTGGGGACTGGTAGCCTGTCTGGCCACCGTGGCGCTCTACGTTATCTTCTGGTAAGCCAAGCCGGAACTGTTCAAAAGGCGTCCTTCGGGGCGCCTTTTTTACTTTTCATGTCCGTAGAGCATATTCAGATTGTCGCATTGATTATCGTTTCACTGCGGCAGGGACGGCTGTCCCAGCCGTCCGCGGCGCTCTGAGGACAGAGCGCCCCACCTTTACCTGCGCCAAACAAAACCGAAAATGCTCTGGTGGGGGAATGTTGTCACTGCCATGCCGTAGTGCGGATATCCGATCCGTTCCCGCATGGTCCGCGCTCGCTGGACCAGGGATAAACCGCATCGGATGAGTGCGCCACCCGCCCATTCAGGGCACATGGTCGCGAAGCATAAAAAAGGCCGCCATTGCAGGCGGCCTTTTGAGATTCACCGGAAGGTGAATTATCTGATCTTGCCTTCCTTGCGGCGCTTTTCGACCACTTCTTCGGCGATCGAGAAGGGGACGGCTTCATAGTGCTCGAAGTGCATCGAGAACGAAGCGCGGCCCTGCGTGAGGGAGCGAAGGGTGTTGGAATAACCGAACATTTCGCTCAGCGGCACCATGCCCTTGACGATTTTCATGCCGCCGCGTTCGTCCATGGACTCAATACGGCCGCGACGCTGAGCGATGGTGCCGTTGACGGCGCCCATGAATTCGTCCGGCGTGGTGACTTCGATGCTCATGATCGGCTCCAGCAGCTCCGGCTGGCCCTTCATGAAGAGTTCCTTGAAGCCCTGGCGGGCGGCAATCTGGAACGCGAAGTCGGAAGAGTCTACGTCGTGGTACGAACCGTCGGTCAGGATGACCTTCATATCGACCACCGGGTAACCGGCATACGGACCGCTTTCCAGCGCCTGGATAACACCCTTTTCGCAGGAAGGAATATATTCCTGCGGGATGCGGCCGCCTGTGATCGCGTTGACAAACTCGAACCCTTCGCCGGGATTGCGCGGCTCGAGGGTCATGACCACATGACCGTACTGACCACGTCCACCGGACTGCTTGGAGTGTTTGTAGGACCCGTCGGAACTAGTGGTTGCGGTTTCGCGGTAGGCCACTTCCGGGCGGCCGACTTCGGCCACCACGCCAAATTCGCGCTTCAGGCGGTCGACGATGATTTCCAGGTGGAGCTCGCCCATGCCCGAAATGATCGTTTCGGACGTTTCGTGATCGAAGGCCACGGTAAAGGTCGGGTCTTCGTCGGCCAGACGGTGCAGGGCTTCACCCAGCTTTTCGTTGTCGGCGTTGGATTCCGGCTTGATGGAAATCGAGATGACCGGTGCCGGGAATTCCATCGCTTCGAGATGGATTTCATTTTCCTGCGTGCAGATGGTATCGCCGGTCTTTGTGTCGGCGAGACCAACCACGGCCACGATGTCGCCGGCTACGGCCGCGTCAACGGCTTCCTGGCGGTTGGCGTGCATGCGGAGCAGACGACCTACGCGCTGTTTCTTCTGCTGGGTGCTGTTCCAGATCGTGGTACCCGCCTCAAGCGTGCCGGAGTAGAGACGGATGTAGGTCAGCTTGCCCATGTGCTTGTCGGACATGATCTTGAACGCGAGGGCGGAGAGCGCCTCGTTGTCGTCGACCTGACGCTGTTCTTCCGGATCCTTGCTGCAGATAATCGGCGGAATTTCATTCGGGGCGGGCAGGATCTTGATCACGCCATCGAGCAGCGCCTGAACACCCTTGTTCTTGAAGGCGGATCCGCAGTAGACCGGAACGACCTGGCGGGTGCAGGTGGCTTTGCGCAGAATGCCCCAGATTTCCTTTTCGGAGAGATCGCCCTCTTCAAAGTATTTTTCGAGGAGTTCCTCATCCTGTTCGGCACACTTTTCAACGAGATTGTTACGCCATTTTTCTGCGGTTTCCTGCAGTTCGGCGGGAATCTCGGTCTCGTCCCACTCTGCGCCCTGGGTCTCATCCTTGAAGATGCGGGCCCTCATGGTGACCAGATCGATGATACCCTTGAACTCGTCGGAGGCACCGATCGGAATCACAACCGGTACGGCATTGGCGCCCAGCATCTTCTGGATGCCTTCGACAACGCTGTAGAAGTCGGCGCCGATGCGGTCCATCTTGTTGACAAAAGCGATCTTCGGCACTTCGTAGCGCTCGGACTGGTGCCAGACGGTTTCAGACTGCGGCTGTACGCCGCCGACCGCGCAGTAGAGGGCAATCGCGCCGTCGAGCACGCGCAGCGCGCGTTCCACTTCCATGGTGAAGTCCACGTGGCCGGGGGTGTCGATGATGGAGATCATATGGTCTTTCCACGTGCACGACGTGGCGGCGGATGTAATGGTGATGCCCCGCTCCTGTTCCTGTTCCATCCAGTCCATGGTGGCGGCACCATCGTGTACTTCACCGATCTTGTGTGAACGTCCCGTGTAATAAAGGATACGTTCCGTGACGGTCGTTTTGCCGGCGTCGATGTGCGCCATGATACCGATGTTCCGGACTCTGTTCAAAGGGACTTGTCTAGCCATTGATTTTCCTCGTTAATTTAAATCTTTATCCCACTAAAGGCGCGACAATATGCCCCTTGCCCTGGGCATCTTCAAGGTATAATTCGTTAAAAGTTAATGACCTGCGCCAGGAGGGAAACGGCCGGAAAAACCTCGCGTGAGCGATGTGCGATTCGCTTTACTCCGCTGTATTATGTTTATCGATTCACATGTGCATTTCGACCGGTTCATAAAGGACGGAACCTTTACCGACATTCTGAAAAACGCCACAGCGGCGGATGTGATGGAGATGGTGGCCATCGGCGGAACACCGGAAGCCAACGCCCTGTCGCTGAAACTGGCGGAGGAATATCCGGGCTGCATCTTCGGCTGCGCCGGCTATGATCGCGACGAAGCGGACAAAGCCTGTGATCTGGCCGAATTGCGCGCCTATCTGGAGGATCCGTTAGTGAAGGCGGTCGGGGAGACCGGACTGGACTATTACTATACCGCCGAAACCGCTGCGGAGCAGAAAACGCTTTTTGCGGAAAACCTTGCGCTGGCGGCCGAGTTCCGGAAACCGGTCGTAGTGCATTCCCGCGATGCCGACGAGGATACAGTGGCCCTGCTTTCCGAGTATGCGGGCTGCTGGAAGGGCGATCCCGCGCGAATAGGCGTGCTGCATTGCTTCACGCGCGACACCCGGTTCGCCCGACAGGTGCTCGACCTGGGATTGATGATCAGCTTCAGCGGCATTCTTACCTTTGCCAATGCGGATCCGTTGCGGGACGTAGTGGGTTACGTGCCCGACGACCGCTTGCTGATTGAAACCGATTCGCCCTATCTGGCACCCGTTCCCATGCGCGGCAAGCGGAACGAGCCGGCGCATGTGGTTCATGTGGCTAAACAGCTTGCGGACCTCAAGGGGTGTTCGCTAGACTTCATCGCGAATTTGACTGCAACGAACGCGCGGACACTATTTGCGCTGTAAAACCAGGGGAATGCCATGAAATCTATACTACTGTTTTTTGCTGTGGCCGGTCTGGCTGCTGCCCAAACGAATATCGCCCTGGAAACCCAGACCAACGAAGTGATCCGCATCCGCGTTGCGGGTGACCGGGTAAGTCTGCGCGCGGCTCCGGACCCTGAAGGATATCTGCTGGATCGTGCCATGCGGGGCGAGGAACTGGTGTTTCTGGAGAAGACCAACGGCTGGGTGGGCGTCCAGGCTCCCGAAAGTCTGGATTTCTGGGTGGCCGGGGAATATGTGCAGAACGGCATTGTACAGCCTGAAAAGTTGAATGTACGGGCCGGTCCGAGCCTGAACTACGCGAAAGTCGGGGAGCTGAGCAAGGGTGACAGGGTCGCGTTGCGCGGTGAGTTCAATAAATGGCTCAAGATCGCACCGCCGCCGAACAGCTGTGTGTGGATCAGCGAGGATTATGTGGAGATCATTCAACCGCCTGCACCCGAACCGGTGGTGGAACCCACGCCCGCTTCGGCCATGGTGGAGGAATCCACATCCAAACCTGCCCCGGTGGAACAAACCGAAATCGTGCCCGAACAGGAGCAGTTGCCTCCGTTGATGCTGGTGCTGGATAAGACCAGGGAGCAAGGCGTGTATGTTGAAATCCCGGGTATTCTGAGACGGGCGAATCCCGGACTGTACAAACTGGTACTGGTTATGGACGGCATGGAAGAGCCCATCTGCCTTGTCCGTGGCAGTGAAGCGCAGATGGAACACTATCTCAACCGCAGCATGCTCATTAAAGGAAAACGTTACTGGGCGAAGGATGTGGATCTGCCGGTAGTCCAGCCTGAACGAATCCATCTCGATCCGATTATAAACGACTGACCACGCCAGGCCGCCATGCAAGGTTTGCTCGACATGCTCTATCCGCGCAACTGCATGGGGTGCGGTAAATCGTCGCCGGAAACATTTCGTTACATCTGCTGGGATTGCTGGTCCGATGCGTCGCACATCGAGCCCCCTTTCTGCAGTCTGTGCGGCGATCCCGTCGCCGGCACGATCGAGCATGATTTCATCTGTTATGCCTGTTCATCCGAAAAACCCTATTTCGACGCCGCCCGTTCAGCGGCCCGCTACGACGGGGTCGTGGGGGAGGCCTTGCGGCAGTTGAAGTATGAAAAGGCGCTGTGGATGTCGTGTGATCTGTCCGAACTGCTGCTTGGATGCCTGAAGGCTGAATATGCAGGAATAACCTTCGATTTCGTGGTGCCTGTTCCGCTCTTCCACGTCCGCCGCCGCGAACGGGGCTACAACCAGTCTGCCGTACTGGCCGCGGAACTGGCGCGTCGTATGCACAGTCAAAAAGCCTCCCGCCTGCTGCGTCGAATTCGTCCGACGGCCACGCAAACAAATTTGACAGCCGCACAGCGGCTTAGTAACGTTCAGAACGCATTTCAACATGGCAAAAACAAACAGTTGGCCGGACAGCGGGTGCTGCTGGTCGATGATGTGATGACTACAGGGGCAACGGTGAATGCCTGTGCAAAAGCCCTCAAGCAGGGCGGGGCGCAAAGCGTGCATGTACTGACTGTGGCACGCGGCTAGGAAGAGGAAACGAACATGGCTCTATTCGGAAACAAGAAAAACTATTCCACCATCACCGTCAAGAAGCGCGATGTGCCCGACGGCCTGTGGATGAAATGCCCCTCGTGCGGAGAAATCATCTACAAGGAGGAAGTCAAGGCCAACATGGAAGTGTGTACGAAGTGCGACCACCACTTCATCCTGCCGCGCCAGGAGCGGATCAACCTCCTGTCCGATGAGGGAACCTTCGAGCAATGGGCCGACGGAATCCGGTCCGTTGACAGTCTCGGTTTCACCGGCAAGCAGTCCTATATCGACAAGCTGCAGGTCAACCAGCAGAAATCCGGCTGGGATGACGCTATCACGGTTGGCGGCTGCACGCTGGGCGGTCGTGCCATTGGGCTGGGTGTAATGGATTTTTCGTTCCTGGGCGCCAGCATGGGCAGTGTCGTCGGCGAGCGCGTCACCTATCTCATTGAGCGCTGCACCAGGGAAGGACGACCGGTCCTGATTTCGTGTGCATCCGGCGGTGCCCGCATGTACGAAGGGCTCCTGAGCCTGATGCAGATGGCCAAGACCAGTGCGGCGCTGGCGCGCCATGCCGCCGCCGGTCTGCCGTATATTCCGATCCTCACGCATCCGACCATGGCCGGCGTTATGGCCAGCTTCGCGACGCTGGGCGATGTCATCGTGGCCGAGCCCGAAGCGCTCATCGGATTTGCCGGCCCGCGCGTCATCAAGGAAACCACCCAGCAGGACCTGCCCGAAGGCTTCCAGCGCTCCGAGTTCCTGCAGCAGCATGGCCTGATCGATATGGTTGTGCCCCGCAGCGAGCTGCGCGACCGCATGATCCTCCTGCTCGACTATCTCTGCGACAAGTAACCGTCGTTTTGAATGGATTAACGAGATGGATGGGGTTGGATCATGTATATCCCGTTATCCTGGCCGAATTTCCGTCATGAGCCGTTCATACGAAAAGCTTTTCAAACGAACCACGGCCGGAATAAAGCCCGGTCTTGACGTAATCACCGCGCTGTTGGATGCACTGGACAACCCGCATCATCGGCTGGCCGTCATTCACGTTGCCGGAACCAACGGGAAGGGTTCCGTCTGCGCCATGCTGGAGTCCGTCCTGCGTGCCTCCGGATTCAAGACCGGTCTCTACACCTCGCCCCACCTGATCGATTTCTCGGAGCGGTTCTCTGTTGACGGCGCACCGATTCCGGACGACCTGCTGGACGGGTATATCCGGCAAATGGAGGAAGTTGCCGACGGCACCGAAGCATCTGCCGGGCTTCGCGCTGCTACTTTTTTTGAAATCTCCACGGCCATCGCATTCCAGTATTTTGCCGATGAAAAAGTGGATATAGCCATCATCGAAACCGGCATGGGCGGTAAATGGGATGCGACGAATGTCGTGATTCCGCTCGTTTCCGTCATTACCCATATCGACATCGATCACACCAACTTTCTGGGGGACTCCATCGATAAGATTGCTGCGGAAAAGGCCGGTATCATCAAGCCGGGCCGTCCGGTCGTGTCCGCGCCCCAGTCCGATGAAGTGCTGGCCATACTGAAGCAGGCCGGACAGCCGGTTATCTGCACGGCCGACAGCGTTTCAGTTGTGAAAACCGCTCCTCCCCAAAAACTCAAGATCGAAACCCATGCACGCAATCTGCCCCCGATCAACCTGCCGCTTCTCGGCGAGTGCCAGCGTGAAAACTGTGCGGTCGCCGTCGCCGCACTCGAAGTGCTGGCCGATATGCTCGATTTCGAGCCGGCCTTCAAGCAGGGGCTGGAATCGTCGGCATGGGCTGCGCGTTTTCAGATCCTTCAATCCGAACCGGTAACCATTCTTGACGGTGCACACAACCCTTCCGCCGCCCGTGCGCTGGTAAAGGCGATAAGGGAATACTATCCAAAGCATCAGGTCGGGTTCATCTTAGGTTTCCTTGACGACAAGGATTCCGTTGAGTTTCTTCAAATCCTCAAGCCAGTGGTTGCAAAAGCATGGACCATAACCATCGAAGCGCCACGCGGTACTTCCGCCGAACATGCCGCCGCGCAGGCCTGCACGGCCGGAATGGTGGCAACCCCATTGCGGACCGAGGCAGCATGGCAGGATTCCCGCGATTGGGCGGAAGCCGAATCCGGCCGCCTGATCTGCATCACCGGTTCGCTCTATCTTAAGCAGATGCTGGCGGAGGCAGGCTGCATTTAAAACGAACCGCCTCACAGGTGGTTCCGATGCAGTCGCGGTCCGTGTTCACGGCACTGAAACATGTAACTCACCTGCACAATTTCGATTCCGACTGATGACCCCCGACTGGCAGTCTTAAAAAGAAACGATGTGCGAATTCGTTTGACTTGCCCCCCTTCGAGCCCCTACACACTCCGAGCTATGTTATACGACGTACCAGTTGATCTTGGGGATCGCTCCTACCAAATCCATATCGGCGCAGGTGTTTTGGAGCGGCTAGGCGTACTTTGTTCCGATACCGGGCTGAAGGGTAAATGCCTTATTGTAACCGATGAAAACGTGGGGAAGCTGTATACCGAGGCGGCAAAGCAATCGCTCGAAAAAGCAGGGTTCTCCGCTTCGGCAGCCACGCTTCCGGCCGGCGAACAGACCAAGTGCGGCGATCGGGTTTTCGAATTGTACAGCCGATGCATCGAGGCCGGACTTGATCGAAAATCATTCATCGTTGCCCTGGGCGGCGGAGTAATCGGCGATCTGGCGGGCTACGTGGCGGCCAGCTATCTGAGGGGTATTCCGTTCGTGCAGGTACCGACCTCGCTGCTGGCGATGGTCGACAGCTCCGTGGGTGGTAAGACCGGGATCAACCTTCCCGAGGGAAAAAATCTGGTGGGCGCTTTCTACCAGCCCAAGCTGGTGCTGGCCGACCTGGAAACACTGCAGACACTGCCGATCCGGGAATTCAGGGCCGGTCTGGCCGAAGTGGTCAAGTATGGGATCATCTACGACCGGTCATTTTTCGATTCCCTCGAAGCAGACATTGAAAAACTCGCCGATGTGACAAACGTGGAGCTGCTCGCCCGGGTGGTGGGCCGCTGTTGCGAGGTCAAAGCCGACGTGGTTGCGCAGGATGAGCGCGAGGGCGGATTGCGCGCTATTCTGAATTTTGGCCATACCGTCGGTCATGCCCTCGAAAAGGTCGCCGGCTACGGTGAATATGTTCACGGTGAAGCCGTATCGATCGGCTCCATCTTCGCTGCACGTGCATCCACAGAGCTGACCGGCCTGCCGCAGTCCGAATGTGAACGGATCGAGCGCATGTTTGCCGGCCTCGGATTGCCGGTGCGCGCACCTGGATACGACTGGCCGAATCTGCGCTCGGCGTTGTCGGTCGACAAGAAAACCATCGGCGGCATGCCCCGGTTTGTGCTGGCCTCTGACATCGGTTCGGTATCCATCGGCCATGAGATACCTGAAGACCTCATGGAGCAACTCTGGAAGAATTTATGAACCACGGAAGACACGGAATATACCGAAATACAAGCATCCGTGATTTCAGTGTATTCCGTGGTTAAATGATGCAGGATCGAGAAGCATATATCACGATGAACATGATCGAGGGGCTGGGACCGGTGAGTGTCCGGCGCCTGATCGATGCACTCGGTTCACCCAGGGCGATACTCGAAGCCGATCGCGAAGAACTGATGAAGGCGCGCGGCATCGGCGAAAAACTGGCGCTCAGGATCATTGCACAACGCGACGGTATTGATATGGATGCCGAGATCGGGAAAGCAGCCGCAGCCGGTGCGCGGATCATCACACCACTTGACGATGAATATCCCGTAGCGCTCAAATCCATTCACGATCCGCCGTTGGCCCTCTACGTCAGGGGGCGCATCCTGCCGCAGGACGCCAAGGCATTGGCTATCGTTGGATCGCGTTCGACGAGTCATTATGGATTGAATGCCGCCGACCGTCTGGCGTATCAGCTGGGACAGGTGGGCTTTACCGTCGTGAGCGGGCTGGCACGGGGAACCGATACAGCGGCCCACAGCGGCGCGCTGAAAAGCGATGGCCGCACGATTGCCGTACTGGGCGGTGCTATTGACTGCCTTTATCCGCCGGAAAACGAGGGGCTGGCCGGCAGGATCGCGAAACATGGTGCTGTTATCAGCGAATATCCCATGGGGCGGCAGGCCGACCGCATGACCTTCCCGTATCGTAACCGCATTATCAGCGGGTTGAGCATGGGCGTTCTCCTGATCGAATCGGACGTGAAAGGCGGATCGATGCACACGACCGATGCGGCGATGGAACAGGGGCGTACCGTCTTTGCCCTGCCGGGCCGGATCGATACGCCCGGCGCACGCGGACCGCATCGATTAATCAAGAACGGTGCCAAGCTGGTAGAGACACTCGACGACATCCTGGAAGAGTACGCGTTCCTGATTCCGCCGGCGGAACGGGCATCACCGGCGGCGATGACGGCGGCGAGGCCGGATGTGCCGATGACGGATACAGAGTCACGGATCGTGGAGGCGCTCTGGAGCGAACCGCTGGATGTGGATTCGCTTGCCCGCGCAGCCGGGCTCAAGAGCCATGAGCTGAGCAGCATCCTGCTTGGTCTCGAAATGAAACGGATCGTCCGGATGCAGCCGGGTCGCATTGTGGAACTGGCAGCGGATTTGAAAACAGGATTTAAATAACAGCACTGCGTATTTCGTGCTCTGCATTTGAGGGGGAGCAATACGAAATAGGCAGTAAGAAATACGTAAGTAAGGAAGTGCAATGGGAAAGAATCTGGTAATTGTGGAGTCGCCGGCAAAGGCGAAGACAATCGGAAAGTATCTGGGCAATGATTATGCGGTGATGGCTTCAGTAGGCCATGTCCGTGATCTGCCGGCGAAGAAACTGGGCGTGGATGTGGAAAACGGCTTCCTGCCGGAGTATGTCGACACCGCCCGCGGCAAGAAGGTGCTGAAGGAGCTCAAGGCCGAGGCCAGGAAATGCGAAAAGGTGTTTCTGGCCCCCGACCCCGACCGCGAAGGGGAGGCGATCGCGTGGCATCTCTACGAGGCCTTGAAGAAAAACGTACCGGATGACAACTTCTACCGCGTAACCTACAACGAGATCACAAAGCCCGCGATCCTCGCGGCGTTCGAGCATCCGGATAAGATCGATATGGACCGGGTGAACGCCCAGCAGGCGCGCCGCATTATCGATCGGTTGGTTGGGTTCCAGGGCAGTCCGGTGGTACGCCGGCAGATTCGTGGTGCACAGAGTGTCGGTCGCGTTCAGACTGTCGCACTGCGGCTCGTGGTGGAACGCGAACAGGCGATCGAGAACTTCCAGCCGGAAACCTATTTTGCCGTTGGCGCGGAACTATGCAAGCAGGTCGCACCGCAGGATCCCTTCGCCGTCAAACTGGCGCGCATCAATGGCGAGCCGGTAGGGATCAAAGATCGAAAGCTGCTGCCCGGCGCGGTAAAAACCGAGGAACAGCTGCAGGCGATGCAGAACGAGCTGGAAGGAAGTTCGCTTAAAGTAAGCGATATCATCACCAAGGAGGTGACCCGCAAAGCCCGTCCGCCCTTCATCACCAGTACACTGCAGCAGTCGGCATCCGGCTCACTCGGTTTCGCACCCGCCCGTACGATGGGTATCGCGCAGAAGCTCTATGAAGCCGGATTGATCACCTACATGCGTACCGACTCATTCAACATAGCGCAGTCGGCCCTTGATGATTCCCGGACCTTCATCGCCTCGAACTATGGGCAGGAATACCTCCCCGACACACCGAACTTCTACAAGAGCAAGGGGGCGGCACAGGAGGCGCACGAAGCCATCCGACCCACCGATGTCACCGTACAGCCCGGCCGGGAGGGGGTAAACCTCGAAGCCGCTGAACAGAAGCTCTACCGTCTGATCTGGGAACGCTTTGTCGCCTGCCAGATGGTACCCGCCCGGATTGGCCGCCGCACGGTCGAAGTCGAAACCGGATCTGAAAACACCTACCTGTTCCGGGCGACCGCCTCCGAAATCGTCTTTCCCGGTTACATGAAGGCCAGTGGCATCGAAGCCGCTGCCGATAAGCCGAAGAACGGCGATGAAGACGATTCTGAAACCGATACGCTGCCGCCTCTGGTGCAGGGCGAAAACCTCGATGTGCTGAACTGGCTGGCCGAGCAGAAGGAAACCAGGCCGGTGGCCCGCTATACCGAAGCGTCGCTCATTCGTGCGCTGGAGGAAAACGGGGTGGGGCGCCCAAGCACGTATGCCGCCATCATGTCGAAACTGGACGAGCGCGAGTATGTCATCAAGGAGAAGCGTTCCCTTATTCCGACCGAGCTGGGCAAGGAACTGGTCGAACTGGTGCTGAAGACCGAGGAAAAGCTGAAGTCCGACAACAAGGTGGATCTATTTGAGGTTCATTTCACGGCCGACATGGAAACCAAGCTCGACAATGTCGAGGAGGGCAAGGTCGAATGGACGCAGATGATGCGCGAATTCTACCCCTCGCTGCTGGAGTGGATTGAACATGCGAAGGAAACGGCCGATCCCGCCCTCGTTTCAAGGTGTTTCGAGGCCCTGGGCCATGTGACCGATTGGGCGCCGCCGGTCAAGTCGGGCCGCCGCACCTACGACGACCAGAAGACCTTCGAGGACCTGAAGGAGACGGTTGCAAAGGGCGAACGCCTGTCGAAGCGGCAGGGCGAAATGCTGCATAAGATGTGCTGCCGCTATATCCGGCAGATTCCGGATGATCTCACCAGGGCGCTGGAACTGGTCGAGCCGGAGTCGGTACGCTCCGACACACCGCGCAAGCTGGAACTGCTGTCCAACGTGCAGTTCGAGGAACCGAGGAAGGTCGGTAAGCGCACCTATGATGACAAGAAGTTCTGCAAATCGCTCGCCGACCAGATCACCATGGGCAAGCGCCTGAGTGAGCGCCAGCTCGACTATCTCGATACGCTGCTGACCAAGTATTCCGAACAGATTCCCGACTTTGAAGCCATCAAGGCCGAGTTCAAGCTGGGGGAAAAGAAGGAAATCGTGGCCGACCCCTCGATCGCGCCCATCCTGGAGATGATGGGCCAGGTAACGGAATGGGCAGAGCCGACCATGCGCGGCAAGCGTGAGTTCAACGACAAGACCTTCTATGAATCACTAGCTTCGCAGTTCAAGTCGAAGGGTGCGTTGTCTGACCGTCAGGTGGCCGCGCTCAAGAAGATGGGCGCGCGCTATGCCGACCAGATTCCGGACTATGCCGGTCTGCAGGAACAGTACGGCCTCTATACCCCGCGCAAGCCGAAAGTCAAAGCGGACGAGTCTGCTGAATAGGAAAAACACCAAGACACAAAGCGCACCGAGTTATACTTCGTGATCTTCGTGTCTTCGTGGTTAACAATTAGAGTTGGCCATGAACGATCCATGCATAAAGCATTTCGTGCAGTACCTCGAAGGCGAGAAGAATGCCTCCGAACACACGGTGCAGAACTATGTGCTGGATATCCGACAGTTCTGCGAGATTACGTGGGGCGAAGAGGCCACGCCGCCCTACAAGTGGGGACAGGCCGACCGCTTTACCGCGCGTAAGTTTCTCGTCTTCTTCCAGAAGCTGGAAATGGCGCCGACGACCACGGCGCGCAAGCTTTCTGCGCTGCGGTCGTTCTACAAGTTTCTCCTGCGCGAGGAATATGTGGAGCAGAATCCCTTCAGCGGCCTTAATCTGCCGAAGAAAGGGAACTATCTCCCGCAGATCCTTTCCGTGCAGGAGGTCTGCCGGTTGCTCGACGCGCCGGCGAAGTATGACGAAAAACAGCCCTCCGGAAATCCGAAACAGAAGCTGTGGCGCGAATACATGGTCGCACGCGACGCGGCCATTCTGGAGATGCTCTACAGCACCGGTATGCGGATCAACGAGCTGATCACCCTGCCGGAGGAAAGCATCGACCTGCTTTCCGGTGTGGCGCGCGTACGCGGCAAGGGGAAGAAGGAGCGGCTATGCCCGCTGGGTTCCCCTGCTGTCCGGGCACTCATGAAGAATCTGGAGCTGCGGGAAAATGTATGGCTGCTCGAAGGCCGGCGCAGTGCGCGCAGTCCGGTCTTTCTCAACAAGGACGGCGGACCGATTACCGCGCGCTCCATCGAACGCATGATGAAGAAATACGTACTGTTCTGCGGGCTCAACGCCGAGCTGACCCCCCACAGCCTGCGCCACAGCTTTGCCACCCATCTGCTCGACGCCGGTGCCGATCTGCGCAGTGTGCAGGAACTGCTCGGCCACGCCTCGCTCTCCACGACCCAGATCTATACGCATGTCTCCGTCGAGCGCCTCAAGGAAGTGTATCAACTGGCTCATCCGCGTGCATGATTGTTAGCTGTAGGGCGGGATAGGCCTATGGCCTTCCCGTCTCGGCAGGAAGGTCTTCAACCATTCCAGACCTGCAACGAATTCAAGGGACTTACGGCTGTAAAATGCTGGGTTTTACCGCTTGCCATTCATCCGCGGATTCGTACACTACGCACTTCTTTCGGTCAACGGGGCGTGGCTCAGTCTGGTAGAGCGCTACGTTCGGGACGTAGAAGTCGCTGGTTCGAATCCAGTCGCCCCGACCACTATTTAACGTCATTCTTTAAGGATGACGTTTTTTTTTGTGTGACTGGATGAGAGGCAGCCTGCTGGTTTGACCGAGCGAAGCGAGAGAGGCTGGCACGTAGTGACGGTCCCCGCAGGTGCGATACGATCCAGTCGATCCGACCATCTAAAGCCTTTCAATAACAGTACATAATGAAGTGCTGTTATTTGTTGTCCACCTCCTGCGGCCCCGACATCGGGGATGCTTCGTGTGCTCCTCCCACTGACGGCGGCAAAGACTGCATCAGTGCCTTAAAAACGAACGTTCGGCAGGTATTGAGGTCATTTATTGCTCGGATTGCGATTGCAATACCGCTGTTGGATCCGGGAGGGAGACCTTTTTTTGAGTCCTGACAGTACAGCTGGGATGCTAATTATAATTGTATTGTAGAATAAATAATAAAACAGTTTGACAAAGGGGGTCGATTTTGCTTTTTTATATTCACTCAAAGTAGAACCAGAGCCAGCGATTGAGAGATACTATGAAGCGCTTGATCAAATCAGGAAAAGTGAACAAAGGGGCACCCAGTGGCTTTGTAGTCAGTCTGGTGTTCCATCTCGCCGTCTTTTTTATCGCGGGACTCTTTGTCGTCTTTACCGTCGTTACCAATCATGAGCCCGAATTCGAGGCACCACCCCCTATCGAACGACCCAAGATGAACCTGAAAAAGCCGAAGGTAAAGGTCAGGAAGAGCTCTCAGCCGAAACCATCGTCACGCATCGTCGCACAGGTAAAATCCCGGGACATGCCTGAAATCCAGCTGCCGGATTTGATGGGAACCGGAGCGGGGTTAATGGGTGGCGTAGGTCTTGGTCAGGAATTCATGGATATTCCCGAATTCAATACGGTAACCCTACTGGGCTCCACCGAATCGGTCGGCACCGATCTCGTCGGGGTTTATTACGACACGAAACGGTGGAGCAACGGCAATGTGACCGGATTCGACAAGCTGTCCTTTATGAGTACCGTTCGCAAATTCATCGATCGCGGATGGGACGAAAGCGTGCTGAAAAAATTCTACCGCCAGCCCCGGAAGCTATATGTGAGCACGCTGATGGTGCCCGTGGTGCCGTCAAGCTTTGCGCCGATCGCTTTCGGAGACGAGAACGCATCCGAAGGCTCACGGTGGGTGGCGCACTACAAGGGTAAGCTCGTGCACAAGGAAGGTATAACCTTCAGGTTCTGGGCGGCCGGTGACATGTTTCTGATCGTACGGGTTGATGGCAAGATCGTGGTGGCCAGCGTCTGGGATTTCCGCGACGAGCGCAAGGGACATTTCCAGCAGGTCGTCGGATCGGCATGGACTCCCCGCGCCGTGGAACACAAGCAGTATATATGCGGACTGGGCCAGCTGGCCGCCGTCGGGGACTGGATTACACTGGAGCCCGGAGTCGCGAAGGATATGGAGATTCTGGTGGGCGATGATGCCGGACAGGCCGCTGCCTATCTGATGGTGCAGGAAAAGGGTGTCAAGTATCCGTCCAGTGTCCAGGGAGGACCGATCCTTCCGGCTTTCAAGACCACCGAGCTGTCCCACGATGTGCTGGATGCCGTATATGCCTATCTTCCAAAAGATGAAATGGTCTGCATGACCAACGGCCCGGTTTTCAATGATCTTTAAACGAGGAGCTGGTATGCGGGTATTTATACTGAGTCTAGCGGTCTGCGTGTGCGCCTTGGAGGGCTTTGCCGGAATGCGTACATGGATGCTGACGGATGGAAGTACGTTCGACGCAGAACTGTCAGGAGCAGTCAGTTTCGACGACAATGTGAAGTTGAATGATGCAACGGGCAATGAAATTAAAGTTCCCTATGATAAGCTGTCACCGGATGACCAGAACTACATCAACATATCCCGTGTTCCGAAGCTCGATATCGACATACTGAAGTCACTCAAGCAGGTTCATTTCTCGAGCAAGGTGGCCCAGCGCCGTAATGAAGTGAGGGATCCGGAAATCCGGGCCTCTTTCGGGGTGCGCATCAAGCAGGTGGGCACAGGTTCCTACGAACATGAGCTGACTGCGGAATACTTCGTCATTGGCAAACAGGTGTTTGCCGACCGCTACATCCTGTTGTCACGCGAAACTGTCCCGTTCAGGCTGACCAGGGAAAACAGTCGTCGCTTTGAATACGAGAGCAAGCAGGTGGTGCCGCTGCGTGATTTCTACATTGCAAACGTTGCCCGGCGCGGGAAGCAGTACTATGGCTACATCGTGCTCGTCACGGATGAGCTGGGACAACTTGTAACGCACGAGGAGTCGAGTAAATGGCTGATCGACAATGTGGAAAACCTGAAGAAGCTCAAGGTCGGAAACTATCTTGATCAGAAATGCCTCCGTCGCTATCCGATCCGTCCGGCTCCCATGCCGCAGCGGACGGATCTTTAACGCCGTCCGCCTCGATCGTCCGGAGCGCCTGTCAGGTTTTTTCTGTACACGTCCGGACGGTTTGGCGATAAGATTTCATTGGGAGCCACATGGATCAGTCCTTCTTTCTCTGCGATTCGATGGTGCCGGTGTACGATGCACACGCCGACACCCGATACGGAACCGAAGGCAGCCTCTGTCCATCAGCGCCCAGTTGCGTGTTTGCCAGGTTGAATGAAGGAGTTTGATTATGCACAAGGACATCATGGAATTGAACGAGCGGTATCAAAAGGAGAGTGAAATGCTCCAGCGGATCCGCGCCGAGGTCGGAAAGGTTATCATCGGACAGGAGGATCTGATCGAAAGCCTGCTGCTGGCACTGCTCTGCAACGGTCATGTTCTTATAGAAGGCATCCCCGGCCTGGCGAAGACCCTGGCCGTGACGACCCTGTCCAAAACGCTGCACGCCTCCTTCAACCGCATCCAGTTTACGCCGGATCTGCTGCCCGGCGATCTGATCGGAACCATGATGTACAACCCCCAGACCAGCGAATTCATTCCCCACAAGGGACCGATCTTCGCAAACATCATTCTGGCGGATGAAATAAACCGTTCACCCGCCAAGGTGCAGAGCGCCCTGCTGGAAGCCATGCAGGAGCACCAGGTTTCGATCGGCGACACAAGCTACAAGCTGGACGAGCCCTTCCTGGTTCTGGCTACCCAGAACCCGATCGAGCAGGAGGGGACCTACCAGCTGCCGGAGGCACAGGTCGACCGGTTCATGTTCAAGCTCGAGATAACCTATCCAGGCCGCGACGAGGAGCATCGCATTCTTCAGCGCATGGGCCGTACAGCGGTGCATATCGAAGTGGATCCGGTGGTGGACATTCACGACATCAACCGTTTGCGCGACATGGTCGACGAAGTGTTCACGGACGAGAAGATAGAACACTACATTCTCGATATCGTGCATGCCACGCGCGACCCGGCAGGCTTTGGCATCGATTGCGGCAACCTGGTGCGCTACGGCGCCTCGCCGCGGGCGAGCATCTTCCTGTCGCTCGCCGCACGGGGCCGGGCTATGCTCAACGGACGGGGCTACGTGATCCCCCAGGATGTAAAGGACTGTGCCATGGACATCCTGCGGCACCGGGTCATCCTGACCTACGAGGCGGCGGCCGAGGAGCAGAGAGCCGAAGACATCATCAACCGTATTCTCGACACGGTCGAAGTTCCCTGAACGTCGTTGGGCGGTACCTGTCACCTCACTCAAACCTGCCATGGATAACCAGCGTCAAAAGGATCTGCTGAAGAAGGTGCGACGGATCGACATCGTCAGCCGCAAGGTGGTCGATGCGATGCTGGGCGGCGAATATAAGAGCGTCTTCAAGGGCCGGGGCATCGAATTCGACGAGGTGCGTGAATACCAGCCCGGCGATGAGATCCGCACGATCGATTGGAATGTCACGGCCCGCACCGGCAAGCCCTTTGTCAAGCGGTACATCGAGGAGCGCGAACAGACCCTCTTCTTCGTGGTCGACATGTCGGCTTCCGGCACCTTTGGATCAACCGGTAAAACAAAGACGGAAATCGCCGCTGAAATCTGCGGACTGCTCGCCTTTTCCGCTATCAAGAACAACGACAAGGTGGGCTTGATCATCTTCACCGACGAAGTCGAGCTTTTCATTCCTCCGGAAAAGGGACCGCAGCATGTGCTGTATATCATTCGCGAAATTCTCGGCTTCGAACCCGCGGGCCGCAAAACCGATATTGCGCAGGCCCTCGACCATCTGGGCCGGATGGTGCGGCAGAAGTGCGTGGTCTTCCTGGTTTCCGATTTCCAGGACTCCGGATACGAAAAGGCGCTCCGGCTGGCGGCCCACCACTACGATCTGATCGCCGTCTCCATCACGGATCCGCGTGAACTGAGCGTTCCCAATGTGGGGCTCGTCGAGCTGTCCGATCCTGAAACCGGCGAGCGCATGGTTGTCGACACCGCCAGCTCAGCCGCCCGCCGGAATTATGAAGCCGCAGCAAATGCACGGCAGCAGGAACTGAAGGAGCAGCTGGCCCGGCTCAGCATAGACCAGATCGATATCCTTTCCGAACGCGACTATGTGAGCGATCTGATCCGCTTTTTCAAGGCCCGGGAGAGGAGGCAGCTCTATGACGTGGTACGCTAGAATAGGTATGCTCCTCGCGCTGCTGTCGCTTCCGGGCTGCAACCGGGAAGTCACGCGTGCCGTGCCGACCCGGCCGGATTTCGAACGTTCCTACCATCAAGGTGCTATGATGGTGACCATGACCGTCGCTGAGACCAACATAGCCGTAGCCGGCAAGGTGGCTCTGACGGTTTCCGTGCAGGTGCCGTCCGCTTCCGCAATACGATTTCCGACAATCGATACGCTGGTTGATTCGCTGACCGTGCTGGCAGACCGCGACGAGATTCTCCCATCACCGGACGATGGTCACATGATAAAACGACGCGAATGGGTGATGGCGCCATCTATGCCCGGAACGGTTACGATTCCTTCGTTGGCAATTGCATGCGGCACAGACCGCGTGATCACTGATCCGCTCTCCATCCATGTTAAGTCCGTGCTCCCGCCGGATCTGCAGGACCTTGAAATCCGGGATATTGCAGGTCCCGTAACGGAGCTTTCCAGGCCGCGGAAGCCGCTATGGCTGCCGGTGGCTGCCGCGGTACTTCTGGCGGTTGCGGTGGTTATATTCGTTCGCCTCAAAAAAAGGCGAGGCGCCGTGGAGCCTGCTCCGCACGAGGCGGCCTTGCATGCCCTGAGTCAGCTGTCGGAAACCGGTGTTGCCCGGATCCATGCCCTCAACCGCATCCTGCGTGAATACATCGAACGGCGCTTCCATCTGCGCATGATCGGAAAAACAGCTCAGGAAATCCTTCCTGAGCTTGAGCAATCTAAGCTCCTGGTGCAGACGCCCTGGCTGACGGATTTTTTTGAACTGGGTGATCAGGTCCGTTTTTCGAACGTGGTCCGCCCGGGTTTCATCGATGAGGTGGAACGCTTTGTGATCGGGTATATCGAGACCACGAAACCGCAGGAGGAAACATGAGGCTGGCATTTCCATGGGCCCTGTTGCTGCTGCTTCCCGTGGCGAAGATGATAGTGGATCACTGTCGTCGAAGACCGGGCGGTGCATTGCGTTTTTCTTCCCTGAAAGCGTTCGGTAAGACGCCGCACACGCTTCGCCAGCGCCTCAGCCCCCTGTTATTCTGGATCCGTGTCATGGCCCTGATCCTGTTGATCGTCTGTCTTGCGCGGCCGCAGAAAAAGCGCCTCACAGAGGGTATTCCCAGGGAAGGCATCGCCATCGAGCTGGCAGTGGATATTTCGAGCTCGATGGATTTATCCATGCCGTTCCGGGATCAATCCGTAAGCCGGATGGAAGCAACCCGGCAGGTGGTTGAGCAGTTCGTGGCCGACCGTCCGAACGACCTGATCGGCATGATTACCTTTGCCCGCTACGCCGACACGATATGCCCGCTGACCTTCAGCCACGATTCCCTGGAGTATTTTATTCAGAATCTGGAGATCGAGTCGCGCCCCAATGAGGATGGTACCGCGTTCGGCGATGCGATTGCGCTCGCGGCCGCCCGCTTGAAGGCGGTCAAGGAACGCTATGACCTCGAAGCCGACCAGCCGAATAGCTACACCATCAAGAGCAAGGTCATCATCCTGCTGACCGATGGCAACAACAACTGCGGTCGCCATCTGCCCATGGAGGGGGCGGCCCTGGCGGAAAAGTGGGGCATCCGTGTGCACACTATCGCCATCATGGACCCGCCGGAGATGAAGACCATCCAGACGCCGGATGGCCCGATGCAGATTGAAGCGGAGCCTCCGGTGCAGGAGCGCATTCTGCGCAAGATTGCAGAAACCACCGGAGGCGTTTATCGCCGCGCCACCGATGAGGCCTCCCTGCGCGATGTGTACGCGGAAATCAATGCGATGGAGACGAGTGTCATAGAGACGGCCCGCTATGAAACCTACTCGGAGGCCTTCGAGCCGTATGCCGCCGCCGGCGTGTTGTTTCTGGCTGTTCACGGGCTGCTCTCCACCACCTGGCTCAGGAGGATTCCATGAGCGTTGTGCACTTCAACCATCCGGAGATGCTCTTTGGACTGGTGCTGGTGCCGGTTCTTGCCGTCCTGTTCATCCGCGCCGGCGGAAAGCGCAGGCGCGCCGCGGCGGCCTTCGGGATCGGTGCTTCGTTCGTGAGCCGCAGGCGTGAAGCGGTCGGATGCTGTCTTGCCGTTGCCTTGTCGGTTCTTGCACTTGCACGTCCTGCCTGGACACGGAAAGAACAGAACCTGCAGCACAGCGGGCGGGACCTGGTTTTTGTGCTGGATGTTTCGCGCAGCATGCTGGCCGAGGACCTGCACCCCAACCGGCTCGAAAGTGCAAAAACCGCGATTCTCGACTGCGTGGACATGCTGGCCGGTGACCGGGTCGGACTGGTGCTTTTTGCCGGATCGGCCGAGATCCGGTGTCCCATGACGGTTGACTACGACTATTTCCGCATGGCGCTAAGGCAGGCGACGCCCGAAAGCGTTACTGCTGGGGGGACGAGGATCGCCAACGCACTTGAAAAGACGGCGGCAAAGCTGATCGATCCGGACAAAGCCGGCCTGCAGGACGTGGTTCTCATTACCGATGGGGAGGACATGGGTAATGCAGGCGATGAAGTCGAAGCGGCGCGCGTGCTCGGCGATGCCGGTGCGCGCCTGATGGCCATCGGAATCGGAGACCGGGTACGTGGCGGCCGCATTGCCCTTGATGATGAGGAGGAAGGCGGGCGCAGGTTCCTGCAGTACGGCAACCGGGAAGTCTGGACCAGGCTGCATTCAGAGACACTCCGCAGCATGGCTGCGGCTGTTCCCGGCGGTGTGTATGTCGAGGTGGCGGACGGGCCGTTCGATTTCCGGCAGATCTACCGGCGGGTGATGAAGGATGCGGAGCGCGCACCGACTGATAGGGAAACCATGGAACGCTACGAAGAACGGTTCCCCACCTTTATTGCTGCAGCGGTTTTGATTTTGCTGATTTCGCATCGATGGAACCTGCGTGCGGTACAGATGCTGACCTTTCTTCTTTGTATCGCGGGTACGGTATCAGCCAGCCCTGAACGAATGTTCAAGGCAGGTAACAAAGCCTACGGGGAAGGCCGGTATGAGGACGCGGTCCGCGCATATCAGACATCGGCAATGGAAATGGATGGTTCGGCGGAGGTTTTCTACAACCTCGGCACGGCGGAATACCGACTGGCCCGTTTCGAGGAGGCGGTCTTCGCGTTCGATGCTGCGTCCTCGTTGGCGGACGATGATTCATTGCGCGCACGGTGCTGGTACAACCTGGCGAACAGCCTGGTGCAAACGGCCCTCAATCTGCGGGCGGAGGAGCCGCAGGCTGCCATGGAACAATGTCAGCGGGCCGCCCTGCTTTACCGGCAGGCATTCGAATGCAGTCCCGACTTTGATGATGCCGCATTCAACCTGGAAGTCTGCCAGCGCCTGGCTGCCGCTATTGCGGAGGAGGTTCGCAATCAGCAGGATCAACAACAGCAGCAGAACGAGTTGATAAGGTATATCCACGACAAGCTTCAGGAGTTCATCGAGCGCCAGATGAAGCTCATCAAGGAACACGATACGGGCGAGGCGCAGCAGGGTCTGGAAGGCGAGGTGCGCGATCTGGCTGATGTCATTGCCGACTCGGGACTCCACGCGGATATTCCCTTGCCGGACGGAACCACGATCCCGGGGCCGCTGATGGAAACGTTCGTGCATACGGGTCTGGCCGCAGATGCGATGGCGGTTCCTGATCAGACCCGTGCGCTGGCGGAGCTCGTTGCCGCACTGGATGCAGCACCGTCGGTGCCGGACGCCCAGGGCGAATCCGAGGACGAGTCAGAGGCTTCCGATGATGACGAAAAGAATTATGAACAGTCCGATCGGGACGCGGACCTGTACGACGAGGCGGATCCTTTCGGTGACTTCTCTGAATACGAGGATATTCGAGGCGTGCCGCCGCCCAACCGGACCGAAGCGGACATACTTACCGAGGAGCTCCGTAACCAGGAGCGGCGGAAGAAGAGCAGGGCAGGCGCATACAAGGCCGTCGAAAAGGACTGGTAGCATGTTTTTCAGGAAATACATTTTCATCGCATTCATGACGTGTTCGTTGGCCGTGCAGGCGGAAGATGGGTTTTATGCCCAGGCAACGGCCTCTGAAACCAACGTATATCTGGGCCAGGTATTCAACGTCGACGTGATCGTTAAGGCGCCCCGGCAGCCGCATGCGCCCGGGCTGGACGACATGCCGGATTTCAATGCCGTGCCGCTCGACACAACCGCCGTTGCCAATGCAACCAACGTGTGGCTCTATCGTTTTGCCTTCCGGGCACGGCAGGAAGGGGAGCGGATCATTCCTCCGATGCGATTCGGAAACCTTGAAACGGCGCCCTTGACCATCCATGCGCTGAAACCGGTCAAGACCGGCCGCATGTCGCTGAAAGTGAACCTGTCGGCCCGAACCGTCTACGTCGGCGAGCCGGTTCTCCTGACAACGGAATGGGACAGCACCTATCCGTTCAGTGCCCTCAAGGCGGTCGATTTTCACTTTCCAATCCTGGACGACAGGCGATTCGAATTGTTCGACCTTTATGCACCCGGCAATGAAGATCCCGCCCAGGCCACGGGCCTGCCGGTCCACGGCACGCGTGTGCTGGCAGAACGAAGAAGCTATGAAGCCGAGGGTGTGCAACACCAGTCGCTCTCCTTCTCGAAGATCCTTGTGCCGAGGGTCAGCGGCCGCTTGACCATTCCCGCGTCGATGCTGCTTTGTGCCGCCGATGGGAATGCGGCGGGAAATGCGAATCTGAATCGTCGCAATGCATTTCAGTACCCGGCCTACTTCGACAATACCTTTTTCGACCAGAACGTGACCGATCGCAACTATGAGCGTATCTATACGGAATCTGATCCGCTGATGCTGGAGGTAAAGCCATTGCCCGCTGCCGGCCGGCCCGTTCTGTTCAACGGCCTGGTAGGCGAATATGCGCTCGAGGTCGAAGCCGAGCCGAAGACGGTGCGTGTCGGCGAGGCTATTACGCTCACCATTACCGTGACATCCGCCGGCTATATGGAAAATATCTCCTTCCCGCCTCTCCGCTACCAGCCTCTCCTGGCGGGCCAATTCGAGATTCCGGCGGAGCGGGCGCTTCCGGCGCGAACGGAAACTTCGAAAGTCTATACCCAGACCATCAGGCCGTTGGCGACGAGTGTCAGCAACGTGCCCCCTCTGGAGCTCAGCTTCTTTAATCCGGCGGCGAACGCGTATGCGACGGTTCGTTCCGAAGCGATCCCGCTTTCGGTTAAACCTTCAACGGGCATTGCCATCTACACAGGGGAAAATGCTCCCGAGCTCATGGAAACGGAAGATGACAGCAGGCGCGTCGGCGACGCAGGGATTACCATGGCCGAAGAAGGCAGCAAACCGTTGTTGAAATGGTGCTGCCTGCTTTCTACTGCGCTGCTGCTCGGTGCATGCGGGTGGACTGTGCGCCGTTTGCGGGGGCGGCGGAGACATCCTGCGCACAGGCCGGACCGTCTTTTCCGCCGTCACGCAATGCGGCTTGTACACGGCTCCCGGACAAAGAGAACAATTTACGGTGAACTGGATGTCATGCTGCGGGGCTACCTCGGGCATCGGTTCCATCTGAAACCCGGAGCGCTCACGTTCCGCGAGGTGGAGGGACGTCTGGCCGATGCCGGAATCGATGACGAAACCCGCGATGAGCTCAGGGATCTATTCCTGCGTTGCGAGGCGTATCGCTTTACCCGCGATTTTGACGAGGAGGCCGATGCAAACGACATCGTTTTTAACGCATTGCGAATAGTGAAGAAGATGGAATGGAACCTTAAACGGTCAGGGGCCGGCGGTCTTGGAGGCAGGTAGCATCGGATTCGCCTGACTCGGACGACGCAGAAACCGTGGGTTCGGGAGATGTCAGGGTCTGGTCGCCAGCGGCTGCCGGGGTACCTCCGCCCGGGATTGACTTAGCCCAGCTCCTGACTTAAAACTACAGTTCCGGAATGCGGAGATTAAACACCGGACAGGGTCGTGGACCCACCGGTAATCGCGCAGGGTGCCTGGTGCACGGGATGCATTTTCAGCAAGGACGGCGATTGGTATGAACAGAACATTTTTAATAACTTTGATTCTCGCATCGTCATTATTTCAGGCGGGCAGGGCCTTCTCCCTTGAATTCACGGATCAAGGTGAGTACATGGGTTCCTCGCAGTGCCAGTCATGCCACGAACGCTTTTACGGGCTTTGGAGCACCTCGCATCATGGCAAGGCCATGCAGGCATTCAGTGCGGCATTTGCGCGCACGCTGGAACCGATGAGCGAGCCGATGCGGATTGGTGACAGCACCTTTATCGTCGAACTGAATGCCGCCGGCGGTGTGATGAAGCAGACGGATGCTTCCGGAGCAACGAAAACATATCCCGTCCTGCATGCGCTGGGCGGGAAAAATGTCTTTTTCTTCCTGGTTCCACTCGACAAGGGAAAGCTCCAGGTAGCCCCGCTGGCCTACAACGTGCATTCCAGGACCTGGTACAACTCCACCGGCAGCATGGTGCGTCATTTCAACAACGGCATCGAGGATGCTCCGCTGGACTGGACCGACCGGCAGCTGACCTTCAATACGGCCTGCCACGACTGCCATGTCAGCCAGCTTAGCAAGAACTACAATCCCGCCACCGACAGCTATACGACGACCTGGACCGAACCGGGAATCAACTGCGAGGTATGTCACGGTCCCGCCGAAGCGCATATCAAGGCCGCCGAGGCCGCCAAGCAGAAAGGCGAGGAACTGCAGGATTTGAAGTTGATCAGTTTTCACAAGGATCTGGATGCGGTGCAGCGCGATGCGACTTGTGCCCCCTGTCACGCAAAAATGTCTCCGCTGACGGACAGTTTCACGCCGGGCGAGCAGTATTTTGATCACTATGACCTGACCAGCTACGAGGACCCGGACTTTTTCCCGGACGGCCGCGACCTGGGCGAGAACTATACCCAGACCGGCTGGATGGCCAATCCCTGCGCCGGGTCCGGACAGCTTGAATGCATCCACTGCCATACCTCCAGTGGACGTTTCCGTTTCAAGGATAATCCCAATCAGGCGTGTCTTCCTTGCCACCAGAAAAGGGTGAACACCATTCTCGATCACTCCCATCACAAGGCAAAGGACAATGTGTCATGTATCGACTGTCATATGCCCAAGACCGCCCAGGCACACATGCATCGCTCCGATCATTCGTTCCGTCCGCCGTCTCCGGCGGCATCGCTGGAATTCGGCTCCCCGAACGCCTGCAATCTATGCCATAACGACCGGGAAGCCATCACCGGTGACTTCCATGGGCACAAGCAGGAAGACATCGAATGGGCAAAACAGAAGGTTGAGTCATGGCATGGCGCCGATTCCGGCAAGGGTATTCTTGAGATGGGACACATCATCGAAGCGTGTCGCACAGGCGACTGGGACAGGCTTCCCGAGATCCTGGCGTATCTGGATTCCCCGAAGGCCGATCAGCCGGCCAAAGTCGCCATCCTGCGCATGCTGTTAAACTATCCCTATCCGTATCCGGATCGGTGGCCGGTGGTTCGCCGCCAGCTCGATTCGGAACATGAATGGGTTCGGGCAGCCGCGGCCGATGCCCTGCGCTACGATGATTCCAGAGATACCACGGTGGCATTGCTGAAGGCGGCGCAGGATCGGTTCAGGACGGTGCGGATACGCGCTGCCTCGTCGCTCATTGGTCGCGATCTGAATGCCTATTCCGAAGGAGGCAGGAAGGCCTTTGCGGCCGCGCGGGACGAATACTGGAAATCGCTGACGGTGTGGCCGGATCGCTGGTCCAGCTATTACAATCAGGGCATCTACTATGACCGCTTGGGGGAACCGGACAAGGCACTGGCGGTGTATAATAAGGCCATGGAGATGCGCGGCGACGTTCTGCAGCCGGTAATTAATGCATCGATGGTCTATGCCCGCACAGGAAACACCACCAATGCCTATAATCTCCTTGTGAAAGGGTTGGAAATCGAGCCTTCAAATCCGATGGTCAACTTCAACATGGCGCTGCTGCAGGCTGAGCGTGGCGACCTGGAAGCAGCGGAAGGGCATCTGCGTACAGCCCTGGAAAGTGATCCTTCGATGGCGCAGGCGGCCTACAATCTGGGCGTGCTGTTGTGCCAGGACAAAAAGGATGAGGGGCATGAATGGTTGCGGAAAGCCGCCGTGGGAAATCCCGAAAACTGGAACTACACCTCATCGGCGCTCTATTTCCTGCAGCAGGAGGATCGGAAGCAGGACGCGGAAGCGCTCTTGAAGGAGGTTGTCGCCTGCGAGCGGGCTGCGCCGGAAGCCTTTTTCACCCTGGCAGGCCTGTACCAACAGGAGGAACGCACAGCGGAAGCCCGCGAAATCTACCGGAAGGCCTCCGAGAGCAAATGGCTGCCTCCGGACGCCAGGCGTCACGCAAAGCAGATGCAGAAGGCTTTGATGGACGATGAGTCGGAGTGATCAGGTCTAAACGGACCGGCAGTTTAGAATATCCTTCTTGAACCTTTTAGTCATGTCCCTGTCTTACCTCTCCAATGCATGGAGATGTTTTGATGCCCTGAGGTAGAGTACCATCGGGCTCCCGGGGATGGTTGATGTGATAGTCGGAGTGAATTTCATCCTTCCGAGCCTGCTTTAGCTGTCACGAACGCGATTTTGGGGAATCGCTTGCTGTGTGCAGCAAAAGGTCGGAAAACAAGCCAACACATGACCATGTGATTCGGCTCTGTATGAGCTTGACAAATCATATAGTATGCGCAATAAGTAAACAGTTTTATAGATAATCTATTTGTGAAAAAGCTTGGCGGATGGCCGTACCCGGTCGGCCAGGAGACCCTTTAAGAGAGGCACTACGTGAGATGATAGCAAGATTTACATTATGGGTTGCCATAGCATGCATGGCCGTCACGGCGGAGGCCGCCAACATCGCGATTCAGACCGATGAGGAAAAGTGGGTGATCAGCGACCGGCTGATCAACATGCATCTGCGTTACGATAATGCCTACGATTCAATGTATGCCGACGGTTCGAAAGCCGCCTGGGCAGCCGGCAACAGGATCTTTTCCGCCCGTTATCCCGGCGGGGGCCCCACCTCGCGCTATCACTGGGAAGCACCTTCCGGCTACATCAATAAGGATTCCTGGGACCCCGCCTGGAACGGCGTTCCCAATAATTCGTCGAAATGGATGAGCCTCGATGAATACCTGACGTTCTGCCATCAGGGAAATCTTACGCCGATGGTGGGCATCAATCATGAATCCGGCGTCTTTTTCGACCGGCTGGAAGATTCCATCCGGGAAGCCTCGAACTGTGTTCAGCATGTGGTCGATGCCGGCTTTCCGGGGGCTGTATACTACATCGGCAACGAGGATGTCTGGGAGATCGGCGGGCCCGACGATGCGGCGCGGGTTGATGTTGAAATCGCGAAGGCCATGAAGGCGGTTGATCCGGACATTTCCATCTATTGGAACAACAACAATGCCGATCCCCAAATCGTGGGGGACTATCTGGATATAGCCGGCGAATGGATCGACGGCATCGAGACCCACTCCAAGTGGCCCTACGGTGGCGCCGATTTTTCACCGGGGGTATACGACATGACCAACTGGCTGGGCGACTGGCCGTTGCGCGAGTACAAGAAGGGGGAAGGGCGCATCCATCGGGAGTATGCGCAGGAGCTGCGCGAAGCCGCCACCAGGGCGGGTTATCCGAACCTGCTGATTGCGAACAATGAATATGGGTGGGGGAAGAGCCCCGGCTGGTCCGGATTCAACAACCGCTACCAGTATTCCATGGTCATGGCGGACTTCCTGCAGGAGATGTTCATCGGGAACTATGATTCCGCGGCGTTCTGGGACAACTCGCGCGTAAACAGTGCCCTGATATCGGAACAATCCCTTTTCGACTACTACAACGGCAATCGGCTCAACCCTGTGCACATGAGCTGGGAGATGCTGGGGCAGGCCCAGGGGGCGACCATGCTCGGTTTCAGCAGCGACAGCACCATGGCGTACGGTTTCGCGGCCAAGGACCAGACACAGATCCATCTCTATCTGATCAATAAGTCGACCAGTGCCGAACCGGTCAGCATTTCATTGGCCGGCATTGTCACTGTGGATGACGGCATGGGCCCAGCCGGTGTTTCGATGGTGGATACCGCGGACCATTGGGGTACCAACCAGGTGTTGACGGTCAGTGGGAGTGCCGGGTCGTATTCAGCGACCCTGCCGGGGTCATCGTACAGTCACATTATTTTTCCGCGTGCGGCGACCGGCGATACGGTGGCTCCTGCGGCTCCGCAGGGAGGGTTTGTATCGGTTTCGACCGATAGCGCGACCCTGCACTGGGATGCCAGTACCGAAGGCGATTTTCTGGAATACCGTCTGTACCGTTCAACACGCGCCGGCAGGGACTATCGTCCAGTGGCGATGAACCTGACCACCAACAGCTACACGGATAATGAGCTAGTGGATGGACAGACCTATTATTATGTACTGGAGGCGGTAGACACCAACGATAATGTATCCGCACGTTCAGCGGAGATCGTCTGTTCCCGCGGAAGCTACAGCCCGGTATTCGTAGCCGACTTCCAGGAAAGCCTCGTAGAAGACAGTACATCCACTTCGAACTTCGATGCCGGTACCTGGATCGGTGCATGGTCTTCGCTGCCCTCCACCAACCTGCATGTGCGCAGGGATGCCGTGGATTCCAACCTGCTCGGGCAGATCGTCAGCCAGGCCGCCCTGTTCGATCAGGGTACAGGCGGTTTTGCTGCGGAGGCAAACCTGGTTGCACCGGTGGGACTGGACGGAACCCTTGTATCTTTCGATACGGCGCTGCGGGCCTGGGGCGGATCAGGTAAAGACATAACGATTGCGGGGATGGATGCCCTGGGAAATGTTTCGTTCGAGCTGGTGATCAGCGCTTCAGGGGATGCGGGGTTGAGTAAGCGCCTGGGTTATATGCATTCCGGCAGCACAGTGACCATGATTCCGCAGGGGGCTGACAACGAGATCAATTGGCTGGGCGATGACTATAATCCGGAAACGATGCGCAATGTCCGGCTGAAGCTTTCAGATACCGGTTACCGGGTCGATTTTCATTACGGCACCTGGATCTCCGATGAGCTGCCCTATAACGGCTCGGCTGCCAATGTGGCGAAGATTGTCATTTCCGGCGGCAACGCAACTGCGTTCTGGGTCGATAATCTACGGATCCAGGAGCTTATTCCTCCCAATAACAACCAACCACCCTACTTATTCAGCGATCCGGTGTTGATTGCACAGGCGACGGAAAATGTGCCCTTCAGTGGAGATATCGCGGGTTTGGCTGGCGATCCGGAAGGCGATTCGCTGAGTTTCCTTATAAGTTCCGGACCGGCCTGGCTGGATGTATCGACCAACGGCGTGCTCTACGGTACACCTTCAAGTGCCGACCTGGGATGGAATTCATTTGCCGTCATGGTCCGGGATGGGAACGGTGGAAGCGATACCGCGGCATTGAACATTCAGGTTCTTACAACGAGCGGTTCCGCCATTCTGGCGGCCTGGGAAACGGGTACCGCCGGCGCTCCAACGATCCAGGATGCATCCGTGGATGCCGGTCTTGTCCTTACGGGAAACAGCATTGCTGCCTCGGGGCAGGTGGGCTCAACCGACGGATCATACGGCACGCTGGCCGGGGCTTCCGACACGCCGTACAATAACTCATTCGAACTTGCGACTGCTCCTGCAGACGCCGGCGAAGTGTTCCACCTGATCTTTGCGATCACCAATGCGGGTGCGGAAGCACTGTTGCTGGACAGCATTCATTTCGATGCCTACCGCACCTGGAACGGGGCGCCGAAGAACTGGTCGCTGACCTATGCCGGGGGAGATCCGGCCTTGACGAACGGTCTGGTTCTTGGTGCGGATATGCTGGTGAACCAGACCAACAGTCTCGTTACCGGAATCGGAGCGGACTATGAGGATATTGATATCTATCTAACCAGCAACATGGTGCTGGCCGTCGGTGAACATGCGGTATTCGATCTGGCCGTTTCCGGACAGACCGGAGTCACTTCGACCTACATCGACAACCTGGCGCTGTTCGGGCGCTGGAATCCGGTTGCTCCGCCAACGCCGTACGATACATGGGCGACAACATGGTTTTCCGAGTCGGAGCTGGCCGATACCAACATTTCGGGTGCGGCCGCGATACCGATTGGGGACGGCCTGCCGAACCTCATCAAGTATGCGCTGAACCTGGATCCGTGGGCGTATGGCGGCGTCGAAGCCGGATGGGCGGATGCGGCCCACTGGGTGGTCGGGTTCGATCGGAATACGAATGCCGTTGATGTCGATCTTTATCTGGAGACGGTAAGCAACCTCGTCGGCGGAACCTGGATGCCGGTGGCCTACAGCCTCAAGGGGACTTCGGTATCCGCTGTCAACGGGGCCACCGTCCTGCAGGATGCGCCCGGGCAGACCAACGGCGTGCAGGTTGCGGTGCCGTTGGGCACCAATGCCTTCTTCCGCTTCCGCGTCGAGCAGGAGTAGCTATACAATTCTATAAGCCTCTAAGGGGGAAATGCCCTCCTTAAACGAATTGCCTGCAGTGCGACGCGCGGGCGCGCCGAGTCCATTATGGGATCATGCCTGTTTATAGCCTGGTCATGTGATGATGGTATTACGTAGTGTCCCTCGCTGTACTGACCGTTAAAGCCGTAAGACAGTATGGAAGTTATACGGGTTTGATTGCGGCGGAATTTTTTGAACGTCGGTTTTAACAGCGGGTCTTTACGTTCATCTACGATGCCATAGAGGCATACGGAACGGATGATAGGAAACAGATATGCGTGAAATGATAGTATTATTAATCGCCTCCCGAATTCTCGCTGCGAGAGCTCGTGATCTGTTTCTGGAGCTGCATCCACCCATCCTGGTTTGTCGTGAATCGGCGGACGATGACTGATTCAGTCATGACCTGATGATGACTGGGTTCCGGGATGATGTGACACCGGTTGCGTAGCGCATTTCTGAAGGCGGAAGCCGGACGGAATCAATCGGTTTCACCGATTCAATCCGCACTAACATTCCTTGAGTCCGCGTGGTGTCTGCATCGGCACTGCGGCCATACCGGAAAATCAGTTCTGATCCAGAAAATCGCTTGACACAAAATAGACTGATAGTATAAAACTGTTTAACAAATGGATAAATAAGCGTATCTACATTCTATATAGTATGACATCAAGAGTGTACATGGCGCGTATAGGGAGCGGCCGGAAAGGAAAGCCGAAGCAGGGTAGGGACTTGAGGAGGATCGGCCGGTTGCAACAATGAAGAGTGCAAGGAGAGAAATCATGAAGAAGAATAAGATTACCGTATTACTCGCCGTCGGACTGCTGACGGTAGGCGCGCAAGCGCAACAGGTGCTCCTGATGGGGCAGACTGTGTTCGATAACGTCGATACCAACGGCGTCAATTCCTACAGCGCGGTCTACGAGACGCCCAGTAACTATATCGGTGTAAGCATCATCCAGAGTGCCTATACCAATACCATTGGCAATACAGAAGCTGCGCCGGGATTTTCATGCAATGATATGTATTATGGTCCGGACAGCATTACCACGAACTTCACTGGGGAAGGTGTGGTTGCAGCCAATGCGTACCGCATCAACAACGGTGCGTACGTGGAATGGACGCTGACCAATACCTCCGGTACCAACATCGAAATCCAGGCCCTCCGGTTCGATGCGATGTGCCGTTGGAAAAACAGCCTGCCCACGATCGATGTCTATTACATGGACGGCGACCTGCCGGGAACCAAAACGAACGTGCTTGCGACCGTGCAGACCCTGCAGCGAGTGGTCAACGACGACGTTCCGCAGGATATGACGGATTTCGAAGTGGACCTCACGTCGGTCATGGCTGTCACGATCCTGGAAGATGGCCAGTCGGCGACCTTTAGGCTCGTCGGTAGTGCCGGCAATGCGGCCGTGATCGATAACGTCGGTTTCTTTGGTGAGGTCGGAGTTCCCCCCCTTGTAAATGATCCGCCGGTGTTCAGTGTCGATCCGCTTACGTTCGTAACGGGTGTGGTGGATTCGGCTGTTTCCGGTTCGTTGAGCAATTATGTATCCGATGCCGATGGAGATACCATCACGTATTCGATTTCCGGACCTGGCTGGCTGAGCATCGACCCGGTGAGCGGCGATCTGAGCGGAACACCGGTCAGCACCAATGCCGGATGGAATACCTTTACGGTGTCCGCCTTTGATGGAATCTATACGATCGATGCATCGCTCGTCGTTCCGGTCCTGACACCGGAAGAAGAAGCACTGAACCTGGTTGGATGGACGGCTCGGTTCAACTGGCCCGCGGATGTGAAGGATCATGGAGGCATGAAGGCCACGCTGCTGGATTATTCGAAGAAAAACACGAAGAAGCCTTCTACCGATGAAACATGGGGCGACATCCTGATGACCCCCTTCCCGGAAGAGTCGGATTATGCGTATGCCGCCACCAATGGGGTGACGTACAAGTTCTCAGTGACGAACGAAACTCCCTGGGATGTACAGCTTGCGGACGTGCTGTTCGATTATGGTAGATTCTCCAACGGTCCCAAAGACATCAGCATCTCTACCCGGATGAACAGTGATACAAACGTAGCACTGGGATCGGTGATCAATAGTGTGCAGGCGTTTACCGGCCATCAGTTTGCCTTCACCAATGCCTGGGCTGATACGACCCTGCTGCGGGGTGATTCCATCGTGGTGCAGATGGACTTCTCCAATGGCGCCGCGAACAACGTCGAAGGGTTTATCGATAACATTGCGATTCGATATGAAACGCTCGGCTACAGCGATCGGGACGGCGACGGCATTCCGGATTTCTGGGAGGATAACACCTGGACCAATGGCTATCTGCCCGATGCAACGTCGGACTACGACAATGACGGCTTCAGTGATCATGACGAGTACTATGCAAACACGGATCCGCTTGATCCCGAATCCCTGTTGCGGTTCGAATCTACCACACCCGCAAGTGGCGGTGGCCTCGATATCACCTGGCAGTCGGCGAGCAACCGGACCTACCGTGTGCTGAGCAGCGTCACCCTGGTACCCGGCAACTGGATGCCCACCGAGCACACCAACGTGGTCTCCACGCCGCCGGCCAATACGGTAACGGTGAGCGATGCGACGCCGAGCGCGTTCTACCGAGTCGAAGTCGTGATCGAATAAATCCGGTCGCATAAAATTGATGCAAACTCCGCCGTCGGATGCGGCGGCGGGGTTGCTAAAGCTCGCTAAGCGAAGGAATGGTACCATGAAGAAAACATATTTGATCACCTCCATCATCGGCCTTGCCATGGCGATCTCTGCTTCGGCGGATACCCTGGCCGGTTATGACAGCTGGAACAATCCGAACAAGAATACTGAGAACAAGGCTTCGTTTTCACAGTCATATATCTTCAGCAAGATGACCTACAGCAGTGCCACGCAGTGGAGCCAGTCCGGCGCCGATAGAGGTTCCGGTGATGGAACCTACGGCAGTGTTGATGGTGCCGATACGAACAATGAAAAGTTCAGCTCCAGCCTGAAAACCGCGACGGACGGAGCCTATCTGGATATTCAGATAAAGAATACCGGCACCAACGATCTGGCCTTGACGTCATTCAATTTTGACGGCTGGAAGGGATTCAAGGGTTCGGTGCAGAACTGGACCGTGGAAGTTCTCGAAGGATCGGATATCAAGGTGGGTCCGGTGGCTTCCGGGAGCTTCAAAACGCAGCGCGCCAAACCGGGTGCCGGTGCCAACGATTACGAGGACGTGGATGTTGCGCTTACCGGCATGACGCTGGCAAAGAATCAATCCGCCACGTTTCGTTTAACCCTGAAATCCACCACAGGCACGCTGGACACCCATATCGACAGCGTGGCCATCACAGGATCGGTAGTTGTTCCCGAGCCGGTGCCGCCGGGCCAGGAGCCGTGAGAGGGCTCAGTGTTCTGATGTTGCGCCTGCGCTTCCTGCGCTAGGCGAAACACTACAGGAGGTATTCCGGTATTGGAGGCAATCTATCCAGTCGAATGCGGCCGGGGATTGTCTTCATGTTTTCGGGTGCAGGACTTCCAGAAGGAGAGGCATTACAATGTTTCGTGCGACGTTTATGAAACCGGTCAATCACGGGTTGACTCTGATAGGCTTATGTTTGCTCGGCATCTCTTCGTTTGCGACAGGCAAACCGATGAATGTGCTGTTTATAGCGGTGGATGATCTGCGGCCTGATCTGGGGTGCTATGGGGAAACAAATATACTTTCTCCCAATATTGATGGATTGGCGGCTAGCGGATTGACGTTTAACAGTGCCTATTGCCAGTATGCAACGTGCCAGCCCTCTCGGCAGAGCCTCTTAACGGGTCTGCGTCCGGATTCCTTTGATTTGACCCCCAGCATAACCGCATTGCCTCAGCTATTTAAAGATAATGGCTATACCACCATTTCACTTGGAAAAGTCTACGGCCAGACCGCAGGCGATCACCTTTCCGAATGGGATACCCGCTGGAAGCCTTCCGAGAGCTCTGAGGGATGGATTACGGCCGAGGCTGAGGCAGCCAGGGAACCTGTTGACGGGCGGTATACCGACGTTCCAGATGATCAGGTGCGCGATGGAAAAATAGCCGCCCGGGCTGTTCAGGAATTGAAACTGCATCAGGATGACAGTGAACCCTTCTTCTTGGCGGTCGGTTTCCGCAAGCCGCATCTTCCGTTTTCCGCGCCGAAAAAATATTGGGATATGTACGATCATGACGCGATCAATCTGGCGGCAAATCCGCTCCGTCCGGCAGGGTCTTCCGATCATGCATACAGCTGGAGCGAGTTGTCTAATTACAACGTCCCAACGGACGGGACGCTTCCCGATCTTACCGATGAAGAGGCCCGGACCCTGATTCACGGATATTATGCCTGCGTGAGTTTTTCAGATGCGCAAGTGGGAAGAGTGCTGGATGAACTGCAGGCTTTGGGTTTGGCCGATAATACCATTGTGATTCTCTGGGGCGACCATGGCTGGCATCTGGGCGACCAAGGCGTATGGGGGAAACATACCACGTATGAACGCGCTACGCATGCGCCGTTGATTCTGCATGTTCCGGGGCAGACGACCGCCGGGCGGACGTCCGATGCATTGGTTGAATTTGTGGATGTTTATCCGACGCTGGCGGAACTGTGCGGTCTTTCGCTTCCGGGTCATTTGGAGGGAAGCAGTTTTGCCTCGCTGGTGGAAGCTCCGGATCATGCATGGAAAACCGGAGCATTCAGCCAGCATACACACTGGACAGGATCATTCAATGATGTGCCGGGCTATACGGTGCGTACAGCGCAATACCGGTATACGGAATGGGGGCCGACGAATGCTCCGTTAGCGCAGGAATTGTATGACTATACCCTCATAAAGGAAGAGGTCACCAATTCTGTTGGGGATCCGGCATATGCCTCGGTTTTGGGTGATATGATGAATATACTCCATTCCGGGTGGCAGGCTGCTGTTCCGAATCCGGATCCGGTATTCAGTACGAACTTCATGGTTCGGGTAAATGCCCGGGTGGGGGATAATTATGGAGGAACATTGGCCGGCACAGCATCTGATGCGAATTTTACGGATGTGCTGACCTATTCTAATCTGACAAGTTCGACCTGGTTGAATATCGAAACGAACGGTATCCTTTCGGGGATGCCGTCGGTCCTGGATGTCGGCATCAACAGCTGGACGATTCAGGTATCGGATGGGAACGGCGGTACGGATACCGCAACGCTTCAGATTGAGGTGGAAGATACCGCCTCGCATCCAAATTTGATTCCGGCCGTCCGGAATCCATATCCTACAAATACCTATGCTACGGCTGATGCCGCTTTTGCTGCGTTGCAGCACGAACTGGTCAATGTCGTTTTTGTCGGGGACTCCATAACATTCCATTGGCTGGATCGGGGAACTGCCGAATGGGATAATGTCTTCAGCACACCGGGCAGCCTGCTCTATGCTGCCGATCGCGGCATCTCGGGGGATCGGACGGAAAATGTCCTCTATCGGATTCTTTCTGCTGCCGAAGGCGGGAAGGGTGATTTTGACCATCCGGATTTTGCGCCCAGGGTGATTGCGTTGATGATCGGCGTGAATAACACCTTTAACGGAGGCGGGACGAATCAGGAGATTGCGGACGGGATACATGAGGTCATCACCAAGCTGCTGATTAAAGAGCCGCAGGCGCATATCCTGCTGCAATCGATTCTGCCGGCCGGTTTAGATACACCCACGAAGAATGTGGACCAGATACAACCTGTTAATGCGATCATTTCTCAGTTTCCGTTCGAGCCGGCCTTTGCCGGCAGAGTGACCTATTATGACTTATATTCGCACTTCGTAACAGACGGGGATGCGACGCTGCAGGATACGCAATACTTCCAGGATAACCTCCATCCGAATGCAAGCGGTTATACGCTTTGGCGTGAAAAAATCGTTCCGGTTCTACTGGGCCTTTTAACAGGACATGATGATCCGGTATTTCCAGAAAAAATCATCATGGGAGCAAGGGGTGCCGTCGAAGTTGCGTACAGCGGAACGCTGGCGGGGTCGGCTGCCGGCGGGCTTGGCGAATTGAACTATTCGAAGGTTTCCGGTCCGGCGTGGTTGAATGTCGCAAGCAATGGAGTGCTTTCAGGAACACCGACCAGCGTGGATTCTGGATTAAACGCATTCAGGGTACAGGCGACGGATGAGAATGGTGCATCCGGGACGGCCCTCCTGTTAATTCTGGTTGAAAATACCGCCAGCAGTGTGCTTGCGGCGTGGGAAACCGGTAGCCCGGGCTTTCCAACAGTGACTGAGGCCTCGACAGATGGTGAATTATCCATCGCAGGAACAATCATAAACCCCGGTGTTGCAGAAGGGTCAACGGATGGAACATACGGAACGCAGAACGGAGCCTCCAGCAATGCAGCAGATGGTTGTTTTGAGGTGTATTCGCCGACTGTCGATTCTGGTGAGACATACCATTTTACTTTTTCCATTACCAATGCCGGGGTGCAAGATCTGGACTTGAAAAGCATTCATTTTGACGCATTTCTTACGTGGGGCAAGGCGCCGAAGAATTGGTCACTGGCCTATGTTAATGGTAATCTGGATGAGACGAATGGTACGAATTTAGGATCGGGCGAGTTCCTTCAGCAAAGCAATAATGATCCTTCTGCGCTGGGAGGAGATTACGAGGATATTGATGTGGATTTAGCTTCCGTGCTCACAAACGATATGATTCTGGCTGCTGATGAGTACGCGGTGTTTGAACTGACCTTAAGCGGGGAGACTAAAACAACTAAAACGTACATTGATAACCTGGCTGTGTTCGGTGTTCGCTCTTTAGCGTTTGTAGATAACGATGGCGATGGCATGGATGACCAGTGGGAACTGGATTTCTTTGGATCTACAACCAACAATGGAACAGGGGATGCGGATATGGATGGGTTGAATGATTTATCCGAATATCTGGCCGGCACAGACCCGACAGATCCTGAATCGGTGCTGAGACTGGAGTCCGCCGCGCTCAGCAGCACCAACGCCAATGTACTGGTGATCGAGTGGCAGTCGGTAGCCGGCAAGAGCTACCGGATTCTGTGTGCCGATAACCTGGGCGGAAACTGGACCAACTACCAGTCCGGCATCCAGGCCACCTCGGATACCGCGTCTGCAGCCGTACCCACCGATGCCTCCTGCTCCTTTTTCCGTGTGGAACTGGAAACCGAATAGCGCTGGAAGGGAACGTTAGGGCAGTGCCTGCCACCATGCAGGGTCAGGCTAGATGTATGGGTGTTTTGATGACACCATGGAGAATAATTATGACCAGAAATAAAAGAGCAACCGCTTCCTGTAATCGGCCGGCTGCGATCCTGGCCATCATCGCCGCCGTACTGGGCATGGCCGGCGCGGCGTTCGGAGCTGCGGGCGATAATGTACTGTTGATCTGCCTGGATGACATGCGGCCGGTGATGGGCGTTTACGGGGGTGGCGCGAAAACCCCGAATCTGGACAGTTTCGTCAGCAGCGGACTGGCATTCACCCGGCACAATGTATCGTATCCGGTGTGCGGTCCGTCCCGCGCGTCGATGCTGAGCGGCCGCCGTCCAATCAGCACCGGTATTTACAACAACGGTGATGCGGACAATATAGCCAACGCGCCGGACACCATGCCGACGCTTCCCCAGTACCTGCTGGATCACGGATACTTCACCCAGTCACTCGGCAAGGTGTACCACGGGAAAGGTACAGGCGACGGGTTCGGGTGGTCGGTGAGTCCCTGGAAGGGCGATTGGACCTGCTATGTCGACTTTAATTATGTGAAGGACCAGTGGCGTCCGGTGTACGAAATCTATGACGGGGCGGATTCGCGGCACGTCGACTATATCACGACCTCCAAGGCCATAGACGTTCTCAACAATCCGCCTTCCGAACCGTTTTTCCTGGCCCTGGGCATCTACAAGCCTCATCTGCCGTGGGTGGCCCCGCAGTCGTATTGGGATCTGTATACCGACGAGGAGATTGCCCGGCTGGAGCCGCTGAATCGTGCCGACGGCATTGCGCCCTACAACTATTGGTGGAATGAAATCGGCGCCTATGGTCATGTGGATGGATCGCAGACCTGGATTGCCGGCGATACCGATGTCAGCAATGATGAAGCGCTTGATTTTATTCATGCCTATTATGCATGTGCCAGCTTTGCGGATGCACAGGTCGGCCGGGTTCTGCAGGCGCTGGAGGATAACGGGCTGGCGGATAACACCGCTGTGATCATCTGGGGCGATCACGGATTTCACCTGGGGGATCATGCGCGCTGGGCCAAACACACGCAGCACGAAAACGTCATGCGTTCGCCGCTCTTCGTCCGCTTTCCGGGGAATCAGGCCATTACCGGCGCCACGGCGGCCATGGTTGAGTCGGTCGATATCTATCCGACGATCTGCGATTATCTCGGACTGCCGATTCCCGCGCATACGGAAGGCAAGAGCTTTCTGCCGGTCGTGGAAGGTTCCCAGATGAGCAAACCCGTGACCTTCAGTGAGATTCGCTGTGTCAATATCACGAAGAACCCTTATTTCTGTCATTCGGTTCGCACGAAGGATTTCCGCTACAATCAATGGCAGAATGTGACCAATGACAATGCCGTGATCTGGGAAGAGCTGTTTGACGAGGTCAATGATCCGGATGAAACGTCCAGCGTGGCTTCCGACCCCGCCTATGCCGGGATCATGAAAGTGCACCGGGCCCTGCTGGCGCAGCATCTTTCTGAAGCAGATCCACTGTATCAACTGCTCGGCAACATATCCCTTCCGTATTGGGGACATATCAGTTATGCGAGCCGGCTGGCTATCGAAGAGCCTGTCTACTCGGATGGCAGCAAGGTGTTCAGTGATGTAGGCTCTCTAGCGGGTGCCGACTATATCGTGACGGCGAATGCCGACGCGTCCGAAGACGGTGACAGCTGGCTTAACTTTGACCTCAAATACGACACAACGCTGTACGTCGGCTATCCGGGCAATACAACGAATCTGCCGGGATGGCTTAGCTCATGGACCGACACCGGAAATTATGTTCAGGCGCAGGGCGACTCCTTTGTTTACAACCTTTACTCCAAGGATGTCAGCAAAGGAAACATCACGCTGCCGGCCAACCACTACCAGGGTGGTGATGCAGTCGACCAGTATATTGTTATTGCCGTACCGAATGAAGAACTGCCTGTGATTGAGAACCTTTTGACGAACCCCGGCTTTGAAGAGGGGGGAGCGCCATGGAACCTATGGACAGGGACTGTTGTGAGCGGCGATGATCCTTTTACAGGATCACAGAGTCTTTTCCTTGATGGTAGCGGAGCTCAGGTCACCGTGTCCGGGCTCAAAGCGAATACCAGCTATGTCTTTGAAGCGATGATGAAAGCGGTAAGCGGCGGAACGGTCACACTCAATGCGACGCCGGCCGGGGGAGCAAAGGTCACTGCAGATACGACGGTGTCGAGTTATAAAAAACAGCTGATTTCGTTTGCGACCGGCTCATCTTCCACCTCGGCCGATCTGCAGGTTAAAGCATGGTCCGGGTCGCAGGGCTACGTCGATGATGTGGCACTCTATGAATGGCCGCCCTCGGTGACGGGGAATGTACCGCCGACGTTTACCGAGGACCCGATCAGCGTAAGTGGCGCCGCTGTGAGCAACGCTTTCCATGCGGTAATCACCCTCAAGGCGAACGATCCGGACCGGGATCAGCTGACCTTTTCATTGCTGCCCGGCGGACCCGGCTGGCTGAGTTTGAGCACCGACGGCATACTTTCCGGCACGCCGGATAGTTCTGATATAGGTGACAATACCTTTACACTGACGGTGGATGACGGTAACGGCGGAACAGCGACAGCCACACTGATCGTTTCCGTCGGACTGGAGGGCGGGAATCCGGGCGGCGGCACGGGTAATATTATCGGCTGGGATCGAGGCCTACTCGGGCCTCCGACCGAGAATGGTCCGGGCCTGAGCGCCACGCTGTCTTCCGCAGGTACGGGAACCATTGAGACCAAGACAGGCAAGGGTTCTGCGGATGGTACCTATGGAACACTGCCCAGCACTGGTGTTGCTACGAGTGCGAATGGTTCATTTCTCCTCCAGGATCTTTCCGATCCGCGGGATGATGTCTATACGTTTCGGATTGAGCTCAATAACACGGGTCGCCAAGATTTCGTACTGGATCAAATTTGCTTTGATGCGGTTCGGACGTGGAATGGCGCTCCGCGAAACTGGAGAGTCACGTATGTGAGCGGTGATCTGTCCAACAGCAACAATACGCTGATCGCAACCAATGCACTGGTCTCCTGGCAGACCAATATTGAAGCCGCTGTCGATTTTGACGATGTTGATGTGGATCTGACGAATGACCTCGACGGTGTCGCACTGGATGTCACGCTGGCGACCAATGAAACCGCGGTCTTTGAACTGACGGTTCAGGATTTGACGGGTGGTGGGGAAACCTACATCGACAATCTGGCCATCACCGGGACGTTTGCCCCTGCCGATCCGGATGATACGGACGGCGACGGGCTTCCGGATGCATGGGAGATCGATATGTTCGGCAGCCTGGATGCCAGTGATGGTCTTTCCGACTCTGACGGCGACGGCATGATTGATCTATATGAATGGATGGCCGGAACAAGTCCGGTAAGTCCGGGTTCTGTGCTGAGGATGGATTCGCTCACACCCAACAGCACGAACGCCAATGAGGTGGTGGTTAAATGGCGGTCTGTTCCGGGCAAGAATTACCGGATCATGTGCGTCGAAACATTGGGCGGAAGCTGGTTCACCAACCGCTCCGGCATCCAGGCCACTTCCTCGGTCGAGTCGGTATCGGTACCCGCTGATTTAACCAATGCCTTCTTCCGCGTGGAACTGGAATAAACCGTACAGGCCGCTCTTCCTGAATCGGTCCAGCCGCTTTCGTTGTACCTCCTGATGTCGTTAGCATGCACGAGTCGTCTATTTGGGAGGGAGAGAAAGCATTATTACCATGGTTAGGAACACATATGATCACTATTAAAGACCCTCGATTCCGTGCATGTAAACTGGCTTACGCAGTGCTTATGGCACTTGGCGTCAGCATGGTTGCGGTCCAGTCGAATGCCGGAACCCGGCCCAATATCGTGGTCATCTATGCCGACGACCTTGGCTACACGGATTTGGGAGTAATGGGCTCTCGTTATTACGAATCGCCTAATATCGATAAGCTGGCTGCCGACGGCATGCTTTTTACCCAGGCCCATGCCAACTCGCCCAACTGCGCACCGGCGCGCGGGGCGTTGTACAGCGGGGAATACTGCGGCCGCACGGGCATGTACAATGTGGCCGATTCCGAACGAGGAGAAGCCCGGACCCGCAGCCTGGTTCCTCCGCCTAATCATGGCGATCTGTCCACGGATCTGCGTACCTTCGGCAATGCGCTGACGGACCTGGGCTACAACTGTGTGCAGCTGGGCAAGTGGCACCTGGGGTACTCTAAAGATACCATCCCGCCCGCCCGCGGTTTTGAAGCCAAGTGGACATCGGGTCCCTGGAAGGGACTCTATATGAGTGAAATCGTTTCCCATCCTTCGCTCTGGGCGCATTTTCACTATGGTCCGGCGACCAGCGCGAAGACGCCCGACGGTGCCTTCGAAATCATTTTCGGCGACTGGAACGACCCGCGGAACAATCATGAGGATGGCTTCAAGGTTGTTGATGAAAAACTGGTTCCCAAGGGAACATATCTGAGTGACTATCTGGACAGCCTGGTGCCGCCGATGCTGTCGGATCTGAAATCGCAGGACAAACCCTTTCTCCTGATGCTGAATCATTATCTGGTGCACGGCCCGTACAATGCGCCGGAAGAAGAGATCGCCCTGTTTGAAAAGAAGACGCCCGATGGCAAGCATAACAGCCCGGTCTATGCGGCCATGATCAAGAAGCTGGATGACAGCGTCGGCCGGATGATGGAACAACTGAAGAAGCAGGGTCTGCTGGACAACACGGTGGTAATCTTCTACTCGGATAACGGAGGTGTGGGCGGCTACAGGGATCTGGGTATTGACACTGCGGGTGAAATCACCGGCAATGATCCGCTCAAAGGGGGGAAAACTGAACTGTACGACGGCGGCATCCGCGTGCCGCTGATCATCTCCTATCCCGGGCATATTCAACCCGGTCAGACCTGTGATGAACCGGTCATCGGCATTGACTTTTTTCCGACCTTCCTGGAACTGGCCGGCAGCAGCAAGGCGGCATTCCAGAAAGATCATGATCAGGTGCTCGACGGGCTCAGTATGGGTCCACTGTTGAAGCAACCGGAAGATCAGTTGCCGCGTGATTATCTTGCCTTTCATTTTCCAGCCTATTGTCCCGGTTATTTCGGCAAGGGGGAAACCCGTGCCTACTGGCGTTCCACTCCGCACGGGGTGCTCAAGACGCGGCAGTACAAACTGGTGGAGCACTATGTCGGCGAAGCCATCCCGGGTGATGGTTCACGCCTGGAGTTGTATGACATTGCCAGCGATGTGGGGGAAACCACCAACATTGCCGCCGAGCACCCCGAGCTGGTCGAAACGCTCTACCGGCAGCTTTGCGAATGGCGTGCCCAGACCGGGGCCCGGCTTCCCGTTTCGAAGGATCTGCGTGAAAACAGCCAGCTTAAAGCCGACAACCTGATTCTGACCACGCTAACACCCGCGCTGCGGGATCTGCTGGACTATCCTCAGGATGCTCCGGGCGTGCTGATCCTTGACGCCCAAAACGCGAAGGGTGAAAAAAAATCCGCTTTCAAATCATCCATGATCATTAAATCCATTAACGACACTCCCGCCGCCAGCCTGGAGGCCGTCAAGGCACTGTGGCTTAAACATCAGGGCAGGAAAATCAACATCGAATACGTCATCGGCGGCAAGCTCAAGAACACCTTCATGACGCCCAAGGCTCCTGCAGAACCGTACACATTGAATCCGAAGTCATTCAACGACTGGCAGCCCTACACGCTGGGTGAGTACCACTCGTATTCAGTTCAACCATAGTAGGTGTTACGGAACATTGATGTCATCCGGGTTTATCCGTCGTTAACTCTGTGAGGATAAATGGGGTAGATGCCGGCCAAAACAAGTCTCCGGCATATGGAAGTCGGATTGGCTGTTCCAGCAGACTGAGGCGGCGGACCAATACGCATCCGGAAAAGAAGGTAAGTGGGTAGATATGGCTGATTCAGGAATCGCATGGAATGGAAACGGACTAGTCAACCGGTATGCCGTCTTGTTGCTTATGGTGACTATTCCTTCGCTTGTGCAGGCGGTGGATATCACCATCCAGACCGATAATGAGCAGTTTGTGGTGAGTGACCGGGTGATGAGCCTGCATCAGGTCTATTTTGCCATTCCGGATGATGTGCTTGCGCGGCCGTTGACGGGGAAAAACATGACGTTGGCGGAATGGGCCGGGGCGAACGGGGTGGGTTCCTCCCGCTTTCCGGGGGGCACGGCGGTCAAGGGCTGGGACTGGCAGGATCCGCCGAACGGCTTTCGGCTCGACACGTGGGCACCGGATTATCCGGGGCCGGCAACGGGCGATGCGAACTCGATGAGCCTGGATGAATATCTGCAGCAATGTGCCCTGTCAGGCATGAAACCGCATATCGGGATTAACGATTGGTCCGGCTTTGTCTACGACCGCATGCAGGACAGCATCGACCGGGCGGCTGCCCAGGTTCAGCACATTGTCGATGCCGGCTATACGGGGGTGGTGTACTATATCGGGAATGAGGCCCGGCCCGGTAATTCCGGGAAGGCCGGTGCCTACCTTGATATGCTGCATGTTCAGGCGATGAAGGCGGTGGATCCGGACTGCAAGGTGATCTGGAATGATAACGGCCTGAGCAGTTCCTCCCTGCGTCGCGGGCTGGAATGGAGCGAGGGATGGCTCGACGGGGCGGAAGCGCATACGAAATGGCCCTACGGGGGATCCGTTAAGACCAACTATAACCAGTCCTTCAGCGACTGGCAAACCACCACGCCCATGTGGGATAACCAGAAACAACGCGTACACCGCGATTATGCCGATTCCTTGCGCTTAGCGGCCGAGCGACAGGGTTGTCCAAATGCATTCATCGCCAACAATGAGTACGGGGGTGCCGGTCCTTATGATGGCAAGAACCCGGATGTAGAAAACTGGTTCCAGACCGGGCTGATCCAGACCGAACAATTAATGGAACTCATGATCGGCAACTATGACATGAGCGCCTACTGGGATTTGTCGGCCATGCTGGATAAGTATGGCGGCAGTGGTGGTAATCCCCGTCTAAGGGCGGTTCACTGGTCGTGGGAAATGATGGCGGAAGCGCCGGGCGCCACCATGTTGTATGCGTCGGATACGGTGTCGAATGATATCCCGTCTTTCGTGGTCAAGACCGCGACGGACATCCATCTGTATCTGTTGAACAAGTCCGGCAATCCGGAGCCGGTCAATGTGGATTTCTCCGGTCTCTTTACCGTTAAAACCGACGGCAGTCATTATGGAGAGTCCATGGTGGACGATCCCTCTCAGTGGGGCACGGATTCCCGGAATCACTGGGGCACCAATCAGGTGCTCAGCCTGACCTATTCCGGGGGCACCTTCAGCGGAACCCTGCCGGCACTATCCTTCAACCATATTGTCTTTCCGCGTTCGGATGCGGCGGATATGACGCCGCCGGCCATGCCCACAGGTTTAACGGCGCTCTATTCAAACGGTGAAATGCTGCTGGCGTGGGACGATAATGCGGAAGGTGATCTGCATGAATACCGCCTGTGGCGCTCCACGGCATCGGGTAAGGATTACCGGCTGCTGGACATGAATGTCGACGGCAGCGGATACACGGATACCGGCGTGGTGGCCGGCGTCACCTATTACTATGAAGTTCAGGCGGTCGATACCTCTGATAATGCCTCCCCGCGGTCTGATGAAGCGGTCGGCCTGATGCCGATGTACGAGCCGGTTTTCCTCGCTGATTTCGAGTTAAGCCAGGCAGAGACGAATACGACGGTGACCAATCTCGATGCCGGAACCGCCTATGGCGGATATTGGAACGGGACTCCCGCATCGGGGGTGGAGATCGGAGAGACTGCCCTTGAGGGGGAAGGGTACTATCAGTTTGTAGATCATGGGCTGGGCTTTGATCAGTTGTCCGGCGGCTTCCAGGCCGAGGCGGTTCTTGCCGATGCCGTGGCGGTTGACGGCTGTCGGATCAAGCTGGACTTCTCGCCACGGCGCGTAGGGGGAGACAGCCGAAAGAAGGTCTACCTAAGAGGGATGGATGCTTTGGGCAACACTTCATTTGAGGTGGGTTTTAACGGGGATGAGCAGCTTTTCTATGTGCATTCCGGAGGGACCGAAAGTTTCATTCCGGGGAGTTCGCCGAACGAGTTGTTCAACTCGGGCTCCGTGTATGACCTGAAAAAGATCAACGGGATATCCATTACCTGCGGGGCGTCCGGATATGTGCTCGAGCTGAACTATGGTCAATGGATTTCCCCGGTGCTTCCGTATAACGGCAGCGCGACGGAGCTCGACCATATTGAGATATCGGCCGGAATCCTGGCCGGCTGCTGGATCGATGACCTTCGTGTTGAGCGGCTGCTTCCGCCGGATGATGGGTCGAATGCCGCGCCGCTCGTATTGGTTCCCTCGGTGGAGGTCACGGAACTCACGGCCGGCCAGTTCTTCTCGACCAACCTGAATGCACTTGCTTTCGACGGCGACGGCGATGCGCTGACCTTCCGCCGGATCGCTGGGCCGGCCTGGCTCTTTGTCCGTGAGGACGGTGTGGTCTATGGAACACCGGGACTGAATGACCTGGGGCCGAGCACACTGATCCTGCAGGTTGAGGATCCATACGGTGCATTTGACCGGGTGAATCTGAATGTCGGATATCCACCGGTTATGAACCTGGGTCAACTGCTGATCGGATGGGATCAGTTTGTCACGCCGAACAGTCTGGTCCGGGCGCCGACGGCCATGGGTCTACTTAATGTTTCCGGCAGCTTGACCTATAGCGACGATGGAAGCGGCTTCTCTCAGGGAAAGCTCGCCGGTTCGGTTGATGAGACCTTCGGTACTTCATTAGGCGGCGCGCGCACGAACAACAATCAGAACCTGGATGTGGTGCGGACGGCGACGGATGGGAAATATATCGACTTTGAGATTACGAATAACGAAACCAATGATCTGGAACTGCTGTATTTCCTCTGCGACACCTGGCGCAAGTCTTCCCTGGCAATGAGCAGTATCAGCCTGGAGGTGCTTGCCGGATCATCGATCACGGTCGGGTCTGTCGCTACGCTGGATCTTCCGACTCATTCGGGGACGCCGGTGAATGAGGATTTTGATGATGTCGACATCGCATTGACCGGACTGGCGGACTATACGCTGGCGCCGGGCGAATCGGCCGCCTTCCGGCTGACCTTCAATAACGGTACGGATTGGACCTATCTGGACAATGTGGCCGTTTCCGGACAGCCTGCCGGGGTCGCCGGCAGTACGGACTCGGATGGGGATGGGCTTGATGATTCGTGGGAGTTGGATTTCTTCGGTTCGCTGGCGAGAAACGGCCTGGGGGATGCGGATCAGGATGGCATCGATGATCGTTCCGAATATCTGGCCGGGACCGACCCGACCGATGCCCAGTCGCTGCTCAGAGTCGATTCACTGACGGCCGGAAGCAACGCAAATTCATATGTAATTCAATGGCAATCCGTTAGCGGCAAGGTTTACCGCATCATGAGTTCGGTGGATCTGTCGTCGGGCGTTTGGGTTACGAACCGCAGCGGCATACCGGCCACACCGGACACCAACACGATGGGGATCACCAACGCTTCACCGCAGCTGTTCTTCCGGGTGGGTGTGGAGTGAACTCGGCGATGAAGGAGCGGGTTATCCATGACTCAATGGCCATTCGTGCAGTTGGATGCAGCGGCTGAAAAAAGGAAATAGGACAGTGCCGGGGGCATTCAACGGAAAATAATGAAATAAATAACCTCAGAGTGATGTCGTTCAAAAATCAGCGGCGTAAATTGGGGTAGAATGCGAGAAATCATATTCTAATAAAACAATTGTAGTATCCATTAAACTATTAGCTAAGGAGAGGCTATGCATATCGCAAACAAACGTATACTACTGGGTCTGGCGGCCTTGACGTCTTCACTGACGGCTTTTTCCGCCCAGGAACTGCTATTCGGGCAGATTAGCTGGGAGAATATCAGTTCAAAAACCAACACATACTGGGATTCCGAGGCCGAGATTATCACGAACAGTCTCATTAACCTGACGGCAGTGCAGAGCACGATAACCAACTGCATTGAAGGTTCCCGGCGGGATGCCGAGGGTAAACCAACCCAGTGGTTGGGTTGCAACGATATGCATTTCGGTCCGGATGATGCCGGTTATGAGACCTGGGAAACGGATCCCCTGACTGTCGCAACGAACGCCTATATTATCAATAGAGGATACTGGATGGATTATACGATCCAGAACAACAGTTCAACCAATCTGGCGCTTACGGAACTTCGCCTTGATGCGCTCGCCCCTTGGGCGACTACCAGCGAGAGGGTGATTATTGAATATACAGGCGGAGATCTGGTGGTGCCGAACGGAATCGTTGTTACTGATTTCGCAGTACCAATCGGCAGTACCAATGGAACGCAATGGACTCTGCATGATGCATATCCGGAGGACGAACTGGCTGCAGACCTTACCGGATTGCTGGGCGATTGGATTCTAGATCCGGGCGAGTCCGCAACATTTCGTATCCATGGGGAGCCTTCCACTTCGCCGCTTTCAATCGATAATGTGGCTGTTTACGGGGAATTCGGGGTTCCGCCGATTTTCGTCGATCCAGCTCCGTATTTTCTGAGTGCCACGAATGTCGCAGCAACGTATGCGCAACCGGGTGTTTATTATACCAATTCGGTTGCCGGCAGTGCAGTCGATCCGAACGGGGGGCCGATAACCTACAGCAGAACACTCGACGGTCCGGCATGGCTGCAGGTTGCTGCCAACGGCGCATTGAGTGGAACCCCAAGCGGAGACGACGTAGGTGAAAACAGCTTCAGCATCGTCGCGGAGGATGATGAAGGACTTTTCGCGACCAACGCGTTGCTTCTAACCGTTTTGCCTAATGCTGTGGTTTACCTGCCGGATAGCTATACCACCACTGTCGGTATTGAAGACGGTGCTCGTCCGTTTTCCGCGACGATTGACGGTGGATGGTTTATGGATGAAAGCAGCATTTCAAATACCCTTTCCAGCGGAGCGACAACGGTCTATGAAGCGATGAGTTATGCGGCCTATTATTGGAATGCGCCCATGAATCAGAAAGCCAATCCATGGTCGTATAACGGACGCTTTAAAAGCTCAACGGGTATCGGCTCAAGCGTTCAGTACCAGTTTACGAACCCCACTGACCTGTCGGGTATTATTCTATGGAACTTTGCGGCAAGGGATAATGGCGGTTGGAGAAACGGTCGCGGCATTACGCTTGCGGATATCACGGTTACCTATGATTCAGGTCAAACGCAGCTGCTGTCGAATGTGCCTTTTGAATTGAATCCTGAAGATGATTCAGCAGGAGCGCCACCGGTTTGTAAGGGCCAAATGGTTCCCTTCGGACAAGAGCTTGCAAATGTCACGGGAATCGAGATCAAGATTCTTGCGGATGGAGGCTATGACGCATATACGGGTTGGAAGGAAATCGCAGCCTATGCGCTGGCTTCAGACGATACCGATGGAGATGGAATGAATGATGCCTGGGAAACCGGATTCTTCGGGGATCTCTCCCAGGACGGGACGGGCGATTGGGATGGCGATGGAGTCATCGACCTCCATGAACACCTGGCCGATACCGACCCGACCGATCCGTTGTCGCTGCTGCAAATGGAAGGGCTGAACCAAGGTGGTGGATCGGACGTCTACACCGTCCAGTGGCAGTCGGTCGCCGGGAAAACCTATCGCCTGCTGAGCACAGACCACCTAGCGCCCGCTTCGTGGATCACCATCAGAACAGGCATTGCCGCCACGGCACCGCAGAATACGGAAACCGTAACCAACTTGTCTGGCCAGGCTTACTACCGCATCGAGCTTGAATAAGGATGATCACGCAGCATTAACCGCAGGGTTAATGCTGCGTTTATTCTTGCATGTTGTCTTGTGCGATCGATCGGAAAAACAGAAGGGGAATATAATGAGGAAAATAACAGGGATACTAATCGCATCAATGGTTGCGGCTGCTGCTTCAGCAGACGTACTGTTCGACTCATCTACCTGGGCAAGTTCAGTTATAAACCTGGGAGGTACCATAACCACAAACCTGGCTGGAAAGGATATGGGTGTTGCATTTGATGCCAACAATCTCCTGGCATCAGACGGTGTCAACAAGGTTTATGGCGGCTATGGAGCTGTCTGGACCAATGACGTAAATAACCTCCCCAGTGTCTATGCTGCTGTTGTAGGCAGTTCTGGAGCCGCTTTGAAGTGGAATACAGCTGGTGAATCCATGGATGTTGGCGGTTCGCTCCTGTTTGAGCTGTACAATGGAGGTGCGTCAATAAGCAGTATCACGAATGTTCAAACGGGCCTGACGGTGACCAGTCCCGGTGGCGGAGCGAAATATCGCTATTTGTTGATGGAGGTGAATGGCACTGTTTACCGCGCAAATAACTACAATGCAACCGATCTGATGGCTCTAAGATGGAAGGAGTATACTCCCGCAGATGAGAGTGGATATGTTGGGGGTCTGAGTGGAGCAACGGACGCAACCAATCTGTTTTCCGGAACAGAGACCGTTACAAAGCTGGGATTTTACGCTTATGCAGGTCATTCCAACAGTACTCAGGCCGGTGCGAACAGCCCTGCTTTTATAGTTGAGGCTATCCCGGAACCGGCCACCCTGGGCATGGTCGCAGCGGTCGGTGGAGGACTGCTGTTTATTCGCAGAAGATTCATGATGTAGTTGTTGCAAACGGTACACGGGAAGGAGGGGGAAGTTGCCCCTCCTTTTTTTGCAGGCACAGAATCCGTTTTTTGGGAACAGGCACATGTACGTTTTTTTTAGGTTCATGTCCCATTTCCGGGGAGGAGAGAAGTAGCTCGCATATCCGATGCGAGTTTTCGTGCAAAAGGCTGACCGAGATGCCGCAAAACGCGGATCGGATATCCGCGCTACGACCGGCCGCCACCATGTTCCCCGCAGATGGGTCATGAACCTTTTTTTAAGCGGAGTGGCGTGCGCAACAGGGATGAAATGCCATGAAGAATAGATATACGCACAGCATGATAATTTCCGCCGCTCTTCTGGCGGGGTTTATCGGGAGTGTGGTTCACGCGCAGTACAAGGTGCCGGTCATCACGCCGGACCAGGTGAAGCATATTGATGATTTTTCCTCCGATGAGGAATACTGGAAATATGCCGTCGAAAAGAGCGCCAACCTTAACTGGAACGATGCGGCGGCGCTAGGCGCTCTATACCGGGACAATGATGCCGCCCGCCGACGGATCGCAACCTTCCGGAACATGGGTTTCGGCATGTTTATTCACTGGGGGATCTGCTCGGTCGCAGATGGCATGTGGCAGGGGAAATATTACAACACCATGCCGGAATTCCTCATGGCCAAGGCGGAAATTCCGCGGGAAGGGTATGTGGATACCTACGCGTCTCAATTCAACCCTGTCCACTTTGATGCCGATAAAATCGCGGGACTGGCCAAGGCGGCGGGCATGAAGTATATCGTCCTGACCGCAAAGCATGTGGATGGTTTCTGCATGTATGACACCGCCTGTTCCGATCTGAATGTGGTGGACCGCACGCCTTTTAAACGGGATATCCTCAGAGAGCTGGAGACAGCCTGTATGAAGCAGGGGATAAAACTTGGAATCTATTATTCCCAGGACTGGGACTGGCTGGAAGGCGGCCTGGGAATGGATCCGGAAGAAAACGCAAGGAGCTTCCGTTTTAATCGTTGGGATCCCTCCGATTCCAGACCCGGCAGCAACCGGGACTATTTCCTTAAGAAGGGCCTGCCGCAGGTGCGTGAGCTGCTGCAGAACTATGACATTTCATACGTCTGGTTTGATGTCGGCCGGGAGGAGGATACGGTTGCTCTGGCCTTTTGGGAAACCGTCCGGAAATATGCACCTGAAATACCGGTGACGAGCCGGATCGGTCGTGACCGCTTCTGGGGGGAAGTCATGATCCCGGGTGATAACGGGTTCATTCATCCGGATGGATTGCCTTACCTTCATCAGACCTGGGAGGGGTGTTACACCATTAACCGGAACTGGGGCTATAAGCCGAAGGATACCGACTGGAAAACACCGCAGGATATTCTGTTCCTGCTGGTGCAATGCGCCGCCCTGAACGGAAATGCACTCGTGGATATCGGACCGACGGATCTAGGCGATGTGCCGGAAGCGGCGGCCAAAGCGCTGAAGGGCGTCGGCGACTGGCTGAACGTGAACGGGGAAGCGGTATATGGAACCAAAGGGTGGGTTCTGGATCACGAAGGGCCCTTCAGGTTTGATCCTGAAAAAGCGCATGAAAGTGTGACGCATGGCGGGGAGCTTATCTCCGGCGAGGATTACTGGTTCACGGAAAAGGATAATGCCGTCTATGCGATCAGCCTGGTGAAACCGGAAGGGCGCAAGATTGTCATTAAGTCCTTTGCTTCCATCCAGAATCCCGGAAAAACAATTCAGAAGGTCACTTTGCTGGGCAGCGATGCGGAATTGAAATGGATGAAGGATTGGTACCGCGATGCCGAAGGCCTGCATGTCAAGCTGCCGGATAGATTTCCGTCTGACATCGGCTATGTCCTGAAGGTGCAGTTTTAATTTTCAGGCCGGATTTTACATCGCTGAAATTTAAGCGAATTCAGGCACTAAAAGTGAAATAGGGTGATGTCTCGCATTGTATGTATATATAAACAGACGGTTGCAGTTAGCTGCCCACCATCATTTCCCGCATTCAGGTTGTAGCAGGATTGATTCGGTCTTCTCTTTCAACCCGCTTTCCGGCCGTCATTGGTGATTATTCGAGTGTGTGCTCATTGGATCGGGGAGGGGAAGGATGCGCACATGGGAAATATCCGGAGATCGGATTCAGTAAGGGGGAAATGCATATGAGCTTAACAACGAAGTGTATATCAGTCGGGGCGGATCTGTCGTTGCTGAAGCGCAAGATCGACCAGGGGGCGATCTACCGGCTGAATGGACAACCGGTTGACGCCGTCCGTCTTTTCCGGGAAAGCGGGTTTGACTGGGCTCGCCTGCGGCTTTTCCACACACCCAGCGGAGACGGCGCGCAGTGCACCGGTCTGGAATACACATTGGATCTTGCACGCACCCTGACGAAGTCCGGGTTCCGGCTCCTGCTGGATATTCACTATTCGGATACATGGGCCGACCCCGGAAAGCAGAATCCGCCCGCGGCCTGGAAGAATCTGGACTTTCCGATGCTGGAGCTGGCTGTTTATGAATACACGCTTGAAACGATCAGTGTCTTCTGCCGCAGCGGTGCGGAGCCGGACATGGTCCAGGTCGGTAATGAAATCACTCCGGGCATGCTATGGGAACATGGCCGGGTGGCCTCGGCACACGATGTCAATCTGCCGCAATGGCATGATGAGGAATCCTCGAACAACAAGGAGGCATGGGCACGTTTCGGCCGGTTGCTGAAGGCTGGCATTCAAGGGGTGCGCGATGCGACCGGAACGAGTACTGAAATCATGATGCATATTGACCGCGGCGGCGATATCGCAACCAACCGCTGGTTCTTCGACAACCTGCTGGAGCAGGGCGTCGACTTTGATGCCATCGGCGAGTCGTATTATCCCTTCTGGCACGGCATGCCCGAGGATCTGGCCGATACGCTTGAGTTCCTGGGTGCCCGCTACGGAAAGGATCTGTATCTCGCGGAGGTGGCCTATCCGCACAAATATCATGAAATGTATGAGCATGCATTGAGCGGCGACCATGCCGGCTGGGAACGGCTCACACGGAAATATCCGCTGTCACCCAAGGGCCAGGAGCACTTCATGAAGCAGGTGCTTGATACGGTGCGGAATTCCTCGCATGGCAAAGGTATTTTCTACTGGGCGCCGGAATGGATTCCGTTGGCCGGCACGGAGGACGAAGGCGATGCACCGCCCTGCTGGGCCCGCGCTCTGTTTGATGAGCGCGGCGAGGCGCTTCCGGCGCTGCACGTTTTCAGCCAGGACGAGGTCAGGTCACAGGGCCGATGCCTGCTGGATTGATCCCGGTGGACGGATCAACTCCGAATCGGTTCGATGGAATAGTGGAGGTAAATTTGTGAACAAAAAACACATTGCCGGTTTAATCGGACTTGCAGGCATGTGCGCCGCCGCATCGGGGGTCGACTGGGAAGACGAAACGATGATCGGTCGGAATAAAGAGCCGGGTCATGCTGATTTCCATGTGTATCAGGACCGTTCCGCAGCGTTGGCAAATGACCGGCTTGCTTCTTCAACCTATATACTTCTCAGCGGGGAGTGGTCGTTTCATTGGGTGCCGACGCCGGAAGAACGTCCTCGCAGTTTTTATAAGGAACGTTTTGATGTCAGCGACTGGGATATGATTCCCGTTCCCTCGAATGTTGAGCTTCAGGGGTATGGCACGCCGCTGTACAGCAATATACGCTATCCATTTGAAAAAAATCCTCCGTTTGTCATGGGGGAGCCCCCCGGGAACTTTACGACCAGTAAGGAACGCAATCCGGTCAGTTCCTATCGGCGCAGCTTTACGATTCCGGCGGTGTGGAAGGGAGAGCGTGTTTTTCTGAACTTTGCCGGGGTTGCCTCGGCCATGTATGTCTGGGTCAACGGCGAGAAGATCGGTTATTCCCAGGGTAGCCGGACGCCGGCCGAGTTCGATGTTACGGATGCGGTGCGCTATGGAAAGGCAAACACCCTGGCCGTTGAAGTATACCGGTATTCCGACGGCTCCTATCTGGAGGACCAGGATTTCTGGCGCCTCTCGGGAATATTCCGGGATGTGAGTCTGCGAGCGGTTCCGCAGGCGGGCATCCGGGATTTTACCGTACAAACAACATTGGATAGTGCGTACAAAGATGCCGAGTTGGAAGTGGTGCTGGACCTGCAAAACCGTTCAGGGAAGGGGGCGGACCTCCAGGTGGAGGCGGTTCTGGTCGATGCGGACAACCAGCCGGTACTGACACTGCCCGCGGAATCCCTGAACATGGCGGCCGGGAAATCCGGTTCGCTTACTTTGAAATCGAAGGTTGACGCCCCGCGTCTTTGGTCGGCGGAGGATCCCTATCTGTATACGCTGCTGCTGACGATGAAGGAGGGCAGTCGTATAGTCGGTGTGATACCCTGGCGGGTAGGTTTCCGCGAGGCCGTAATGAAAGACGGGCTGTTCATGATCAACGGAACACCGATAGCGATTCGCGGTGTCAACCGCCACGAGCACGATCCGGAGCTTGGCCAGGTACCGACCATGGAGCGCATGGTGCAGGATATCGTGCTGATGAAGCGCAACAACATCAACGCGGTCCGGACATCGCATTATGCCAATGATCCGCGCTGGTATGAGCTGTGCGACCGCTATGGCCTGTATGTTTGTGCCGAGGCCAATGTTGAAAGCCATGGGATGGGTTACGGTGAGGAAACGCTGGCCAATGCCGAAAGCTGGGGGCCTGCGCATCTCGACCGTTTCCAACGCATGTACTATCTGGTGCGTAACCATCCTTCCGTGGTGTGCTGGTCTCCGGGGAATGAGTCCGGTAACGGGGACAACTTCCGGAAGGTCGCTGAATGGTACAAACAGCAGGAGCCGAACGGGCGTCCCTTTGCCTACGAACGTGCCGGCTTTGATGATTATGTTGATCTTTGGGCACCGATGTATCCGCCCAGCAAAAAAATAGCAGGCTATGCCGAGGGCAAGGCTACCGATGAGGCTTCCAGAAAGTATGGCCCGGAATTTAAGGTTGAAGAAGGTTCTGTTGAGGCGCGACGTCCATGCATCATGTGCGAATACGCCCATGCCATGGGGAACTCGGCGGGTGGACTGCAGGAATTCACCGATGTCTTCCGCAAGTATGAAAAACTGCAGGGTGGATATATCTGGGACTGGGTCGACCAGGGGCTGTATACAACCAATAAAGATGGTGTACGCATTCTGGCTTACGGCGGTGATTTTGGCGATGTTCCGAACAGTGACACATTCTGTCTGAATGGTCTGGTTGATCCCGAACGCAATGGGAATCCGTCGTTGGTAGAGGTCCGTCGTCTGTACCAGCCGGTCTATTTTGAAGACGATGGGAAAGGCGGCTGTACCATCCACAATGAATATCTGTTTACCAACCTGAATGCCCTTGAACTCCGATGGGCCCGGGAGGTTGACGGAGCAGTTACGGAAAATGGCTCTTTCGGGGTATTGGATGTTCCGCCCGGGGGATCCATTCCCTTGCCCGAATTTCCGGCGTTTTCCGCCGCGAAGCCATATCAGATGGATACGGTAAAGCTTTCGCTCGTACTGCGGAATGCAACGGACTGGGCTCCGGCCGGCTATGCCGTGGCTCTCCATCAGATTGTGCGTTCGATGGGAAAATCGGTTTTTGATCCTGCGAAGGGGGCAACGCCTACGGTGAAGACCACTGCTACGCAGCTGCTGGTCAGCGGAAAAGGGTTCATGGTGGGGGTTGATAGCAGGAGCGGCCTGCTGACCACCTACAAGGTGGGCGATGCAGATCTGCTGCGCGCTCCGTTACAGCCCAATTTCTGGCGGGCACCCATACTGAGCGGCCGGAAAAAGCTGATCGGTCTCCTGAAACATCTTGAGGGCGCCGGCCTGAAGGCCAGGCTGATCTCGATGGAACATCAGGTCAGGGACGGCGTGGTTGAAATTCATTCATCGCTTGAAATCCCGGTGGAGCTGGAAGAAAAAGATCCGGATAATCCCAAGAAGATGGTTACGAAGCCCGGCCATTTTCCCTGTGATTTAATCTATCGGATTTATGCCAACGGTGTGGTCGAGGTTACCATGGATGTGGATCTGCCTGAAGCGCTGCCCAAAACAGGACTGGGTCATGTTCTGCGCTGCGGCTTTACATCCGAGGTTCCCGCGGAATTTTCCCGGGTTGCCTGGCTGGGCCGCGGTCCGGATGAAAACTACCACGATCGGAAGAACGGGACGGATCTCGGTCGTTATACGTTGCCGATCGGGGAGTTTATCTCAAAGTATGTACGACCTCAGGAGTCCGCCAACCGGACCGACACCCAATGGTTGACGCTTTGTGCCGAGAACGGTATCGGCCTTCGGATTGATGCCGAGTCTACAATGGATTTTGCAGCCTGGCCATTCCGTCAACAGGACCTCTACAAGTCGCTCCATCATGCTGAGCTCCCACGTCGTGACACCATTACGTTCTGTATTGATGCGGATACGGCCGGTGTAGGGAATTCCATGGGAGGCTATACATCGCATCAGATTCCCATGGGTAAACACACCTTCACGGTTCGGTTTAGCGGCGGGGATGTAAAATGATTTCGACTCAAAGTATTTATCCGGTTGGCGAGAGCCGCATGAATCCCATGGAAATTCATCGAAAGAAAGCTAATAAAATTGGGGTTTAATATGTCGCATAGCCGTTTCCTGTTCTTGGCTTTGCTGTTCTGCAAAAGCGCCACGATGGTTTGGGCCGGTGCGCAGGATACCTTTCATCCAGGCGCAAAGTCGTGGCCCGATAACCACGGAGTCCACATCAATGCGCATGGAGGTGGTTTGCTTAATCATCAGGGAACGTACTACTGGTTCGGTGAGCATAAGGTTGAGGGCAGGGCCGGGAACAAGGCGCAGGTCGGGGTTCATGTCTATTCATCCACCGACCTGTATAACTGGAAAAAAGAGGGTGTTGTTATAGAAATACTCAGCTTGAGCTTGTGGTTCTACATTTGCCAATGGCAATCCTGCTAACCCATACGGGCCTTTCCAATAACCATACGTTGAATTCCATTGATTATCCCAATAACGATACCTTTTTACAGGATCGCCGTCCCAGGGATCGCTTAGGTCGCCTCGTGTATCCCCGGTTTCATATACAGCAAATAAGCGTCCAAATGGGTCGTATTCATAAGTTGTTACCAATTCATTTGGATCTTTAACGGTTTGAAGCAATCCAGGTTGAGTTTGAAAACCCTCAAGAGGCACAGTGTAATCTTGATTATAA
>JBNLDM010000078.1:0-8001 GCA_050304335.1 Pontiella sp.
AACTGTTCCGTCATAATCATTCTCCTTATCCCCGTGTCTTGGCGATGCGCTCCACCTGTTTCAGGTAATCGGCAATATCCTCGCGCGGTCGTAATTCGTAGGCACGGCGCAACAACGGAATTGCATCCTGATACTTGGCCTGCCCGACCAGCATCTGCCCATGGTAGAGTTTGGCCTCCGCCTCGTACTTTTCGATACCCTCGGCCCGCTCATAGTAGAATATCGCCTTTTCCGGGACGTTGCGGCCATAGTGTTGGGCCAGCAGGATCAGGGCTTCGCCATCGAGCGGATCGACCTGGACCACTTCCTCCAGAATCTTCACTACGTCCTCGCCGCCACCTTCGGCCACGGCCACGCGGGCCTGCAACTTGAGCAACTCCTTCAGGCTGGATTGGTCGAGGCCGCTCTTGCGTTCGGCCACATGAGCAAGCAAGCGATTCGCTTCGTTCAATGCCCCTCGGGCGGCGAGAATCTTGGCGGCGCGCAACGGTTTTTCCGGATGCTCGCTGTTATCCAGCGCATAGGCGCGAAGGTAGGCGTCGGCCGCCATGTCCCAACGCGAATCGTTGACATAGATGTCGGCCAGCATGGTCATGCTGTCCGGCGTGGATTTTCCGATTGTATCGACATATTCATAGTTTTCAGCGGCGCGCATGGGTTGCTTGAGACCAAGGTAGGCGTTGGCCTGCAGCAACCAGAAATCGGCGTTGTCGGGCTGCTTCACGATCAGCGTGTCGCAAAGGCTGGCGGCATCGCCGTACTTCTGTTGCTTGAAGAGGCTGCGGGCAAGGCCGAGCTGCCAATCGAGGGTTTCCGGGTCGAGCAGGATCGCCTGCCGATAAGCGGACTCGGCACACAGATGGTTTTCCGTCGAGGCATAGGCAAAGCCCAGCAATCCATAGGTCATGCTCGTATTTCCGCCCAGCTCAACCGTCTTGGTCAGGAACGGCAGCGCCTTCTTGAAATCGCCGTTGCGGATATAAATCAGACCCGCGTTATTGTAGGCACGGCGAAAGTTCGGAAACTGTTCGACGGCCTGGTTATACAACTCCAGCGCCTCGTCGAGCCGGTCCTGCTGGAAGTAGAGGTTGGCCAACGTGAACTCAAAGGTGGCGGAGGAGGATTCGCCACAGTTTTTCTTCAGCAGTCTGATTGCCTTCTGGCTGTCATCGTCGTCCGACATGGCAGCAAGAATCTTCTGCATCTGCTCATATTCCACCGCCGTCAGGCTCGGCTCGATATCGGTATTGACACCGTAGCTGGCGAGAAACTCCTTCTGGAATCTTTCGCCGTCCCAAATGGAAAGATTCACGCTCGCATTAGCGGGCTGAACAGGTTTCTCGCCCATCTTATCAATCTGTCCCATGTCGGTTTCAGCCAGCATCTGGTCCTGTGCCGGCGTTTGGGAGTTTGCAATGGCATCGAACAGAGTGTCCAGTTCCTGGGCTTGGGCCATGCTGCCAACCAGCAAACCGGACAGGATTATCAATCGTTGCTTATTCATCATGTTGCATTCCTATTTTTGAAAAGTGATGGGTACGCGCATCCGGAACTGGACAGGTTTTCCCTTACGTTTGCCGGGTTCGAATTTCCACTGCTTAACCGCCTTGATCGCCGGCTCGTTGAAAGCGGGATGGGTCGACTTCTGAACCTTCAGGTCGCGGGTGCGCCCGGCCTTGTCGACAATGAAAAGAACATACACGGTACCCTGCATCCCCTTGCGGGCAAGCTCGGGCGGATAGATCGGCGCGGGCTGGTATACCACGCGCGGCTTCTGGTCGAGATCGGAGAGCGAGAAAATGGCGTCCACCTCTTCGCTGCTGCCAGTCATGCCGTTCAGGTTGATCTGGAAATCGCCGCCGAATCCGCCATCGCCCGGACTGAGTGCCAGCTCCAGCTGCGACAAGTCGAGCGGCTGGGCATCGACCGCCGGCGGGGGGGGCTCCGGCTCCTCCTCCGGTTCTTCTTCCGGCTCCTCCATCGGCGGAGGCGGCGGAGGCTCCAGTTCGGCCACATCCACGGTCCGGATGGTCAAATCCTTGGTCAATGGCTTGGTGATGACTTGCAGCACCGGTAGGATCATGAAGATCCCCAGCGAAACGACCACCGACAGACCTAGGTAGAACGTGTGGTTCAGTACCGGTTTAAATGGCTTCAACAATTCCTTCACAACCGTTTATCCCTGATTCTTGAGTGTGGCAATGCTGACTTTCTGCGCGCCGGCCAGCTTGGCCTCGTCGATTACCCGCACCAGCAAGCCGGACATGACGTTCTGGTCGGCCTGCACGATCACGGGAACCTCTTCCTTCTGCATCATGCGCTTTACGAGCGGACGCACACCGGCAACCCCGATTTCACGGCCGCCGTATACGATTTCGCCCTTGTCGGTGATCGCCAGCAGAATGCTGGTCTTTTCCAGCTGCACCGACGAAGCCGCCTGCGGTTTATCGACCTCCACGCCGGTCTCTTCCACGAAGGTGGTGGTTACAATGAAGAAAATGAGCAGGATGAATACGCAGTCGATGAGCGGGGAAATATCCACGCCTGCTTCTGAATTGTCGTCTGTATTGCTTCTAAAGCGTGCCATGGGATTGCTCCGGAAATAATTGATGATTGCTGATTGTCGATTGCCACTGCACTTCGTTTCGTTGCTGTCGCAGACGACAGCCTCGCTTCGCGTGCCGATTTGCGGGCCTGCGACCGCATATGGATTGTAGGGCGCGAATGGTTGAAAACCTTCGCGCCGCGGCTGGAAGGTCGTTGACCATTCCAGCCCTACAAAAAAGGCCAACGCCGCCTGCCTGTCCGCCGTAGCCTTGGCGAAGGTGGAAGTTCCACAAATCGGAAATCAAAAATCTAAAATCGGAAATGATGCTGTTCATGCCGCCTCCGCTTTTTTGTTTTGCTTGTAGAGTCGTTGCGTGCAGACGGTCTGCAAGTGGGCAAGGAAGACCTTGTACTGTTCGTGCTCGCGCGCCAGCTTGTACTGGAAAATCAGTCCGGGAAGCGCCACCAGCAATCCAGTCTCGGTCGTGATCAGGGCTTCGGAAATCCCGCTGGCCACCATGCCCATGGTCTTGTCGCCGCCCGATCCGGTGGCGAGTGCCGCGAAGGTAGCGAGCATGCCGGTCACCGTACCCAGCAACCCGAGCAATGGTGCCACGCTGACACAGGTCTGCATCACCTTCAGGTCGCGGTCGAACGGGGCGACTTCCGTCTGGTGCAGCTCGTCGAAATAGATGGCCATCTCCTCCAGCGTGTTGGCGCCCATCACGAACCGGATCATCCGGCCCACCGGCCCACGGCCGGACTCGGGCTTCTTGACCCACTTCTTCATCTTTTTTTCGGTCACGTAGAGATACCCCTTGCCGCGGACACGGAAAAAGATGCTGTGGCCAAGATAGAAAATAATCACCGCATCGACCGCCAAGGCAATCATGCCCCAGCCACCCGAGGCCCAGATCTCCAGGGCCTGCTGCCAGATTGACGTTGTTTCTTCCATTACGGGATCTTTACCTTGAGCGCATTGTCGACCACTACTTCTTCCGGCGCGGTGCGCATGGAGCGGTTCATGAACAGGATTGCAACCTGTTCCATTCGATCGCAGATGCCCTTGGCCTTGCGGGACAGAAAGGCGTAGAGCACCAGCGCGAAGATCGCCACGATCAGCCCCAGCTCGGTGGTGATCAAGGCTTCGGAAATACCGCCCGAAAGCGTTTTTACATCGCCCGACCCGAATACCGTGATCAACTTGAAGGTGTTGATGATGCCGGTTACTGTACCGAGTAGCCCCAGCAACGGTGCGGACGAGGCACAGACGGCGATAAACGAGGTCCATTTATTGACGCTCATACGGGTCGTAAGCATTTCCTCGTACATGACTTCTTCCACCAGATCCTTCGGCTCGTCGATGTGCTCGATGCCCACCTTGAGCATGGAACCTGTCGGTCCCTTGATCTGGCCGACCTTGCTCAACGCCTCATCGTGATTGTCGTTCAGCATGGCCTTAAGCAGCGGCTGCACATCCTTGTCGGAGGGCATTGGAATGAGAGCCAACTGGATCCATTTTCCGATGGCCACGAGCAAAGCAAGAATAAACATGCCGACGATGGGATAGACCACAAAACCACCCTTCTTCAAATGCTCTCCCAGCGTTTCGCGGGTTTCCTCGATCTTGCGGGCATTGCCCAGGCTCGGATCGAACGGGAAGGTGCCCGACTTGTTTTTCACGGTTTGCGCCACCAGTTCAGCATTGCCCGCATCGGCAAACGGCATCACGGTCGGCTCAAGCGAACCCAGGCGTTGCTCGGCGATGCCGGCCATCGAGCCGTCGTCGGAAGCGAACAAGGCGACCGGGCCAACGAGGGAGAAGTTCCCCTGCTTGACCAAGCCATCCTCGCCAGCCGCATTGCCGCCGAAGAAAGTGCCACCAACAGCGTCCTGGAGGCGCTTGATAGAAGTTTCAACGAGAGCCGTCTGCTTCACATAGATCTCCTCGTCCGACAGGTTGGTGTTGTCGGGAGCAAGTACCGCCTCGTTCAATGCATCGTTGTATTGATCCAGTTCTGCAATATGCAGGCGGGTCTGGAAGTTGCGGATGTATTCGCCCAGCAGGTTCGAGATGTAGCTCTTTTCCCCCTGACGCGATTTGATCTCGGAGCGCAGGTTGTTGAGATCGAGGTTGCGGCTATCGAGCTGGCGCATCACTTTCTGATGTTCGAGCCGGACATCCATCAGTTCATCCTCGAGGGCATTGAGCCCTTTGACCATCGGCAGCTTTTCCACGGCAATGTCCTCGCGGACCTTCGAAAGCTCCTGCAGGCTGTTTTCCAGTTTGGTCTCCATGTCGGCCGATTGCGCAAACGTGCCTCCGGCACACAGCAATAGTAAAGTGATCGTATGCTTCATCTTTACGGTCAACGACCTTCCCGCCGTGGCTGGAAGGTTTTCAACCATTCCAGCCCTACCATCGGATTTCAGAACACGACATTGTATAATCGAAAACACATTCATTTTCATTTCCTCAGTTCACGCTGACGGGCAACGGGATGAATTCCGCAACCTTCTCGTTTTTCAAAATGGCAATGGCGTCGGCCACGTTGGAGGCAATGTCATTATTCGCCTCCCACTGCCAGCCATCCGACGTCGGATGTCCGTACTGGGCCATGTCGCCCTTGTTCGTGCACCAGTAGGCGCAACCGAAGCCGAGATAGAGCGTCTGGCCTTCAGCCGTGGAACCGTCGGGCAAGGTGCGGACTTCGCTGACGACTGCGATTTCCTGGGAGGCCTTGTTCAGCTCGTTGACGATGCCGATTACATTCTGGTAGCGCTCGGAGAGCGAGAGCTCGGTCTTTTCGGTTTTCGGAAGGCGCTGGCTCAACGGACGAATACGTTCCTGCACGGGTTCCGGCAGGGTTTCCAGCAGAACCAACACTTCCTGTTCCAACGTAAAGATCCGGTTGACGAGCGTAGCAGACGCATTCTTGAGCGCGTCGTTTTCCTTGACCAGATCCTCGCGCTTCTTGTCGGCATCGGTGATGAGCGACTGCGTCTCATGGATTTTCTCGGTCAGGCTGTCCTTTTCAGTACGGACAAGATCGATCCGGTCGCTGAGAATTTCACGTTCCAGTTCCCATTTCTGCTTTTCTTCGGAGATCAGCTTTCGGGTTTCCACCCACTTCGAGAGCGCTTCCTTTGTGCGGTCCAGTTCCTGCGCCTGCGCGCAGGCTGCCGCACTCGAAAGGGCCAGTATCATCAACAGTTTTCTTTTCATGTTTACCTCTGACTAGTGTTCTATTTTTAGATTGTTTTCTTAGAATGAGCGGCTTGTTAGTTGCCTGTTACCATGTGCCGCCGATCCCCACACTGTATTCAATGCCCTTCCTATAGGAGGACTTCACGGCATCCTCTGGAATAAACTTGCTTCGATAGACCTGCTGGATTTCCGGATCGGTCAGATTCTTGACCTTGAATGAGAGCGTGAAATGATCGCTCAGCTTTTGCGAAAGGGTAACATTGAGCGTTCCATTCTCCTTGTCGTAGACGTTTGGAAAATAGAACTCCGTGAAATTAGCGCCCGACACCAAAGTATCGCCCTTGACGATATAGAACAGGCCCAGCTTGGTCCCTGTTTTGGCAATCTCATAGGTAATATTGGCATTGTACAGATGTTCCGGCGCACCCAGCATGTCACGCGTCTTCGTATTGTAACCTTCTTCCCCGAGGCCGAGGTTGGCCCGGGTTGCCTCCTTTAACCTCAGCCGATCCTGATCCTCGTCCGAAATCGTCACTTCGGAATCGATGAAGGTGGCATTGGCACCCACCGACAGACCTTCAAGCGGGCGCCAGAACTGGCCCAGCTGTTGGCGGACCTCCACCTCGTATCCGACCAGTTTTCCGTCCGGATAGTTGACTGCCGTGGTATAGGTTCCGGGATTATCGGCGTATCCCTGCGTGTATTCGATGGGATCCTCGATGTTTTTTCGAAACCATGAAACAGAAACCAACCCACCGGGATAGGGTGAATAATCCGCACGCAGGTCATAGTTTTCCAACGCGCTCATGGTCAGGTTCGGATTACCAATGAAAACGTCACCCCCCAGATATTCCTGTTGCTGTATCGGCGTAAGCTCTTTGAAGGTTTGTCGAGCTACGGTTTCACTGTAGGAAGCACGGAAGGCCAAAGACTCGAGCGGTTTCAACTGCACACCGTAGGATGGGAGCAAATCGTCTTGATGGTAATCGACATCCCCTTCCCCCGGCAACAGATCGTACGGGGCAGTATCTCCCAGGACCACCCGTTTTGCTCCCGCTTCCGGATCAATCAGGGTTATGTCCAGATCGGATGTCTCGTAGCGAGCCCCCCCCACAAAGGTCAGGAATGAGCACACCGGAAGCTCGGTCATGTAGTACCAGGCCGATAATTCCTGATTTCCTTCGTAGTCCACGTCGATCTCCGCTTCGTACATGATGTCTTTTGCGCCCGGAAAATAATCCGTCCAGTACTGCGTCCATGGGAGCTCGGGCCCCGTGTACGGATTGATCGAGTTGTCCGACGGATCCTTGAAATTACTGTATGAATCCTGATTATATGTACGGTGGAGGGAATCGTTGAACAGCCCAACCTTAAAAGCCCCTTCATCCCCCGACCATTGCTCAAACGGAAGGTTGAAATTCATGAAGTACTGGTCGCTTTCTTCGGAGACCTCTTTCCAAATCCGTTGCGCGTTGCCCAAATAGTCGGAATCGGGTTTGTCCTGGTAATAGGCCGCATTGTTTGTGACCGATCGAGGGTTTCTGCCTCCATAGTATATCCGGGATTCCGGAACCCAAAGGGACCCGAACAGGCGCTTGTCGGGTTGGCTCAGGTCCGAGCTGCTATGTGCCGCCGTCCAGTCCAGTTCCGGTTTCTTGAGTGTAAACCACTCCCCGGCCGAAAACTCCGGGATCGGCAGGATATGGTCACCGCTCAACTGCAAGGTTGCCGTGTCTCGCTCGTTATATGCCAGGGTCTGGCTTCGACGGTAGGGAGCCGCATAATCATATGCGGTGGAGTCATTCACACCCAATGGATTATAGCCCGGCACCCCCGACGTTACATAGATCTCCTTCCCGCGCGTATCTTCCGCCAGAGTGGCCTTGTCCTCGGCCACGTGGGTGGTCATGTAAAGCAGGGAAAGCGACTGGTCCGCCACTTCGAGCCCCACGGCGGCCAACCCGCCCCACTGAACCTCTTCCGAACTTTGTTGAATATCGAAAAGGCTGGTCTTGAAATCCTGGCCAGACGGATTCAGGACCCCCGTAGTGGAATCGTATGGGTCCTGCTGACCAAAAGTCATCGGGACCAGACCTTGCTCACGAAGCCAAAGCTTATCATCTTTTTTGTCGTCGATGTACGATGCATCGGTCTTGTAGTAGAAGTTGGCCAATCCGGCCACCATGACACCGTCAAAAACCTCCTTTTTCCCGCCGGCGGTCAGCGACCAGTCATACATATCCGGC
>JBNLDM010000079.1:0-66801 GCA_050304335.1 Pontiella sp.
AGCTGGACCATTCCGCTGCCGGTGATGCTGTCGGTCTCGGTTGCGATATTCGGCGCGTTGATCGGCTTGACCGCGCTGCACATGAACTTGAGCATATATGCCCAGCTTGGACTGATCCTGCTCGTGGGTCTTGCCAGCAAGAACGCTATCCTGATTGTGGAATTTGCCAGGACGCGCCGCGAGCAGGGGCTTACCATCATCGAGGCCGCGGCCGACGGCGCCCATCAGCGGTTCCGCGCGGTATTGATGACCGCGTTCACCTTCATCCTCGGCGTATTGCCGATGGTGATCGCAACCGGGGCCGGCTCTGCCAGCCGGCGGGCGATCGGCAGCACCGTGTTCTATGGAATGCTGGCCGCCACGGTAGTGGGTATTGTGCTCGTTCCGGCACTCTATGCGCTCTTTGAATATTGGCGCACCAGGGCAAGCGAAGGGTGGAAACGGCATCATCTTTCATCGTTGGTAATCCTGCTGGCGCTGCTTCCATTCGTCGGAGGCTGTGTTTCGGTAGGGCCCGACTACGAGGAACCTGAACTGCCCGCCGTCGGCAATGCAACGAACGAAACCTTCGCCACCGTCGAATGGTGGAAGCAGTTCAACGATCCGGAACTGGACCAGCTGATCAGCGAGGCGTTGCAGAATAACACCGATCTCAAGTCCGCCATTGCGGGCGTTCGCGAAGCGCGGGCACGGCTGGGCATGGCCCGTGGCGACTATGGTCCGGCTGTTGATCTTAACGGCACGGCCACGCGTTACAAATCGTCGGAGAACGCCTACAGCTTTAACGGCGGAAAGCCCGACAACATGTTCGGTCTTGGCTTCGATGCCCTGTGGGAAATCGACCTGTTCGGCCGGACTCGACGTTCGGTCGAGGCCGCCGTGGCTGACTGGCAGGCGCAGCAGGCCAATCTGGGGGATGTGCAGGTGAGCATGGTTGCGGAAACGGCCAACGCCTATCTGTCATTGCGGACATACGAACGGCTGCTGGAGGTGGCACAGTCGACCCTCGCCATCCAGCAGGATACGCTGAACCTGTTGAATTCGCGCTATCAGGCCGGGCTCAGCAACGAACTGGCCGTACAGCAGGCGCGATATAATATGGAAAGTACCATGGCATCGGTCCCGCCGCTGGAAGCCGGTATAGAAGCCAGTCGCAATGCGCTGGCCGTGCTCGTCGGGCAGATGCCGGGCGAACTGCAGGTTTCCACGAACGGCCTGGCGCCGTTTGTCGAACTTGAACTGACGGGGATTCCGGCCGAAGTACTGCGTCGCCGACCGGATGTGCGCCGGGCGGAGCGGCAGCTTGCCGCGGCCACGGCCCGGATCGGACAATCCCGGGCGGACCTCTATCCCACTTTCAGTCTCGTCGGTTCCATCGGGCTTGAATCGCTTGAGTCATCAACGCTGTTTGAAGCCGACAGCCAGCGCTGGAGCATTGCCCCCGGCGTGAGCTGGCCGATCTTTCATATGGGTGCCATTCGCAACAACATTCGGGTACAGGAAGCCCGGCAGGAACAGATGCTTGCCGCCTACGAAAGCACCGTTCTCAATGCCGTGCGCGAAGTGCGCAACGCATTGACCGACTACCGTACGGAACTGGATCGCCGCGACGCCCTGGTTCGTGCGGTGGCCGCCGCGCAGAATGCGGAAGAGGTGGCGGCCGACCTCTACAGGAACGGGGTGAGCGACTTCAACAACGTACTCGATGCCCAGCGCTCGCTCTACAACCTTCAGCGTTTGCTGACAGTCAGCGAAGGGCAGATTGCCGGCAATGCGGTTCGTCTATACAAGGCTCTCGGCGGCGGCTGGCAGCCGATGGAGTAGCATCGGTCCTTTTGCCGTTCATTGCTTTGCGCTATAACGGCGCCGATATGGATCCCAAAACACTGCCCATCTATGAGCTGCGCGCCGGTTTGACGGAGGCGCTGGAAAGCGACAATCGCATTATCATTGAAGCACCGACCGGATCGGGAAAATCGACCCAGGTGCCGCAGATGGTGCTCGACGGCGGCGTAGCCGGGCCGGGCGAGGTGGTCGTACTACAGCCGCGCCGGTTGGCGGCGCGGCTGCTCGCGAAGCGCGTGGCATCCGAACGCGGCGAACCGCTCGGTGGTGAGGTGGGCTATCAGGTGCGCATGGAAAGCGCGGTTTCGGACAAGACGCAGATCCGCTATGTGACCGAGGGGATCCTGCTGCGTCAGTTTTTATCCGATCCCGACCTGCGCGGCATTTCGACGATCATTTTTGATGAGTTTCACGAACGGCACATCTACGGCGATATCACGCTCGCCCGCGCATTGCGCCTGCAGCAGACCCGGCCGGATCTGAAGATCATCGTGATGTCGGCGACGCTTGACGCCGGACCCTTACGCGACTACCTGACACCGTGCCGTGAGCTGAAGAGCAAGGGTCGGATGTTCCCGGTCGAGATCGGCTACGCGAAAAAGCGGATCGACTTTCGTCACCATCCTGTGTGGGAAGCCGCCGCGGATGCCTTCGAGACTGCCATTGAATCCGGCGCCGCAGGGGATGTGCTCGTCTTCATGCCGGGCGCATACGAGATTTCGCGCACGGTGGAAGCCATACGCTCGCGCCGGTGCGCCCGCGACTTTGCGGTGATGCCGCTGCACGGAGAGCTTCCGGCACGCGATCAGGATGCAGCTGTGGGTGAATGCGCTCAACGCAAGGTGGTGGTGTCGACCAATGTCGCGGAAACTTCGATCACGATCGACGGCATCCGCGTCGTCATCGACAGCGGACTGGCACGCATCGCGCGGTACGATCCAAACCGGGGCATCGATACACTGCTGGTCGAGCGCATCAGCCGTGCGTCGGCCGACCAGCGCACGGGTCGTGCGGGCCGCACGGCGCCGGGAGTCTGCATGCGGCTGTGGACCGAGCAGGAGCATGTAGCAAGACCGCTGCAGGAACTGCCGGAGATCCTGCGTCACGATTTGGCGGAGGTGGTCCTGACGCTCAAAGCGGGCGGCATCGAGGATGTTGCTGCTTTCAACTGGCTGGAGCCGCCTGATCCCAGGTCCCTGGAAAACACGCTGACGCTGCTGACGGATCTGGGAGCGATCGACCATCTGGAGCATTTGACCGCCGTCGGCGAAAAGATGGTGCAGTTTCCGATGCATCCGCGCTATGCGCGCATGCTGCTGGCGGGAGAGCGGTATCAGTGTGTCCGGCAGGCCTGCCTGATCGCGGCACTGACGCAGGGTCGTTCCATCCTGCAGCGCAACAAGGGGAAAGAAACACGCGGAAACCGCGACGATGTACTGGGCGAGGACGATGTTTCCGATTTTAAGCGCCTCATGCGGGCCTGGCTTTTTGCCGACAAGAATAACTATCACCCCGATGCCTGCCGGAAACTGGGGGTCAATGGCGCGGCCGCACGACAGGTCAAACCGCTCTACGAACGCTTTCTTTCGATTGCCGGACAGGAGGGCTTGAAGATCAATACCCGCGCACCGCTGGATGAGGATCTGCAGAAATGCATCCTGCTGGCGTTTTCGGATCATGTGGCCAGGCGGCGCGATGCAGGCACATTGCATTGCGAGGTGGTGCATGGCCGTGCCGGCGACCTTGACCGCGACAGTATTGTCCGTGACAGCGCCTTGATCGTTGCGGCAGAGATCCGGGAGATAGAGGGCAGCCGCGATCTCAATGTCCGGCTCAACATGTGTACAGCCATCAGCGAGGTATGGCTGGACGAATTGTTTCCTGACGACATGGAGGTAAAGAATGAAGCCCTGTTCGATCCGGTACAGAAGCGGGTGGTAACAAAGCAGTGGAAATCGTTTCGCGGTCTGGAGCTCCATGCCTCTATGAAACAGGACGTGGATCCCCAGCGTGCCGCCGAAATCATTGCCGAGGAGGTGCTGGCCGGGCGGCTGGAACTCTACAGGTGGGACGAACAGGTTGAGCGGTGGATCGCACGGGTCAACTGTCTGGCCACCGGCTGCCCGGACTATGGCATTCCAATCATCGACGAAGAGGCCCGCCGCGCGATGGTGCAGGAAATCTGTCTCGGTGCCGTCTGCAAACGCGACCTGAAGGACCGCCCGGTCTGGAAAACGGTCAAGTCATGGCTTACGCCGGCGCAGCTGGACCTGATTGACAAGCAGGCACCGGAGCGCATCACGCTTCCGAGCGGGTTCAATGCAAAGGTGCGTTACGAAGAGGGTCAGCCACCGATCCTGTCGGCAACAATCCAGAAACTATATGGGCTGGATGAGGTGCCCAGGGTCGGATTCGGGATGATTCCGGTGGTGGTCGAGGCATTGGCGCCGAATCAACGGCCGCAGCAGAAGACACAGGACATGCAATCCTTCTGGGCGAATTCCTATCCGCTGATCAGGAAGGAGCTGAAAGGCCGCTACCCGAAGCACGAATGGCGGTAAACGGCATATTCACCGGCTCCGATACAAAAAGTTGTCAGCTTTGCCCCGTTGTGGCAAAGTAGGACCTTCCCAAGCGGAGAGGATGCCATGACCATCAGGGATTGTCTGAACAGTGCAGCCGAGGAGTGTCCCGAAAAGATCGCGCTGCGGTACAAGGAAGACGGGACCTGGAAGACCGCTACCTTCGGGATGCTTCGCGAACGGGCCTGGCATGTCTCCGAGATGCTGTCCAGGCTTGGTGTGGAGGAGGGGGACCGGATTGCCCTCTACCGCGAGAATTCTCCGGAATGGTTCGAGATCTATTACGGGATCGTATCCGTCGGGGCCATCGCCGTGCCTGTCGATGCGAAACTGCGGGAACAGGAGGTGTCGCACATTTTCCACGACTGCGGTGTATCCGTGGCCTTCTGCTCCGAGCGCATGACGGCTGTCATTGACAACATATCGCAACGGCTGCAAAGCTTGCGGGCGGTTGTGGTGGTCGATGCTCATGAGGAACCTCCCCTGGGTTGCGAGCGGATTCTCTGCATAGCCTACAAGCGGCTCTGGAATGAGGTGTCGACCATGGCCATGGCTGAAAACCGGGCGTTTGACCGCGGAAGCCCAAAGGAAACGTCGCCCGCATCTTTTATCTATACATCCGGCACTACCGGCCGCCAGAAGGGCGCCGTTCTGACGCATCGCAACTTTATGGTGAATGTCGCGAGCATCGCCACGGCGATCGATATCCGGGCCTCCGACAACTTCATGCTGGTGCTGCCGTTGCATCATTCCTTTGCTTTTACGTGCAACCTGCTGGTTCCCTTGTATGCCCGCTGCGAGATCAGCCTCGTCGAAAACCTGAAATCCATCAAGGCCAACATGGCCGAGTGCTCTCCGACCGTGCTGCTGGCGGTGCCGCTGCTGCTGGAGAAGATGCTGTCGCGGGTGATGGAAGGGATCGAGTCGAGCCTGGCGGGCCGGATCATGTACCGCGTTGGACTGGCGAAGCTGGTGGGGAAAAAAGTTCATGCGGGTCTTGGTGGGGCGCTGCGGATCATCGTTTCCGGCGGGGCGCCGATCAGCCCGTCCACCCTCGAAGCATGGAACAAGCTCGGCATCCTTGTTATAGAAGGCTACGGGATCACGGAAACCGCCCCGGTGCTGACGGTCAATCCACTCGATGCGCCTAAGATCGGAACGGTTGGTGTTCCGCTGGATGGAATTGAAATCCGCATCCATCAACCGAATGCAGAAGGGGTAGGTGAAATCATTGCGCGTGGCGAGAATGTGATGCAGGGATACTACAACAATCCGGCTGAAACAGCCAAGGTGCTCATCGACGGGTGGTACCACACGGGTGATCTGGGATATTTTAACGATGCGGGCTATCTGGTGATCAGCGGCCGCAAAAAAAGCCTGATCGTGAATCGTGAGGGCAAGAACATCTATCCGGAAGAGGTGGAACAGCAGGTTGGCCAGAGCCGGTACGTGCTTGAATGTCTTGCTTTGGGATATCGCGAGCCCACCGACGGTGCCGGGGAACGTATCGGGCTTATTGTCGTGCCCAACGTGGAGGCGTTCGAGCATTTGGAGGACCGGGACGGGAAGCGGCTTTCGGATGAAGAGATCGAGCAGCTCGTTCGCGAGGATGTCAGGAAGCTGCTGGGTGATCTTTCGGAGTACAAACGGCCGCGCCGTATCGAGGTTCGTTTCGACGAGTTCGAGAAAACAACAACGCAAAAGATCAAACGATATCTCTACGCGATCGATACCTCAGGTCGCTGATTTGAATCTGGGAAGGCCCTGCGGTACGCGGATGCCGGGGCCGACTCGATTATTCAACGCAGACGGACGTTGACGTATCTAAGTTTCCAGAAGTAGGTTATGGATGATGAATCGAATTGCATACATGGTGCTGGTTGTGGCGGTGCTTGCCCCGCCGGGACATAATGCATTCGGCGAAACCATGGCCGAACGGAAACAGCGGATTATGCGTAAATACATGCGCGAGCGGCAATCCGTTGTGCAAAGCGACCTGGAGGTGCCTTCCGCAGAGGAGGATGAACGTATCACCGAGTCCGAAAAGTTTATCCAGCCGCAAGCCGACCTCACGCGGAACGAGGCGTCCAGACCTCCTGCTGCGCCACTGGTTCGTCCGCTTCCGGTACAGACCGAGAAAAACTGGCTGTTAATCGACGCGGATCCAGATGCAGATCCATACGCAGATCCCTTTGCGATTGATGAGGCTAAGGAAACTGACAAGAGCAGCGCGGACTGGTTGGCGGAATGGAGAAGCCGGCAGGAACAGGCCGACGCGCAAAACCAGAGCTCTGCGCGAAGCAGCGCGTATGGCGGCTATTATTCCGGCGACCAGTCCGGTTCCGGTTATCCGCAGCAGCGGGACGGGAGTTCGGGTTACCCCTATGGCAATACTCAACAACGGACCTACGGGGGCCAAAGCAGCGGATTAGGAACCTACGGGACGACACGTTATGGATCGTCGACATCGTCGGAAATGCTGTGGCCCACGCAGCCTTCCGTGGAGACCGACGGCTCGGTGAATTCTGCATCCGGCTACACACCCTACAAGAGTCCCTATCAAACCCGGCGCGATCAACAACAGCAGCAGGGGTATCAGAGCCAACCACAGCCCGAATACAGCAGGCCGACGCCCTACCAGAAATGGAAGAATGACAACAAGGGGTGGGATCCGGCCGCCGACGATGCCTATCTCGACGAACTGATGCAGCGGAATCGGCGCTAGCTAGAGTTCCTTATAGTTGATGACCTTCCCATCGGCCAGGATCACCACATACTCGTACTGCTTGAAGGCATTCTCGTTGTTCAGCTCACGATAAGCAGATTCACTGTTCTGGTCGGCGAACGGTACGGGCGTCGAGGATGGGTTATAGTCTTCCTGATAGAGATAGTGCAGTTGCTCCGTACCATCCTTGATTTCTGTGAAATCAGGATTTCCCAGAATCGCCACAACCTGTTCACGATCCATGCCTTCCTGCACTTCACTCAGGTTCCACGGTCGAAACGTGGTGGAACAGCCTGAAACCAGCAGGACGGCAACCAACGGCAGGAGATATCTCATTGTTTTCATTTTGACAGGATATTTCGATCCGGCGGAAATGTAAAACATTTATGCGGAACCAGTTTCCCCTTCCGGAGGCGGTGCTATGGTCTTGGCATCCGGGGGCGGTTCGGCGGGAGCCTTTTCTGCTTTGCCTTCCGGCAGCTTGCCGGTTTTCATGATGGCATCGACTTCATCGAAATCCAGCACTTCGCGTTCGATGAGGATCTCTGAGAGGGCGATGAGCTTATCCTTATTGTCGGTCAGGATCTTCATCGTGCTATCATAGGCCTGCTGCAGGATTCGCTGAACCTCGTGGTCGATCTTCTGTGCCGTTTCCTCGCTGTGGTTCTGAGTGCGGTTGACTTCCCGGCCCAGGAAAAGCACTTCTTCGTTGCTGCCGAAGTTTTGCGGTCCCAGCGCGCTCATGCCGTATTCGCAAACCATGTTACGGGCGGTAATGGTAGCCCGTTGTATATCGTTGTGCGCTCCGGTGGTTACCTCATCGAATATCAACGCCTCCGCGGCGCGTCCACCCATGAGGGTGATAAGATCGGCTTCCAGACGTTTCTGCGACTGCGTGTAGCGATCCTTCTCGGGAAGCCACATGGTGGCTCCCAGCGCCCTGCCGCGCGGAATGATGGTAACCTTGTGGATCGGATCGCATTCCGGCGTGAAGTACATGGCCACGGCATGGCCGGCTTCGTGATAGGCGGTCAGCTTCTTTTCCTCGGCATCCAGTACGTGGCTCCGGCGTTCGCGCCCCCACATCACCTTGTCACGGGCTTCCTCCATGTCTTCCTGCTCAACAAATTCCGCACCGCGGCGCGAGGCCAGCAGGGCCGCTTCGTTGACGAGGTTGGCCAGATCGGCCCCTGAGAATCCCGAGGTTCCCCGGGCAGAGCGTTTCAGGTCGACCTTGTCGGACAGGCGAACGTTGCGTGAGTGGATCTTGAGAATCTGTTCCCGACCTTCGAGGGTAGGCAGGTCGACCACCACCTGCCGGTCAAACCGTCCGGGACGCAGCAGGGCCGGGTCGAGCACGTCGGGCCGGTTGGTGGCCGCCACGATGATGATCCCTTCCTGGGTGTCGAAACCGTCCATTTCAACAAGCAGCGCATTCAGCGTCTGCTCGCGCTCGTCGTGGCCGCCACCGATACCGCTGAAACGGCTCCGGCCGACGGCATCGATTTCGTCGATGAAGATGATGCACGGGGCGTTCTTCTTGCCCTGCTCAAACATGTCGCGTACGCGCGACGCGCCGATACCTACAAACATTTCAACAAAGTCGGAGCCGCTGATGGTAAAGAACGGGACATCCGCTTCGCCGGCGACGGCCTTGGCCAGCAGGGTTTTACCGGTGCCCGGTGCGCCGGAAAGCAGTACGCCCTTGGGCATCTTGCCGCCGAGCTTCTGGAACTGCTTGGGGTCCTTGAGAAACTCGACGACTTCGGCCAGCTCTTCCTTGGCTTCGTCGACGCCGGCCACCTGCTGGAATGTCACCTTGTTCTTGTCCTGTGTCAGCAGCTTGGCGCGGCTTTTGCCAAAGCTCATGGCACCGCGGCCGGCATTCTTCATCTGGCGGATAAAGATGAAATAGATAATCAGAAAGAGCAGTGCAATGGGAAGGATGTTGACCAGAATGCTCGTCAGAACGGTATTCGGCGGTTTGGCTTCGATCTCCACCCCGTTATCCTGCAGGAACTGCTGCAGGAGTTCGTCGTTGCGAAAGGGAAGGTTTACCTTGAAGTCCGTTGTACCATCCGCATTGAGGTCTTTCGACTCACCCGTTGCGAACGCATTGCCGGCGTTGTCATGCGAGAGTACGACTTTCGAAATCCGCTTTTGTTCCACCAGTTTGATGAAACTGGTGTAGCTGATCTCCTTGGAGGTGTGGGAGTTGCTCGAGAATAACTGTAAAACGGTCAGGAACACTGCCACCATGAGGAGCGCAATGCCAAGGCCGCGCATCGGCATGGGGGGCGGACCCTTCTTGCCGGGCTTCTCTGGGAGCGGGTTTTTTGCTTTTTTATCATCTGCCATGTGTACTTCTTTCTGTGAAAAATCGGGCGAAAACTACCATTGCCATTAAGTGATTGCAACGCTTACGACATACTGTTGGAGTCAGGGGATCCGTATTTGTTCAATTCGCACATGCACGGACGGTGCCTGATCTCCCCGAACCATCCAGCCCCGAGCGATGCGGTATCCGGGCAGCCAGATGATTTCATCCCGGCATACCACGACAGGAACGCGGGATCGCTGTGCTTTCGGAACCTTCTGATCGGTCAGAATATCCTGAAGCTTGCGTGATCCATTCATACCCATAGGCTCAATCCGGTCGCCCGGCTGCAATGTGCGCACCGTGATGGAGGAATCGCCGACCTTGCCGGCATCAAACGACGCCTCCGCCGGAAGAATGCCAACGCCCGCTCCTGGATCCCGTTTCCACCCACGCCCCGGTTCGATAGTGACCTGCCAGGCGGGCTCGGGTAAAGGCACCTCGCGTTCTTCAAAACGCGGCCGGCCATATTCCACTACCACACGCTGCCGGTCATTCAGCTCGAATGTCATGCTTCCGGTTCCTTCGTCCATCAGTCGAAGAATGCGGTCAACCGTCTCGAAGCCGGCCTCGGTCGCTCCGTGTTCGAACAGCCATTTTCGCAGCATCCGCCTGCGGGCACCAGGCGGCAGGGCAGATGCGTCCGCCGGATTTGTGTGTTCCGTGATGCCCTCCATCCACGTATTTTCCTCGCGCAGGATATCCATTGTCCGCAAAACGGCGGTACGAAGGTTGGGATTCAATTCCCGTTCGAGCAGCGGCAGGATGGTGTGGCGCACCCGGTTGCGCAGGAACGACTCATCGGAGTTGCTGGCATCTTCGCGCCATGCCCATCCACTGGATTTGAGCCAGGTAAGGATGTCGGCCCGGGGGATATCGAGCATGGGGCGGATCAGCCGGACCGATCCGATCCGCTGGCTGTAGGGCATGCCGCACAGTCCTTCCGAGCCGGCGCCGCGGGCCAGTTTCAGGAAAAAGGTTTCCACCTGGTCATCGGCATGATGGGCGAGGGCGATGACGGCATCGTCGAATTCTGCGAAAAAATCGTGTCGCACTTGCCGTGCCGCCATCTCAATCGACAGTCTGCTGGATTCCACCAGAGACCGGATATCGACCGACTTAACCATGACCGGCAGGTCCAGTTCGAGACCCAGCCCGCGAACAAACGCCTCGTCGGCGTCCGATTCCGGTCCGCGCAATCGATGGTTCAGGTGGGCCACGGTAACGGGAATGTCCAGTGCATGGAGCGCCCGAAGCAGCGCCACAGAATCGGCACCGCCCGAAACACCCGCAACAACCCGCCTGCCAGCGGGAATCAGCCCTTGACGTTCAATGGTGGTGCGGATGGTTTCTGCAACATTCACGCATTGGGTCGGCGGCTACTCGGCACCGCAGCATTTCTTGTATTTTCGGCCGCTGCCGCATGGGCAGGGATCGTTCCGCCCAACCTCTTTGGTCTTGCGGATCGGGACGGCGGGTGCAGGAGCCTCGGGCAGGTCCATGCCCGGGGGCGGCGCACCCATCGGCTGCATGCCGGGCGGCGGCGCACCCTGAGGCCGGGCGGCAGCCTGCGATTGCATGGCGGCGGCTTGTGCTGCAGCCGCCGCGAGAGCGGATGCCTGGGCGTGCTGCGCCTGCAGGCGGGAGGCCGCTGTCATGTCCTCTCGGCGAATGGTCGTGTAGCGGAAGATCGTGCTGGCTATCTCTTCGTAGATGCGGTCCATGAGATCCATGAAAAGGGTGTAGGCTTCGCGCTTGTACTCGATGAGCGGATCGCGCTGCCCATATGCCTGCAGACCGATACTTTCGCGCAGGCTGTCCATGCTGCGCAGATATTCCTGCCAGTGCTCATCGATCGCCTGCAGGATCAGGTGGCGCTCGAGCTTTTGGAGCGAATCTTCGTCTTCATGGCTGGCTTTGAGTGCATAGGCTTCCTTTACGCGGCCCATCACGAACCCGGTCAGGTTTTCGGCGGTTTTTTCTTCGGGCAGAGCGCTTTCGTGCAAACCCAGCGGGAAGGTCGTGTTTACCCAGGTGACGAACTCGTGGAGGCCGGCCTCGTCCTTGACAGCCACCGCATCCGCGGCGCGCGCCGAAATCGCGTACTCAACGGACGTCATCAGCTCTTCGCGCGGATCCTCCGTAGTCAGGGCATCGGACCGGAAGCCATAGATTTCCCCGCGCTGGGCGTTCATGACGTCATCGTATTCCAGCGTTCGTTTGCGCATCATGAAATTCTGCTGCTCCACCCGCCGCTGGGCTGTTTCGATCGACTTGTTCAGCCACGGATGTTCGAGCACCTCACCTTCCTGGATACCGAGCTTCTCCATGATACTGGAGATGCGGTCGGAACCGAATAGGCGCATCAGGTTGTCTTCCAGCGAAACATAGAAACGGGTCACGCCGGGGTCGCCCTGGCGGGCGGAACGACCGCGCAGCTGCCGGTCGATCCGGCGGGATTCGTGACGTTCAGAGGCGATTACGTAGAGTCCGCAGGGATTTTCCTCGAGCACCTTGCGCAGGGGTTTACCATCCACCTTGCTCTCGAGCGAGAATTCCTTCGACTGGACATCCTCGTCCTTCAGGTACACCACGCCTTCACCCAGCTTGATATCGGTACCGCGACCGGCCATGTTGGTGGCAATCGTTACCGCGCCGGGCTGGCCCGCGTTGGCAACAATCTCGGCTTCGCGCGCGTGGTTCTTTGCGTTGAGCACGTTGTGGACAATGTTTTCGCGGCGCAGCATGCGGCTGAGCACTTCGGAGGTTTCAACCGCCACGGTGCCGACGAGGACCGGCTGTTTGCGTTCGTGGGCTGCCTTGATTTCGTCGATGACGGCTTTGAACTTTTCCCGCTGCGTCTTGTAGACCTGGTCGTTGAGGTCGACCCGCCGCACAGGACGGTTGGTCGGAATGACCATCACGTCGAGGCTGTAGATCTGGTGGAACTCATCGGCTTCGGTTTCGGCCGTGCCGGTCATGCCCGAAAGCTTGTCGTACATGCGGAAATAGTTCTGGATGGTGATGGTTGCCAGTGTTTGTGTTTCGCGTTCGATCTGCACGCCTTCCTTGGCTTCCACGGCCTGGTGCAGTCCGTCACTCCAGCGGCGGCCTACCATGAGACGTCCGGTATGTTCGTCGACGATGACGACCTGGTTGTCCTGAACGACATAGTCGACATCCTTTTCATAGATGCTGTAGGCCTTGATCAACTGGTCGACGGCGTGGATGCGTTCGTTGCGCAGGGCATAGTCCTCCTGGATCGAACGCCGCTTTTCCATGAGTTCCTCCGGGGTCAGGCCGGTTTCCTTGCCATCGAGTTCGGCCATCATGGAAACCATGTCGGGCAGGACGTACATATCCGGATCGTTCGGGTTGAGCTCTGCGCACCCCTTTTCGGTCAGGCTGGCATCGTGTCCCTTTTCATCGATGGTGAAGTAGAGTTCCTGACGCAGCTCGCGGGCCTGTTCTTTGCGCATGTCGGACAGCATGGCCATCTGCGTCTTTTCAAGCAGCTTGCGGATACGGACATCTTCAACGATGTGCATCAGCTGCTTGTTCTTGGGCATGCCTTCATGGACCTGGTAGAGCTTGAGTGCGGCTTCGTCGTCCTCGCCCGCTTCGAGATGATCCTTGGCCTCCTTCAGCAGGCGGGTGCATAGATCGCGCTGGCGGCGTACAAGGCGTGACGAGGCAGGCTGCAGTTCAGCGTATTGCGTGGATGAGTAGGGTGCGGGACCGGAGATGATCAGCGGCGTACGCGCTTCATCGATCAGGATCGAGTCGATTTCGTCGACGATGGCAAACGCGTGCCCTTTTTGCTGGACCATGTCTTTCGGGCTGTAGCACATGTTGTCCCGCAGATAGTCGAATCCGAACTCGGAGTTGGTGCCGTAGGTGATGTCGCGCAGATACATCTCGCGCCGCTCCTGCTGGGGCATCATGTTGCGCAGGCAGCCGACCGTCAGTCCGAGCCACTGGTAGAGATGGCCCATCCATTCGGAGTCGCGTTTCGAATGGTAGTCGGAGGTCGTAACCACGTGCACCCCGCGGCCGTTGAGGGCATTGAGGTAGACCGGCAGGGTCGCAACGAGCGTTTTACCCTCGCCGGTGGCCATTTCGGCAATCATGCCCTTGTGAATGGCCAGACCACCGATCAGCTGAACATCGAAATGAACCATGTTCCAGCCAAGCATGTGGCCGCACACCTCCACCTCGGTGCCGCACAGGCGGCGGGAGGCGTTTTTTACAACCGCAAACGCTTCGAGTTCAATATCTTCCAGTGTCTCTCCGTTTTTGAGACGGTTCTGGAATTCCGCGGTTTTGGCCTGCAGCTGCTCGTCGGTAAGCGCCTTGAGTTCCTCGTCGATGGCGTTGATCTTATCGACCAGCGGACGCATCTTCTTGAGGTCGCGCTCATTCTTGGAGCCGACTATCTTTTTCAAAATCCAATTCATGACAATTCCCGTGTTTGCAAAAGAGGATGAAACCTACTCTATTTCATTGCCCCCCTCAAGCAGTGATTACCGCTCCCTTGGGTCGGTACTTCCGGTCGGAAGCCCCGCTTCCTGCACGCCGCCGATCCATGATCGATCCACTATGCAACCGCTTTTTTTCAAGGTTGTTGGGATTTGTAATTACTTGAAACCGTTTGGGACGGCGACTAGCATTCCCCTTCATGAAAAAAGACGGATCAGCCCCGATCCCGCTGGTGGTATACGGAGTGCCGTTTCACAACGTTACGTTCGATGAAGCGGTCGAATGGATTGTCGAACGGGTTCGCTCCGGGCGTCCGGCCAACATTGCCACGGCCAATCTGGATTTCATCACCCGGGCCTGGCAGGATCCGGAACTGCAGCGGATCCTCATTGATGCGGATCTCGTGCTGGCCGACGGCTTTCCGATTGTTAAGCTGGCTCCCTTTTTCGGACCGGGATTGAAAGGCCGAGTGACCGGCTCCGACCTGACGCCCATACTGGCCGAACGGGCGGCGCAGGAGGGATTCAGCCTGTATGGGCTTGGCAGTGCGGAAGGCGTGGCGGAAGAAGCGATGCGCATTCTTAAGAAGCGGTATCCGGATCTGAAGATTGCCGGAACATACTCCCCTTCTTTTGCTCCATTGCTCGACATGGATCACCGTGATATTCTCAAACGGCTTGAAACGACAAAACCGGATATCCTGTTCGTTGCCCTGGGCTCTCCCAAGCAGGAAAAACTCATCCATATGCATGTGCGCGGCTGGAATGTGCCGGTGGCCATGGGCGTGGGGGCATCATTGGACTTTATCACGGGGGAGCAGAATCGAGCCCCTCTCCTGCTGCGCCGCGCACATCTCGAATGGCTTTGGCGCATCTGCTGCGAGCCGCGCCGTCTATTCCATCGCTACATGGCCAATATGGCATTTCTTATTTCCGCGACCCGCCAGATGATCTCGATCCATTTTATGTCGGACCGACCCGTTCCCTCCCACACGTTGAACGAAGAAGATATTGAGCAGCTGGGACGGCAGGGCGTCGATGTAGAACGTTTTCTCGGGCTAGAGGATGAGGGCGCTGCCTGTGAATTTGTGGAAAGAATGGCCGAAAACACTGCCGGCAGAAACCTGTTGCTCGACATACATGCCGTGCCCTGGCTCAACAGCCTGGAACTCGGGGCTTTGGTGGAGGTCAACAAGGCCTGCCGCAGCAAAGGCAAGCGAATGATCCTCTATGCGCCCCGTCCCAAGGTTCGTCGCCTGCTGGACACATGTCGGCTCTCGGATTATTTCGACTCCGCCATCCGCGTCGACGAAGTCGAGCAAACCGTCAAGAACCTCAACGAGCATGGCGAAGGCTGCACGGTCTACCGGGAGGGATCGCTGACACTGGAACTGCCGGTGGAACTGACGGCCGCGACCCTGGCGGAATTTGAGCGGGAAGCCGAGTTCATCCATCATGAGCTGCAGGCCGAAGGGATTCTCAAAACGGTTTCCGTGGACGCTTCGCAGCTGGATTTTATCGACAGTTCGGGTCTGGGATTCCTGATCGCCCTTAAGAAAGTCACGCAGGATGAGGGGGTTTCCATGTCCATTGCCAATCTCGGCGGCAAGGCCCGCCGCGTGTTCGAAATCGCCCGTGTCGACAAGGTGCTGCTACACACCTGACGCCAGCTTGTGCGCCCAGCGTGTGGTCTCGGGCAGCCGGTAGCGGGTGAGGCACTTCAGCACGAAGCCGATGGATGATTCCATGCCGACCCGGTGTCCCGGCGAGATGAACAGCGGCTTGACCCCGGAACGGGTGCGCAGGACGACGCCGATCTGCTCTCCCTTATGCATCAACGGAACGAACGAGCCTTTTCCAGATGGAACTTCACGATGCGTACCGATGAGGCGCGACTTGGCGACACCGACCGCCGGGATGTCCGTTATGAGTCCCAGATGGGCCGCGATGCCGAAACGGCGAGGGTGGGCAATGCCCTGGCCATCGCACAGCAGCAGGTCCGGCGCGGTCTTCAGTTCCAGCATTGCCTGAAGCACGGCGGGGATTTCACGGAACGAGAGCAGGCCGGGTACGTAGGGGAAGGTGGTGGGTCTCCGGGCAATGGCCGATTCCACCAATTCCAGCGTTTCGTAGTCGAGTACGGCGATCGCCGCGCGGGTAATGGCGTTGTTCTCTTCGAAGCCGACATCCACGCCCGCGACCGTTTTGATCTCGCCGAAGTCGTCATGCAGGACAACTCGATCCAGCAACGATTCCTGGATCGCTATCGCCTCCTTCGGACTGACATCCCACGGATGCATAGTTAAACACTTGCTCGTCAACTCGCTTAAGACTCAAACTACACAAAGCGCCCAATATGCCTGGAGTTCTTCGTGCCGTCGTGTTTATAACTGTTCAAACTTTTCCAGAAAGGCGTCGATCTCGTTTTGCGTGTGCACGGCCGAGACGAAGGCGACTTCGAATGCGCTCGGCGGCGTGTAGAAGCCGTTTAGGAGCATATGATGGAAGTAACGGGCATGCTCCTTCGCATTGCAGGCCTTCGAATCGTCGAGGTTTCGAACCGGATCCTTGCGGAAGAAGGGGGTGAACATGCCGCCGCGCTGGGCACAGTGCAGGTTCCATCCCTTTTCAGCGGCAATCCGGTTGATGCCGTCGGCCAGTTTCGTTCCGAGACGTTCCATGTGCGGATAGGGATCTTCGTCGCGCAGCAGCTCGAGGGTCTTCATGCCGGCGGCAACCGCAACCGGATTGCCGCTCAGCGTGCCGGCCTGATACACCGGGCCGAGCGGCGCGAGGTGGGACATGATTTCGGTGCTGGCACCGATCGCACCGATCGGCATGCCGCCGCCTATGATCTTGCCCAGCGTGGTGATGTCAGGTGTTACGCCGCACAGATGGCCGTAGGTGGTGGCTCCCAGGCGGAAGCCGTTGATGACCTCGTCGAAGATCAACAGGGCGCCGCTTTCTGCGGTCGCGGCGCGCAGCCCTTCCAGAAATCCGGGTTCCGGTTCGACCAGCCCCATGTTGCCGGCTATCGGCTCGACAATGACGGCGGCAATTTCGTCGCCATGGTTCTTCAGTATTTCCTGCACGGCGGCCAGATCATTGTAGGGAGCCACGAATACCTCTTCCGTGGCGGCGGGGGAAACGCCGGCGGACGATGTGATACCGCCGGTCAGCAGGCCGCTTCCAGAGGCGACCAGCAGGTAATCGCTGTGGCCGTGATAGCATCCGTCGAACTTGACGATCTTGCGCCGGCCCGTGCAGCCGCGCGCCAGGCGGATGGCCGTCATCACTGCTTCGGTGCCTGAGCTGACCAGACGGACCATTTCGATGTACGGCACCAGCTCGCATATCAGCTCGGCAAACTCGGCTTCGCGGGCGGTGTTCGCGCCGAAACTCAATCCCTCGGCCGCGCTGCTGGCGACGGCATCGACGATCTCGTCGCGGGCATGTCCCAGAATCAGGGGGCCCCACGAGCCGCAGAAATCGATCAGTTCCGTGCCGTCCTCGGTTTGCACCTTCGTCCCCTTGCCCGACTTGAAGTAGACGGGCGTTCCGCCCACTCCGTTAAAGGCGCGGACCGGGCTGTTCACGCCGCCGGGAATTACTTTTTTTGCCCGTTCAAACCATGCTGCTGAATTCATACGTATTCCTTATGTTCGAGGGCCGGGCTCAATCCCGGCCTCGGGACGACACATGATTGCACCCTGAGAAGCAGTTTGCCGTCCCGCCAGTTTGTATTAGTCCCTGAAGAGTTCGTTGTACTGGTTGGCCCAGTAGGAAATGAGAATGTCGGCTCCGGCGCGCACCAGCGCCTGGGTGGATTCCTGTACCATGCCCTTGAGATCACCCCAGCCGCGCTGGGCGGTTGCGTGGAGCATGGAATATTCGCCACTGACGTTGTAGGCGCCGATCGGCAGGTCGGTGGTGGCCCTCATTTCCGCGAGAATGTCCAGATAGAATATCGAAGGTTTGATCATCAGTATGTCGGCACCTTCGGCTTCGTCGAATTCCGATTCCCTCAGGGCGGTGCGGAGATCGCCCCAGGACGCCTGATAGCCCTTGCGGTCGCCCTGGCCGGGGGCCGATTTTTCGGCGTCGCGGAACGGGCCGTACATGGATGAAGCGAACTTCGTAGAGTAGCTCATTAGAATCGTGTCCTTGAAATCGTGCTCATCAAGGCCGGCGCGGATCGCCTGAACCTGCCCGTCCATCATGGCGCTCGGTGCCACGATGTCGGCACCGGCGGCAGCGTGCGAAACACAGATTCTGGCAAGATTGGCAATCGCTGTGTCGTTGTCGACGGCTCCGGTACCGGTCAGCGGTCCGCAGTGGCCGTGATCGGTGTAGGCGCAGACGCAGGCGTCCGCGGCGACGATCAGGTCGGGAAACTCCTTCTTTACGGCGGTGATCGCGCGCTGGACGGCACCGTTGTCGTTCCATGCTTCGGTACCCTGCGGATCTTTCTGGGAATCCTCGGCCAAACCGAACAGCAGGACGCTGCCGATGCCGGTTTCAACCAGCGGTTCAAGATCCTTCAGCAGCTGGTCGATGCTGAGGCGGGACTGGCCCGGCATGGATTCGATTTCTTCGCGTTTGCCTTCGCCGTCGAGCACAAACGTCGGCCACATGAACTTTTCGGGGCCGGGCAGGGGCGCGTCGATCATTCGGCGGATCGATGCGTTCCGGCGCAGGCGTCTTAGTCGTACTTCGGGAAACATGGGTTTCTTCCTCCATTAGAATATCGGAGGTGCAACCTACTGGTTTTTTTCAGGCATGCCAAGCCGTCTTATATTACCATGGATCAATAAGCACTTGCACATCGCTGGCGCGGAAAATATATTCAATATCCCTGAAGTGGGGCGGTAGCTCAGTTGGGAGAGCGTCGCGTTCGCAATGCGAAGGTCGAGGGTTCGATCCCCTTCCGCTCCACCAGATACTTCCTCCCATGGGTGGTTGGCGCCATCGGCACCGCCACCGGACGGGGGCCGATTCATGTCAGATGGATGCGCCTGCCTGGGCAGCGATCCTTTCTGCCAGCGTACTGAAGCGGCCCACGAGCCGCATCTGCTCATCGGTCATTTTGGTCTGCATGTGCTGTTTCACGTAGTCAATAGCGTCCTTTGCCGAAATTTTCATGCAGTCGCGCACGATGCAGCAGGTCATGACCCCGGTGCGGCCGACGCCGGCATTGCAATGGACGGCCACATTGGCACCGGCGCGCAGATAGCCCGATACCTTGTCGACCACTCGCGAGATTTCATGAAGGTCCGGGCTGGTGTAATCGGCAAAGGGGAAGCGGATGGGCTCAATGCCGTTTTTCTTATAGATTGCCAGTACGTCGCGCTTGGCTTTCTTTGCAATCTCGACATCGGTAACCAGCATGACCACGAATTTGATACGATGCTGCCGGTAAACTTTCAGCAGGGCGTTGCCGGGATCGTATGGGCCGAACGGCATGGGGCTGACGTAGAGTTTCCCCTTGGTTTGCAGGGGAATCTGCACGCAGGTCTTTTCGTGATTTCTAAATCGGAACAACATAGAGTTTCTCCAAATATCCGGGTCATCCTATCTCCAACGGCCGAAAAAATGAATCGGTAAACAGGATCTAATTCAGACTGTGGCAACATTACCGTTGAAAGGCGGAGGGGAGGCGGTCAAAGTGACGGCATGGATATTGAAAAACTGATCACGAATACGGCCTATTTCAGCGGGCTGTCCGATGAGAATCGGGACGAGCTGGCCCGGATTTGTTCTTTACTGGCCGTAAAGAAGCGGGACTATCTGTTTCACGAAGGTGAAACCGGCGACAGTATGTTCCTTCTGGTGGGCGGAAACATGCAGCTGCACAAGAATACCGAAGATGGCCGGGAGGTGGTGATCCGGGTGGTCAAGCCCGGGGAGGTGTTTGCCGAGGTGGTGTTGTTTGAAAAGAAGTGCTATCCCGTCTCTGCCCGTGCCGTCACCAACGCCGATGTGCTGGTATTTCCGCGCGAGGGCGTTCACCGGCTGCTGGCAGACGAAGGGTTTCGGAATGATTTCATCGCCATGCTGATGGCCAAGCAGCGATATCTCGCTGAGCGCATTCAGGAGTTGACCACCAAGGATGTGGAACACCGCTTTTTCACGTTTCTGCGCAACCAGTACGGTGAGCTGGACCTGATCAAGACACCGCTTTCAAAAAAGGATATCGCCGCGGCTATCGGCACTACGCCTGAAAGTCTATCGCGACTGATACAGCGCCTGACCGATGAGGAAATCATCGACTGGAAGGGCAAGGAAATCCGCATACTCGCAAATCCCTGGCGATGGCTTGACTGAAGTAAGCACTACGACTCAAAGACCACCAGGGCGTGATTGTTCGTGATCTTTGTGTACTTCGAGACTTGGTTTTTGTTTCCCCTTAGTTTTCGGATCGGATCATGGTGAGGAGCATCTTGAACGGCTGTTCAGCGGCCTGGACATCGTGCGGGATGTTGGCCGGCATGATGATCATTTCGCCTTCCTTTACGTGTTTCATTTCGCCGTCGATGATGAATGCGCCTTCGCCTTCGACCACCTGGACGACCGCGTCAAAAGGGGAGGTGTGTTCGCTCAGCCCCTGACCCTGGTCGAAGGAAAACAGGGTAATGTTGCCGGTTTCCTTTTTCAGCAGCGTTTTGCTGATCACCGCGCCCTCTGCATAGGCAATCTCGTCCTTCAAATTCAGTGCCTTGCCTTTTAAATTGTCCATAGTCATTCTCCATGTTTGGTGGGGGGCGACATATTGCTTCTCAGGGCGCAATTTTGTGTCGTCCCAGGACGGGGCAGAGCCCGTCCCTCCAGTTTTATCCTGCGATTTTTTCGGTTTTCCGCAATTCACCATCGAGACCGATGGTGACTTCCTCAACCACCAGGTCGGTCCGTCCGCTGTCGGCATGGGCCTGCCTTGCGATCATGGTCAGTCCGCCGCAGCAGGGCACTTCCATCCGGACGACGATGACCTTCGGGATGCTGTTGTTTGCCATAATGGCCGACAGCTTTTCAACATACCCTTCGGTGCGGTCCAGTTTCGGGCAGGCCACCACCAGTGAGCGTCCACGGACATAGCGCCAATGCACGTCGGGAGATGCAACCGGGGAACAGGTGCTCAGCACCACGAGCTCCTTGTCTTCGAAGAACGGGGCGGTTGGCGGAACAAGGTGCAGCTGGATAGGCCACTGGTCCAAATCAGACCGGATCACCTGCCCGGATGTGTTCACTGTTTCTGTCGAGGGTGCTTTTGCTGCGGGTTTGTTCCCAAAACGGAGTTTCAATCCGGGACACCCTCCAGTTTTCGGTTGATTCATTTCCTTCTCCCTGGCTTCGTGTTCTTCGGCCGCGCCGAGCATGCGCTGCACGGCTTCTTCGCCTCCGATGGTTCTAACGTGGTCAATCGTGGCTTCTTCGTCGAATTCATCGGCTTCGCGTTCAATGATCTGCAGCGCGCCGGTCGGACAGGTGCCTACGCAGTCGCCGAACCCGTCGCAGAATTGTTCCTTCACGAGCCTGGCCTTGCCGTCTACCAGTTGCAGCGCACCTTCCGCACAGCCCACGATGCAGTCGCCGCATCCGTTGCAGAGGTCCTCGTTGATCTCGATAATCTTACGTTTCATAACGTGCTCCATTTCGTAAATTGTTGGACGCACAGTGCCATGATCCTCCCAGTCATTCCTTGACGGGCATCAAGAAAGGAGGATTAAAATCAATATGATCCTTCTGGCATCAACGGTTTATGATAGCGAGCGTATTGTATTATTCTTTCGGTTTGCTACCGTGCCCGAATGAAAAATGAGTCTCCGTTCGATCGCCTGCTGTCACTGCCCCCCAACATGTGTGCACATTTGGCCGCGTGCGAACCCGCGGTGGCCCAGCGGAGCTTTGCCACCTTTGATCCGCCGGGCAGGCAGCTTGGATCCGGCGGCGGGACGGCCTACGTGCTTGAACAGGCCTGGCGGGCATCCGGAGACAACACATTCGACGGCTGGCTTGAAAAGAGCGGTAAGCTGATTATTCACGGGGGCGGAGAGAGCCGCCGACTTCCGCCCTATGCCGCGCCCGGAAAACTGTTCATACCCATTCCTGTATTCCGCTGGTCACTGGGGCAGCGCCTCGACCAAACCCTGCTCGATATGGCCGAACCCACTTTGCAGCAACTGGCGGGTTCCGCACCGGCCAGTGCCAGGGTGATGGTGGCCAGTGGTGACGTGCTGGTCCGGCTGAACGGCACGCAGCCCGACATCCCGGACGCCGATGTGGTGTTTTTCGGGCTCTGGGTAAAGCCGGAGGAGGCGCAGAACTTCGGCGTCATGTTCTGTGATCCGGATCATCCGGATAAACTGGTAACCTTTCTGCAGAAACCATCGCCGGGCATCATCCGTGAAAAGTCGCGCGATCATGCCTTTATGATCGATATCGGCATCTGGCTCCTGAGCAAGCGGGCCGTGGATTGCCTGATGCGAAAGTCCGGATGGAGTCCCGAAAAGGAAGCATTTGTCCACGATCTCCCCGACACCTACGACTTGTATGGTCGCTGGGCGCTCAGTCTCGGCTCCGAGCCGGTTGATCAGGATGCCGAAGTCGCCCGCCTCACGACCGCGGTTGTGCCACTGCCCGATGCGGAGTTCTACCACTTCGGAACCTGCGGCGATCTGATGCAGTCGATGTATGAGCTTCAGAACATCGTGTCCGACCAATCAAAACTCGGCCCCGTCCCTTCCTTGGCGCAGCCGCGGCAGTTTATCCAGAATTCGGACTTTCGGGTACCGTTACGGCGCGAGGAAAACCATTCACTGTGGGTGGAAAACTGTCATATCCCTGCGCAGTGGCGGCTCGCCGCCGAGAATATTCTGACGGGCGTTCCCGAAAACGACTGGGCGCTGGAACTGGAAGACGGCGCCTGTCTCGATTTTGTCAGGGTGGATGGTGATGCCACGGCCTTGCGTGTCTATGGATATTTCGACGCTTTCCGGGGGGGCATGGGGGACGTCGATACACGTTGGATTGGTCGTCCGGCGCATGAATGGTTCACGAAGCGCGGCATAACACTGCAGGCAGCGGGAATTGCCCCGGATACCGATCTTCAGCTGGCTCCGCTCTTTCCTGTCATGCAAACCTTCGATGCGGGATTCGTGAAATGGATGTTTGCCGCCGAACCGGAAAATTCAGAGACGTGGCGCAGCCGGTGGCTGGAGGCCAGGCGCCTGTCGGCGCGGGAACTGGGACAGTCGGCGAATCTGGAATACATCTACGAGCAGCGCAATGCCATGCGCCGGCAGGTGCTTCCGGTCATGGCACGTCATGCCGAGCAAAGTGTTTTTTACAAACTTGATCTGGAAGCGGTAGCGGAGGCATATGCAACTACACCGGCTGAATTGCCGGAGCCTTTGGAGACCACGAAATTACGCAATCCATTGATTGCCCTGCATGATCGTATGTTCCGCGCTTCCGTTCTGCTCCACCGGGGCGATGAGCGGTGGGAGGCCGTTGAAAAGGAGGCGTTCCAGGTGTTGCGCGATCTGATTGTTGATCCCTATCGGCGCAGCTCCGTGGTTCCATCCTGCACACTTCTCAAGGACCAGATTGTGTGGGGGCGTTGTCCTGTCCGCATGGACTTTGCCGGCGGGTGGTCTGATACGCCGCCCTATAGCCTTGAGCATGGCGGGGCGGTGCTGAACATTGCCATCGAACTGAATGGCCAGCCGCCGATCCAGGTATTCGCCCGGCAGACCGAACAACCGGTGCTGACCATTCGTTCCATCGACCTGGGCCTGGCCGAACAGTTGAAGACGTACGACGATGTCCGCGCCTATGATCGGCTGGATAGCGGATTCACGCTGGCGCGCGCGGCCTTCGCCCTTGCGGGATTTCATCCCGACTTCAATGGGGATCGTTACCCGTCGCTCGAGGAGCAATTGAACGACATGGGCGGCGGCGTTGAGATTTCAATGCTTTCGGCAACGCCGAAGGGATCGGGGCTTGGTACCAGCAGCATCCTGGCCGCTACGATTCTAGGCGTGCTGTCCGATTTCTGCGGGCTCGCCTGGGATCTGGTCGAAATCGCGCAGCGGACGCTGGCGTTGGAGCAGCTGCTAACCAGCGGCGGCGGATGGCAGGATCAGGTGGGCGGCATCTTTCCGGGCGTCAAGCTGGTCAGGACGTTGCCCGGCCTCGAGCAGGAGCCGGAGGTCCGCTGGCTTCCCGGTCGTTTTTTTCAAGGCTCCGAACGGGCCTGCATGCTGCTCTACTATACCGGCATCACCCGCGTGGCGCACGACATTCTGGGCGAGATCGTGCGGGGCATCTTTCTCAATTCACAGGAGCGGCTGGCTACGGTGGATGCAATCGCGCAGACAGCCCATTTCTGCCATGACGCGATTCAGCGCAATGATTTTTCCGCATTCACGGAAGCGGTACGTCGCAGCTGGACGTTGAATCAGCGGCTTGATGCAGGGACGAATCCCGCCGGGGTGCGGCAAATACTGGAACGTGCCGGCGAGGACCTCGCTGCGGCCAAACTGCTCGGTGCCGGCGGCGGCGGGTATCTATTTATGATCGCCAGGAATCCCGAGGCGGCCTTGCGCATCCGTCAACAGCTCGAAAGCGATCCGCCGAACAACGGAGCTCGCTTCGTTGATTTTTCGCTATCCGAAACCGGTCTGCAGATCACCCGCAGTTAAGTGACGGGTGCAATGCGCCAATGATTACGCCTTCTTCGTGACAACCGGTTTTTTGCGGTTTGGATGGGTCGTGCGGCAGATTTCACATTTCGTGCCGTCGCATCCGCGGGCGGTACAATGCTCGCGTCCGTAGGTAATGATCTGCAGGTGCAGTTTTTCCCAATCCTCCGCCGGCCACAGCTTCTTCAGGTCGGCTTCGGTCTGTTCCACATTTTTTCCTTTTGTCAGGCCCCAGCGCTGGGCGAGGCGATGGATGTGGGTATCGACCGGAAAGGCCGGAATCTTGAAGGCATGGATCATGACGACGCTGGCGGTCTTGTGGCCGACTCCGGGCAGCCTCTCAAGTTCCTCGAAGGTCCGCGGCACCTCGCCTGTGTATTCTTCGACGAGCATTTCGGAAAGGGCCTTGATGTTTCTAGCCTTGCTGTTGGCCAGGCCGCAGGTGGCGATACACGCTTTTATTTCGTCCACCGAGAGTTTTGCCATGTCATAGGGATTGCTGGCTTTTGCAAAGAGGGCCGGTGTGACCATGTTTACGCGTTTGTCGGTGCATTGTGCTGAAAGCAGCACGGCTATCAGCAGGGTGTAGGCGTCGGTATGATCGAGCGGGATCGGAATTTCGGGATAGAGTTCATCCAGCTTGCGGGCAATGTATTCGGCACGTTGTTTCTTGGTCATTGAGGGATTCCGCCTGTCGTTTTTTCAACCATTTCGCCTTCCACATGGTGTGTGTCATGGAAGAGATTCTGTTCGAATGAAATGTTCCGTTCCTTCCAGGAGGCGCGTTCTCCTCCAGGTTCCCTTCGAATCTGATGTGAATGTACCTTCATTGTATATACAGAATCAATGTGCTTTATTCGGATGCAGGACATCATCTTTATCCATCCATCGCCGCTTCGTGAACATAGACGATGATTCTCTTTTGTTCCTCCATGACGACATCTCAACCGTGAATTGGTCTAGCTATTATGGATCCGTCCCGCCTGGATCTCACCGTGAACAACGAAGCCTTTGGTAGCGACCCGGCCCTGCAACATGTCAAGCAACTGCGGGTCGAATATGCCATCGACGGCAAGCCGGCTTCCGCCACCGTCCCAGAGAACCAGCCGCTCAGTTTGTCCTCCGGCACGGAACTGACACAATCGTGGAACGTGGAGTTCCCTTCGCGGAAAGCGGTGTTCGAACATTTGGTTTCCTGGCCCGAGCGGCCCGAGCCTGACATCAAATACCACTCTGGAGAAGCCATCTATCGCACCACGTTCCAAGCTCCGGCGGCCACTGGCAAGACCGCCGCCCTGCTTGACCTCGGACAGGTGGAATCAATGGCGGAAGTGACTCTCAACGGTCACGCTTTTCCCGTGCTTTGGAAACCTCCCTACAGGCTGGATGTGAGTCCGGCTTTGCAGCCGGGCACCAACCGACTCGCAGTGCGGGTCGTGAATGTCTGGCATAACCGACTCGTCGGCGAGAAACTTGGCGTGAAGGGCTTGGGCGGTTCCAAGGTATGGGCCAGCAACGTTCCCGATTATTCACCGGCCGAGCCGCTCCTGCCCTCCGGCCTGATCGGGCCGGTACGACTCTCCGTTCGGAAATCTGAACAGCTCCGGGTCATCCGGTTTGAGGGGGTGCAAGCGACAGATTGCGAGTCGCTTTGATGAGGACACTCCATAAACATGGGGGTTCCCCGGACGGTTGATTCCCGCTATCGAGGGACAGTCCCCGATTGAAGTACCCGAATAGGGTCATTTCTCGCGCATGGATCTGGAACCTCTGCACACTTCGGATCAGCATTCAAGCTCCCCATCACCATGTCCGCTCGGTCTGGTGCCGCATCGGCGTCGTGCAGCTCTCGCAGATCGGACCCCTGTTTCGCTGTCATGGCGTCATGCCTACCTAGGGCTTGACCATTTCGGGTTGAGCTGCACGGAGTCCTGGCGGCTCTATGGCCAGGGCTGCGCATTCTTCCGTCTTCATCCGCCTCTCTGCGCTTGTTGCCGACGTCCCTTTCTGCGCGAATGGCTTAACATTCGCGGCAGGGGAAGCTCGTCCAAAACAGGTCGGGTTTTACCGTGTTGGCCGACGTACTATGACAACCCCCCTGGCTTCCACTACTCTTCAGTTTTGAAATCGTGCTTCAGCACGTTTCCCGGGGCGCGCGCCAATTGTCTGAAAGCTATTTCCTGGCACTTATTCCTGTGATAGAAATGGATATTGTACTAAATGTATTTTCAGGAGTCTTTATTATGCATAAATCCCCCGTGCTTTCCCGGAGAAGCGCCCTCAAGAGCAGTTCCATTGCTGTGCCCTTTCTACTGGCCGGCAGTTACACGACCAGAGCGGTAACAGGGTCTGCCCCGATGAATAAACTCAACGTCGCCTGCATCGGTTGCGGAGGCAAAGGAGAATCCGATGTCAACGCCATTTCAGGCGAAAACATCGTCGGCCTGTGCGATGTTGATGAAAAACGTGCCGCATCAGCTTTCAAAAAGCATCTTGATGTCCCTAAATTCAAAGACTATCGCCGAATGCTGGAAAAACTGGATAAGCAGATTGATGCCGTCACCATTAGCACCCCGGACCATACCCACTACCCCGCAGCCATGATGGCCATTGAGATGGGAAAGCATGTCTTCATTCAGAAGCCGATGGCCCATACCATATGGGAAGTTCGCCAACTGCATACTGCAGCAAAACGGAACAAGGTGGTCACCCAAATGGGAATTCAGGGGCACTCCTACGATGGCATACGACGCCTGAAAGAATGGCTGGGCGCCGGAGCCATCGGATCGGTACGCGAAATCCACTACTGGACCAACCGGCCCATATGGCCCCAGGGCATCGAGACCCCGACCGACAGGCCGCCGACCCCCGATACGCTGGATTGGAACCTGTGGCTTGGTGCGGCGCCCGAGCGCCCCTATAACCCGGCATATGTCCCGTTTGCCTGGCGCGGATGGTGGGACTTCGGCTGCGGTGCACTCGGAGACATCGGCTGCCATGCCATGGATGCTGCCTTCTGGGCACTCGATCTCGGAGCACCGACCAGCGTTCAGGCGGAAACATCGCAGCGGATGAAAGATGCCGCACCGAAGCAGTCCCAAGTCACCTATGAATTTCCGGCGACCGACAAGCGACCTGCCATAAAAGTGGTATGGTACGACGGTGGGAAAAAACCTGAACGTCCCGATGAACTGGAGGCCGGACGCGAGCTGGATTCCGAGATCGGTGGCCAGTTGTTCTATGGCGACAAGGGCGTCATCATGGCCGACACCTATTGCCGCAGTCCCCGGCTTATCCCGGAAAAAAGCATGCGCGAATTCATGCCACATGCCCCGGAAAAGACCATCCCGTCCTCACCGGGAAACATGGAGGAATTTATACAGGCCTGCAAAGGCGACGGCATTCCGGGCGCACACTTCGATTACTCGGCCCCTCTTACGGAAATGGTGCTTCTGGGCAACCTGGCCGTCCGCACCGGGACGAAATTTGAATGGAACCCGCAGAAGATGGAAACCAGCTCCAAGGAAGCAAACCAATACCTCACCAAAACCTACAGGAAGTTTTAATATGAATACATATGCAGCTTTCGCAATTCTTACGATAAGCGTGACCGCAGCAACCGCGGGCGACTGGTACCAGCTTTTTGACGGAAAAAGCCTCGAAGGATGGAAAGCGAGCGAAACCCAGGGGGTATTCACGATTGAGGACAGCGGTGTGCTCAAGGTGGAGGGCGGACGCTCCCACCTTTTCTGGATGGGAACGGAGGCCATTCCCGGAACCTTCACCAACTTTGAGTTCAGCGCGGAGGTAAAAACGACGTCCGGCTCTAACTCCGGTATTTTCTTTCATACGCAATACCAGGAATCCGGCTGGCCTTCGCACGGCTATGAGGCTCAGGTAAACTCGACACACTCGGATCCGCGCAAGACCGGCAGCATCTATGCCGTGCAGGATATCATGAACGATGCACCGTCAAAGGATGGGCAGTGGTTCAGTTATGTCATCCGCGTTGAGGGTAAATCCATTACTGTTCTGATCGACGGGAGCGTAATCAATGAATACACCGAACCCGCAGATGCATCCGGTGATGAGCGCTTCAAGGACCGCTGCCTCAGCAGCGGAACCTTTGCATTGCAGGGTCACGACCCCAAAAGCATCACCTACTACCGCAATATCAAGGTACGCGCACTGAACTAATGTAACGGGGAAATTCATCGGACTCACAACCTGTTGAGATCAACGCCCTCCCTACGGAAGAAGCCCTGACCAACCCGCATTTCATAGAGGTATAGTAGTTAGGCTGCGACCGATCCATCATTGAATCGGATATGCCGAAGTCAAGGTGCGCATTGTCGGCATCATCCCGACCGGGATTTCATCGACCGGTACGCTTCTATTGAGCACCTGAAACGCGCTGTTTCCGGTCTGGTGGCTTATTCCGCCCAAGGGTCAGATGCGCCCATGGCACCGGGAGTGTGAGTCACCGATCCGCGGGCCCCGGTTCCGGCAGGCTGATCATTATCGGTATGGCCGAGCGGGATCGGAATTCCGGGATAGAGCTCATCCAGTTTCCGGGCAATGTATTCAACGCGCTCCTTCTTTGATTTCATGAAGCGGCAGTATCTGGTGAATGGATTAGATTAAAAGGATATCCAGCATGAGCCGGAAAGAATCTATGCGACCGGAAACGATATATGTTGCCAGAGATCTTGAGTTGTTTTTCAGCCGGCGTATGCTGGTTGTAATGCAAAGGGAGGTGGTCATGAACTGGTTCAGGCGGGTACTATGCATGGGCGTGCTGATGGGAGCGGTCGGTGGTGTTTACGCGGATACGGATATTACCGTATATGGTGTCTACTGGGACGGCGATGATCCGGGCAAGGGTGCAGGAGTCCGGGTCAGGAAAAGCTTTCTGGCGTTTATGGCGGTGGAGGGGCGGACCGGGTATGTTGACTTTGCCGACTCCAACACCAAAGTCATACCTGCCGAGATATCTGTCATCGGCCGGCTGCCTACATTTATCTCTCCCTATGTAGGCCTGGGAACCGGCTATTATTTCGTCGATTCCGATCGGCCGGGTGTGAATGATTTTGGCGGCGGCTTTGCGCAGCTTGGCGTCGATGTGAGCATTCTGTGGTTCGGGGCAATGGCCGAGATCCGTTACTATGAGATGGAGGAGAGCGACTGGAATGGCGCCGCATATAATCTAGGTTTGTTCCTGCAGTTCTAGGATTATCCTGACTGCTTCACAGATGGGGTTACCTGCCGATCAGTTCCAGTGGATATCTTTTGACGAGAATGGCGGCCATTTTACCGAGCGCTTGATTGCCAAGCACGCGGTCTGTTCGCGCGAATTCACTCGCTATGACAGTCAACGCCGATGCCTGCGTGTACGCATCTTCGATATCGCCGGCTGCTTCGAACGCCTGTTCGTAGTCTCCGGCTGCGGCGTAACTGCCAGCGATCAGCTCGTATGCGCCATCGCGCACAAGTGGATCGCCGATATCCTTCGCCGCGGTGGTTGTCCATTCGAGTAAGTGCGTGCTTTTCTCGTTCTGCTGCATCTTCGCGTATTCACCGGCAATCCGGGCGGCCGCAGCAACCTGTATGTAGGTGTCCTGGATGGTTTTTACAACCTCGAGGGCGGCAGCGGAATCGCCCTTTTCGAGTAGCTGGCCCACCACCTTGGCCAGCGCCACGGCAACCATGCCTGGATCCTTTATGGACCGTGCAGTTTCTATCGCCATTGAGGATTGTCCGGCCACGGCATACATTTCGGCAACCAGTGTCATGAGTTCTGCCCGATCGTCGGTCGTTGTGGTTCCGGCCGCTTCGGTGGCTTGCATCAGCATTTCTTTAACCCTTTCGGTATGTTGCTCATTTGCATATCCGCGGGCGATGGCAATCAGCGCCTTCGCTTTCAGGCTCGGGACCTTCATATTTCCCGCCGTAACGAGGGCTTTGTCGAGCAGGCCGATCGAGGCATACTGATCGGCCAGTACGAGCAGAACCGAGTTTTTCATGAGTTGATCCTGCGGGGCATCACCTACTGTTTGAAGCTGTTCGAGCGCTTGGCTGGACTGCCCCGATGCAGCTTCTGGCAATTTCGATCATCGTTTTGCTGCGCACGTATTCGCCGATGATGTTCTCAAGCGTTTTCTGTGCCTGCTCAAACCGTTCTGCCTTTGCGTATTCCATTGCAATGGCGGCATATGAATTGTCGTGGAAGTCTTCATCCGTTCCGGCACTGGCCACGTCGAGCGCGTAGGTTTTCATCTCGGCGGCTTTCTAGTTGCGGCCGGCATCATCGTAAAGAATCGAAATCCGCGCCAGAATAACCGCTGCGGCCGTGGCCTTCTCCGGATTCGTGGTGCGGATGATTTTTGTAGCATCAAAAGCCCGTGTCAGGGCGAGCTCGGCCTTCTGCTTCTGCCCGGCCTCAAGGCAGTCTTTGGCTATAGTGTTCAGTGTTTGGGCTTTCGGGACACCATCGACAATCGTATCGGCAACAGCTATGGCGAGCAGAAACGGATCCTGTTCCGCGTCGGCCAGTTCCTTGAGCTGCGTCTCGAGATTCCGGTACCCGCTGAGCGTGAAGTCGCCCACCTTAGCAGTTCCATCGTTGAGGCGGACGGCAATGTCTGCTTCCGGATAGCCTGACAGCAGTTCCTCCAGGATTCCAATGGCGGTTTGATAAGCGTTCAGAGCGCTCTTGTAGCTGGTTCCTGATAATCGGTCTTGCTCGGACTGCTGCGCTTATTCGAAGAGCGCATTTGCATGGTCGTTCAGGACATCGGAGAATCCGTGCGGCAGGACGGTCAGAAAAGCCGTCGCTATAGCGAGAAGTGTTTTCATCATCAGCTCTCCTTGAGACAGAACGGTTTAGCACCACTTTTTTCGGCTACGCCTCAATCATATGCTAATTCGACCGCAAGGGAAGAATCTTTGTTCAGATATAGGAAAGAATTTACATGCCATCCATCAAGCCGACGGCGAGAACGGAACGGTCGCGTAGGAGCGATAGAGGCTCTTATATTAGATTCATGACCCGTTTGAGGGGAGCGGCACTGTGGCTCGCATGTCCGATGCGAGTTTTCAGCCGGGGACTTTCTGGTGGGGAGAATCGCGGATCGGATATCCGCGCCACTTCGCAGTGACGGAGAGTCATCCACGGAGCTGGGACATGAACCTTACTTAATCCCCACCACGTAGGCGACCCAGCCCTGTACGTTTTCGTAGGTCGAGCGGAGGCGGAAGATCTCGTCGGACTCTCCTTCGTCGTCAAAGTCGTGCAGGTAGACCTCCGCCTTTGAAAAGCCGGCTTCGATGAGCACTTCCTGGATTTCAGGCAGCGTCCAGAGGCGCCAGTCGTAGGAAAAGGCTTTATTGATTGAACCGTAGCCCGGCACTTTGAAGTGTATGTGGCAGAGGGTTTCGTGCGTAATCGGATTGTACTCGGCCTGCTCCCAGAGGTATTCGAAATCGGAAATCCTGAGACCCTCCGGCGTGGTGAAGCCGGGTATCTCGCGAATATCGTCGCTCTTTACCAGAACCGACTCGCTGCCTCCGTAGATATCCATGACGAAGATGCCTTCGTCATTGAGGGCATCCGCCACGCGCTTGAAATATGTGCGGAGGGTGTCGCGCTGCTTGAAGACGCAGAAGGAAAAGTTGAGGGCGAAGGCCATGTCGACCTTCGGTGTTTCTGCCTCGAGCACATCGCCGCAAATCAGGTGCACACGGTTCTGCTGCTCCTCTGAAAGCCTGGAGATGTTGTACTTCACGCCCCAGTCGAGCGTAGGCTGATGGAAGTCGATGCCCCACGCCTCATTCTTGTTGTTGCGCTGCACCCAGCGGGCGGCCAGCTTCGCCGTTCCGCAAAAATCCTCGCGCACCGTTAACGGCTTGCGTTTCCGGTGCCGCTTGTAGATGCGTTTGCCGATGTCCAGGTCGGTATCGACGTTCTGTACGGAGGCTTCGTAAAGCCAGTGAATATCCGGGGGTGTTTTCTTGTTCTTTTTGCCCATAGGTCAGATGCATTTCTCATGGATGGCGCGCAATCCGTCGATAAGATGCGCGTTGGAACAGAGGACGTTGTAGGTGCCGTCCTTTTGGGGAAAGAGCGAAAGCGAAGCACCGGCCTGTTCGGCGATGAGGCCGGCCGCCGCATAATCCCAGATGTGGATACCGGCTTCAACGAATCCATCGCTCACGCCGTCGGCGACGTGGCAGATGTCGAGAGCTGCAGCGCCGTTGATCCGCAGCTTCTGGGTATTCATCGCCAGCATGCGGAACATTTCAAAATGGGATCTGCGCTTGATTTCGAAATCCTTGGACAGGCCCGTGAAAACCAGCGCATCCTGCAGATGCCGGGTTTCCGATACAGAGATGAGTTCGCCGTTGCGTTTCGCAGGCTCTTCAATGTGGGCGGTATAGTAATCGCCGAATTCGGGGGCATACACGCAGCCCGCAATGATCTTCTGGTTGAGGCGTACGGCGACGGAGCAGCACCAGTAAGGGAAGCCGTGCGTGTAGTTGAGCGTACCGTCGATCGGATCGATAATCCACTCGTAGGACTGGTCTTCATTTTCCGTAACATTCTCTTCGCCCAGGATGCTGTGATCGGGAAACTCGCTATAGATCACCCCTTCGGCCTCGCGCTGACACTCCTCATCGAGTACGAGTTTGACGTCATGGGTAAAGCTCTTGGTCACTTCCGTGCGGCGATTCTTGTGCTGCAGGGCGTGCTTGCCGGCGGCCTCTGTAGCGCAGATTGCCACATCCAGAAGGTGGGTTAAGCTTATCTCTTTCATATGGATGCCGGTCGTAGGATTCTATTTAGCCAGGGTGGTATGGAAGGAGTTGTCGTATGCCCGCGGCTGCCCGAAAACCATGCCGGCGAGAAGTGCCCGTTTGAGTTGCTCCCGGGTGTTGAGTTCAAAGTTCGTGTATCCTGCCGCGCTCCGCAGCAGGGGGGGGGTGGAGATACGCATGTGGCTCAGACCCGAAAAAACAGCGCCCTGGGTTGGAATTTTGAAGGTAGCCGTTTTGCCGATGGCTTTGGGCGGAGTGGCATCCACCCTGACGGGAACGGGCTTCGCCGGCTCCGGTATTACCTCCTGGACTTTTTGGACCGGTGCCTCGGTAGGGAATGCGGGAACGGCAGATGTCTGAGCGGTCTCATAGTCCTCCATCTCCCTGACATAATCGGGGCGCTCAATGGTCTCCGGCCAGTCAGGAAGCTCGCGGGGCTGGGGCTGGAACTTCCGTTCAATTTCCCTGAAGAAGTCATCGAGGGTTCCGGGGCTGTCGTCACCCGGTTTCTCCTGCGGCTGGGCAGGGGGCTTTCGTCCGCCCTTTTCCGTGACATACTTCAGGATATTGATGACGGCGATGGCGATGAAAATGAGCAGCGGAACCAGATCTTCCATGTCAATTCCTCGTTGAAGCAACCGCAGACTGTGCGCATCACGGGCGATGTGCACAGCCGCGCGGATTCAAATTATTTCTTGTCGTTGGGCTTGTCTTCATCGCCCGTGGAGAGCGATTCGCGCATGGCGGTGTCGGCCATGATGTTCTGCATGCGGTAGAAGTCCATCACGCCCAGGTTGCCCTTGCGGAAGGCTTCGGCCATGGCCAGCGGGACCTCGGCCTGCGCCTCGATCACCTTCGCCTGCATCTCCTGCACGCGGGCGCGCATTTCCTGTTCGGCGGCAATCGCCATGGCCCGGCGGCCTTCGGCTTCGGCCTGGCGCATGATCTTGTCGGCGTCGGCCCGGTCGGTTTCCAGCTTGGCGCCGACGTTGGCGATCTGCCCGATGCCGGCCACGGAGACGTCGGCGATATCGATCGAAACGATCTCGAAGGCGGTCTGGGCGTCGAGCCCGCTGCTCAGCACCTTGCGGCTGATGGAGTCCGGGTTTTCGAGGACGTCCTTGTAGGAGCCCATGGAGCCGATGGCGCTGACGATGCCCTGTCCGACGCGGGCGATGATGGTCTGTTCGGTGGCGCCGCCCACAAGCCGTTCGAGGTTGGTGCGCACGGTGACGCGGGCCTTCACCAGCAGACGGATACCGTCCTTGGCGACGGCGTCGAGCATGCCGCCGACGGTCTTGTCGGGATCCGGGCAGTCGATGACCTTGGGATTAACGCTCGTTTGCACGGCGTCGATGATGTTGCGGCCGGCGAGGTCGATGGCGGCGGCCTGCTGGAACTGCAGTTCAATGTTGGCCTTGTCGGCGGCAATGAGCGCCCGCACTACATTCTGCATGTTGCCGCCGGCAAGATAGTGGGCTTCCAGCATGCTGGTTGAGATGGAGAGACCGGCTTTTACGGCGGAGATGTAGGTAAGCACCACCTGGGTGCCCGGAACGCGGCGCAGTTTCATGCCGACAAGGTCGGACCAGATTCTGACCTTGACGCCCGAAAAATTGGCGCGTACCCACAGGTTGATGACGGATAAGGCCAGACCGAAAAAGACCAGTACGATCAGGACGATCGGCACCAGCAGTACATAATACCAGTTCATTGGGATTCCTCCGTGGGTTGTGTTTGTTCTTTCTTCAATGCTTCAAGCTGTCTGAGTTCCTCGGGTACCTGGATGATCAGGCGGCGTTTCTGCAGCAGGGCCAGCAAAAGCGACCCCATGCCCATCCAGATGACGAGGAGCTGTACGATGCCCAGGCTTCCTCCAAGGGGGGCGGGAAGGAAGGTTAAGACATAAATGATGGCCAGCCCAGCCGCCATGGTCAGCAGGACGCGGCCTGCTGATGTGGCTCCTGTCTTGAGCATCCAGGTGCCGATCATCATGCCCACGACGATTCGACTGACATAGACCATGATGCCCCAGTAGGCCAGCATGACGGCCCCGAGGGGGAAGCCGATCATCGAGGAGATGCTCAGAATGGCGAACGCGGGCAGGGCACCTGCGGCAACAAACCCGACGAGCATACATTTGAACGGCGACTTCTTCACCAGCAGCGAGGACATCGCCGTAGTCATGGGAAACAGGGAGATGAACGCAACACCGGTCAGGAGCGCGGCCAGGAACGCCATGATGTGATTGCGGATGCGGGCGGTCGAATACGGGTTTGCAGGAGCAATGCGGTCCAGCTTTCCGCCCACGACGTCATCGGCCGGTATCAGCTCCTGGTCTGTCGTATAGGTCAGGTTTCCCTGAATCCGTGTATCGTCGGAGAGAATAATCTCGGGGGCTGTAACCTCGACATCACCCAGAATCGTTCCGCTGAGCGTGATGGTGCGCATGGCGGAAACCGTCAGCGCGCCGTCGATGGCGCCTTCCACGATGATCTGGTTTCCGAAAAGCCGGGCATGGCCGGTAACGGTGGCGTTGGTGGAGATCGAAATTGTATTGGCAATGGCCATGAGGTTGCCGTCGATGGCGCCGTCGATACGGATGGTGGATGCCGCCAGGCGAGCGTTTCGCAGGCACACCCCGGTCAGCTGCACCTCCGTTCCGGCCGCCGCCCAGAGGTTGCCTTCATAGATGCCGCCCAGCGACATCTCCGTCCCCGAGCTGGCGAACAGATCGTTGTGGAATGTTCCCTCCGCGCGAACGGTATTGGCACTGACCCACTGCTCCGTCGCAACAGCCTGGCCTTTGGCAACCACATAATTGTTGGTGACGATAAATTCCGTCGCCTGCACCGATGATACGAGCAGGAGGGCAAACAAGGCTGCAGTGTGTAGTAGACGCATGGCGCTAGATTTTCACGACGGAGATGTGGCCGCCGGATGTTGATGATATTTTCACGGGCTCGCCGGCTTCGATCCATTCACCGTCGGCCACCACATCGAAGCGCTTGCCGTTGAAGCTGGCGATGCCCGAAGGGCGCAGGGTGGAGATCGCCTTTCCTTCCGTGCCCACAGGGACGTCCGTGGTCCTGTGCGATTTGTAGGTGGCCTGACTTTCCTGTAGTGAGAGACGCTGCCCGAATCTGCTTCTAGGAAAATAGCGGATCCAGACCACAAAGGTCAGTATGCTGATGAGGATCAGCGACAACGTGCTGACGAGATTCCAGGGGTGGGGAAATTTCTGCAGCCCTACAACTGCCGCCGCAATCCAGGCGATCGATCCGAAAACGCCCAGAATGCCGCCCGGGATAAAAATCTCCATTCCGATCAATACGAAGCCGGCCAGCAGCAGTGCGAGGTATAGTGTTAGCCAATCCATAACGGAACAATAGAAAGAAGACCGCAAGAAGGAAAGGGTTGAATGGTGGATTATTGAATTTCTGGTTGGTCTTCGGAAGCGTTCAAAAACGGACGGATCGACATGGGACCACAGCCGGAGCCAAGTCCGGTCGGGAATCGAAGACACTGGTTCAGGAATGCTTTTGCAGCAATGACGGCATCGGGAATGTCCTTCCCGAGCGCCATCGCCGAGGCGATGGCCGCCGAGAGGATGCATCCGGTGCCGTGGGAGGAGGCGGTTTGAATACGAGGACTGGAGAGCCAGAACGATCGCGTGCCGTCGGTCCAGTAGTCGCGGCACACGCTGCCTTCCGCATGACCGCCCTTGATCAATACGGAACCGACACCCGTGGCGAGCAGCTGTTCCGCAGCATCCTCCGCAGAACGGAACGCCTGGCCGAGCAGCTGCCCGGTCTCCGGAAGGTTGGGCGTCAGCACGGCGGTATGCGGAAAGATGCCTTGAACAAGGCTATGCAGCGCACCGGGGTCGAGCAGGTTCGCACCGGAAGTCGATTTGAGGATGGGGTCGCAAATCAGCGGAGGAAGGGGGGCGGGACATGCAGAGAGAAATTCGGCCAGCGCCTCGCATGTATCTGCCGAACCGAGCATTCCGGTTTTCATGGCGGCGGGGGGCAGATCGGTTTGAAGAACGTTGAGCTGGGCACGAAGCATCGCTTCGGAAACGGATTCCGTGGACATCACGCCCTTTGTGTTCTGGGCGGTCACTGCCGTGATCACCGAGCAGCCGTGTACGCCAAAGGCATTCATCACCTTCAGGTCGGCCTGGATGCCTGCTCCGCCCCCCGAATCGGATCCGGCAATCGACCAGGCGATGGGCAAGGATGTTTGGGCAGGTTCCATTTCAGTAACCACTAATCTCCACTGACTGACGTTAATCCCGCTGCATATTTCCCATTAGCGATGATTCCTGCATATCAGCAGTTGTCTTAATAGCTTCCCGTTTCCTCGGGGAAATGGAAGATCGTTTCATCTTCGCGGGCATAGCCGACTTCGTGTGCAATCCGTTCGACAAACTCGGGGTCGGTGGAGAAGCGACGCTGTTTTTCCTTGAGTTCGTTTTCGGTGGCCACGGTGATTTCGATCCGCTGCTGGAGTGTATTGTAGGTGGCTTGATGATCCTTGAGCTGCTGTACCTTCGGGGCAAAAGCCAACACCACGCCGACGCCTGCCATGACTATAATGGCTATCAGCACGATGCGGTTGATCAGGTTCCAGTATTTTTCCGTTTGCTGCATGGCTCTAGTGCGTATTCCGTACTACCTATTGCTGCAATATAGCGTGAATTCAGGGATCAACAAGCCTTCGAGGGAATAAAAAAGGCGGTCCGGAGACCGCCTTTGGTTCAACACCGCAGTACGGGTTATGCATCGCCGTAGCGGCTGTCTGCACCCAGCATTTCCTCGATGCGAAGGAGCTGGTTGTACTTGGCCATACGGTCGGAACGGCTGAGCGAACCGGTCTTGATCTGGCCGGCGTTGGTCGCCACAGCAATGTCCGCAATGGTGCTGTCTTCGGTTTCGCCGGAGCGGTGGGATACGACGGCGGTGAATCCTGCCTTGTGGGCCATTTCGATCGCGTCGAGGGTTTCCGTCAGCGTACCGATCTGGTTGACCTTGATGAGGATCGAGTTGGAGCAGCCTTCGTCGATGCCACGCTTCAGGTACTTTACATTGGTCACGAACAGATCGTCGCCAACAAGCTGGATCCTGTCGCCGATCTTATCGGTGAGGATCTTCCAGCCGTCCCAGTCGCCTTCATCCATGCCGTCTTCGATGGAGTCGATCGGATACTTGCCGACCAGCTCTTCGAGGTAGGCGGCCTGTTCTTCGGCGTTGCGCCTGGCACCGCCTTCGCCTTCAAACTTGGTGTAGTCGTAGACACCGTCGGAGTAGAATTCGGAAGCGGCGCAGTCAAGGGCGATGGTCACATCCTTGCCCGGCTCGTATCCGGCATCCTTGATGGCCTGGATGATGGAATCAAGGGCCTCTTCGGTGCCGCCGGAAAAGTTCGGGGCGAAGCCGCCTTCGTCGCCGACGGCGGTGCTCAGGCCCTTGGACTTGATGATGGCCTTGAGGGCGTGGAATACCTCGGCTCCGTAACGCAGGCCTTCCTTGAAGGACGGAGCGCCGACCGGACGGATCATGAATTCCTGGAAGGCGATCGGGGCGTCGGAGTGCGAGCCGCCGTTGATGATGTTCATCATCGGTTTGGGCAGGGCCTTGGCGTTGGTGCCGCCGATGTAGCGGAACAGCGGAATGCCGAGATCGTCGGCGGCCGCGTGGGCTACAGCCAGCGATACGCCGAGGATGGCGTTGGCGCCGAGCTTGGACTTGGTTTCGGTGCCGTCGAGTTCGAGCATCAGATTGTCGATGCCGACCTGGTCGATGGCATCCATGCCGATGATGGCCGGGGCGATGATGTCGTTGACGTTGTCAACGGCCTTTTCGCAGCCTTTGCCCAGGTAGCGTGACTTGTCGCCGTCACGCAGTTCGAGGGCTTCGTTTTCGCCGGTGGATGCGCCGGATGGGACGGCCGCGCGGCCCTGTGCGCCGGAATCGAGCACAATGTCGACTTCGAGCGTCGGATTGCCGCGGGAGTCGAGGATTTCCCTTGCCAATACATCAATGATTTCTGACATAACTTGTCTCCTTGTAGTTGGTTGAATAATCGTTGCTTTCCCTGAAATTGAGCGGCTGAATATATCGACGGCCCCAAAAGGGGGCAAACAAATTAAGGGATTGAATTGGCGAGGGAAGGTAGGGCGCGGAAAGTCTTTATTCGCGTGTTCGGATCGATAGAATGGCTGCATGAAAAGAGGGTCTCCATTTATCTGCCTTTCGGTGGCCGTGCTGTTGACGGGATGCGCCGGCATCCCCGAAAGAAGCCTCGAAAATGCGTTCCACTACCAGCGGCTCAAGCAGGATAACCAGTCGGGTGCCGAGCCCGTCGACTCTGTTTACCAGGAGCTCGCTGCCAAGGCTGAGGCGAGTCGTAAGCAGGGTGGCACCGCGGAGTATGTCAGTCTGCTTGAACATGGAGACGACGCGTTGCTCGCGCGGGTGCACCTGATCCGTGCTGCGAGACGCAGCATCGACGTCCAGACCTTCATATGGAAGCAGGACCCCACCAGCCGTTTCATCTTTGACGAACTGGTGAAGGCGGCGGAGCGCGGGGTGTACGTGCGAATGCTGATCGATGCACTCAACATGCCCGGCACTCCCGAGGAGCTGGCGCGGATGGCCCGGGCGCATCGGAACCTCGAGATTGCGCTGTACAAGCCGTTATCCGATCTGGCGGAGCCCGGTACGTTCGGTTTCTGGGACAACGTGTTTTTCAAGACCCGGCACATGAACCGGCGGATGCACAACAAACTGCTGCTGGTAGACGGTCGCATCGGGATTGCCGGCGGTCGTAACTATGAAGGAAAATACTACGACCGGGACACGGGATTCCTGTTTCGCGACCGCGATGTGATCGTGGCAGGGCCGGCCGTGATGGATATGCAGGACTCGTTCGAGCTGTTCTGGCAGGATAAGAGCGCGGTTTTTCTGACACAGCTGCTGGATGTCCAGAGCGCATTTGAAAAACTGGATAAGGAGGACACGCTGCCACTCTCCAGTCCGGAGGATGCCTGGATGTTCCAGGAGATCAACTCCCTTGCGGATGCTCGGGATCTGTCTGAAGTCAGGAATTCCATCCGAATCCAAAAAGCGCAAGAGGTCCGCTTCATTTACGATACGCCGCGCAAGTTCAAGAGCAACAAGGAGCGGATGGATTTCGATGACTGGTTCGAGGCTATACTGGAGAATGTCGATGAGAGCCTGGTCATTCAGACGCCTTACCTCATCTACAACCGCAAAATCAGGAACGCACTCAAGGATATCCACGAGAAGAAGTCCGGCTTCCGCATCATCGCCTCCAGCAACAGCCTGGCGGCCTCCGATCATCTGCATGTCTATGCGCTTTCCTTCAAGCACCGCAAGGAACTTTACAAGGACTCCGGTATCGACATCTACGAAGCCAAGCCCTATCCCGCAGACCGCGCCAGGTATGTGCCTGGAATCGAGCAGATCGACGAGCGCGCGATTGCCGAACAAGGTGGTACCGGTCAGGGTCCGGTGATGTGCATCCATGCAAAGTCGGCCGTAGTCGACCATCGGCTTTCGCTGGTCGGTTCCCACAACTTTGACCCACGTTCAAACAAGCTCAACACGGAGTGCGGCGTTTTCATTCTCGACGACGATTTCGCGGCGATTCTAGAGGCCTCGATTCGGAACGCCTGCGAGCCGCAGAATGCATGGACTGTCAGCCGGGCTCCATCCGTTCCCGTGATCTCCTACTTCAGCGGAATCCTTGGAACCATCTCCTCGGCCTTGCCGTTCTTCGACATCTGGCCCTATCGCTACACAACCAATTATGAACTTAAGGAAGGCTGCGAACCGCTCTCTCCGCGCGATCCCGATTTCCAGAAAAACTATATCGACGTCGGTTATTTTCCTGAAGTACCGGATTCGTCGACCGTAATACAAACCCGCCTGATGAAAGCGTTCGGTGGCTGGGCACGGCCGTTGATGTAGCATCCTGGTAGAAAGCAATGTCTATGACCGCTTCAAAACGATTCCTGAGCCTCCGCCTGAAGGATTTGATCCTGCTGGCGGCTATTGCAGCGACGACGGTGCTGGTTGTTATGTTGCTGATGCTGCGGGCGGAGACCAACCTGGCAAACGGGAACATACACTTCGCCGCCCGGCGAGCAGCGGAAGAATTCCAACGACTGGTAGGTGGGGTTGAGGGTTCCCTGCGATCGGCCAGGAATTATGGTGTGCAACCCGGTGATATCGATGCCGCCCGACACTATTTCAACAGCAGTGTCTTTCCGAATATTGAAAAACTGGCCGGCATCTCGCTGGCTGAGCAGGACGGCCGCGCGTTCTATCTGTTGCGGGACGGAAAGCTCATGGATGTCCGGTCGGAGGGTGCATATGAACCGGAGACGCGGGTGTGGTTTCAGGGGGCACTGGCTGCGCCGGGTACGAATGATTGCTTCTGGACCGGCATCTACAGGTTCCGGACGATCGACGAGGACGGGATATCGGTGTCCCTGAGCTGGACCGTCGGGAAAGGGCGCCCTGTGGTGGTCGCCTACGATATCCTGCTGGATGATTTTTTCGCGGCTGTGCAGAGGCTTGCGCCGACGCCGGCGAGTCAGGCCTTTCTCTTCCTGCCGGACGGTACGAGCTACATTCCCGAAAGCGCGGCGGGCGAGGGGAGCAACACCGTGGCTGCGGCCGGGGCTCAGATCGTGCGCAAGGGACTGGCAGTCTGGAATGATGGACCGCCGGAACACGACCGCTCCGACGTGCAGATTACCACAACCCGGATTGAAGGCGAAACCTGGTGGTGCGGCTTTGTACCGCTGACCAAGTCGGACCGCGCGGTATGGATGTGCGTCATGGTTCCGAAGTCGGACCTGGTCGAGGATGTCAGTGTGCAGCGGGGGATATATGCGGGTGTCGGATTCATTGTGCTTGCCGCTCTGCTCGTCATCTATCTGATTGTTTCCAAACGGCGGTCGGAACCCGGTATTATGCCGCCGCCGGATGAAGAGCAGATCCGAGCGCTTATTGCTAAAGGGGAGAACAGTGTAGTTGAATTCAAGTCGACGATGCGCATGAACCTGCACAGTCAGAAGCCGGGCAGGGAGATTGAACAGGCCTGGCTGAAAGGCGTTGCCGCTTTCCTGAATACGAACGGCGGCACCCTGCTGCTGGGCGTAACGGATGCAGGTGAAATAACCGGTCTCGAACAGGATGTGTTTGAAAGCGATGACAAGTGCCGCCTGCATTTCAAGAACCTGATCGCTAAGGGGCTGGGGGCTGATCTGTCGCAGTATATCCGTTTCAGCCTGGTTGTGATGAATGAAAGGACGGTCGGTGTGGTGCAGTGCGTCAAGTCAACCCGTCCGGTCTACCTGCGTGATGGAAACAAGGAGGCTTTCTACATTCGCAACGGTCCGTCCTCCGACGAACTGCCGGCGAGCAGAATGGTGGATTATATTTCGGAGAACTGGAAATGAGGCTGTTCGACAGCCATAACCATATCCAGGAGGAGCGGATCTATCCGTTTCTCGGCGAGGTTGTGGCGCGGGCGCGCAAGGCCGGCGTCGAGAAGATGGCTGTCAAGGGTTGCATGGAGGCCGATTGGCCGCGTGTGTGCAGGATCGCAGCCGAATACGATGGCATGCATCCTTCGTTCGGACTGCATCCCTGGTTCATCGCGGAACGCTCCAATAGTTGGGATCGAGTTCTCGAAGAGCTGTTGGTCCAGTATCCACATGCCGGAGTGGGGGAAATCGGCATCGATCATAAGATTGTAGAGCGCAACGATGCGGATCAGGAAGCAGTGTTTGTTTCACAGCTTGAACTGGCGAAACGGCTGAAACGTCCGGTATCGATCCACTGCCGCAGCGCGTGGGGCCGGCTGATTGAACTGCTCGACGAGGTCGGCCCGCTTCCGCGCGGCATGCTGATCCACTGCTTCGGCGGCTCGGCCGAGGTGGCGACGGAACTGGTGAAGCGCGGAGCCTATATATCCTTTTCCGGCTCCATCACGCGACCCAACAACCGCAAGGCCGGACCTGCGCTCATGGCGGTACCGGACGACCGTATACTGATTGAGACCGATGCGCCGGACATCATGCCGACAACCGCCGAAGGGGATCTGAATGAGCCGGCCAACCTGCGTTTCGTACTGGCCAGGGCCTCGGAACTGCGCGGGATAGATGAGGTAGAGCTGGCGGCGCTGACTTTTTCGAACGCGGAACGTTTTTTCGCGTCATAAATTGCTGAATCTTCCAGGGTGAGCCGTTATATTTAAGACTTCATAAACAGGAGCCAATGATGAACGAATATGCACAGCAGTTGACCGTTTCGCATGCGCAACCCGACCAGAGGGCGACCTTTATCCGCAGAACCTATGGCCATCTTGCAGGCGCCATTGCGTTGTTTCTGGGGCTGGAAGCGTATCTGATCACCCAGACATCGCTTCCGGAAAAAATGCTCCAGTTCATCTCTGGAAGTCAGTTCGGCTGGCTGATGATTCTGGGCGCGTTCATTCTGTGCGGCTGGCTGGCGCGCGGTTTGGCGGCGGGTAGTGCTTCACAATCCATGCAATACGCCGGGCTTACGTTATATGTCATTGCGGAGGCGATCATCTTTGTGCCGATGATTTATATCGCGGCATTCTATTCATCACCCGAGCTGCTTCCGACAGCCGGTGTCCTGACCCTGCTGCTCTTCGGAGGGCTCACCGCCGTGGTATTCACCACCCGGAAGGATTTTTCCTTTCTGGGAAGTATCCTGACCATTGGGGGATTCATCGCACTGGGCTTGATTGTCTGCGGTGCGATCTTCGGCTTCAACCTTGGTCTCGCGTTTTCAGCGGGGATGATATTCCTTGCCGGCGGTGCAATACTCTACGATACATCGAAAGTGCTTCATCACTACAGGACGGATCAGCATGTCGGCGCTGCACTGGAGCTGTTCGCCTCCGTGGCACTGCTCTTCTGGTATGTGCTGCGCCTGCTCATGAGCCTCAACCGCCGCTAGCTACTACGTCGCGGTAAAGGCGCGGTCGATCGTATCCAGGGGGTGGGCGGCTGCCCGCTCCCGATTCCGGAATTCGTTCTGCCGGAACCAGACGGTCCTGGTTCGATCGACAACGCCCTTTTGTTGCGCGAATGACGTGCCTCCATGCAGATCACTTCTGCAATAGCTTGCAAAATGTTTAGATTTTATCTAAACAGCGACAATGAGTGAGAATCGTTCTGCATCGTACCAGCGTTCCAGCCTGATCATTGTCTCTGCGCTCCTGTCCATTTGGGCACTCGTCAGCTTTGGCTGCGGGATATTGTTCCGCGACTGGCTTGATGCCCACGCCCCGCGCGTGGGCCATGCGCCGTTCGGGTTCTGGATGGCGCAGCAGGGATCCATTATATGCTTCGTCCTCCTCCTGATTGCCTACGCAATCCTGATGAACCGGCTGGATGAACGGCATGGTTACAAGGAAGGGGACGAGGATTAATGAACCAGGACCTCCTCAACTTTATCTTCATCGGCCTGACGTTTGTCGTGTACGTCGGTATAGCAATACGCTCGAGAGCGGCCTCGACCCTGGAGTACTACACGGCGGGCGGTCACGTGTCGGCCTTTGCCAACGGAATGGCCACGGCGGCGGACTGGATGTCTGCCGCCACCTTCATCTCCATGGCGGGAACGGTGGCCATCAGCGGATATGACGGCTCCCGCTTCCTGATGGGCTGGACCGGCGGATTTGTTTTGCTGACCGTGCTGATGGTTCCTTATCTGCGCAAGTTTGGAAAGGCCACGGTGCCGGATTTCATCGGTGACCGCTACTATTCAAAATGGGCGCGTGGTGTGGCGGTAATCTGCGCCATTTTCATCTGCATGACGTATATCATGGGACAGATGCGCGGTGTGGGCGTCGTATTTTCGCAGCTCTTTGGCATCAGCATTCCATCCGGTGTGACGATCGGTGCAGGTATCGTATTCGTCTATGCCGGGCTCGGCGGCATGAAAGGCATTACCTATACGCAGGTGGCCCAATACTGCGTAATGGCCTTCTCCTATACGATTCCCGCCGTCTTCATCGCCATGGCCCTGACGGGCAACGTCATTCCCCAGTTCGGGTTGATCGGCAACTATACAGCCGGGGGAGAGGTTGTCCCGTTTCTTGAAAAACTGAACACTATCAATACCGAGCTTGGCTTCCGGGAATTCACCGCCGGCAATCTGTCGAAAATCAATATGTTCTGCATCACGGCTGCGCTCATGTTCGGTACGGCGGGGCTTCCGCATGTCATCGTGCGCTTTTTTACCGTGAAGAACGTGGCTGCGGTCCGCAAGTCCGCCTGCTGGACACTGACATTCATCGCGGTCATCTACCTGACTGCGCCGGCCATAGGGGCGTTTTCGCGTGTAAACCTGATTGAGAAGCTGCATAACCAGCCCTATGCGGACGCGCCGGACTGGTTCCGCGACTTTGAACAAACCGGGCAGATGGCGTGGGTGGACAAGAACGGGGACGGGAAGATACAGTATTACGGTCCCGAACGCTCCCTTGCCCAGACCGCCACGGTATTCCTGGGGAAGGCGCCCGAGTATCCCGCGTATGATACGCCCGAACGGCAGCGCATCGGCATGTCTGGAGAGCGGCTGCTGGCCAACAAGGCCGACGATTCCAATCCGAACGAACTATGGTTCGGCAACGACATCATGGTCATGGCCAATCCCTACATGGCGGGATTGCCCATGTGGGTCATCGCGCTCCTGATGGCGGGCTGCATAGCCGCGGCACTGTCGACGGCGGCGGGTCTCCTGCTGGTGCTGTCCACCTCCATTTCGCATGATTTGATGAAGCATCTCGTGAAGCCCGATCTTTCGGACAAGGAAGAGGTTGGGTACGCACGGCTGGCGTCGTTTGTATCGCTGGCCGTGGCGGCCTACTTCGGCATCAATCCCCCGTCAGCATTCATCGCCAAAACTGTTGCTTTTGCATTCGGACTGGCGGCGTCGTCCTTCTTCCCCACCTTGCTGGTGGGGATATTTTCCAAGCGCATGAACCGTGAAGGCGCGATTGCCGGCATGTTATGCGGCATCACCTTTACGATAGGCTACATCATCTACTTCCAGTTCCTGGGCGGCAGGAAGGAGGACTATCTGTTCGGCATCACACCCGAAGGTATCGGGTTTGTCGGCATGCTGATCAACTTCGCCGTGTCGTTTGCTGTCAGCCGGTGTACGCCGGCCCCGCCGGCCGAAGTGCAGGATATGGTCGAAAACATCCATATACCGACCGGTGCGGGCAAGGCGGCTATCCACTAGGCGGTCTACTGTCCGGACTTCCAGAATCCGGCCTGCCAGATCCAGTAGGTTTCATCCTCCACGATATCCCTGCCACGCTCACCGCTCTTTTGCCGTGAGGCGGATGTCCCGTAACTTGTGCTCTGGCTTACGGTGCGGTGCATGCAGCTCGTCGCACAGATACAGCCTGCGATCAGAATAGTACCAGCGATATATTTCATAGTTTTCCCCGTTGATGCCATTGATACATTCCAGAAGATGGAAAAAATGGAAAGCCAATTTTCAAACGCGGGCGTTTTCGTTTATGTTGCGTCCTATGGATGATGGAGGAACCCAACTCGACTTTAACTTTGCGGCGGATGACCTGCTCGAATTCCCGCGCGATCTCGGAGAAGAGGGCTGGTTTCAGTTTCACTCGGAACAAAAACAGGCCCTTCAGGCGCTGGACCGGCGATTCGGCATAGCGTTGAACCAGCAGGTGCGTATCCGCCTGACCGGATCGGACGAGGACCTGGAGGGAAGGCTTGTTCTCGACTCGCTGCTGCTGCCGTCGCCTGCCGACGAAACGATCCGGCTGCGTCTCGGCAGGAAGGTATTTGATAGCACCGAAATCGAGTATTGCGAACGGCTTGAAGGATCAACTACTCGGAACGCCGGAAACGCGCTATGAACATGGCGTCACCAGGGCCGTCCCATGGCCAGATCTGCAGTTGTCCGTCGGTCGGGTTGCCGGTCAGTGGATCGGTGAAGGGGTCGAGTTTGAAGTTTGGATGATGGTCGAGGAAGTTCATCACCACTTCTTCTGTTTCAGGGCGGGTCAGGGTGCAGACGGCATAGACCAGTGTTCCGCCGGGTTTGACGCACCACTTGGCATTGTTCAGAATCTTCAACTGCCGGTTTGCACTCTGCACCACCTCACGACGGGACGTACGCCAGCGGGCATCGGGATTGCGTCCCCAGGTACCCCAACCGGAACAGGGGGCATCGACCAATACGCCGTCGAAGGTTTTTGTGAAGGGTTCGTCTGAGACCGCATTGAAGGGCTGGGTACGGATGTTCCGGATACCGTAGCGGCGTGCGCGTTTCTTTAGTTCTTTCAACGCTTCATGGCGGATATCGGTAGCCAGCACCTTTCCGTCCCGTCCCATGAGATCCTCCAGATGCATGGCTTTTCCACCGGCACCCGCGCAACAGTCCCACCAGTCCTGATCGGGTGAGGGGGTGCACACGATACCCACACATTGGGAGGTGATGTCCTGGACAATGAACTGTCCCGTGTGGTCCTTGAGTTCGTGGACAAGACTGACTCCGCTTTCGACTGCGATGGCGGATTTCAACTGCCCATGGACCTGATACGGAATGCCGCGTTTGGCAAGGGCTTTTTCCAGCGAGCCAGCGTCCGCCCGGGCGCGAATCCATGCCGGCGGCCGTTGCTGGAAAGCAGCAATGCAGCGGTCTACGGCGCGAGGATCGACGACTTCCTCGAATTCGGCCGGCAGCAGATCAGCCAGCGCGAGCGGTGTGCCATTCGTGGACTCCTTGAACCATGAATTGATGGCATTGCACTTTTCGGAAAGAGCCCGGTCGCCGATCGGTTCGACCCCGTCCGGCAGGGCGCAGCGGGTGTGCATATACTGAAAACTCGGATGCAGCTCTGCTGTTTCGAGGATCGCACCGAGCAGGCAGGCTTCGGCCGGTTCCAGGCCCAGCTTGGCGACCGTCCAGCCGTACCAGCGGAAATAGGCAAAAACCGCCTGCGACAGAAAACGCCGGTCGCGGGAACCGAGTTCCCGGTGGGTTCTCAGAAAGTAGTTGAGGAGTGTATCTGCAGGGCGGCCATCGTTAAGCGCGAGTTGGCTGATCTCGGGGAGTGCTTCGTTAACAAGCTCAAAATGGCGTCGGAGCACCTTTTCCGGAAGGGGTTTTGTCTGGGTATCATTATCCATAAAGTCGCATTTCGATATTGTGCAGGCAATCGAGGGTAGGTATGTAGAACATCCTTACTTGAGGAGACCGAGGATGTCAAAGGAACTTGGATATGTATTGATTACTCCTTATACGCTGCGAAAATCGCGTACGGGAGGTGTGTTGGGACGGTTATTGAGCCGAACGGGGCTTGATCTGGTGGCGGCGCGGATGTTCGGGCCAAGCAAGGAGCTGGTATCGCGCTATGCGGAGCTGATTCGCAGCAGCGAGGATGTCTGGCCCGATATCCGTGATCTGCTGTCCGATTACATTGAACGCGAGATGTCGCCGACGGAAGATGGCCAGGTGCACCGAGTGCTGCTGCTGTTGTTCGAGGGCGAAGATGCCATCCGCAAGCTGCGCGACTCGATTGGCGGATTCGAGGATTCGATTGAAAGCGCCGATACGATTCGCGGCACCTTCGGCGACTATATAAAGGCGCACGATGGATCCGTCACCTATTTCGAACCGGCGGTACTGGCGGGCCCGACGAAAGACTTTGTCAAAGCCAGTCTCGGATTGTGGGCCGAGTTCGCGGAATCCGATGGAGGGGTGCTTGATAATGCGATCCGGTTGGCGGACGACAAGGATGTTCAAAAAACGCTGGTTATCATCAAGCCCGACAACTTCACTTTTCCCAGCTCGCGTCCGGGCAATATTATGGACCTTTTCTCCCGCTCCGGCCTGCGGATGATCGGAGCGAAACTGCTTCGCATGAGCCTGGCTGAAGCCCTCGAATTCTACGGTCCGGTGCAGCCCGTCTTACGTGACAAGCTCGGCGGCATGGCGGTAGAGCGCGCCTGCACTGTGCTGGCGGATGAGTTTGGCTTTGATATGCCCGACCATGTAAAGGAGTCGCTGGCGGGAACCCTGGGACCGGCCTTCGGCGATCACCAGTTCTACAGCATCATGAACTTCATGACCGGATTGTGGGCGCCGGATGTGCATGGCGACGATATGCACGCCGAAGGCAAGGTGCGCTGCATGACGCTCGTCTACGCAGGTGAACACGCCGTTGAGAAGATCCGCAATATCCTGGGCCCGACCGACCCAAGCAAGGCCGCTCCGGGATCCGTACGCAAGGAATTCGGGACCGACATCATGGTCAATGCCGCCCATGCATCGGATTCACCGGAAAATGCATTGCGCGAGATCGGTATTGTAAAGGTTCAGGAGGACACCATCACCCGCTGGTACGAACAGTACTACCGCTAGAAAGAAGAGGAATTACCATGTGGAAAGAGATAGAAGCTGCACCGGCCGACGCCATCCTTGGGTTAACCGAGGCTTTCAAGAAGGATACCAATCCAAACAAGGTGAATCTGGGCGTCGGTGTCTACAAGGATGAGCAGGGAAATACGCCCGTTCTGAAATGCATCAAGATCGCGGAACAGAGGTTGATTGAGACGCAGAAGTCAAAGGGCTATCTGCCGATGACCGGTGATCCATCATACGGTGCCAATGTGCAGAAGCTGCTGTTCGGCGCCGACAGCGAGGTCATCGCGACGAACCGTGCAGTTACCGTGCAATGTCCCGGAGGTACCGGTGCGCTGCGTGTCGGGGGTGATCTCCTTAAGAAGTTCAATCCGGACGCGACGCTGTGGGTAAGCTCCCCCACCTGGGCCAACCACAAGGGCATTTTTGCAGCCGCAGGGTTCTCGATCAAAGAATACCCGTACTACAATCCGGAAACCAAGGACGTCAACTTTGACGGCATGGTGTCCTGCCTGAAACAGGTGCCTGCGGGCGATATCGTGCTAATGCACGTATGCTGCCACAACCCCACGGGAGTGGACCTTTCCGCAGATCAATGGGAGCGCGTTGTGGCGATCGCCAGGGAGCAGGGCTGGACGCCGTTCCTCGACTTTGCCTACCAGGGTTTCGGCGACAGCATCGAATCCGATCGTGCAGCGGTTGAAGAATTTGCCGCGGCGGGAATCGATTTCTACGTGGCCAGTTCCTTCTCCAAGAACTTCGGGCTCTATTGCGAGCGTACCGGCGCGCTGACCATCGTCTGCCCGTCCGGCGAAGAAGCTGTTGTCGCCGCAAGCCACGTAAAGCTGACTGTTCGTACCAACTACTCCAATCCGCCGGCGCATGGCGGACTCGCCGCCAGTACCGTGCTCAACGACAGTGTACTGTACGAGCAGTGGATCGGTGAAGTGACCGAAATGCGCGAGCGTATTAAAACCATGCGCAGGAAACTGGTGGACGGTCTGGCGGCACGCGGTGTTGATCAGGACTTTTCCTTTATCACCGAGCAGCGTGGCATGTTTTCATTCAGCGGACTCTCTGATGCCGCTGTAAAACAGCTTCGCGAAAACAAGTCGATCTATATCGTCAAGGGCGGCCGCATCAATGTGGCCGGACTGACGTCCGCCAATATCGATTATGTGTGCGACGCCATCGCCGAAGTGCTGAACGCTTAATCGGCACCGCGATAGCAGGATAAAGCCCGGTTCTGAAACCGGGTTTTTTTATGCCGGTTGGGATTGCATTCACCCGCGGTATTCCGTAAATAGGTACGCCATTGCTTGTTTACAGGAGGGTTATGGCAGATATCATTCGAATTTCCGATGCGACCGCGCTGGCACTCCATTCCATGGTGCACCTGGCCATCGAGGCTGACGGGCAGTCGACAACGGCCAAGATTGCCGAAATGTTCGACGTCTCGCGGCATCATCTGGCCAAGGTTCACCAGCGGCTCACCAAGGCGGGGCTGATCGAGTCGCAGCGCGGGCCTGCCGGCGGCGTGAGTCTTGCCCGGCCTTCGAGCCGCATCAAGCTGCTGGACATCTATGAAGCCATGGAAGGTTCGATGATTTGCCATCCATGCCTTTTTGGGAAGGAGAAGTGCCCGCGCACCGACTGCGTGCTGGGTGCGCTGCTGCCGGGACTGGCCCGGCAGGTGCGCGATTATTTTGAACAAACAACGCTGGCGATGCTGGCGGAAGAATCTTCGTGGGGGAAGTAGAACATGAATATCAACTTGAAGGATGGAATCGACTGGGTGGGATGCATTGACTGGACCGTGCGCAATTTCCATGGCTACAAGACCGAGAGCGGAACGACATACAATACCTATCTTATCCGCGACGAGAAGAATGCGGTGATCGATGCGGTCAGGGCTCCGTATGCCGAAAGATATCTTGATCGCATCCGTGCCCTGGCGCCGCTGGAAAGCATCGATTACATCGTCTGCAACCATGCCGAGCCCGACCACTCCGGCGGTCTGCCCGCCGCCATGGATGCCTGTCCGAACGCAGTGCTGGTCTGCAATGCCAAGTGCAAGGAGACCCTGGAAAAGCATTATGATACCACGGGCTGGAAGTGGCAGATTGTTGAAGACGGGGATGCGATTTCACTCGGCAAACGGACCCTTCAGTTTATCAACACGCCGATGGTACACTGGCCTGAGTCGATGTTTACGTACGTGCCGGAGGACAAGCTGCTCTTCTCGATGGATGCCTTCGGTCAGCACTATGCCTCGGCGTTCCGGTTCGACGACGAGGAACCGCTCGACGTCATCCTGCATGAAGCCAAGGCTTACTACGCCAACATCGTCATGCTCTATGGACGCCCGATTGCACAGACCATGAAGCGCGCCGCCGAGATGGACATTGAAATGATCGCTCCGAGTCATGGCGTCATCTGGCGCAGCCATCTCAAGGAAGTGTTTGATGCCTACCAGAAATATGTGGTCTGCGAACCCCGTCCCAAGGTCATCGTGCTTTATGCCACCATGTGGAAGGCCACTGAAAAGATGGCAGAAGCCATTCTCGAAGGTGCCCAGGAGTGCAACGTCGAGGCGCGGTTCTACAATGTCGACACCACGCACTCCACGACGATTGCGACGGAGGTCCTCGATTGCGCCGCCATTGCCATCGGCACCCCGACGCTGAACAACTCGCTGATGCCCAACATGGCCGGCGTGCTGACTTATTTATCCGGTCTGCGCCCGACCAATAAGAAGGGATTCGCCTTCGGGTCCTATGGGTGGAGCAAGCGCGGGGGCGCATCGGCCGTGGAAGACGCCATGAAGGAGATGAAGATCGAACTGATGCGTGAGCCCCTCCGATCCCAGTATGTTCCCACGGAGGAGGTGCTGGAGGAATGCCGTGAAGCCGGCCGCATGATTGGTAAATATGCCGAACAACTGGTTGACTAGGCAATTCAGGTGAAAATCGCCTTGCGGCATCTGGCAAATATCGGAATCATGTCGCGGAATTTTAAAACAAGGAGGGGATCATGACGAAATATATTTGCGACGTATGCGGTTGGATCTACGATCCGGAAGTGGGCGATCCTGACAGCGGTATTGCACCCGGAACTGCTTTTGAAGACATTCCCGATGATTGGGAATGTCCGGAATGCGGCGTCGGAAAAGACGACTTCAGCCCGCTCAGCTAAGGATTCATCTTCCACGTAATGACAAACCGTTCTGTGCATGCAGGGCGGTTTATTCTTTTATTGAACAGGATTGTGTGCGATTAGGTCTTTCGTTCCGATGCGATGGTTGAAGTACATCTTAGTGGTGCTTGTATTGATTGCGGCTTCCTTACCGTGCCTGCATGACGTAAGCACCGATCATCATGACGCGTGCGGTGCGCATTACACCGAAGCAGCTCATGACTGCAGTTGCCATTCGTGCGATGCGGCGCCGTGTCCTGATAAAATCTTAGGTATTGTTCATCAAGTCCCTGGACAGGACGTTTTACTCTTCAATAGAGTGCCTGGCCCGCTGTTCGTTGTGCTACAGTCCCGACTGCTACCTAAACCCGCTCCTGTAATCCATACCGGAACCCTATCCTCCATTCAGACCGTGCAGCTCCTGATTTGATTCATCTTCGTGGCTCTCACGAACAACGAATCATCAATCAGGAGACTACATGAACTATCGAATTATCTCGTGCGGCATCATGCTGACGATGACCGCATTTGCAAACGATCAGCAAACGATAAATCTGGACCAGGCGCTATCCGTTTCCCGCACCAACTCTTCCATGCTGCGCGCCGCTGTGCTGGATACGCAGGCCGCCTCTACAGCCGTTGATGCCGCAGGCCGATGGAAAAACCCCGAACTGAAGTTCAGCGCCGAGGGACTGGGCATCGATCTCGAGCCTTATGGTGAGGCTGAATACATGCTGGGCTTATCGCAGGAGTTTCAGCGAGGGCGCAAACAGCAGTTCGAGCGGATGGCGGCGCATCAGTCCGTCCGCATGGCTGAATATGTCAACATGGAACGTGTGCGCGAGCTGGAAGCGCGGGTTCGCCTTGCCTATTTCGAGCTGTTCGCACAGCAGGAAATCGGCAGCATCCGCGCCGAGCAGCTGGAGTTGAGCCGCGCCTTTCTCGAGGTAGCCCGTCGGCGACTGAATGCCGGTGCCGGTTCGGAGCTGGAGGTCGCGCAGGCTGAGTTGTCCTACGAGGAGACGGTTCTATCGCAAACCTGCTGCTTCGGCGATCTGGCTGCGGCCCAGGCGCAGCTTGCTTCGTTGCTGGGGCTACCCGTTGAAAACCTTCCGGCTCTTGAAGGGCCCTTTTACGAAGTCGAAACGATGGAGCAGTACCGTGTGGACAAAAGCCATCCGACCCTGCTCCGGCTCGATGCCGAGTTGGAACGCACGCTGGCGCAAGCGCGGCGGGCACAGGCAGCGGACGTGTCTGATATCACGCTGGGTGCCGGTTACAGGCACGACGCGGCTGCCGACATCGATTCGCTCGTTATATCGGCTTCGATGCCGTTGAGTTTCAACAAACGCGGCCGGGCGGAACATGCCGCCGGTCTCTGGCGGGTCGAAGCGATGCGTGCCGGACGCGAAGATGTCCGCCGTCAGCTTCAGCTTGAGGTGGACCGCTTGCTGGCACTGCACAAGGGGGCTGTTATGGAAGCACAGATCATTAGCGATCATCTGCTTCCAAAGGTGAGGGAGGCCTATGCGCTCAGCCGCCAGGGTTATGAGGCCGGCCGGTACTCCTGGCTGGAGTTGATTGCCTCCCAGCAGCATTTAGCAGAGGTGCGTATCCGCCAGGTCGACGCCTTGCTCGCAGTGCACCGGATAGAGGCCGAACTTTCAAAATACCGAAAGGATCTGAAATGAAAACCACCACTACACTTTTAATCATCCTGCTGGCAGTATTCCACGCCGCTGCACAACAGGCCGGAAATGATTCCCTTACCTGCGATTGCCCCGACTGTCAGAAGAAAGCCGCTGACGGACAATCCTTCACCTTGCCCGCCTTGGATGGTCTGGATGAGGATCACGGCTTGCATGAACATGATGCCGAAGAAGCGAAGCCCGTAACGCATGACCAGCATGATCCGGAAGTGGCGGATGACCAGGATCATGATCATGACGGACATGACCATAGTGTTGAAAGCCTGGCCGAGCCGCACAGCGGTCCAGAGGCAGCGGCAGATATAAAGGTTTTCGCGGCGGAAGGCGGAACCATATCAAGAACTTCCGTCTTTCCCTCCGAGATCAAGCTGAACCGCGATCAGACAGCGGTTGTTTCCCCGAGATATGCCAGCGTGGTCCGGCAGGTGTTTGCGGAAATCGGCGACCAGGTGAAAAAGGACGATGTTCTCGCTTCGCTTGAAAACCGTGAAACACTGGCTGTCTACACCGTAGCCGCCCCGTTGGACGGCGTGGTGATTGCGAAGGATCTATCGGTCGGGGAAACCGTCGATACCGGCAAGATGCTCTACGAGGTCGCCGATCTCTCGAGTGTATGGGCGGACATCAGCATTTTCCCGCAGTATCAGCATCTCATCAAAAAAGGCATGCCGGTCCGGTTCATTGCCCATGACGGGCACGAGGCCCGCAGCACGGTGAAATACATCAGTCCGATCGTTTCGCATGACACGCGGACATTTACGGCGCGTTGCGTATTGAAGGATGCCGGCGACGACTTTACACCCGGTGTTTTTGTCCGGGCCCGCATCATTACGGAAACGGCCGATGTCAGGGTCCGCGTTGAGCGGGCAGCGGTACAGTCGATCGACGGCGAAACGGTGGTATTTGTTCCGGACGATCATGGCTATGAGCCGGTGGCGGTTGAAACCGGACTGTCCGACGATCATTTTTTCGAGATCAGGCACGGGTTGGAACCGGGTGATCCCTATGTCGCAACCGGCGCGTTTACCTTGAAGTCCGAACTGCTTACGAGTGGAATGGATCCGCACGCGGGTCACAGCCATTAGGAGGGATGCATGATTGAACGTCTGATCAATTCCGTGCTGAAGAACCGCGGGCTGGTACTGCTGGCGCTGCTGGGGATTGTCGGTCTCGGTCTCGTGGAATACCGCCGGCTTGACGTGGAGGCTTTTCCGGATATCTCGCCGATCATGGTGCCTGTTTTTGCGGAGGCCGACGGCATGGCGCCCGAAGAGGTCGAGCAGCTGGTGACCTACCCCATCGAAACCGCCATGAACGGTCTGCCGAACGTTACCAGGATCAAGTCCACCTCTGCGTTCGGGATGGCGGTGGTGTATATCTATTTTACCGATGATACAGACATCTACTTTGCCCGTCAGTTGGTGGCTGAACGGTTAACTGCAGCAATGCCAGACCTGCCCGGGCTGCGGGAACCACCGACCCTTGGGCCGATTTCAACCGGTCTTGGACAGGTTTTTCTGTACTATCTGGAACTGGACGAGGGCGCGGATACAGGCGGCCTGGATCGGTTGACCTACCTGCGCGACATCAATGACTGGATCGTAAAGCGGCAGCTTCAGACCGTGCCCGGTGTGACGGATATCCTCAGCGCCGGCGGTCACGTGTTGCAGTTCCAGATTCAGCTCGATCCATATTTGCTGCACCAGTATGGACTTGCGCTTGAGGATGTCGTGACCGCCGTTCAGCAGAACAACCGAAATGTGGGCGGACAGTATCTGCCGATCAATTCGGAGGAGCATCTGGTACGTGGAATAGGATTGCTGCACGATCTCGACGACATACGCGGGATTACGCTGAAGACTTTTGACGGCACACCAGTATCGATCGGCGACGTGGGGGAAGTGGTGCATGGACAGGCGCTGCGGCGAGGTGTAGTTCTGCGCGATGCCGGAGAGGAAGTCGTGTCAGGCATTGTCATGAAGCTTTATGGCGCAAATTCATCCGAAGTCATCGAGGACCTGTACCGCAAGGTGGAACAGGTGCAGGCCGGGCTGCCGGATGGCGTCCACCTGGTTCCATACTACGAGCAGGCTGATCTGGTAGCCAATGCCCTGCAGACGATTAAAACAGCCTTGCTGCAGGGGATGGTGCTGGTTCTGCTGGTGCTGTTCGCCTTTCTTGGTAGTTTCCGGGCGGCGGTTATCGTTTCGCTGGCCATGCCGTTTTGCGCGCTGGTCGCGTTCATCGGTATGGAACGTTTCGGCATTTCTGCGAACCTCATGTCGCTGGGGGGGATTGCCGTGGCGCTGGGCATGCTGGTCGACGGCTCGATTGTGGTAACAGAGAACATCCATCGTTTCCTCGGCATGAAGCATGAGGACAAATCCCATCGCCGCCAGCTGATTTTCGAGGCTGTAAGGGAAGTGGGTCGACCCATCGCATTTGCCATCCTGATTGTAATCACGGTCTTTCTCCCGATCCTGTCGCTGCAGGCAGTGGAAGGGAAAATGTTCAAGCCGCTGGCCTATACGGTCATGCTGGCGCTCGGCGGCTCCCTTCTCTTTGCGCTGGCGGTTGCTCCCGTGCTGGCCAGCTGGCTGCTCAACGAAAAGCCCTACAGGGAATCACGTTTATACCGGAGCTTCAAGGAAGGCTACCGCCGCTTGCTGCTGCGGGCTCTGAAGTTCAAGGCGCTGGTGCTGGCGGGCGTAGTGCTTCTGTCGGTTGTTGCCGCGCTGGGCCTTCGAAATCTCGGAGCGGAATTTATTCCGGTGCTGGAGGAAGGTTCGATCCTGGTATCGGCCGGCATGGCACCATCCATATCACTGGACGAAGCGCAGGCTGCCATGGAGCGTCTTTCGGCCAAGGTGATGGATATTCATGGGGTTGCAACGGTGATCACCCGGATAGGACGCCCCGAGGCCGGCAGCCACCCGCACCCCGTCAATTTTTCCGAGCTTCATATTGAGCTGGAGCCAAAGGCCGACAAGCCGGAGGTGGTCGAGTCCATCCGATCCCTGGTAGACCGGTATCCCGGAGTAACCGCGAACGTGTCGCAGCCGATCCAGAACCAGTTCGATGAGCTGCTGTCGGGCGTCAAGGCGCAGTTAGCCATTAAAATCTACGGGGAACGGCTGGATCAGATCCGTGATTCAGCCGGTGAGATACGCGAAGCGATCGAGGACATTGACGGTCTGGTTGACCTTTCCGTCGAGCAGAGCCACGGCCAGCCGCAGGTTAAGATCATTCTGGATCACGAGGCCTTGGCCCGCTATGGCGTACCCGGAGAAACGGTGCTTGAGCAGATCGAAACAGCTGTGGGCGGTCGTGTGGTTGATACACTGTATCGCAACACCCGGCGCTACGGTATTCATGTTCGCTACGCACCCGAATTCCGCTCCACACCCGCTGCACTGCGCCAGCTGTTCATCCGCTCGGACGATGGTGCACTGCTGCGCCTCGACCAGCTTGCGAAAATCGATATGGAGGAGGGCCCCCTGCAGATTAATCGTGAGCATAACCAGCGGCGCTGGATCGTGCAGGGCAACATCGAAGGTCGTGCGCTGAGCAAGGTGCTGGACGACATCCAATCTGCCATCGAGTCAAAGATCGAACTCCCGGACGGCGTTTTCCTGGAATACGGCGGGCAGTTTGAACAGCAGCGGAGCGCGATGAAGCGGCTCGCGTATATTGTCCCGGTGGTTGTTGTTTCCATCTTTGTACTCTTGTGGATCGCTTTTCATTCGATGCGGCACGCCGCCATGATCATCCTGAATGTTCCGCTCGCGCTGATCGGCGGCGTCGTCGGATTGTGGGTGACGGGACAATATCTTTCGGTACCGGCCTCCATCGGCTTCATTGCGCTCTTCGGCATTGCGATGCAGGACGCGATGGTACTGCTGACCGACTTCAACGATCTGCGGAAGGAAGGGCAAGGTGTGCGCGATGCCGTGGTCAACGGCAGCCTGATCCGGTTCCGGCCGGTGATCATGACGACGCTGACCACCTTGCTGGGTCTGCTGCCTCTGATGGTCTCGCATGGTGCGGGGGCGGAGGTGCAGCGTCCGCTTGCCGCCGTGGTGGTCTTCGGCCTGACGACATCCACCTTTCTGACGTTGTTTGTCCTGCCCGCGATCTATGAATGGGTGGAAGTGCGCCGGCAGACCTAGTTCGTTTCACCCGGATAGACGAGGCCCCACCGGGCCCGGAGCATGTCCATGGTTTCCATCACCTCGAGGGTTTTGGAGAGCGGCATGATGTCGCTCTCCGTTTTGCCGGCCGCGATGCATTCCATGGTGTGGGCGATTTCGTATTTGAAGTTTTCGCCTTCGGCGTAGGGAAATTCCAGAATCCGGGGTTCTTCGCCGGTGCAATGGATATGCAGCTGCCTTGCGCCAAGAAAATGAGGCAGCCGGATAAATCCCTTCGTGCCGCAAACCAGCGCTTCAACCGGCGCCGACTGGGAAGCGCTGGATGAAAGCACGGCTTTCCGGCCCTGGTCATATTCGAACAGATAATAGGAATGTTCATCGACACCCGTTTCAGGATCCAGGACGGCGGATGTCGTAATGCTCGCCGGCCTGCGGCCAAAGACAATGTCGGCCATGCTGATGGGGTAGATGCCAAGGTCGAGCAGCGCACCGCCGGCCAGATTTATATTGCGCAGCCTGTGATCCGGCTCGAAGGTCCTGCCAAGGCAGAAGTTGGCATAGACGGTCTGTACATCGCCGATCACATGCTCGGCCAGCAGCTGCTGCAACTTGCGCATGGAGGGGAGAAACCGGGTCCAGAGCGCCTCCATCAGGAACAGTTTCTTGGTGTCCGCCATCGCAACCAGTTCCCGCGCCTGCGCGGCATTCACGGTCATGGGCTTTTCGCACAGGACGTGTTTGCCGTACTCCAGGCATAACCGGACATTGTCATGATGGAAATTGTGGGTAGTCGCGACATACACCGCATCTACGTCGGGATCGGCCACCAGCGCTTCATAGTCGGAATAGCTGCGCTCAACACCATGCTTTTCGCCGAACGCCTGCGCCCGTCCCGCTGTTCTCGACGCGCCGGCCAGCAGTATGCCGTCCTCCAGCGCCTGCAGGCTCGTTGCGAATGTATGGGCGATGCCGCCGCAGCCAATAATTCCCCATTTAATCTCCCGCATGACCAACCTCCTTCAAGAGAGGCCATCATGCCGGAGCCAGTGTGCCATCGGCAAGCGGATTACCAGCCTAGTAGGATGCAACAATCTCGAGTGTGCGACGGCTCAGGTTCATCTGCTCGTGAAGCTCCATCTGCATCAGGTTCAGCAAAACTTCGCGCACATGTTCCGCCAGCGATTTCTCGGCCATCTCCTTGTAGAACCTGGCCAGGCACTCATCGAACCGGCGCGTCACCTCGATCACATCCATCGCTGTCATGGATAGCGGCATGACAAACTCATCGAGGCACGTCATGAACTTTTCGACGATATACTTGAAATAGGTGTCCAGTATGTTGGCTGAAACCTCGGTCTCGTATTCGCCCAGCCTCTGTTCGAGGATTTGCTCGTGTTCGATCAGTGTTCCTATCAGCTGGACGGCTTCCTCCGTCGCAGCCTGTTTAAGCATTTTCCGGTAAAGATCCGCCATCCGAATGTGAAACTCCCGTGCCACATCCAGAAGATCCTTTGTTTGATTAAACGACATGGCTCCCACCTCCTTCGTCTGTATTCTAACCGAAGGTGACGGTCTGTCAAACGGCCGGCAAAAATCGTACGCGATCTAAATAGAACCGTTTTGACGTGGTGTCATTGTATATCGCAGGCGCTACGCCAGAGCCGCGTTGACGATCTCGCGGGCCTCGGCCTGGATCTGCCTGAGGTGGTCTTCGCCCTTGAAGCTTTCGGCGTAGATCTTGTAGACATCTTCGGTTCCGGAGGGACGAGCCGCGAACCATCCGTTTGCCGTGCAGACCTTGAGTCCTCCGATCGCCGCGCCATTGGCGGGGGCATGCGTCAGCTTGGCAGAAATCTCGTCGCCGGCCAGGGTTTCGGCCTTTACCTGATCCGGAGAAAGGGCGGACAGTTTCGCTTTCTGCTCCCGGTTCGCGGCCGCATCGACGCGCGCATATACCGGGTTGCCGTACCTGGACACCAGAGCCTGATAATGCTCGCCCGGATCCTTGCCGGTGACGGCGAGTATCTCACAGGCCAGCAGACTGAGAATGATGCCGTCCTTGTCGGTACTCCATACCGTCCCATCCTTGCGCAGGAAAGAAGCACCGGCGGACTCCTCGCCCCCGAAGCCGTAGGAACCGTCGACGAGGCCGTTCACGAACCACTTGAAGCCGACGGGGACTTCCTGAAGCTTGCGGCCGAGGCCGTCGGCCACGCGGTCGATCATCGAGGAGCTTACCAGGGTCTTGCCGATCGCTGCATCGGGTTTCCACCCGCTTCGGTTGGCAAAGAGATAGTTTATTGCAACGGCCAGATAGTGGTTGGGATTCAGGAGGCCGGCCGAGCGGGTTACAATGCCGTGGCGGTCGTAGTCGGGGTCGTTGCCAAAGGCGATATCGAATTCATCCTTGAGCTCGATCAGGCTGGCCATGGCATAAGGAGACGAGCAGTCCATGCGCACCTTGCCGTCGTGGTCGACGGTCATGAAGCTGAAGGTGTAGTCGACCGACGCGTTGCGGATGGTGATGTCGAGACCGTACCGTTCGGCGATGGGCTTCCAGTAGCGCAGGCCGGAGCCGCCCATCGCATCGGCACAGATCTTCAGGCCGGCATTACGAATCGCTTCCACATCGATGACGTTTTCGAGGTCGTTCACATACGGGGTGATGAAATCATAGGCGACCGTCGTGTCGGCGGCGAGCGCATCCGGATAATATAGACTTTCAACCTCGTCGTTGTTGTCGGCCAGCAGCTCGTTGGCCCGATCGGCGATCCACCCCGTGGCATCGGTATCGGCCGGGCCGCCGTGGGGCGGGTTGTATTTAAAGCCGCCATTGTCGGGCGGGTTGTGCGAGGGCGTGATGACGACGCCGTCGGCAAGGCCGTCGCTGCGACCCTTATTGTAGGCGAGGATGGAATGGGAGATGACCGGAGTGGGGGTGTAGCCGCCGTCCTTGTCGATCATGACGGTGACGCCGTTGGCGGCGAACACCTGCAGCGCGGTCTTTTCAGCCGGGGTCGACAGGGCGTGCGTATCCTTGCCCATGAAGAGCGGGCCGGTGATGCCCTGTTCGGCGCGGTATTCGCAGATCGCCTGGGCAATGGCCATGATATGGTCCTCAGTGAAACTGGTTTTCAGCGATGTACCGCGGTGGCCGGACGTGCCGAATGCGACCTTCTGATCCGGATTGGTTACATCCGGCTGGGTTTCGTAGTACAGACTGATCAGTTCAGCGACATCGGTCAGATCGCCCTGGGCGACAGGTTTTCCGGCGTTTGGATGAATGGCCATTTTTATCTCCCTTGAATGTTTTGAAACGAATCGGAAAATACCAATCAGGGGCAAACGGCTCAATGCTAAACGTGATGGGTAACCAAGGAGTCCTGTTTTGAACCGCCGGCCAACCCGGAGCGTACACCTTATTATAAATTTACATCAATTTAATAGTGGTTGACCCGATGATGGATGATAAATTTTTTAAGCGTTTACAACAGGAGGTGGGGAATGAGTGACCAAGTACAATTCAAGCCGCCACAAGTGCGGTTGAACATTCCGCTGCTGACATCGGTTCCGGCGCTGATCGTCGGAGGGGTGCTCGCGGTGTTTATCTTTGTCTGGTTCTTTTGCCGGATCGAACCACGTCAGGGCGAGATCGCGGTACTGATCCGCAAAACCGGGGAAAACCTGCCGCCCGGTCAGGTCCTTGCCATGAAGGAGGGTCAGAAGGGCATCCAGTTGGAGGTGCTGGCTGAAGGACGCTATTTCCGCAATCCCTACACCTGGAGCTGGAAGATCCGCAAGATCACCGACGTGCCGGCCGGCCGGCTGGCGGTTATGACCCGGCTGCACGGCGATGAGCTTTCACCGGGTAAGATCATCGCCGACGAATCCCAGCGCGGTATCGTGAAGGAGATTCTTCGTCCCGGTAAATACCGCATCAATCCCTATGCCTTCAATGTTGCGGAATTCGATGCCATCAATATTGCACCCGGTCACGTGGGCGTTGTGACGGCGCTAACCGGAAAGGATGTGCTCAATAACGATCTCGCGGCGGAGAAAAGAAACTCGTTCATGGTGGAAGAGGGACTCAAGGGGGTGACCGGCATGCTGCTGGATCCCGGTACGCACTACCTCAATCCGTACATGTACAACTCCGTCGAGGTCAACCTGCAGAGCCAGCGCTTCGAGATGTCCGGTGCGGACGTCATCAGCTTCCTGACCCTCGACGGCTTCACGGTAACGGTGGAGGGAACCATTGAATTCGCGATTCAGCGCAATGAAGCAGCGCTGCTGACCCATCGCGTGGGCGACATGGACGACATCATCCAGAAGCTGATCCTGCCGCGGGCCCGCGGATTCAGCCGCATTGAAGGCAGCAAGCAGCCGGCGGTCAATTTCATCGTCGGCGAAACCCGCCAGAGGTTCCAGAACAACCTGGAGGAGCATCTGCGCAGCAAGGCCAAGGGTTGGGGGATCGACATTAAATCGGTGCTGGTTCGAAAAATCATTGTTCCCGATGAAATTGCCCGGATTACCCGCGACCGCGAACTGGCCGTGCAGGATGCGGCGAAATATGAGCAGCAGATCGTGCAGGCCAAATCGAAGGCCGAACTGACCAAGCAGGAAATGCTGGCCATCCAGAACCGCGAGAAGGTGGAGGCCGATACGAAACGCATTCGCGCGGTGATCGATGCCGAGCAGGACCAGAGTGTTCGTCTCATCGCTGCCCAGAAGGAACTCGACGTGGCGCAGGTGGAATACGAGGCGGCGGAATTCCAGGCCGAAGCCATCGTGCTGGAAGCCGACGGTCAGAAGGATGCCATCAAGGCCCAGAACGAGGCCGAAGCAAACGTCCTGGCCAGCCGCGTACATGCGTTTGGCAGCGGCTCCGGATTTGCCCGGTATGTCCTGTACGAAAAACTCGGCCCGCAGGTGATGTCGTTGCTGAGTTCGGATTCACCGGACGGCGTAGGCGGCATATTCGGTTCGTTTGCGCCGGCGGAAGGAGGTGCGAAGTGAAGAAGATCGTGAAAACTGTCGTAGGTATCGTAGCCGTATTGGCAGCCCTGGAGTTCATGTGGCTGTGGGGCTTCTGCCGCTTCTACGTGGGACCGGAGAAAATGGCCATCATCACCGCCAAAAACGGCGATCCGCTTGAGCCGGGACAGATCCTGGCACGCGAAGGCCAGAAGGGGATCTGGGAGGAGCCGCTGGGCGAGGGCCGCCATTTTCTGAACCCGATCTTCTACGACCGCCAGATTGTTCCGGTAACCATCATTCCGCCGGGCAAGGTGGGCATAGTAACCTCCAAGGTGGGAGACGAGCTTCCCGAAGGCGAGTTCATTGCCGAGCGCGGCCAGAAGGGGATCTGGCGCAGTGTACTCGGTCCGGGCAAGTACCGGATGAATCCATATGGCTACAATATCGAAATCGTTGATGCGATCAGCATCCCGATCGGATACGCCGGTGTCATCACTTCGCTGTCGGGCGAGCAGGCCCCCAACGGGGAGTTCGCCGGTGCCCGTCAGAAGGGGGTTCGCAAGGATGTACTGCAGCCCGGGCTCTATTATGTGAATCCAAAGGAATACAAGGTGGATGTGCTGGAAATCGGCATCAACCAGGTTTCGCTGCTTGGACAGAGCGGCAGCAAGGTGGTCACCAAGGCGCGCCAGCTGGGACAGAACGAGGCGCTCAATGTGCTGCAGAACAACATGCTGGAGTTACAGGAAGCCAAGCGCGTCGACTACTACAAGAAAAAGCAGGCTACCTCTTCGAGCTTCGGGCGGCAATCCGACCGGCAGGACCAGGGACGTTCGCAGCGGCAACAGGCCGCGCAGCCGGCCGTCCAGTTCAGCCAGGGGGAAATGACGATCCAGGAGCTGGTCAGCTTCCCCTCGCGCGACGGATTCACCATCAGTCTCGATATGACCGTCGAGTTTGAATTCGATCCAAGCGACATCGCCGGCATCTACCGCCGTTATGGAGACCTGCCCGCCGTGATTGACAAAATCATCATGCCGCAGATCACCTCCATTTCCCGCAACAAGGGATCCGAATACGGAGCCAAGGATTTCATTGTCGGTGAAGGCCGCGAGAAATTCCAGAACGACCTCACTGCCTCCCTCGAACAGACGCTGGGCAGCAAGAATATCAGGGTCTATAACGCACTGATCCGCCACGTCGAAGTGCCGGACGACATCCGTGCTCCGATTCAGCAGGCCAGTATCGCCGTCGAGCAGGACCTGACCAACAAGGAACGGCAGAATACCGCCCGCAAGGAGGCGGAACTGAATACGGAGTTGTCGTTGATCAAGCAGTATGGCGAAAAGGTCCAGCAGGAAACCGAAAAGATCAAGGCCGAGATCGGGGCTGATCTTGAGAAGCAGGTGGCCGAGATCCAGGCCCGGACGCTCAAGAAGGTTGCGGAGATCCGGAAGGAGACGGCGGCCATCAGTGCCGACAAGGTGCGTGTCCTCGGCCAGGCCAAGGCTTCGGCGCTGCAGAAGGTCGATGGCGAAAAGGCCAACGGGCTCCAGCTGAAGACGGCCGCCTTCGGTGATCCACTGGCCTATGCCCAGTGGCGTTTCGCCGATACCTTGAATCCGATGATGAAGTTAAACATCATCCATGCCGGTGAAGGCACGTTGTGGACCGATCTGGAGAATACCGGCTTTGCCACGCTCGGCGGTGCCCGGCAATTGCAGAACAATAATAAGTAAAAGGAGAATAGTATGTCCAAGGCCGCAGCACGACACATTCTGGTGGGAACCGAGGCTGAATGCCTCGACCTGAAGCAGCAGATTGAAAACGGAACGGATTTCGCCGAGCTGGCACGCAAGTATTCCAAATGTCCGTCGGGGGCACAGGGCGGGGCGCTGGGAACCTTTGGCCGCGGCCAGATGGTCCGTGAGTTCGACGAGGTTGTATTTTCAGCGCCCGTCGGTGAGGTACAGGGTCCGGTCAAAACGCAGTTTGGCTACCATCTGGTGGAGGTCACGCACCGGGCGGATTAAGGTCGGCCATTCTGCTCAGGCGATGCCCATTGCCGTGAAGACGCTGGTTTTCACGGCTTCGGGAGAAAACTCACGAAGGTTGCCCGGAACGGTGTAGAGCGGAATATCCTGCGCCACCAGATAGTCGATGGCCGGCTTCGCTTTCGTGTGGAACTCCTGCAGGCGTGCCTGCAGGCTTTCCACCGTATCATCGCTGCGCTGTATGATGTCGCACTGTCTGTTCGCGTCGCCGCCGCAGCCGCCGGTGGGCGGTGGCTTGAACTCAATGTGATAGACCGCTCCGCAGTTCCTGCAGATGCGCCGGCCAACGGTGCGCTTGATGATGCTATCATCGTCGTTGTCAACCAGCAGCACGGCGTCGAGCCGAATACCGTGCGCATCGGCCAGTTCCTTCAGGAAATGCGCCTGATCAAGGGTGCGCGGGAAACCGTCCAGCACGGCACCGCGGTATCCCATGGCACGGAAGGCAGCCTCGAACAGGGCGTTGGTTATATCGTCCGGCACAAAAAGGCCGCGATCGACAAAATACTTCGCTTTCAAGCCGAGGACGATGCCGTCCGCATCTTCATGCCCATAGACTCCCAGTTGCTCCTTGAGCACTTCATCGCTGACGAAACGGCCGCCGGCCGGATCGTAGAACCGGTCCAGTTCGTCCTCGTAATCCAGTGCATTGAACAGGCCGAGATAGGTACGGAAGATATTGCCGGTGGACAGCTGTGTCAGTCCGAACG
>JBNLDM010000080.1:0-13591 GCA_050304335.1 Pontiella sp.
GCAGCGTGCCGAAGATCTGCCCGTCATTCATGCCCAGTTCGACCTGCACGGGGTAATCCTCGTCGTACTTCGATTCGATGCTCAGCTTCAGGGTGCCGTACTGCGTTGCAGGTGCGCTTACGGCATAGCCGAACTGCACGAACTTCGGATCCCATCCATAGCAGTCGGCCTGGGCCGTGATGGTGGGATTCCGTCCCCATTCAATGTCGGCCTTCGATTTCGATCCCTGGCTGAAGAAGATCCGGCCCGCGTTGCTTTCATCCACCAGCACATTCTCCGGACGGCTGTTAACTTCGGTCCATGCCGTATCCGGCAGTCCCGGATCGGCGTCCGGCGCGAAGAACTCGGTCGAGACCTGATCCACGGGAAAATCACCGAGCAGATAGACACCGGGCTCGACGCTGAATCGACCCTCGACGGATGTGCCCGGAGCCCGGTCGGGATTCGTGATCGGGGTAACGGCAAAGGATGCGCCCAGTCCGGGCAGCCTGAGCTGCATGTCGTGTTTCGTCCATGCAATCCCCACGGCCCGTTCACCCGGGCGATAGGCGAAAGGGTTGCGCAGCGGTATGGCATCCGGCATGACTTCCAGTCGCCATGCGTGGTCATTCAAACGGTCGAGAAAGTAGGCGCCGGTGCCTTCGTAGCGAACCATCGGAGAGGAGCCGGTCCCGGCTACCTGCTTCAGCATCTTCGGCTGTTTCGGCATGGCATCCGTCCCGTTGCTGTAGAGGAAACGGGATCCATCGTTGAGCAGGGACTGGTCGAGCCGCACATCGTACGAGATACCCGCCGCGCCGCGGAAGGCTTCGGCGCCAATCATCAGGCCCATGGCGGACTGCGGCGTGTAGGCCAGATTCATGAAGTGTTTTGGATATTCCGTGTTCCATGCGGCGATCGCCATGGGGTCGTAGGAAAAGTAGGCGGCCAGCTGGAAGCCGGCATTGCGCAGGGCCGCGGCAACGGGGGCATAGGCATACGAGCTGCGGGTGTTGGAGAGTCCGACTTCATATACCACGCGGGCGCGGCGCCGGAATTCCTTCTCCTCTCCGAAATTAAACTGCGGCGTGTAGAGCGGATATTCGTTCACGTACGGCAGCAGGTTGAGATGGAACGGTTCGCCGCCGCCCAGTCCCGTGGGATAGAATTGAAACGTGAAGCCGTCGAGGTCGGTGGTATAGTAGGTCTCGCGCAGGTAGGGATTCTGCGACATGTTGTAGAACAGCGGATTCTTGAAACCGGCATCGCGCAGCGCCTTGATCAGGGTTTGAATATAGTCGCGCGTCTCTTCCTTCGTGCCCTTGTGGAACGGCTCGTTGTTGAGCTCGATGCCGATGATCGCCGGATCGTCCTTGTAGGCGATGCCCGTGTAGGGATTGGTGTGCTGCATGAGCTGCTTCAGATAGTTGGCCTGGATCGCGAAGGCTTTCGGGTCATGCGAACACGCCTGCTTGTCATAGATGTTCTGGAAGCCGGGAGTCTCGGTAGCGCCGTCGGGATAGCCGTTGGGCAGAATACCCAGTGGGGTGATGAAGATCTGTATATGGCGCTTGCGCAGTTCGGCCACCAGATAGTCGAAGAGATCGAGATGTTCGTTTTCGAGCAGGTTGCCTTCGTGGTCGGTGATTTCGGTTTCCCAGATATGCACGCGGAAGGCGTCGAGTCCCATGCGCGCAAAGTGGCAGGTGTCCTGCCGGATGGCAGTCTTGTGGTCGAGGCCCAGCTGCTTCATGCGCCGGTAGCTGTGGGCAAACATCGGGGCATAGTTGACGCCGAAGGCGCTGACTTCCTTGTCGGAACCGCAATAGCGCCAGGTGCCCTTTTTGTCGACGTAGGTGGACTGCGCGTAGGTGCTGGCGGCCAATACGCCGACCAGAAAGAGGGTGAGTGGCTTCTTCATCGTATACGTTGTCGTTAAAGATCCGTCTTGGGATTGGGGGTTAGTGTGATGACGTTGAAGGAGAAGGGTTCCGCAAAGAATTCCTGCCCGGCACCCTGTACAGTTTGAGTTTCGCGCCGGAGGACCTCCTGGTTGCGCACGGCAATGTATTCGACCTGCATGCGGCTTTCCTTCAGCGGTTTGTCAAAGACGATGGTGATCTTCCGTCGCAGCGGGTTCTTGTTCAGGACCAGCAGCTTCCATTGATAGCCCGATGTTGCGGCGAGGATCACGAGATCCTTTTGCGATGTGCTGCTTGCCACCAGCTGCATCCCCTGTATCGGCGAGACCATGCGGAAGAGTTCCAGCGAGAGCGTTTCGTGATACGGAGCGTCCTGCGTGATGATCGATGGGAAGGGGTCCTGTTCGGCCCAGACATCGCGCGAGGTGCGCCACAGCAGCGGCCAGAGGCAGGTGATGTGAACGTCGGCGCGCATGAATTCCATGAGCAGGTCGGCATGAATCAACGCGTTGGCGGCCTGGGAAAAGACGAGGCTTTCGTCGCTCGGCGCAATATTCCATTCCAGCACCATGAGACCCATCTCCGGATGCCCCGCCTTGGCAAAGGTTTTGCGCAGCAGGTCGAAATCCTCCTGATATGTGCGGATGAGGTCTTTGTGTTTCCACTTATCGCCCGTCTCCAGGGGCGTCGTTTCCTGCCAGCGCTGGAAGGTGGAGCGGCCCCACTCCCAGTAGAAATGAATGTCGATGTAATCGATGTAGTCGCCCGCCTCGCGGACAAAGTATTCCACCTCGCCCCACGCGTTGTAGGTTTCGGAGGAGAACGGATTGGCGATCAGTTTCGCATCGGGGAATTCCGCCTTGATCGCCTTGCCGTAGCGCACGCATTCGGCGGCATAGGGTTTCACGTACATCTGGTGGGCGGCCTCGAAGTTCCACGGTTCGTTGTCGAGGAACCAGTATGTGACCTTGTAGCCTTTCTTCTTGCAGTAGCGCATCCAGCGCAAGGCTTCCGCGACACCCTCATCCCATCGTTTGTTCCGTGCACCGGAAGAGAGGTTGAGACCGACGACCGGCTCGGCGCCGATGTCCTTGCAGTGCGCCATGAACTCATCGAAGTTCATGAAATCCTCGTTGGTTGCCCATTTGGACGGATCAACCCAGGTGGCCTGGAAGGGGCCGCGCTTGCGGCTGTAGCCATACTGCTTCGGGTCGTCCCACAGATCCTCGTAGCCGTTGACGCCGGGGTGTTCCCAATGGAAGAAGGAGGCTTCTTCGCCGCCGGGATAGCGCAGGGCATGGACGCCCGCCTTCTTCAGCTTGGCCGGAATGTCGTACCTGCTCCACACGTCATCGGTGTCGTTGAAGTAGCTGGTGTTGATGCCGAGAAAACAGGAGGACACTTCATGCAGGAGATTGGTTGTGGATACCGTGATCCGGGCCTGCCGTTCGGGGGCGGCATAGAAAGCCTCCAGATCGGCCGAGGGCTTGAAGCCTTCGGGATGCTCAAAGTCTTCATTCTCGGCACACAGGGCCGGTGTGAACGGAGCCGCGAGCAGTAAAAAGGTCATTGCGGCCGGTCGAAGCTGGATGTGAAAGCGCATACGTTATCCTCAAGCGATCTGGATTAAATTCGGATTTTGATAATCGTATACATCAATAGACGACACAAAAATACGGTTTTCATCAGACAACACCGCGGCGTTCCTCGAGTTTACGGCGGGTTTCGGCAGCGCGCTGGGCGGTGATGGGGTAGAAGGCCAGGGCGATAATGGCGAGCAGTGCCGCCAGGGCGGGGGCGCCGGCAAGGAACAGCCGCATCTTGGTGAAGGTTTCCGGAGCCTGCGCGGTTTTCAACGCCGCGTCGAAACCGGATACGGCGACGGCAATGCCGGTGAACATGGTCCCGGCGGCGAAGATGGCTTTCTGCAGCCAGGAATAGATGGCCCCGAAGATGCCCTCGCGGCGCTTGCCGCTCTTGAGCTCATCGTCGTCGCAGATGTCGGCCATCATGGCATTGAGCAGGATGTTGACCGCCACCCACATGGGACCGCACAGGAGTGGATCAATCATAAGGATCGGATCGAACTGGAACTGCCAGCCGAGTATATTGAGATCGAGCAGGGTGTGTCCGGGCGTGAACACGAACCATTTGGCGATGCCGCCGATGATCATCAGCGCATAGACGCTGTACAGGGTTTTGGTCTTGCCGATGCGGGTGGCGACCCAGGTGAGCACCGGAATGGAGGCGAAGCCGACGATGGCATAGCCCGAGGTGAGCGTCGCTTTGAGGCCGTCGGCGAGGAGCTCGTTGCCATGGGCCATGTAGTACATGATAAGATAATAATCCATGCTCATGGCCAGAGTTCCGGCCAGCATGTTGAAGACGATGATCAGTACCAGAATAAGGAACGGCCGGCTCCGGAAGGCGCTGCGGCAGCTGTCGATGAGGCTGACTTTCTCCTGATCCCGGCTCTTTTCGGCAAAACGCTCCTTCACGAAGAAGGAGGACTGGATGCCGATGCCGAAAAAGACCACAAAGGCAATAATCCCGCACACGGCGCGGATACCGGACATAGTCAGTCCTTCGGCCGCGAAAAAGGCCACGCTGACCGCTGTGCACAGGTAGATGATCCAGCCGTTGAAGAATTCGCCCAGCTTGTTGAAGAAGGCGGTGAAGGCCATGACGCGCGTGCGTTCGTTGTAATCCGGCGTCATTTCGTAGGTAAGGGCGGTGTAGGGTACGGAATAGACCGTGAACGCCGTGAAAAAGAGCAGCTCGAACACGATGAAATAGGATATAATAGCGGTGCCGCTCCACTCCTGGGAAAACAGCCACATACAGCCGAACGTCAGTGCATTAAACACGGATCCCCAGAAGATGAAGGGTCGCCGCCGGCCCCATTTCGAGCCGTGGTGGTTGTCGGAAATCTGTCCCATGAACGGATCTGTGAACGCATCCCAGATGCGCGGAAGCACCAGAGCCACCGATACGAGGACCGGACTGATCTCTAGTTTCATGTTGAAAATGCGGTAGGCTACCGTATTGAAGGTCGCCCATCCCAGAAACAACGGCAGGGAGCCGGCCCCCAGAATCAGCTTGGTTAGAAACGGTACTTTGTCCTGTGTTTTTGTCTTTGTCATACGATGGTTCCAATCCCGCAGCGTGGCGAAAGGCTATTACAATTACCGGGGGGAAGATAGCCATGAATGGGATGACGATTCAATGAAATAATACCAATAAATGTAAAACAGTTTGACAGAGGGTGGGGAATCTGCTCTGTTTACGGTGCTTAAAAGGGAAGTTATTATGCAAAGGGATGGAACATACATGAAACGGATGCTACTTACGGGATTGCTGGCCGGGCTGACGGTGCTGCACGCTGCTGCGGCGGCTGACACGCGGCCCAATTTTCTCTTCATCGCCATCGACGACATGAACGACTGGACCGGATTTCTCGGTGGACACCCGCAGGCGGTGACGCCGAACATGGATACGTTGGCCAGGAAAGGGGTGAACTTCACCAATGCACACTGCTCAGCGCCCGGTTGTTCGCCGAGCCGCTGCTCGCTGCTGTACGGGGTTGAGCCCTTCCATTCGGGACTGTATGCCTTCTACAATCAGGGAAAATTTGAAAAGGGATTTCTGGATCGCTTCACCTCGCTGCCCACTCTGCTGAAGCAAAACGGGTATGAAACCTATGGATCGGGCAAGGTACACCATCGGGGTTCGAACCCGCCGTCGGAATGGACCGAGTTTTATAAGGATCACTTCAATGCAGACAAGATCCGCTACGATGAGAACGTCGGATTCGGCAGCGGCAAGATGGGCTTCCGTCCTACGCTGAACCCGCTGGAGGACAACAAGGATTACCAGAACACAACCTTCGGGGTGGACGTCCTCGGCCGCAGGCACGACCAACCTTTTTTCCTGGCGGTCGGACTGATCAAGCCGCATCTCCCGTTCTACGCCCCCGAGCGCTTCTTTGATCTCTATCCCGGGGAAGTCGAACCGCCGCGCATCAATCCCAACGACCACAACGACATACCGCCTGTCGGAAACATCTGGGCCAAGCGGGACAAGGATAAATACTTCAGCGAGGGAAATAAATGGAACGATGTCCGCCGCGCCTATCTGGCCTGCATTTCATGGACGGACTACAATGTCGGGCGGCTGCTCGACGCCCTGGAAGCGAGTCCCTACGCCGACAATACCGTGGTGGTGCTGTGGTCGGACCACGGCTTTGCGCTGGGTGAAAAGCAGCACTTTACCAAGTTTGCGCTGTGGGAGGAGACCACCCGGGTGCCGTTCATCATCTGGGATCCCCGCGACAAGGACGCTCCGCAGGGGCGCTCGGTGGTAGACGGGGTTTCATTGATCAATATCTACCGCACCCTGGCCGAACTGGCGGGGGTGGAAGCTCCCGAATATGTGGACGGCTTCAGTCTGGTACCGCAACTGAAGGATTCCAAAGCGCCGGTGACGGAACCGGCGATCTGCACCTGGGGGCGGGGCGATCATTCCGTCCGGACGCGGGACTGGCGCTACATCCGATATTACGACGGAACGGAGGAACTCTATTCGCATGTGAACGATCCGGATGAGTGGACCAACCAGGCCGACAATCCGGAGTTTGCCGAAATCAAGAAGAAGCTCGCGGCCTATCTTCCGAAAGAGGAGGTGCCGCTGGTTGAAAAAGGCATGGAGAAGGGCTCCCTGCCGGTCAGCGCGGACAATCCGCTGGTGGACGGCAAACCCACGATTCCTGGGTGGTAATTGGCTTTAGCCACAAAGGGCAATTAATCCATGACGGGAATATTGAAGAAAAGCAATATCGCGCGAAGACGCAATGGGTAGCTTGCCTGGCGTCTCTGCGTCTTAAGTGACCGCAGGGAACGGGCGCGAGATATCAGGAGAATGATTCCGAAACAATTAACGACAAGGAATGGTTTATGAAACGAATACTAATCGCACTCTTTGGGTATTGGATGATGATTTCGCCGGCGGTGATGGCCAAGGCGAAGAACATGCTGTTTATCTGTGTCGACGATTTCAAGACAGTGGCCGGCTGCTACGGAGGGCAGGCTATCACCCCGAATCTCGACGCCCTGGCGGCGCAAGGCGTACGGTTCGACAACCACTATGTGCAGTATCCGGTTTGCGGTCCGTCCCGCAATGCCCTGCTCACAGGCATCCGGCCGGATGCGACCGCGCTGAAGGCGCTCGATATGGGCGCGGTCAAAAAGTATTCCATGAACGCCACCTATAATCATAAAGCAACCGAATCCGTTGAATCGTTCATTACCTATCTGACGGAGAAAGGCGTTAAGACAGCTGTATTCGGAAAGGTTTCGCATGGTCCGTCCGGGTGGATGAATCCGACGATTCCGTATGAGCGTACCGGTGACTGGCAGTGCTGGGTCAATTTCAAGGGCGTTGAAGAGAAGGGGGCCTACCGGCCTACCTATGAAATATTCGACGGCGATGAATCGGCGCACTCCGATATCCAGGGACTCAACGCGGCGCTGAAAGCACTGGATCAATTGAAGGAGGGTCCGTTCTGCATCGCGGTCGGCTTCTGGAAACCGCATCTCCCGTTCGTGGCACCAAAGCGCATGTGGGACCTGTATGAAAAAACAGAGATCGAGCTGGTCGGCCCGCAGTCCAAGAACGAGACGTCGGCCCCCTTCCTTTATCAGGGCAACCAGGAATTCTTTGCCTATGGCGACCAGCAGGGGGAACTGTGGTCCTATACGCATCGTCCGACCGAGCAGGAGAAGAAGGACATGACGCGGGCCTACTATGCAGCCTGCTCCTACACCGATGAGCACATCGGCAAGCTGCTGGCAAAACTCGACGAGCTGGGCTTAAGGGATGATACCGCGATCATCGTCTGGTCCGACCATGGGTTCCATCTGGGCGACCAGGGGCACTGGGCCAAGAATTCACAGTTCAATGCGGATTTCCGTTCCCCGTTGATTATGGATTTTCCCGGAATGGCCAGGGGATATGTGGCGGAGGACATGGCGGAAACCATCGATATCTATCCCACGGTGTGCGACTGGTTCGGGTTTGAGAAGCCATCGCATCTGCAGGGACTGAGCCTGTATCCGATGCTCGAGGGAAAAACGCGTCCCGAAAAACAGATCGCCTATTCCCAGTGCGACCGCAAGGGACATACGGCATTCTCCATGAACACCGAGCGCTACCACTATACCGAATGGCGCCAGGCCAATGCGGTGACCAAGGTCGCTTTTATCGAGCTGTATGATCACGAAAAGGACCCGCTCGAAACCACCAATCTGGCATCCAATCCGGAATACAAGGCGCTGATCGACAAGCTGCGCAAGCAGCTGCCGGCCGGTTTTCCCCGGCTGCAGCAGGCGGGGATCTCCGGAAATGAGCCGCTGCTGCTGGTGGAATAACGCCGGCGCGCCAATCCTTAAGAAACAGTTCCGTGCCGCCGGTATCTCCTGCTGTGACGCTTGACGACGCGGCAGTCCCGCTTGCTCTGGCAGCCGCACCCATACGCCCCCGGATGTAAGATTCCACAAAACCGGGATGTATCTGAGGAGTGGATGCATAAGCCTTCAAAAGGCTAACATATGGATTGGAGTAAAGGGATTATGAGGAATGTACGACGTACAGGCAGCGTGATGCGGGTAATTTTAATTTTACTGCTGGGTCTGGGATCGGTCGCCCATGCGACACTGACCATGCCGAAAATTTTCAACGACTACATGGTGCTGCAGCGTGAAAAACCCGTGAAGGTCTGGGGCTGGTGCGCGCCTGCCGATACCGTAACGGTGACCTTTGCCGGGCAGGTGAAGCAGGCGGTTGCCGATGCGTCGGGACGCTGGCTCGTGGTGCTCGATCCCATGGAAGCCAGTTTTGAAAACCGTACCATGACCATTTCAACCGCCCTGGGCGATTCCAGAAGCATCACCCATATCCTGGTGGGCGAAGTCTGGCTGTCCAGCGGACAGTCCAACATGAACTGGTCCATTGCCAAATGCCAGCCCGACAACGTAGCCATTGCGACCGGCGATAACCTGCCCTTTCTGCGTCTGTTTTTTATCAAATGCGACCAGCGATACCCGGATTCGAGCGGTGATTTTCATTTTGAAGTCGAGCCCCAGGACGATCTGCCGGATACCCTGAATCCCGCCCCTCAGTGGATTTATGCAAACGGCGATCTGTATGGCGTACCTTCGCTGAATCAATTCTCCGGTCCTGCGTATTTCTTTGCCCGGCAGCTTCAGCTGAAACTGGGCGTGCCGGTCGGGATGATCGACAGTTCGCTGGGCGGCAGCAGTATCGAGCCTTGGATTGCACCGGAAGGTTTGGCCACCGAGCCACTCGAGTGGGATTATTATCTGGATCGGCTGGATCCGGTGGGATCCGGCCTCCAGATGGGGCACCTGAACGGGGAGGTCGGGCTGTATGAAACCTTCATCTACCCGATCCGCGGTTTCGCCATGCGCGGCATGATCTGGCACCAGGGTGAATCCAGTGCCAACTGCCTGCTCTACGAAAACCAGTTCCGGGCGTTGATCAATGGCTGGCGCATCGTCTGGGGCGATCCGGAGCTCTATGCCGGCGTCGGCCAGTTGTATCCTTATACACCCGGCGGCGAGCGCTGGCCGCCGACTTCCTGGGGGCAATACCGAGCCGGACAGCGCATCCCCCGGGCCGGGAGCATTGTGCTGAACGACCATGGCAACCTGGATGATATTCATCCACGGAATAAATATGCCACCGGCAAGCGTTTTGCGGCCTGGGCATTGTCCGAGGTGTACGAGCAGGGCAACCTTCCCCAGGGCCCGCACCCGCGCAAGGCCCGCTGGGATGCCGCGAATAACCGCATCGTTATCGATTTCGATTATGTCGGCGAGGGACTGCACCTGAACTCCGGTACGGCGCCGGAAGAATTCCGCGTGCGCTGTGCGGATGACAACGTCTATCCATGCACCGGCCAGATTTCACCGGACCAGACCCAGGTCTGGCTGACCTGCCCGGAGATCACCGGGAGCAACCCGGCGCTGATGGTTGAACATGCCTGGCAATCCTCCTCCGATACGCCGAATGTGGTCAACTCCGATGATCATCCGCTGACGCTGTGCAAAATCGCGGTTCGCGAGGATTTTACGACCGCGACCGTTGTCGAGCAGGACGCGCAGGTGAATACGGCCTATCAGGCGGACCTGACGGAGAACGTGACCGAGGCGTACTTTTTTGACGACAGCTTTACGTTCCGGTTGGTCGGTGCCCCGGCCTGGCTTTCGGTGAGCGAAGACGGCATGCTTTACGGGACGCCGGGCAATGGCGATCTGGGGCTCAACACCTGCACGGTCGAACTGGATGATGGAGACGGGCGCGTGGTACAGGCACCGCTCCAGATCAATGTCGTTCCGGTTGGTTCGCCGCTGATGATCGGTTGGGAACGGGGAGCGTTCGGTTCACCCGACCGCAAGGTGGCGGGCGCGGATGCCGTTTTCCATGCCGCGCTCTACCTCAACGGCATGAATTCCCAGCAATACGCGCCGGCCGGGTTTTCGCAGGACGGCACCTGGGGCAGCCAGGCGGTCAACCCGCCGGCCCGGACGAAGGGCCTGTTCATCAAGATTGAACACTCGGCGGAGTTTTCCATTACCAACAACACCGGGGCGGATATGGTGCTGGACGGCATCTATTTCGATTATATTTCCACGTTCGGAAACATGACCAGCATGGAGATGCGCTATGCGGAAGGCAATCTTGCGGATGCCACCAACACGCTGGTATTCAGCTCGGCGATCACCGCAGGAGCCTGGGCCAATTATGATGCACCGCTATCGGGAGCGCTGTCGGACCTCACGCTGGCCAACGGCGAACACGCCACCTTCCGGCTGACCTTCTATACTGCGAATTCATGGTCTTCGTGCTACATGGATAACGCCATGATCCGGTTCACCACGGCCGGAACCTCCTGCAACCTGCCGCCGGTCTTCCCCATGCGCGTGGTTGAAACCGCCGTCGCGACGGAGGACAGTCCGTATGCAGCCTCCCTCGCCGGCAGCGCGGTGGATGCCAATGCCGGCGACACGTTGACGTACGAAAAACTGGATGGCCCTTCGTGGCTGTCGATTGCGCCCGACGGTTCGGTGTCGGGCACGCCGCTGAACCGGCATGTCGGGATCAACCAGTTCAGGATCGCGGTCACGGACAGTTATGGAAAGACGGATCGAGCGCTGCTGCAGATCACGGTGAACAACGTCAACGATGCTCCCGTTTTTCTCAATGATCCGTTTTCCGCCCATGATGCCTACGCCGGGCAGGCCTACTCCGAAAGCATTGCCGATTCAGCAACGGATGTGGATTCCGGCGCTGTGTTGAGCTTTTCCATCCTTTCCGGTCCGCCGTGGCTGAATATCGAAACGAACGGTACCTTGTACGGCACCCCGGGAAGCGGCGACCAGGGCACGAACAGCTGCCAGGTGCAGGTGAGCGACGGCAACGGCGGAAGCGATACGGCTACACTCAACATCGTGGTCAATCCTCCCAACACCTTTCCCGTCTTTACCAGCGATCCTTTCAGTGCACACGACGCCGTTTTGCCTTGCGGATACATCGGTACGATAACCAACAGTGCGACGGATGCGGACGGCGATGGGTTGATGTACACCAAGCTCTCCGGTCCGGACTGGCTGGACGTGGCCGAGGATGGCCGGCTTTCCGGTTTCCCGTCCATGGCCGACATCGGCACCAACAGCTTCACGGTGCAGGTGTTCGACGGGAAGAACGGAACCGATACGGCTGCCATGCAGATCGTCGTAACCGATGAGATCGGCGTGGTGCTGGCCGGCTGGGATGCCGGGTCGGGTTCGGCGACCGTTAAGGGCGCGGGTGTTTCTTCGGCTGCCATGACGCTGCACAACGGTACGGGTGGCGGCGACGCTTCGAACAAAAGCGGAAGCTCCCTGACCGGTGCATGGGGCGGGAATGCTGCGCTGACGCCGGTGCCTGCCGACACGAATACCTGCGCCATGATGCGGGCCAACAGCGCGACCGGAACGGATATGCCCTATATGGACCTGACCATTACAGCCGGTTCCGAAACGTTGACACTCAAGGCCATCGTGTTCGACCAGTACAAGTTTTTCGGCACCTATGGAAAGGAGATCCTCGTATACTACCTGAGCGGCAACCTGGATGATCAGGACAACACGCATCTCTTCACCCAGGCCGAGGTGCCGGGCACGGCCAGCGACAATGCCTCCACGGCGCTGGTGGGGATCAACGGCCTGGATATCGGCTCAACCCTGAGCGATAACGTTCTGGTTCCCGGGGAGAGCGCCACTTTCAGGATTTACCACGGTTCAGCGAGCGGCGGAGAAATGCGCTATGACAATATCGCGATTCTGGGGGCGACCACGGCCGCTCCCGGGAACAGCGCGCCGGTCTTTACTTCCGATCCGATCGTGGAAGCGAATGCGATCCAGGATACGCCTTACAGCAGTACGTTGGTGGACAACGCATCCGATGTGAATGGCGATACGCTAAGCTTCTCGAAAACCTTCGGACCGGACTGGCTGAATGTTGCGAGCAATGGCGTACTGTCCGGCACGCCCTCGAGTACCGATCTGGGCCTGAACAGCTTTACGGTTCAGGTGGACGATGGAAACGGCGGGAGTGATACGGCTGCGCTCCGGATAACGGTGACAGCGCCATCCACGGGCACACCCGGGCTGCTGGTGGGCTGGGATGCAGGTGCGGGCGGGCAGACCGCCGCGGCATCGGGATTTACGGGAACCCTGACGCTCAACAACGGTACGGGCGGCGGCGACGCCTCGATCAAGGACGGCAGCTCGCTATCCGGAGAGTGGGGCGGTGACGCGGGATTGTTGCCGGCGCCGGTTGATACGGCGTCCTGCGCCATGCTGCGGGCCAATGGCACTGCCGGTACGACTATGCCCTACATGGACTTGCTGATATCAAACGGCGGAAGCGGGAATATCGCGCTCGATTCTATTGTTTTCGACTGCTGGTTGAATTGGGGCGATTACAACAATGACGTCAAGGTGTATTATCAGGGGGGTGATTTAACGGGAATTTCCAATGGCACCAAGGTTCTCACGTACACACTGGTGCCGTCTCCGGATGGCAATGTGGCATCGACATCGATTCCCGGAGTCAACAGCATGGATATCGGCTCGGCGCTTGCCACCAACAATATCCTGGCGGCCGGTGGAACGGTGACGTTCCGCCTGTACGGGGGATCGGCCGGCGGCGGCGAATTGCGCTTCGACAACATTGCGGTTCTCGGTATGGCCGCGCAAACCGTTCAGCCGTTCGACGGCTGGCGGAATACTTATTTCGATGCAGGAGAGCTGGCTGATCCCGCCATTTCCGGACCGACAGCTACGCCGGTGAACGACGGCATTCCGAACCTGGTGAAGTATGTACTCAATCTGGATCCCTGGAGTGCGGGCGGCATCGGGCCCGGCTGGCCGGAGGCGGCGGACTGGATCATCGGATTCGACCGGAATGCTGCGGCGACGGATACGGATCTCTATCTGGAAATGATTCATGATCTTGCTTCCACGCAGTGGCTGACGATTGCGATGAGCCTGGGAGGTGCCGGCGTGACCGCCCAAAACGGTGCGACGGTCGTGCTGGATTCTCCCGGAACAACCAACGGGGTGCAGGTC
>JBNLDM010000081.1:0-8348 GCA_050304335.1 Pontiella sp.
AGGAAAATGCCGAACATTATGAAGGTTATGCATCCTATCATCAGTGCCTGAGGCGGCACCTCGTCCTGCACCTGATACTCATGTGTGGCCCCGGCACACAGCAGCAGCCCACCAATTAATATAACCACCGCCGCAAGAAGTGCGGGATACAATGGTCCATGCTTGTACATCATGGCACACATGGATCGACTGCCCCCCTCAGTCAAATAGAACATCAAATCGCTTACGCCATGCCGATCGCCATGACCGATGCGGGTACCGATTTATAAGAATTTCCCTAACGTCGGATCAGAATATAGTCGCAATTCATTTCAGAGGATACGCACTACATATTTGTTTTTTAGTATATTTTGCCATGCAGTAATGTAACTCGTAGCTCTCTAGAGCATTTTAATTTAAACTGTAGCCGCGATCCGTGATCGCGGAAGCGGGTTCACGGACCCCGCCCTACACACATGATGGCTATAGTTTTCCTTAATACGTTCTAGTGCTTAGTTCCTTGTCTTTGCGCCTTCGACATAAATGCGCGCATAGTGGATACATATCTGGTGTGGCAGCAGATTGCCGGGCGACTGGTCTGCAGCCCAGAAGCGGTCCCTCTGCAGGTTACAGGGGTCGGATCGGGGAGATCATTGTTTTCGGCGGGATTCGACTTGATAGAATGCGATCGGCAGGTTTTCCGCATCCTCGTATTCCATGACCCCGAATGCTCCATCCACCGCATCGAGGAACCAGAAAGCATCGGAAAGAAGGTTGGTCGAACGGTAAACGGCATACTGGCAGTTGGAAGAGGCGTTCCACGTCATTATACTGTTGGTGATCGCAATGGTAAAGGGTCCGCTGGAAATGTTCGGCAACGCATCTATATTGAATTCATCGCCGTTCACAAGCCCGTCGCCGTCTGCGTCCACGCCGGCAAAGCGGTTGCTGATGGTAAGGCCAAAGGTATCGATCCAAACACCATAACCTTCTCCGGCCCCAAGCAGTTCTACATTGTCGATGGAAAAGACGGCACCCGTTAGGTTTGTATCCCACTCCATGGTAATCCACAACTCGTCCACCTGACGTAGAATGGTCTCGAAGAGCGCATCATCGCCAAACAGGTCCGGCTCAAAGTGATTCAGATTGACAGGAAACTCAAACGGCTCCAGCTGGGAAGAGGCATCAACTGCGATGGCCGAATTGAAGACATACCAATCGCTTCATTGTTGCCAAGTTGTACCGTAAGGGTTACCGGAACCGATGACCTGAAATCGAAGACCACGGTATGAACGCCCGCATCATAGTAAGACCCTGAAAACATGCCTCCCGAAGCGGAGCCGGCCGATATCAATGACCATCGTGGATCCAGGATCGGTTCCGGATCGACAACGGGAGTCAGCGTAAGTACTGCATTGGAGATGGCAAGCCCGCGTTCCGCTGAAAAGCCAGATTGATCAAACTGGTCCATCCATTAACCGTTCCTCCGGACCATGTTTCGGCAACATCAAGGGTTACATCTTCAGTGATCGATATGGAGCCCACCATCAGAAGACAGCATAGAGTGCGGCTCCACATATACAAGCGCAACCTTTAAAACCGCCGTCTAAAGACCAGCATCATCCCTGAAGTCATCACGATCAACGTGAACGCCGCCGGTTCAGGAATGGCAGCGACTCTCGTGTAGATTGCTACGCTATCAGACAGCGAACCCTTCATCCCTCCGGACACATCAACAGTAACCGTACTTGAGCCTGCCACTGCGCCTGTACCGGTCCATACCTGCTGCATCCAGTTACCGATTGTATCAGCTTCTTCAAGGAACGTATCGAATGAGGAGCAGATCTCCGAGCCCGATACGGAAATATCAGGCAGGGCCGTGGGTGACTGATCTGCCATTACGCCAACTACAACTTCGATATTACATGAACCCAGACTGTCGGCAGCATACGGCATCTGGATCGTCATATTCCCAGTCGTATCAATACTACAGGCACCAGTGCTATCCTTGCGGGTTATTGCGAACGAGTCTATTGAGTCCTGCCATCCAACACCATTTACTCCGCCCAATGACAGCACCGAAGAGACACTCCCGAACGGAATCGACTCGGCAATAAACGGATTTGCGTCCGCTGTTGGAAACGAAAAGGAAACCGATGTTGCCCCCGAATCGCCGGCACAGTCCGGGACAATCAGTGAAGTTATAGAACCATTAACGGCAGCAATGCCTAGCAATACAACCCATCTCCACGCCTTCATATCAATCCCGTGATTCATGAACCTATTGATAAAAGTGATCTAAAGTAGCAGGCGAAAATACCTAGTTACAGCTAAATCATTCCCAAATAGTATTTTTTTACTTCAGGAACCAGTCCAAGCTGTTTGTCACAGAGATCCAGGGCTGGAACCCAATGCTCCTCCCGCCGCCGAGCGGCGGGAGGAATTCTTCTCCGACTGGCTATTCCTCATCTCCAATTAGGGCCCAGTTTACACACATAACAAACACTATGATCGGTAAGGTTAACTCAACCATCGCCCGTAAGTTCCGCTTCTGGTGTCTGCGTTCCGCAATAGTAGCGCAAGTGGCTATAATCCAGCAGGTTGATTAGATTCTGCCCCTTCGGCACGACTGAGCATCGAGGACATGCATGTGCTTCCACATCCTCTGGCTACTATCCCGCAAATCAAACCTTCTGCTTCTTCCAATCGTGCATTTTTCTCTGCTATGCTCCCATGAATGCATACCAAACCCGTCATTCAGTTGCTGCCGGATCAGGTGATAAACAAAATCGCCGCCGGCGAAGTGGTCGAACGTCCGGCGTCCGTGATGAAGGAGCTGTTTGAGAACGCACTGGATGCCGGCGCAACGCAGGTCGATGTGGAGATTATTCATGGTGGACGACAGCTTATCGCCGTGACCGACAACGGGTGCGGGATGGATCGTGACCAGGCGCTGCTGAGCATCGAGCGGCACGCCACCAGCAAGATACGCTCGGAAGCGGATATCGAGAACATTCATACACTCGGTTTTAGGGGCGAGGCGCTGGCAGCGATTTCATCCGTCTCGCGCTTCACCCTCATTACGCGCCCGGAGGAGCAGCTGGCCGGCACGGAAATCCAGATTGCGGGCGGGAAAATGCTGGGGGTTGAGGACACGGGCTGTCCCGTCGGTACGCGCATCGAGATTCGCAACCTGTTCTTCAATGTCCCCGCCCGCCGCAAGTTCCTGCGGGCCGAGCAGACGGAACTGTCTCATATCCGGCAGCTGTTTCTCGTGCACGCCCTGGCCCACCCTTCCATCGGCATGAGCCTGAAAGTCGACGAGCGGGTGGTCTACAACCTGCCGATGGCCTCAACACTTTCGGACCGTGTCGGTGACCTGTACAGTCCCGGCCTACTCGAGCAGATGCTCCCCATTGATTATTCCGATGGCACCTACACCGTCTCCGGTTTCGCAGGCCTGCCACAGACCGGACGAAAGGACCGACAGGATCAGTATGTATTCGTGAACGGTCGACCCGCTGCCGCTCCCGTGGTCTACCATGCGCTCAACGAAGCCTATCATTCGCTCATCGCCCGGGGTCGCTATCCCGCTGTCTTTCTGTTTTTAGAAATGGATCCCTCCCTGGTTGATGTCAATGTGCACCCCACCAAGAAGGAAGTTCGCTTTCGAAGCCCAAACCAGCTGCGCGATACGATCATAGCCGCACTCAACAAGGCGTTGAACAGGTCGGTTGAAGCCGACCTTGCGGGAAGTCCCGACACGGAATCCATTGTACTTCCTCCACCTGCTCCGGCACGTCCCCGGATCGAGACGCAAAACCAGATGGAGGAATTGCTCGTTCGGCCGGATGTGGTCGAAGCCAGAAAAGTGGCGGGGCAGAACCGCTTCGGTTCGGCGCAATCACCTCGCTGCCCCGACGGCGGGGCCGGCGGCCTTCAATCTCCCCTGTCCCCCTCCGCTTCCCCTCCACCTCGGCAAAGCGAACCGCAGTCCCGCTCACCCTGGGGCTGGTGCCGGATCGTGGGGCAGCTTGGCGGCAGTTATGTGGTGCTGGAAACGGAGGACGGATATGTATTGATGGAGCCGCGCGCCGCCCATGAGCGTGTCCTTTTCGAGAAGTTTATCCGGGCCGTTCGGGAACATGCCATGCAGAAACAGGGACTTCTTGCGCCGGAGACCGTCGAGCTGCTTCCAGCGGATGCCATGATTGTCCGCACACATCTCGACCTGCTGCACGAACTGGGTTTTGGCGTTTCGGAATTCGGCGGGGATACCTTCATCGTGGATGCGCTGCCGATCTACGTACAGGATGGCCCGGCCGAATCGCTGCTCATCGATATTGCACGGGAGCTGGAGACGGTGGGCAGGCAGCGCGGCGTGCGCGAACTGGTTCTTGAAAAAATCGCCCAGGCCGCCTGCCAGACCGCGGTTCGGAGCCGGGATCAGCTCTCGGACAGGGAAATTGAAAGCCTGGTGGCAGAGCTGGCCAGGACGGAAATGCCCTATACGTCGCCGCGCGGACGGCCCACCCTGATCTATACCAGTTTCACGGAACTCGACCGGAAGTTCAGCCGCAACTGATGCGGCTATGCATGCATGAATCGCCGGAAGATCGAAGACATGCGACCCGTCCGCCGTTCCTTGCCGACCAGCTCGAGATAATGTTCGCGCGCTCTTTTATAGCGCAGGTTTTCCTCGTCCGTGGCGGTCTCGCGGTTCTCCGCCTTGAGGTTTTCAAACGGCTCCTGCGCCAGTTTCACGGTGTTTTGCATGGAGCGCACGATGTCGTTGGCCCGGCGCTGGTACTCCTCCGCCTGCAGGGCCGCCGAGGCCTGGTTCACGCCCAGAAAGCTGTAGGAGGAGCCCTGCGAGTTTTCGATCATTCCCTTGAGACTGATCATGGACAAAACCGATTTCACATTTCCTACCAACAGGTTGATGAAGAGACGAAACTGCTTGTCGTGACCGGACATGCCTGCACCGCGAATGGCAAATGCGGCATGATCACGGGCGGTTCTCAGCATGAACAGAATCTGCTCATAGACTTCGGTGGCCAGACTGCCATCTGGGGATTGCCGAAGATCGCATAGCAGTTCAACCGCCTTCTCAAAATATACATCGCGGCGGGCCAGATGAACCGGTCGATTCAGTTCGAAATGGTTAATCGGATTCACATATGAAAGGTATCAATTAGGTCAAAGGTTTCGAGCTTTTTAACAAGGGATTTCATCATTCATCCCATTCGGCAGCGTGCTTTATCTGTAACGGTCATGCCATAGGTGGCTAAACCACATGCGACCGGTGGAGATGATAATCAGCAGGCCTGAAACAACGATGGAGCCGGCAAGGATGAGCTTTGCGCGATCATGCGCCGGAAGATCGCCAGGATCCCTGTGCGCTTCAAAGAAGAACATTGCACCCAGAACAAGCACACAAACAGCCGCAATCAGGGTCCCTTTCTGCGGCCGCATCCTGAACATCGGTACTTTCCCGTGTGTAGACATGCATTCTTCCTATGGGTATCAGGCGTGACAGGATAGAAACAATGACAGCTGTTCGGCGATCCCGGCGGAGCATAAATAATAGTAAAATATACTAGAGCCTATTCCAAAACCACTCGCTGCCCCGCTGCAGCGGGATGGCCGCAGGATACAGATTCACGAATAAACTGGTTTAAGACCCGTCTGCCGACTGCCGCTAAGGCGGATCATGGGCTACGTTCCGGTCAATGTGCGCGTATAACGTCGGAAGACTTTTCCAGGGGAAACGCAACGGATGCTAACAGAACTCCTTAAGTATGGAACAGAGGTCTTCGCGCCGTACCGGTTTTGAAAGATAGCCATCCATGCCCTCTTCAAGGAATTTTTCGCGGTCCCCCTTCATGGCATGGGCGGTGATCGCAACCACGGGAATATGAGTGTCGGATCCTTCCTGGGCGCGGATCATGGCAGTGGCCCGCAACCCATCCATCACCGGCATTTGCACATCCATGAGAATGATGTCAAAAGCCGGCCGTTCCTCGGGCGGGAGGGAAAACCCGAGTTTTGAAAGCGCTTCGCGGCCGTTTTCAGCAACCTCAACCCGGCACCCCAGCTTTTGAAGCATCTTCCTGACCACCTGCTGATTCAGTTTGTTGTCTTCCACCAGCAACACAGAGTGGTCATAGGTTTCCTCCAGTTCTTTTCGCGGATCCCCCTGGGCGCCTGCGTCCGGTTCGTCCTCCATATTCACCGTTATATTGAAGCTGAACGTCGAGCCCTTGCCGGGTTCGCTGGTGACGGAAAGTCGGCCCCCCATGGTTTCGACCATCTTCTTTGAAATGGCCAGGCCCAGGCCTGTGCCGCCATATTCACGTGTATGGGACCCATCCGCCTGGGTGAATTCGTGGAATATCACCTCCTGCGCCTCTTCCGAGATGCCAATCCCCGTATCGGACACGTTGAACTCCAGCGTGCATTCATTCCCTGTCCTGGCCAGGCATCGAATCCCGACTTCGACATGCCCTTTCTGGGTAAACTTGATCGCATTGGCCATGAGGTTGATCAGAACCTGGCGGATACCGCCTTCGTCAGCCCGTACCTTCGGCAGGTTTTCCGGACATAGGATCTTCAGCTCCAGTCCCTTCTTCTGCACGGATGGGGTGAAGAAGGTGTTCAGTTCCTGCAGCATTCTCGCGAGATCGACGGTGTCGATGTTCAGGTTGAACTTTCCCATTTCAATCCGCGACAGATCCAGGATGTTGTTGATGATCTTGAGCAGGTTTTCGGAGGAGGCCGAAATCGTGTCGAGATATTCATGCTGCTCCCGGGTGAGCTCGGTGTCTTTCATGAGCTGGGTCATTCCGAGCACCCCGTTCATGGGCGTCCGTATTTCATGACTCATATTGGCCAGAAACTCGCTTTTGGTGCGGCTGGCCTTCTCGGCTTCCTCCTTGGCCGCCTTCAGCTGCATGGCCAGCCGGTCCTCCTGTCGCCGTTGATGTTCGAGTTCATCCATCATGCGGTTCACCCCCCGCGCCAGCCGTCCGAGTTCATCCTGCGATTTGGCCCTGGCGGCACGTACGCGCAGCTGGCCTTCCTTGACGGACTTCAGAACCTGCATGATGTCATTGAGACGCGGTACGCTCAGCATGTGGACCAGTACGGCGCACACGGCGGTAATCAATGCGATGCAGAGGATGAATCCCCAGCGGAATCCGCGCGCAACCGTCTGTTTCTGGGCCGCGATGCGCTCGGTTCCCATCTTCATGTGAAGCTCGCCGGCCGACCCGTCTGCCAGCTTCAGCGGCGTGGTCACGTACAGCACCTCCCGGCCGTTATCGGTACCCTGTGACACTACAGTTTCCGACACGCCGATGGTGTGGGTATTCCTCACGTGCCCGGCGGCATGGAACGCATCGGACGAGCGGCCTTCCAGTTCCGGATCCGAGCTGTAGAGAATCGTTCCGTCAGGCTGGTCAATCACGGCCAGCAAAACATCCTCCCCCGTGAGTTGCGACAAGGCCGTTTGATTGCGGATGAGGGCAGGCGCCACATTGGCCTGATTCAGCAGAAGCCCCGGGATCTGAGCCTTCAGATAGAGCCGATTGTCGATTTCCGCCGAAAACTTCCGGATGTAGTAGATGCCAAGGCTGGACAGCAATATCGATGAAATCATGAAGATCGACAGGCTCAGCTTGAAAGCCAGCGATTGATAAAACGGGGATTTATGCCGCTGCTTGTTTTGTCCAGACATGACCCGATGATAGGCGTTTCACGATAGCGCTCAATGACTAAACGAATCGAATTGCGTCCCGACTCAAACCTCGACAAATGCCGCTATCAGAACTATATTTACAAGCGAAGAGAAGGAGGTGATTGCAATGATTAGTGCAAAACAATGCAAGGAAGTCTCCGTCCGGGTGCTGAACGACATCGGAATCCTCGCCCAGCTGACCAGGATTGTTGCCGATAAAGGTGTGAACATCCGTGCAGCTGCGGCATGGGTGGAGGACGATAACAAGGGCGTCGTACGGCTGGTCACCGACGATAACCTGCGGGCGATCGACGCCTTGCGCGTCCACAACTACTCCCCCATCGAGATCGATTCGATCGAAGTGCAGATGCATCATACACCGGGAATGCTCAATAGCATCTGCTCAAGAATCGGAAACAGCGGCATCAATATAAAGTACCTGTATGCCAGCGGACCGGTTTCCGAAGAAACCTGTCTTGCCGTGCTTTCCACCGACAACAACGAACGCGCACTCGTGCTCTTGAACGATTAACCCATGCCCTGCCGAACGAAGCGCGTTGAATCATGGAGGCCGTCTTGGAGAGAATCATATCTCCCCGCCCGCCTGGGGCGTGATGTCGTGCCATCCTTT
>JBNLDM010000082.1:0-3891 GCA_050304335.1 Pontiella sp.
ATCTGCATGCCGGACCATCCGCCGTCGCTGTTCTGGCTTCTAACCTGGATCACACCGTTCGAACTGGGAACAACGTCGGCGAAGACCGCATAGTTCTGGCCTTCCACGAGATTCGAATAGGAACCGGCATTGGCCTGCACCGGCGTAACCGTCGCGGATGGCAACGGCGCCATTCCCTCGGTAACCGTGAAGGTCGACATGCTCGTGGTCCACCCCCACGTGAAGTAGCAATAGATGTCGTAGGTGGCGTTCGTATCGAGCCCGCTGATGACCATGTTGCCGTCGAACCCGCCGGAACCGAGATAGCCATTGAACAACCCTGCGTAGCCAAATCCACCGTTGCTCCAGTCGTGTGCCGTACCGGACCACGTCAGGCTGATCGTGTTCGTGCCGTACGCATTGTTGATCGTGAGCGGCGAAGCCGGAGTCCACGATTCCCAGCCATTCACGGTGGGCGCGACCAGATTGTTCCAACGGTCGCTGGAGGTGAGCGCTGGAGCCTTGACCACGGTCCCGTCGGGCACTGTCATGTTAGAGCCAGTGCGGCCGGCATAGTTGATATTGTACAGCTCAGATGCATACAGAGCGGGTTCTGGAACGGTATCGATGAAAGTAAATGACCATACGTTGGTAAAATACTGGAGATCCGTTGTCGTCGTGACGACCATTCCGGTGTGCGTACCGGCGGCAATCGAAGAACCGTCGTAGGTTACAATGGCCGAGGCAGCCCCCGGAGCGACATTGGTGGTTGCAACAGAAGCGCCGTCGACATAGAGATCCAGAGTATCGATGGTCAGCCCAAAGGGATACATGGTAGCCGAGACGATGCGGTTGGTGGTCGAGTCCCCATCGGCAGGAACAACTGGACCCTCAGCAACCGGGAACTGCAAAACGAAACCAGCCGGAACCAGCGTTTCGTCGGAAATGGCCACCGCATCGATCTTGCCACTGTATCCGTCGCTTTTGCTACCCTGCCACATGCCCCGGCAAACGGACCAGTCGCCTCCGTTCCAGGTGTGTGCCTGATCAGCACCCGTACCCGTGCCGGAATCGAGTTCCAACCCGGCATTCGACATGGTATTCGACGCAATCAATTGGCCATCAAGGTAGAGTAAAAGATTACTATCATCCGCCGTTGCCGCGAGATGATGCCACTGGTCTGCGTTGATTTCCACCGCATCCGGTCCGGTCACTTCCGTCTGCACGCCCGACACGTCTCTCCATAGAACCTGCGGACGGCCCTGGTCGTTCAGGAGCAAGCGAAAGGAAGGCGCGTCTGCCACGTTTCCTGCGCGACATACCAAAACGTCCCACTGATGGGATTCCACCGTGAACACCGACTCGACCGTGAGGGTGACCGGTGTGATGGTACGGATATCGACGCCCGAGGGCACCGTGTTGCTCACCGTACGCAGATCTTCCCAATCCCACGAGCCTACTCCGACTCCCAGGATGCTCCAGTCGCCGAAATAGCTGTTTGTGTTCGACCATATTTCCTTCCCAGCACTCCCGTCGGTCCACAGGCTCAGATCGTTTCCGTTTCCGGATTTATCGGTTGCGGACACCACGAAGGCATCATTTGTCGTATAAGGAAGGCTTACCCCATTCGCCGCAAAGATATCGTCGAAATCCCACAGCGCTATCGTCGACGCCATGGCACTGCTGCCGATGGCAAGCAACCCCAGTAATAACCACTTTAGTTTCATTTTCATCTCCTCTAGCCATTCATCGTTGATCGGCATGGGTACGCACCCAAGGACACCGTTCCCAACGACAATCCTCCAATACGGAACCAGCCTTAGCCTTCTCGCATTTGTACCCATATTAATCATATTGATCCCTCTCGCAATCAGCACTATTGAATGGCCAATATACGATTATGAAACTACCTTTGCGGCCTAACTGAATAAGGGATAGTGCTTTACTCGCATGCACATAATTCTGAAGAAGCGGACGCGCCAACCAGACGACCTGGTTTCGAATGCATATTGAAAAAGTGTAGCGTCTGCCACGCCTTCGCATTCCGCGATCTCTTTGGCAACCTTATCGTCAAGGCAAGGGCGAAATTCGATACAGTCCTGCGGCATGTAGCGGAATCGGCTGACTGAATTCTCTCTCAAAAGCACCGACATTCATTTGTGCCCACAGGTCGCGAACCGAGGCCTTGCCCCAGATTCCCAGATCCTTGTAATCGCCGGCGACCCTGCTGCGTTCCGGCTTCAGGTGTTTTTTGGGCGATTATCGACCGTACGGTTCTTTCTCACCGGATGAGGCCAGTTCCCGGTCGAGGTCTGTCAGCTTCAGTATTCCTGCCGGGCCGGAAACCGTCGGATCGATCCAGACTGCGCGGTCGTAGTATGTGCCCCGTTACCGCCATCCCCAGACGGCGGGTATTTTTTATGAGCACGTTGATATCAATCACATCCAACTTCGGTTCGCCGTCGATCCGACGGCTCTGGTAATCGGGATGCGACAAGTTGAATGGGTCGGCGTTGCTCTGCGCATTGAACAGCGCCACATATTTATCGTTGCTTCCAGGCACATCGACGATGTTTACGCCCACAAGAGAAACTTCGACTCCACATGGGAGGAAACCGCGACCGGCATCGCCGACAAAATATACCGCCGCGGAATCATATCGTGCACCTTTTCATTTACTTCTTCTTGAACTTCCACCAGTTGACATTGAACAGATCGCCGTCGCCGACAAACTTTAGATAGAGGTCGTGCACACCCGATGCACCCTTGATTTCGCACGAGGTGTTTTCCCATTTCTGTTCGCCGCCAGTCCGGGGTACGCGGCAGGTGCCGATCAGCTTGCCGTCCTCGCTGTCCAGACGAAGCTCGATCTTCCCGCCGCTGGTGGTCGAAGCCACCCGTGTGCCGAACATGGAAGCGCCGGCGCCGAAGTCAACGCCCTGTACCTTGATGTAGTCGCCGTCGTCGAGATCGCAGATGTTCATGCCGCCCTCTTCGCACGGCTCCGTTTCAACACCGCCGGTCCAGCAGATGGTTTCGGCCTCGACCTGATCGTAAGGATCGAGATGGCCCACCTGCGCGGGACCTTCCTTGGTCGGTTCCACTTTCTTGACCGATCCGTCGGACTTGAACTCCATCTCATCGACGCAAACCGAACGCTTGAATCCGCCGCCTCCGGGCAGGTCTGCATTGTGGTAGAACAGATAGGTCTTGCCCTTAAAATCGACCACGCCGGGATGGATGGTGAAAGCACTCTGGGGATCCATCACAACGCCGCCATATTTCCACGGACCTTCGGGCTTCTTGCTGGTGGAATAGCCGAGATGTTCCCCGATGGGTCCGCCGGCGAAGAAGAGGTAGTAGAGATTCTGGCGCTTGTAGAGCCACGGGCCCTCTTCATAGGTCGTGGCGCGTTTTTCGTCTTCCTTGCTGCGTTTTCCGAATTCCTCGACGGTCATGTCCAGCACCACAAGGCCGTAGTCGCCGATGCTGGGATCAATGGAGATCATGTCCTTGTTCAACTTCACATAACAGCAATTGGGATTGCCCCAGTACATATAGGCCTGCCCGTCGTCGTCGATGAACACGGTCGGATCGATATTGTCACCGCCGATCAGCGGTTTCCCGATGGGATCGGTAAAGGGTCCGAACGGATTATCCGCCACCAGCACGCCGATCCCCCGCCCCTGCAACGGGCAATACAGGTACCACTTACCATCGCGTTCAATGCATTGGACCGCCCAAGCACCGTTTTCGAAACCGCCGCCCCAGCCGGAACCCGCCCATTTGAAATCATGTAGCGAAGCCACCCTCCCGTGATCGGTCCAGTTGACCATGTCGGTGGAGGAATAACAGAGCCAGTCCCGCATCGTAAAAAACCCATTCTCCGTCACATCTTCATCGTGGCTGGTG
>JBNLDM010000083.1:0-50165 GCA_050304335.1 Pontiella sp.
CCCTTGTCGGTCCAGTGATACAGATCCGGGCTGTCGGCATAGTTCATCGACTTACCCCGCCGTTCGTCGTTATACCACATCCGCCACGTGCCATCCGGCAGCTGCGCCACGCAGGCATCGATCACCTTGTCGGACGCCAGCTCGAGCTTCGACACGAACTTCCAATTGATTCCGTCCCTGCTGGTTAGATGCACGATCTCGCGCGGGTGTTTCCAGTCGGTAAAGATGCCGGGCACATAGGTCAGGTACATGTGGTAGATCCCGTCGTGTTCGATCACCTCCGGCGCCCAGTAGGTGGTTTTACCCTTGCCATAGTCTATGTCGCACGTGCTGCGGTATTTCCATGTAGCACCTCCGTCATCCGACTCCGCGATGCCGATATCCGTGCCGTGTACCCAGTCGACGCCCGTTGAATTCTCAAGCGTGGCCCGCCGGTTGGTGTAGTACATGAACCATTTGCCCGCCGGCTTGTTCCAGATGACCACCGGATCGGCCGCGCCGTCGAAGACCGGATCGCGATAGAGCGGCTTGTCGGCCACCTTGCCTATTGCCGCCAGCTTCTGCTTCAGCTGCTTCACGAAAGCGTCGTCGACGGAAAAGGCCGTGCCGTGCCGGATGCCGGCGGGAAATGAGACCCGGTCCGACACATCCTCCCAATCCATGAGATTCCTGGAACGCACCGCGCCGTATCTATGCTCACGGTACTTATCGAAATAGACATAGACATAATCGCCCACCTGCAGCGATGTCGGTCCTTCGGCCCAGTAATTACCCGTGATCGGCTCGGACACGTTAGTCGGGTATGGGCCGGCGGCATATTTGGAGCGGGTGATGCGGATGTTCTTTTCCGGCGGGTTCGGATTTTCGTTCTTCACGAACATGACATATTCATTGCCGTATTTCAGGATCGTCGAATCGATGGCGCTGAAGTCGGGATTGAAGAACATTTCGGTCGGGGTGAAGGTTTCGAAATCAGTTGTCGTGGTGTAGTAGATGCGGTGATTGAGCCCCTTCTCCCGTTCGGACTCGGCGACCTCGGAATGGCGGCCGGGAATAGTGGTTGCCCAGAAGATGAGATACTGCCTTTTCTGGTCGTCGTAGAAGATTTCCGGCGCCCAGCTGTTGCGGGCGGCCGGTTCGTGCTCCATCACCGGAATGGTTTTCTGCTCCGTCCAGTGCACGAGATCCTTTGAATGCGCATAGCCGATGTACTTGTCCCACCACCCCGTGGTCCAAACCATGTGGAAGGTGCCGGCGGGCCCCTGGATGATGCAGGGATCGCGCATCAGCTTGTCCTTGCCCACTTCCGGCGTCAGCACGGATTTGCCATCATTCAGCGCCTCCCAGTGCAGGCCATCCGTGCTGCGGGCCAGGTGCAGGCCGTCCTGCCCGTTTCCGGTAAAGTAGGAAAAGAGATATTCCGTCTGCGCGGCAAAGACAGAGCAATGTCCGATAAAGACAAGAATGAGCGCGGTATTTTTCAGGAATAGGTCCATTTCCAACTTTCCATTTAGATGATGATCAATATGGTTTATTCATTGATAAATGGCTTCAGCACGCCACTTGTTGGCAAAATAGTTTTAAAACAGGAAAACGACAACGGCAAAGCCCGAACCTTTTTCTTACAAAAACAAACAAGGCAGGTGATCTCCATGAAACGATACCGAAGCTTTCTGATTTCAAGCCTGATGGTGGTCTCTGCTGCCGTGGGCGCACCCACCGAACGTATCTACCTCTCCGGCGTCGATTTCGAACACCCGGTGGAGTGGGATTTCATGGTGACGGGCGGCATGCGCGCCAATGAGTGGGGAAAGATCGGCGTGCCTTCGCAGTGGGAACTGCAGGGCTACGGCGAATATACTTACGGACGCTGGTACAAGGAAAGTGGCGTCGACCACCCGAGCATGGAGGAAGGCTTTTACAAGTACGCCTTCCACGTGCCGGCCGACGTTGAAGGACAGGTCATCGACCTTGTGTTCGGCGGCGTGATGACCGATACCGAAGTCAAGATCAACGGGCAGCCGGCCGGCCCCGTTCATCAGGGAGGATTCTACCAGTTCAAGTACCGCATCACCGATCTGCTCAGGTACGGCGAGGATAACCTGCTGGAAGTGCATGTAAAGAAGCACTCCGGCAACAAGTCGATTAATGCCGCCGAGCGCATGGCCGACTGGTGGCTCTTCGGAGGCATCTACCGCCCCGTCTGGCTGGAGGTTAAACCTCCGGCCCACATAGAGCATCTTGCCGTCAATCCCCAAGCCGACGGTTCGTTCCTCGCCGACATCCGGCTCGAAGGCATCAGCGAGGAAGCAGAGATCGAAGCAAGCATCGATCCGGTCAAGGGAAACGGCCTATTCGAACCGGCAAAGATCGAGATCGCTGCGAATACACAAACCGCCACGCTTGAAACCCGGTGGGAGGGCGTCCGGCCGTGGTCCCCGGAAGATCCCAACCTTTACATGCTGACCCTTTCCTTGAAACAGAACGGGGAAACGCTTCATCAGGTTTCGCAGCGCATCGGCTTCCGCACCCTGGAGTTCAAAAAGCACGACGGCATCTACCTGAATGGGAAGCGCACCATTTTCAAGGGCATCAACCGCCACACCTTCTGGCCGGAGGGCGGGCGCAGCACCAGCGAGCGCATCAGCCGTATGGATGCCGAGATCCTGAAGGACATGAACATCAATGCAGTCCGCACCCACTACCCGCCGGACCCGCACTTCCTCGATATGTGCGACGAGCTGGGCCTCTTCTTCCTGGACGAGCTGGCCGGTTGGCAGAATGCCTACGACGACGAGGTCGGCGCGAAGCTCGTAAAGGAAATGGTCGAGCGCGATGTCAACCATCCCTGCATCGTCATCTGGGACAATGGCAACGAGGGCGGATGGAACTACCATACCGACAAGCTGTTTGCCCGGTATGATCCGCAGAACCGCATCGTGATCCATCCGTGGGCCGACTTTAACGGCTGGGATGCGCATCACTATCCCGCCTACCAGACCGGCGTGCATCGCTTCAACAACGGCGAAAATGTCTTTTTCCCGGCAGAGACCCTGCACGGCATGTATGATCAGGGTCATGGTGCCGGCCTCGAGGATTTCTGGGACAAATGGACTTCCAGCCCGCTCTTTGCCGGTGCCTTCATGTGGGCCTACAACGACTGCGCGGTCCTGCGCACCGACTGGACCGGCGAGAAGAAATACGATTCCAACCGCTACATGGCGCCCGACGGCATTGTCGGCCCGCACCGGGAAAAGGAAGGCAGCGTCTTTGCCGTCAAGGAGATATGGGCGCCGATCCAGTTCGAGCCGCACCGGATCACGCCTTCTTTTGACGGCTCGTTCGTCATCAGGAATACCTACCAGTTCAGCAATCTCAATACGTGCCGGATGGAATACCGGTTGATCAAGATTGACTCCAACGGTTCAGGTCCGGCCAAAGAAGCCGTGCTCATGACGGACGCCATTGAGCTGCCCGATATCGATCCGGGCGAAGCACGGAAGATCCATCTGGATCTGCCGGAAACATTCTTCGATGCCGATGTGCTCTCCATCACCGCCTGGGACAAGCATGACCGCGAAATCTACACCTGGACCTGGCCGATCCATCGGGCCGGGGATTACGTCGCCGAGTTCCTGCCGCGACGGGAAACTGACAAGAGCGCCACGGCCGTCGAAGATGAAAGCGGAGTTGTTGTTCTTGGTGCAGCCGGTGTGGAAGTCGCTATCAACACCACAAACGGACTCATTACCTCCGTCAGGAACAGCAACACTACGATCCCGTTCGGAAACGGTCCCGTGCCCGTCGGCATGAAGGCAAAGGTCGTTGGATCGGAAATCAGACAGGATGGAGGAAATGCCGTACTCGAAATCGATTATACGGGCGGCATCGACAAGATTACCTGGACCATGACGCCTGACGGCCTGCTGAAGATGGACATGCTCTGCCTGAATAACGGACGCAACGACGGCGGGTTTGACGGCGGCTTCATTGACGACAACATTACCGCCTTCGGTCTGACCTTCGATTATCCGGAAGCAAAGGTGGAAGCAATGCAATGGTTCGGCCGCGGACCGTACCGCGTCTGGAAGAACCGCATTCCCGGCACCACGTTCGGGTTGTGGAACAAGGATTACAACAACACCATCACCGGCGAAAGCTTTGAAAACCTGATCTATCCCGAGTTCAAGGGATACCACGCCAATATGTTCTTCACCCGGATGCGCACCGGCGACGGTACCATCGGTTTCTACAGCGAAAACGACGGGCTGTTCCTGCGCATGCTCACCCCCGAGGAACCGGAAGGTCGAGCAGACGGGAAACGCACCATGCCGGCCTTCCCGCCGGGTGACATCTCGTTCCTGTATGAAATCGGTGCAATCCAGTCGTTCAAGCCCCTGGCCCACCAGGGTCCCAGGAGCCAGCCGGCCAGCATACGCATCAAGGTTGGCGACGACGGCATCCCCATGAAAATCTGGTTCGATTTCCGGGATAATCAAACATGGTAGGGACGGATCGCCGAACCATCCGCGGCGCTTTCGACGAAAGCGCCCCACCAAAGTACCGGCACATCCCAAAAAATGGCGCACCCGGCAGGGGTCGAACCTGCAACCCTCTGGTTCGAAGCCAGATGCGCTATCCATTGCGCCACGGGTGCGATAAAGGGAAGGAAATAGTTAACTGTTTTCAACCGACCGGTAAAGCGTATTCCCACGTTTGCCCGGGTGTTGGTTTTTTTTCCAAATCGAGGGTTGGAGCTCTGCGCCTGTTCCTCTATATTCCCGCCTTTCCCAACGCTAAAAAGGAAAAGGATTTATGAAGAAACTGGTAATCGGACTGCCCAAGGGCAGCTTGCAGGAATCAACGTACGAGCTTTTCAGGAAGGCCGGATTCACCATCAAGGGCGGATCGCGGTCCTATTTCCCGTCGATTGACGACGATGATATTGAAATCCGCATTCTGCGCGCCCAGGAGATGAGCCGCTATGTCGAGCACGGCATGCTGGACGCCGGCATTGCGGGCCTGGACTGGATCGAGGCCAACGGATCCGATGTGGTCGACCTGTGCAGTCTCGTTTATTCCAAGCAGAGCAAGCGGCCCGTGCGCTGGGTGCTGGCGGTCCCGAACGGTTCCGACATCCAGTCCGTCAAGGACCTGGAAGGAAAGCGGATTGCCACCGAGGGCGTGGGCATCGTCGAACGCTGGCTTGAACGAAACGGCGTAAAGGCCGAAGTAGAGTTTTCCTGGGGCGCCACCGAAGTAAAGGTGCCCGATTTTGTGGATGCGATTGTGGATATCACCGAAACCGGCAGCTCGCTCCGGGCCAACAACCTGCGCATCGTCGACACCCTGATGGAGTCGTACACCAAGTTTTTCTGTTCCAAGGATGCCTGGGCGGACGAATGGAAGAAGCAGAAGCTCGAGAAGATTGCCCTCCTGCTCAAAGCCGCGCTGGATGCCGCCGACAAGGTGCTGTTGAAGCTCAATGTCCAGGGCGACAACCTGGAGAAGGTCAAGGCACTGCTTCCCGCACTGCATTCCCCCACCGTCAACTCGCTTACCGACGATGGCTGGTATGCCATCGAAACCGTGGTCGACGAAGCGGTCGTGCGCGAGATTATCCCTGATTTAAAGGCCAATGGCGCTGAAGGAATCATTGAATTAAGCTTGAACAAAGTAGTGGCATAACTATTGTAGTTGCTCTTTTTGAAAGAAACCGGAGATTAGCATGGGTACCATTAAGAAATGGCGTAAGAAAAAAATGTCGAACCACAAGCGTCGCAAACGCCGTCGCGCGGATCGTCACAAGAAAAAATAGGCATTGACTGCCGGCTTGATTTCAAGGCTGTGTGCGCGTCCGCGCATCCAGCCTTGCTTTTGTTTCCAATCCTTGGAAATCCGCGGGAGGATGCGGTTTCCAAGGATTGTTTCTGTTTCTCAGCCAAGCTTCAATCCGCGGGCCAGCGGATGCCCGTTCAGGAAGGAAGCCGACGGCATGCGGCTTTTGCCCGGCGGTTGAACGTCCCTCAGGCGCAGAGCGCCCCGGCCCGTGGCCACGAGCAGGGCGTCGTCCAGCAGCTCGCCGGGTTGCCCCTCGCCGTTTTCAACAGTGGCGGCCCATACCTTGAGCGCTTCGCCGCCGGGCAGGAAACAGAAGCTGCCCGGCCACGGATCAAAGGCGCGGATGCGGTTCCGGATGGCTTCGGCCGGTTGCGACCAGTCGATCCTTCCGTCTTCCTTGGTCAGTTTCCGGATCTCAACGGCGTCGGCTTCATCCTGGACGATACGTCGCACCTGTTCATTCCGGATATCATCGATTGCTTTCAGCAGCAGGGCCGCTCCCTCATCGGCAAGTCGGTCGTGCAGGGTGGCGGAGGTATCCTCCGGATGGATCGGAAACGATTCCTGCCGGATGATGTCGCCGGCATCCATCTTTTTGGCGAGATAAATAATGCTGACGCCGGTGACGGTATCGCCGTTGAGGATCGCCCACTGGATGGGAGCCGATCCCCGGTATTTGGGCAGCAGCGAGGGATGGACGTTGACCGCCTCGTGCGGAGCCAGCTCAATCACCGTCGAAGGTATATACTGTCCATAGGCCACTACCACATAGAGATCGGGTTTCAGCGCCCGCAATGCCTCTACCGATTCGGGAGCGCCGATTTTTTCAGGGGTCAGCGTTTGCAGGCCGCGTGCTTCTGCAAAAGCCTTGAGCGGGCACGGCGTCAGCTCCCTTCGCCTGCCGGCCGGACGATCCGGCTGGGAGACCACGCTCACCACTTCGTCATCGGATCTTTCGAGCAAGGCCTTAAGCGACGGCACCGCCAACGCTGCCGATCCCATGAACACGATACGCATCCGGTGTCTCCTATTGCGCGGTTCGACCCGAGGTAACCGACTCACTCATACGGTCGCGGTCGGTAAAGAATATCTGGTCCTGCCGAAGGAGTGCCGTTCCGTGCTTAAGCGGAAAGTCCGTCGGGGTGCGCCCGCTAAGAATGGGCAGCCAGCTTTGTTCCGGACCGGTCAGCAGTTCACGGACGAACGGCTTGTTCTTGGTGATCGTCGTGATATACAGACCGCTGATGTACTGATTGTAGTCGTTGATTTCGTAGAATTGATCAACGTCTTTCGGCAACAGGATGGAAACACGGTTGCCATACCAGGCGGTTGCCCAGGGCATGTCCGTACACATCACTTCACGCTCATTGAGCAGGCTGCTCACTTTGGCAATGGCCGGAACAAAATAAGGAGGATAGGCGCTGTTTTCGTGCGGCGGCATGAGCGTCAGCCAGAAAGGGATCGTTCCCAGGATTACGATCAGGAGCTTCAGCCCTATGTTGTAGAGTCGTACGCCCAGATCGAGGCGGTCGATGAGAATATAGAAGAAAGCGAGTGCATAGAGAATGACGAACGGCCAGAAGGCATGGATCATACTGATTGAGGACTCCGAGAAAAATCCGCCGATGACGGCTGTCAGCAGCAGCGATACGCCGACCCCCCACCGCAGATAGTTCACCTGCGGCCGCACGAAGTGGTAGAAGAATGCCACGGTAAAGAAGGCCATTAGAATGCCGCCGCCCATGGAGGATACTATCGAGCACCCGCTTCCCGAATAATTCAGGATCCATTTCTTTTTCGCGGCGTCTACACCTTTGGAAATGGAAACTTCAGGGTGGAGTTCGCGGGCCAGGGAGTTTTCCTTGTATGCCGGACTTTCGGCCAGCATGGAATAGCCCACCATACCCACGGGGTTCCCGCATGCCTTGTAATTGCGAACCAGCCAGGGCGCGATCATCATCGTGTAGAGGAAGACAAAGACAATGACGAACCGCGTACCCCCGCGGAACCGTCCGCACATGAGCCATGCAAACAGACACAGCCCGGGAACGGCGGCAATCGCAATATAACGGGTCAGGAAGGCAATTGCCGCGAATACGATGGAAAAAAGATAGGGCATTACCCAGCGCAGCTTCGACTCGCCATCCCGCTTGTTCAGCATGGCCACAATCATGGTATAGAACGATGCCATGATGAAGAAGACGGCCATCGAAACGTTGAGACCGGAAATGGAATCGCGCCATACGATATCGCTCAGATAATAGATGGTCATGCCCAGGAAGCCGATTTCCCGCGAAAACATCCGTTTACCCAGCAAAAATACCAGCCATCCGGTAAGAATGGAAAAGATATGGTTCAGTGAAAGGATGATCCACTGCTCCGCATGCATGGAAACACCCTGCGTTTCATCCCCCGTCACAAACGGATCAATTCCGATCAGATCAAACAACTTGAAGCCGGATGATAGCAATGCCGGATAGGCCGGTGGATGGAGCAGGTCGGGATGGCCGAAAATATGCGGATCTCCATCCGGACTGAGCGAACTCATTTTCCACATGGTCACGGGACGTATGCACTTGGTTACCAACCCGTTCTGAATACTGAAATTGCGCCCCAGCTGGGCGTAGTCCATGGATTCTTCGGTCTTCAGACCGCGGAACTGGGTGGCCGTATAGACCATTACCACCACCAGGAGAATCAGGAAATACAGACTGACCCGAATGATCTTCAGCCCCGTACCCGTATCGATACTGTATACAATGTCGTGAAGTGTCGATTCAAACGATCGGTTGTCAGCCATCTTATCTCCAGTGCTAGCGATACAGGGTTTGCAAAATGAGCGGCCTATTATTCATGAACACGGGACAAAAACAAGTTTTCAGCCATCTGAAAAGGGGGCTATTCCCCCTTTGAACGGGAAGAAAAATGTTCGAACGCCTTGCCCCCTAAAAGCTGCACCGACCCATCCGAAAGACGCAGGTTCAGGACATCGATCGCGCCGGTGATTTGGCCAATGCAGACCGGCGGGTTATTGAAACGCATACTCCATTGACGCTGCAAGTCGTCCGCATGCTCCGGGCTCACGGTGAAAAGCAGTTCAAAGTCCTCGCCATCGTACAACGCCTGCTCGAGGGTGCCCGCTCTGGGTATCTGATCCACCCGCAGCTCGGCACCCACGCCGCTCTGCTTCAATATGTGGCGCATGTCCGTGGCCAATCCATCGCTGATATCCATCATGGCACTTGCCTGCCCCCATTCCCGCAGAAACAGGCCCTCCGCGATCCGGGGAACAAAATCCAGATGCCGTCCCGCCTGACTGCAGCCCAGCGGACCCGTCACGAATACCAGATCCCCGACGTGGGCGCCGGAGCGCAGCAAGGCGCTCCCTGACGGCAGCAGCCCGGTGCCGAACACATGGATTTCCAGCTGCGCCCCGCGGGCCAGATCGCCGCCTATGATCGTGGCGCCGAATTGCTTGCATAGCGTGGTCATTCCCTCGTACACCCCTTCAAGAACGGCGTAATCCAGCGCAGGAGGTGCCACCACATCTACCAGCAGCCATTGCGGCTGCGCCCCCATGGCGGCGATATCGCTTAAAACGCGGCCAGCCGCCTTGTTTCCGATGCGGGCCGGTTCGGCGTTCGACAGGAAGTGTACGCCTTCAATGACGGGGTCCGTGGTAAAAACCTGGTCGAATTCGCTTCCTGCAAGACGGGTGACCGCACAGTCATCTCCCGCTTCAACGATCAGGTCGGGATGAGACCCCAGCATCCCGCTGAGTCGCCGGATGACCTCGTGTTCACCGATATCGCTCAGTTTCTCCATGTCTGCTAGAGTACAATGCCAGGCCCTTGTGACAATCCCTAATGCAGTTCCCACGCGCCAAATCACTTGGCTCCGTCGATGTCGATTGCTAGGATTTTATCATGGTTTATCGCTTACTCGTTACCGGTTTAATCGTATTCATTGCGGTGACTCCCTGCTTGTCCAGTGAAGCTGAACGTCCGAAAGTCGGCGTGGTGCTGGGAGGTGGCGGAGCCCTGGGGTTTTCGCATATCGGTGTGCTGCAGGTGCTCGAAGAGGAACATATTCCGATCGATTATATTGCCGGCACCAGTATGGGAGCTATCGTCGCCGGGATGTATGCGTCCGGTATGTCACCCGAGGAGATCGGGCAGCAGTTCCGCTCCATAGACTGGTGGGACGTGCTGAAGGACAAGTCCCCGCATCAGTACCGCTGCTACCGGCGCAAGGTGGAAAACAAGCGCTACCTCGATGTGGAGTTCGGAATCGTCGACCGCGGCCTCGCCTTCGCGCCCGGCATGTCGTATGGCCAGAAGCTGAACAATATCCTGTGCACCTTTTCCATCAACAGTGCCGGCATCCGCGATTTCGACCGGCTTAACATTCCCTACCGTGCAGTCGCCACCGACCTTCGGAGCGGAGAATCGATCGTGCTGGACCATGGAGACCTGGCGGCGGCCATGCGTGCCAGCATGGCCGTACCCGGGATATTCACTCCGGTCAGAATTGACGACTATGTGTTTGTAGACGGCGGTGTGCTGAACAATATACCGGTGAATGCGGTGCTCGAAATGGGTGCCGACATCGTAATCGCTGTCGATGTGGGAGCCTCTGCGGCCCTGAAAAGTGAACATAGTGACTTTAATGCGTTGAGCGATGTGGTCGCACGCACCTATACGATCGTTCAACGCCCGGATCAGGAGCAGCAGCTTGCACGGGCCGACGTGGTCATCGAACCCGACCTTGATAACATCTCCATGTCCCAGTTCCAGCGGGTCGCTGAAATCATCCCTACCGGACGAACCGCTGCGGAGGCACACCGCGCGGAGCTGCGACCCTATGCGGTCGATGAGGCCGCTTACGAGCAATATCTCCACCAGCAGCGGCTACGCCACTCCGAAGTAATCCGCATTAACGAGGTCGGGATCGAGGGAAACAGCTCCGTGGCTGATCCCGTTATCCGCCAGCGCATTCACGCCCACCCCGGACCGCTGGACCTCGACACCATCTATGCGGACCTGAACCGCATTTATGGTCTTGGCCTCTTCCAGACCGTCACATACGAACTCGACCCGGGCGATACCGGGGGGTACCTGCTCACCTACAAGGCCAGGGAAAAGTTCTGGGGCCCGCACTACCTGCATTTCGGCATGAAGGTGGAAGGGTCCACGGAAAGCGCGCTCATCTGGAGCGTACTGCTCAACTATACCCGCAGACAACTCAACGTGTATGGGGGCGAACTGGCTGTTGAAGCCGAGGGCGGCGGCGACATACGCCGCCTGTACACGGAATGGTACCAGCCGATCACTCCGTCCGGCATACTTTTTCTGGCTCCATCGCTCAACCTCTATTCGCGGGACGTGCATTATTATGTTAACGGCCTGGATGTCGCCGAGGTGCAGGAAAATGTCGCCGCCGCACAGCTCGATGCGGGCGTGAGCGCGTTTGAATACGGCGAGTGGCGCATCGGTCTCCAGGTCGCTGATGCCCGGAGCGACGGAAACTCGGGATTCATCGACCTTGGCGCTGAGCACGATACCGTCGTGGCCGCCACCACCCGACTTGCGCTCGACCAGCTGGACGATCCAATCTTCCCTACGCGCGGATATCAGTTTCGTGTGGACGGTCTTTTTGCCTTTGAGGAGCTCGGGGCATCCTACTCGTTCAGTTCGCTGCAGGCCAGGGCCCGCATTCCGCTATCGTGGCGTAAGCACACCCTCACCCCGCGCCTCTCCATGGGGAGCAGCCTTGGCACGACCCTGCCCTTCTATGCGCTGTTCGATATCGGTGGTGCCGAATCGTTTGCAGGATACGAGCCGTACCAGCTCTACGGTCAGTATTACGGTGTCGGGCAGCTGGAATACCGCTATCGGCTGGGCCGGTTACCTCCAACGATGGGCAGTGGACTCTATGCCATCCTGCGCGGGGACGCGGGACATGCGTGGCTGGATGCCGACGATATTGATATCCGGAATATTAACTACGGTGTACTGGCCGGGTTTGCAGCCGACACGATCGTCGGTACATGCCGGATTTCCCTGGGCAAGGCCGAAGGGTTGAATCCGCGCCTCTATTTCTCGATCGGCAACTCGTTTTGATCACTCGTGACGCAGTGCTTCGATCGGATCCATCATGGCGGCACGGCGTGCCGGATAGATCCCGAAAATGACGGACACCGTGACGGAAACGGTAAATGCCACCGCAAATGCGGGAAAGGTCAATACCGTCTTCACGTTGGTAGCGGCGGTGATGATCAGCGGGATCACGGCGCCGAAGATCAGTCCGATCACCCCGCCGGAAAGCGATAGAATCAGCGTCTCCATCAGGAACTGCAGCACGATATCGCGCCGGCGCGCACCCAGGGCCCGGCGAATCCCGATCTCGCGGGTGCGCTCGCTGACCGTCGCCAGCATGATGTTCATGATGCCGATACCGCCCACAATGAGCGAGATCGCGGCGATCGATCCCAGTACGATATTGAACAACCGCCGGGTCTCCCGCGCCTGGCGAATCAATTCAAGGGGAACCACGATGCTGTATTCCTCCTTTTCATGATTCCGTTTCAGCAGGTTGCGAAGCGCGTTCACGGAGCGCACCACATTGTCCTGATGGTCGATCGTCAGGATGAGCTGGTGCAGCTCGATCTGTTCGAAGGTGGCCCCCCCTTCGGACCATTCAACAAAGAGGTCCCCTCGCTTCTGGATGTAGGTCCGCAGCGGGATGTAGACATTCTGGTTTTCGCCTTCGAGCCACAGTTCATTCTGCAGCGGCAGCTCGCTTTGGGCAATATCTCCCACGATCCCCACAACGGTATACGCATCATCGTCGATCGTCAGCGTGCGGCCGATGGGATCGAAGCCTGCAAAAAGTGTGCGGGCAAGACGTGTCCCGATTACGCAGACCGGAGCGCCGAACTCCTCATCGGCGCTTGACAGGAATCGGCCGCGCACCATCCGGTAGCGCTGGATCTCCAGCAGCCAGGGTTTGGTGGCGATGACGTCGGTCTGTAGCTTCCGGGCCTTGTACTGGACATCGAACCGCAACACCTTCATGGGTGTAAGGGCCTCTAGATTGGGAACATACAGACCGCATTGCTCGGCATCTTTGTAGGTAAGGCCATAGGATGCAATCATGCTGCTCGACGTTTGTGTCGAGTTTTCATCCTGCGGCACCGGCACGCTCTCGACCAGAATGTTGCGACTCCCCATACGCTGAATCTTTTCCTGAATTTCCCGGTTGGCCCCTTCGCCCACGCTGAGCATGGCGACCACAGAACATACCCCGAAAATGATGCCTAGCATGGTCAGACCGGCACGCAGCTTGTACTGGCCGAGATTCTTGACCGCCAGCTTGATCATGCGCGATGGACTCATCGACTTCATAACTGGGAAACCCCTTTCCAGTCGTTGGAAACGATCAACCCGTCGCTTACGCGGATGATGCGTTCGGCCCGATGCGCGATGGCGTCGTCATGCGTTACCATGACGATGGTCTTACCCTCGGCATGCAGTTGGTCGATAACCTGCAGGATTTCCTCGCCGGTCCTGCTGTCGAGATTGCCCGTCGGCTCATCGGCAAGCATCAGGATCGGATCACACACAAGCGACCGGGCAATGGCCACGCGCTGCTGCTGGCCTCCGGAAAGCTCCATCGGTTTATGCCCGAGACGGTCCTGCAGTCCCATACGGACGGCCAGTTCCGTCGCCCGTTCGCGCGCGGCATGCTCGGACACCCCCTGGTAGAAAAGCGGAACCTCGATATTTTCGAGTACGTTGAGCTGCTGGATCAGGTTGTAGGACTGGAAGATGAATCCGATCCGGCGCGACCGGATTTCGGATAGCTGGTCGTCCGTCAGATCCGAAACATCTTCGCCGCCCAGACGGTACTGCCCCGACGTGAGATGGTCGAGACAACCCAGCAGGTTCAGCAGCGTCGACTTGCCGGAACCGGACGATCCCATGATCACTGCGTACTCGCCTGCCTCAATGCGGATATTGACGCCCTTCAACGCCTTCACCCGCAGCGTTCCCAGCACGTACTCCTTGACCACATTATTCAGTTCAACGATCGGAACGCTCATTCCTGCTTCTGATCCTTGCCGTTTTTCTGTTCCTCACGCAAAGGACTCTTCTTGAACTGGGAATCGGTTTCCTTTTCCACCTCTGCATACAGTAACAACGATTCACCCTCCTTGAGCCCGTCGTTGATCGCGATGAACTGGGTGTTGTACTTGCCGATTTCGACTTCGCGCAGTTTCTTGCGCCCGTGCTCAACGACATAGACGTAGTGCTTGTCCCTGTCGGACATCACGGATTGAATGGGAATGTACAGTACGTCGCGCAACTGGTCCGTTACGATCTCGACCGTTGCCGACATGCCGGGTTTGAGCTGGGCTCCCTTCGTGTCGGTAGTTACATCAACCACGATGGTGTAGGTCTTGACACCGGAATTAAACCAGCGCTGGTTATCCGGAACGGCGCTGATCCGCGAAACGCGACCCCGCAGCACCATATCGGGCACGGCATCGAGTGTGGCTACGGCTTCCTGACCGACAGCAACCTTGTCGATCATCGCCTCGGGCACGCCGATCCGCAGGTTCCACGCCGACAGATCCGGATACGACAGAATCTCCTGACGGTAATCCAGTGAAGCGCCCAGTTCGATTTCCTGCCGGCGGCGATCGTTGGCATAGAACACCTGTCCCTCGAAATCGGCATACATCTTGGTATTGTTGAGTTCGCGTTCCCGGGTGGCCAGCTGGTTGCTCTGGATTTCGAGCGAGGTCTTGAGCGCTTCGATGCGTGATTCGGAGCGCGACACCTCGGCGGCAAAGCTTTTCTCCAGGCGTTCCAGCTCGGCTGTCGCATTCTCGAGGCTGTTCTCCAGTTCCTTAAGGGTCTTGACGTAGGTGTATTTTTCGAGAATTTCGAGCTCCTTGGTCTTGTTGCGGACGTCGATTTCGCGACGATCCACGTTGAACTGGGCCGATTCGAGGTCCTGACGGTTCGAATAGCCTTTGTCGTAGAGCTCCTGCGTGCCTTCGAGCTCGCTCCGCGCACGCTGCAGTTCCTGCTTGGCCAGGGCGATGTCCGAGAGGGCGACATCACGGGACTGGGGATATTCGGCTTCCTTGTATTTATTCAGCGCCATTCCGGCGAGTTCCACCTTCAACTTGGCGCTTTCCAGGTCGGTCGAATGTTTGAGGCGCGCAATCGCCAGCTCTTCCTGCGAGTGCATCAGATCTGCCTCCGCGGTCGCTACCGATTGCTGCTGCTGCAGGAAACGGTCCTTCAGCTCGGCCGATTCCAGCTCCACCAGAAGCTGCCCGTTGGTCACGGACGCTCCGTCGTCGACGATATAGGCGATCTTGGCATCGCGACTGGCTTCGTTGACAATGTCACGGCTCTTCTTGGCCTCCAGTTCTCCGGACTGGAGAATGCTTATGATCAGGTCGCCGCGCCGCACCTGGGTTCGGTAGGCATCGTCGCTCACCTCGTCACCGGCATTACCGCCGGGCATGAACAGGAGCACAAACAGGACGACGGCAATACCGATGGCGGCATAACGGAACCTAGGGCGTTGCCAAAGTTCCTGCAGTTGCTGCACCTGCTTCGTCTGCTTCAGTTGTTGCAGTTTCTCGATCCACTTCTTCATACCACATTCCTTTTGGGTCGATTTGAAAACGTTCGATTGAATTCCAGAAGCGCAGGCGGTTGATTGTGTAATCCACCAGCGCAAGCGTTGCATCGTTGCGCGCATTCAACAGGTCATCCTGCGCATCCAGCAGGTCCCGCGTCAGCGCCTTCCCCTGCTTGAGCAGCAGCGTGGTGCTTTCCACCCGGCGCTCGGCCAGCTGCACACTCAACAGGCGGTTCTTGTAGACGGATCGGTTGCGTTCCAGATTTCGCCAGAGGTCGCGCACCTCGCGCTTCACATCCCATTCCCGCTCCTCGAGATTGCGCACCTCCCGGGCCAGGTTGATCTGTGAGACGCGATAGTCGTTGCGCTTTTCCGTCCAGTCGAACGGAATGTTAAGACTGACCGTCGCATCCTGGCTCAATCCCTCGCCCGAGGATTCCTCCACATCGTAAGAAGCATCGTAGGCAACGTCCAGGTTGGGCAGGAAGTTTCTCCGCGTAATTTCCAGGCTGCGCTCGCGATCCTCCACCTGCTGACGCTGGGTCACGAGATCGAGCCGGTTCGACAACGCGGAAACGACGGCTTCCGGCAGCGTAATATCGAGCCCCACCAGCCCGCGTTCCGCCAACAGATCGAGTTCACTCGGATCGGGTTCAATATTCAGATCGATCGGCAGGCCCAGGTTGTATCGGAAATCATCAAGCGCACGCTCATAGCTTGCCTGTGCGATGGCCCACCGGTCGGCAGCATTCAATTCGCTCTGGCGCGCCTGCGCTGCTTCAAAGTCGGCAATTCGCCCGGCCTTGGCGTAGGATTCGGTCTGTTCGCGGCTGGCGACGGTGCTTTCATAGTTTTTCTGGGCGTTGATCAGCTGGTCGCGGCTGCGCAGTGTCGAATAGAATTGCGAAGTCATATCGATCACGAAATCCTGCTGGTAGCGCCGGAAGTCCCGCACGGAATAGATCATGTTGCGTTCCGCCTGGCGCAGCGGCTCCTTGCTCACCAGCGGGCCGAACCCGTTCAGCAGGGGCTGCACCACGTTGAACGACAGCGTACTGCTGTCCGATGAGGTGTCCGGATTGGTGAAATACTGGACGATCTCCCGCGTAAAGCCCAGCGAGACCCTGGCCCCCGATACCAGGGTGCGGCCAACGGAAAGGTTCAAGGCCCCGTCCACGCCGTTATCGCCGAAGGTCTCGGCCGTGGTGCCGTCATCCGAATAGGTGGAGCTCGCCGACAGAGAAGACGCACGGGTATCCCAATTGAAGGATTTTTGAGTCTCGGTGAGATAGAGCGCCTCTATGAACAGGTTCTCCTTGCGGGACTGGTAGGAACGGCTGTTGGCAATGGCAATGGCCAGCGTATCAGCCAGCGACAGCCGGGTGGGTTCCTCCGCTTTGGATTTTTCTTCCAGCATTTCGCGGATCCGGCGGCCCTCCGCGTCATCAATCGTGAATTCGTCCGCATGCCCCAGGCCTCGATGCTGGGCGCCCTCGACATTGCCATAGGCGGCCCGGTCGGCTCTCTTTTCGGCAAAATTCCCGATCTGTTTGCACGACGCGCAAACAGCTACACACACAACGAGCATGGCGCTCTTGGCGGCCCAATGGAAAACAATCGATCTCATAGCAAAAGGTGTAAAACGCTCAAGGTATGAAATCCATTGCCGGCGAGGCAAAGTTTTTCAGCACAATTCGGGAATGAATCGCGTTTCACAACCACGGGAACGTTTGATACAACGACAACAATCAACGAGGCACGTTCAATTGATGAAGCAGGTTCTGGTACTAATCAATCCCAAGTCGGGCACGGGCGGCCCCTACCGCTACATCTCCGCTATTGAAAAAGTGTGGGACACGCCCGACAACGATGTCTCGTTCCAGTTCAGCCAGTCCGCAACGGACGGTGCTGAAAAAGTGCATCGCGCGATCGAACGAGGGACGGAAACCGTCCTCGTGGTCGGCGGCGACGGAATGGTCAATACCATCGGCCGTGTACTGGTCGGTACGCCGGCCCGGCTGGGCGTCGTGCCGGCAGGCAGTGGCAACGGTTTTGCCCGTCACTTCAAGATTCCGCTCCAGCCCGATGCCGCGGCCAAAGCCCTGCTGGAGGGCTACACCACCCCGATCGACGTGGGTAAGGTGAATGGCCGGCTGTTCTTTGTCACCTGCAGCATGGCGTGGGACGGCGCGCTCGTCGAAACATTCGAAAAATTTCCGTTCCGCGGTATTGTGCCGTATGTACTGGCCGGTGCCACGCAGCTGCTCGAATACAGGGCCCAGCCCTTCCATGTCGAAATCGACGGAGAGGAGATCGAGTTCAAGCACCCGCTTATCTTTACGGTGGCCAACCTCTCCCAGTTCGGTAGCGATGTCCTTGTAGCCCCCGACGCCAAGGCCGACAGCGGAGACCTCGAACTGGTGGCCATCGAGAAGCACAGTGTCCCGGTCGTGCTCAGCCAGGTACACCGGTTCGTTGAAAAAACCTTTCACCAGCATCCCCAGGTAACCAATCGGCATTTCAAACGCATGACCGTGAGGCGGGACAACGACTCGCCGATCCAAATCGACGGCGAGATCTTCGATGGCGGGACGATCATCGATGTCGAGGTCCTGCCCAGCGCACTGAACATTATCGTCCCCAGATAGGACTGCACGCATGGACAACCTTTCTCCCGAAATGCACTATATGCGAATGGCTCTGCGCGAAGCCGAACAAGCCGCCGCGGAAGGCGAGGTCCCGTGCGGCGCCGTGATCGTGTTGAACAACGAGATTATAGGAAAGGCGCACAACCAGACCGAAATGCTCCGGGACCCCACAGCCCACGCCGAAATCCTCGCTATCACCCAGGCCACGCAGGCTGTTGGCAACTGGCGCCTGAACGATGCGGTGATGTATGTCACCAAAGAGCCCTGCCCCATGTGCGCCGGCGCACTGGTGCTTGCCCGCGTCAGGAAGGTCGTCTGGGGGATGACCGATCCTGTGCGCGGCGGTGCCGTCTCCAAGTTCAACATCCTCAACGATGCCGATCTCAACCATGCGGTCGAAGTCGAAACCGGCCTCATGGAAGCCGACTGCAAGGCCGTCATGCAGGACTTCTTCCAATCGCTGCGTCAGGCTGCCAAGGAGCGGAAACTATCACACAGGGAATCCTCCGAATGAGACATGCCACCGAAACGGATCTGCCGGCGATTGTTGATATCTACAATGCCTCCATCCCCTCGCGACTGGCGACCGCGGACCTCGAGCCGGTCAGCATTGAATCGAAGAGGGCGTGGTTTAATTCGCATTCGCCGGATGACTACCCGTTGCTCGTACACGAAATCGACGGATGCGTCGTGGCATGGGTCGGCTTTCAGCCGTTTTATAAACGGCCGGCACATCGGCATACCGCGGAGATCAGTTTCTATATCTCGCCGCCGCATCAGGGCAAGGGACTCGGCAAGAGCCTTGTCAGGGAAGCCGAACAGGTGGCCGCGAGTGCGGGCACGATCAGGACACTCATAGCCTATGTCTATGCGCACAATATTCCGAGCATAGCGTTGCTGACGCGGTGTGGGTTCACGGAATGGGGACTTCTTCCCGATGTTTCGGAAATGGACGGAAAGGAGTACAGCGTCACTGTCCTGGGCAAGCGGATAGTGTCCTGACCGGATCGCTTCACGCTAAAGCAGATCCATCTGGTTCAGCTCGGCTACCGGACGGAACGACTGCCGATGGATGGGCGTCGCACCGAAGTTCCGCAAGGCGTCCAGATGCTGTTTCGTGCCGTACCCTTTGTGCCCGGAAAATCCATATTCGGGATAACGGGTATCCATCTCGATCATGATACGGTCGCGCGTAACCTTGGCCATGATGCTGGCCGCCGAAATCGAAATACTCAGGGCATCGCCCTTAACGATGCTCTTCGACCCGCACGGCAGTCCCTTGACCGGCAAACCGTCGACGAGCGCAAACTGCGGCTTTACCTGTCCCGCCGCCAAGGCCATGGCTTTGTGCGTCGCCTTGAGAATATTGATGCGGTCGATCTCTTCGGCCTCGATGATACCAATGCCGACCTCAACATGTTCGGAACGGGTCAGCAGCTCGAAATACGCATCGCGGCGCGCTTCGGTCATGGCCTTGGAATCGGTCAACCGTCCAAATGTGCTGTTGAGCTCGGCTTCGATGTAAGACGGATCAAAGATGACAGCGGCCGCCACCACCGGACCGGCCAGCGGACCGCGACCGGCTTCATCGATTCCGGCCAGACGCAGAAAACCCGACGTCCAGGCTTCTTTTTCATAAAGCAGGACATCGGGATTTTTCATCGTGATTTTCGATTTTCGATTGCCGATTTCGGAACCCGGTCGGCTTTGGCCTTTTAAACGAAGCTGTCACAGACCAATAAATCGGAAATCAACAATCGGCAGTACTAGACCCGGCGTTCCTTAATGCGGGCCTTCTTGCCGGCCAGATCGCGCAGGTAATACAGTTTCGCGCGACGAACCTTGCCGTGACGGTCAATTTCGATCTTATCGATATTCGGGCTGTTCAGCGGGAACACGCGCTCCACGCCTTCGCCGTAGGAAACGCGACGAACGGTAATGGATTCCATGACGCCGGATCCCTTGCGGGCAATCACGGTGCCGGTGTAAACCTGAATACGTTCCTTGCCACCTTCTTTAATCTTGTAGTGGACCTTGATAGTGTCGCCGATAACGAATGCGGGATGGCGATCCTGCGTGGCCTGTTCCTGGCTGATTTTTTCTACAGTGTTCATAAATCTATCTCGTTTCTGGATTTGTTCAAAGAGCGCTAGATAATAGCCGACTGCCTTATCCGGTCAAGCGTTGTTTTCGCGATTTTCACCGGCGTTTCGCAACAGATCGGCCCGCCGTTCCTGCGTGCGTTCCAAGGCTTTCCGATAGCGCCATTCAGCTATTTTCCCGTGATCCCCGCTGAAAAGAATTTCCGGCACTTTCATGCCCCGGAACTCCGGCGGACGGGTGTATTGCGGATATTCCAGCAGCCCCGAGGAAAAAGATTCGTCCTCGGCAGCCGTTTCCCCGCCGCCCAGTACGCCCGGACGGAGCCGCACCACCGCATCGATAACCACATTGGCGGCCAGTACCCCGTTGGTCAGTACATAGTCGCCAATCGATATTTCCTCGTCGACCAGCGCTTCGCGCACCCGCTCGTCAATGCCCTCGTAGTGACCGCAGATGAATATCAGGTGTCCATGATCCCGGGACAATCGCCGGGCATCGTCCTGCTTGAAGGTTTTTCCGCCCGGCGTCAGCAGAATGACATGGCTGTCCGGTGTCTGAATCGATTCAACCGCAGCAAACAGCGGTTCCGGCTTCATTACCATTCCCGGTCCGCCGCCAAAGGGGCGGTCGTCGGCGGTGTTATGCTTGTCCGTTGTAAAGTCGCGCGGATTGACGGTGCGGAACTCTACCAGCCCCGCCTGCGCCGCACGCTTCATCATGCTTTCCTGCAGAAAGCCGTTGAGCATCTGCGGAAACAGCGTAACCACATCGATTTTAAGTGCTTCGTTCATGTCAGGCAGGATTACCACAAAATACGCAAAAAACACAAAAACAGAAGATCGGTCATTTTGGGTATCTTGTGGTTGGATATGAAAAAGAGCGGGCACAGGGCTCGCTCTTTTCGCTGCTTCGGCTGGAAAAGCGGATTTGCTAGTCCACGACTTCGAGCATGGCCTTGCGGCCCTGTTTGGAAGCCATCGAATTGAGGATCGTGCGCATGGCACCGACCGTCTTGCCGCTTTTGCCAATGATTTTCCCGACATCCTTCGCGTTGCAGCGAAGTTCGAAGATAATGGTCTTGTCGCCATTGATCTCTGTGATCTGCACCTCGTTGGGCGAATCAACCAGTGATTTGGCAATCGTTTCGAGAACCTGCTTCATGCCTAGGCTTTTTCTTTATCCGCCGCAGCTTCAGTGGAGGCGGATTCTTCGGCCGTTGCTTCCGCAGCTTCAGTGGAGGCGGATTCTTCGGCAGTTGCTTCTTCAGCCACCGGGGCTTCCTCGGCAACCTCTTCCACAGCAGGTGCTTCTTCAGCCACTTCCTCGGCTGACTCCTCCGCTTCAACGGCGGCGGCGGGAACTTCTTCTTCGGTCACGGCACCGGAAACGGCTTTTTCAACCGGGAGTGCGCGCGCCTTGACAATCAGGCTGTTGGCGGTATCGGACGGCTGGGCACCGGTTCCGAGCCAATAATCCACGCGGTCGAGGTTCAACGAAAAATTGTTGCCATCCTGTTTAGGGTCGTACCACCCCAGAGTTTCAATGAAACGGCCAGTCGTCGCATAGCGCGAATCCTGAACGATTACACGGTAGAATGCGGCGTTGCGGCTGCCCATTCTGCGAAGTCGAATCTTAACTGCCATATAGTATTATCTCCGTAGTATATCCCTGCTATTTCGGGTAAAGGGGCTACTTTGTAGTGAACTTCCTGAGGTGTCGCAACCTTTTTTCCATCTTTTTGAACTGCTTCCCCATCTTCCCCATCTGCTCAAAGCGCTTCAGCAACTGGTTGACATCCGCCAGTTTGCGACCACAGCCCGACGCGATACGCAAACGGCGGCTGCGGTCGATCGATTTGGGGTGTTGCCGTTCCCACGGCGTCATGCTCTGAATGATCGATTCAAACCGCTTCATCTCCAGCTCGGAGGCTCTGGCGACGGCCTCCTTCTGCTTGTCATCCATCTTCATCGCATTGCCCGGAAGCGCGTCGAACAGACTGCTCATGGAGCCCAGTTTTTTCATCTGCTGGATCTGGCTCAGGAAGTCTTCGAGGTCCATCTGGTTTTTCGCCAGTTTTTCCTGCATCCGGAGTGCTTCCTCCTGGTCGACCACCTCCTGTGCCTTTTCCACCAGGCTGACTACATCGCCCATGCCCAGAATTCGGGAAGCCATCCGCTCGGGATAGAAGGGCTGCAGGTCTTCCATCTTTTCGCCAATCCCGGTCATCAGGATCGGACAGCCGGTCACGGCATGGACCGAAAGCGCCGCCCCGCCGCGCGCATCGCCGTCCAGCTTGGTCAGGATCAGGCCGGTCAGACCAACCGCCTCCTTGAAGGTTTCGGCCACGTTGACCGACTCCTGGCCGATGGCTGCATCGAGCACCAGCACCTTGTTGTTCGGCTGGGTTTCGGCTTCGAATTGCTTCAACTCGTCCACCAGCTCGTCATCGATCTGGAAGCGCCCGCCGGTGTCGTAGATCACCACATCGAATCTGCCGTCCCGGGCTGCTCCGGCCGCACGGCGGCCCAGTTGCGGTACGGTTTCGCCGGGCAGCGGTTTGAGGATTTCGCAGCCGACCTGACCTGCCAGAACGGAAAGCTGCTCCACCGCCGCCGGACGGCGGATATCGCAGGCAACCAGCAGCACGCGCCGACCGGATTTCTTCCAGCGATGCGCCAGCTTGCCGGCCGAGGTGGTCTTGCCGGAACCATGCAGCCCCATCAGCATCACGGATGCGGGATTGCCCTTGAGTTCGAACTCCTGATGCGCACCGCCGAAGAGCGCAACCAGCTCGTCGTTGACAAACTTGATCACCTGCTGGCCGGGGGTGACGCTGTTGAGGACCTCTTCGCCAAGGCACTTGTCCTGGACGCTCTTCATAAAGTCGCGTGCCACCTTGAAATTGACGTCCGCCTCAAGCAGTGCCAGCCGCACTTCGCGCAGCGCGTCCTTTACGTTTTTCTCGGTCAGCCTGCCGTAGCCCCGCAGGTTCTTGAATGTCTTCTGCAGCGCGGATGAAAGATTTTCAAACATAATTCGGTTACCGGTTGCTCGTTACAGGAAAGCCGTGCAGTTAACCTCAAATCTCCGTTAGAGGCAAAGCGAAAAGAAACCGCAGGCCGGAGCGTCGTATTATAAACTGGCCAAAATCATGAATGGAAGTATCCTAAAAGGCAGACATTGAGCGCGTTTGCTGAAGCAATCCTTCGAACGCACGATGGAACGGCAAGGCACGCAACATGAATGAAGATACAACAGAAGCACCAACACGACAGGCCCTGAACCGGATCATCCTGGGGTTTACTGAATCCAGCAGCGGAAGGGCCATCTGGCAGATCGTAGACACCCTGATACCTTACGCGCTGCTCTGGGCGCTGGCCATCTATCTGTTTAAGTCAGGCCGTTCGCTATGGCTCTGCTTTATTCCCGTACTCGTCGCGGCCCCGTTCCTGGTCCGGATTTTCGTCATCTTCCACGACTGCTGCCACTCGTCGTTCTTCAAGGCCAAATGGGCGAACCAGCTGACCGGCTATCTGTCCGGCATCCTGGTCTTCACGCCTTTCCAGGACTGGCGCCAGGCGCATCTCCGCCATCATGCCACCGCCGGAAACCTTGACAAACGCGGGGTCGGCGACATCTGGACTCTGACCGTCGAGGAATACCTTGCCGCTCCTAGAATGAAACGGATCGTATATCGCATCTTCCGCAACCCCTTTTTCCTGTTTGGATTCGGCCCGGCTTTTGTATTCCTTCTGCTGCAGCGATTTTCACAGAAAGGAATCCAGCACAAGGGCCGGCTCAGCGTCTTCATAACGAATTTCGGCATTGTTGCGGTTGCCCTGCTCGCCGGCGCAACCATCGGCTTTAAAACCTATCTGCTCATCCAGTTGCCCATCACCATCATTGCCGCTACGCTGGGCTTGTGGCTGTTCTATGTGCAGCACCAGTATGAGGAGGTCTACTGGGCGCGCGACGATGTGCGCGATTCAGTCAAGGCTGCCATGGAAGGCAGTTCCTACTACAAGCTGCCGAAAATCGCCCAGTGGTTTACCGGCAACATCGGCCTGCATCATATCCACCATCTGAATCCGTCGATCCCCAACTACAACCTGCAGGCCTGTCACGACGAAATCCAGAAGTTCCAGCACATCGAACCGTTGGGTGTCCGCAAGAGTCTCAAGTCGCTGCGCATCCACCTCTGGGATGAAAACACCAGGAAACTTATCAGCTTCAGGGCCCTGAAACGGATCCGTCTCGCCCGCCGCAAGAAAGACGCGAATTGATTCGTTTGAGGGATGGACGCTCTGTCCCTGGAGTACAGCGGATGGTTCGGCGTCCAATTTATTGCAGCGGCGTTTCCAAGAAACGCCTGGTGGCTCTGAGAGCGGCCACTGCATGCCCCTTTCCGGATTATCCTTAATGCATTCGCGTTGATTCGTGTCCATGAGCGGTTACAATCCAATCCATTCATCAGGAGATCGCCTATGCCGAAGATATTTACTAAAACGGGTGACAAAGGGGAAACGGGACGGTTTGACGGGACGCGGGTGCCGAAGAACGATCCGCTGATCGAGGTTAATGGAACCATTGACGAATGCAACTCACTCATCGGGCTGGCACGCAGCTATGTCGAGGATGCCGGACTCAATGCGATCCTCAGGAATTTCCAGAGCCAGCTGATCGTAGCCGGATCGGAGATCACCAATGTCAACAAGGATGACCGGCTGCCGTTCATCACCGGTGACGAGATCACGGACATGGAAAACCTGATCGACGAGATCGAGGAAAAACTTGAACCGCTGCGTCACTTTATCCTGCCGGCCGGAGGCAAGGCTTCGGGGCATCTGCATCTTGCACGCACCGCATCGCGCAAGGTGGAGCGGCGACTGGTTGCCCTGCGTGAAACAACGGACGTTAATCCTGTCCTGCTGGCCTACTTCAACCGGCTGTCCGATACGCTCTTCGTCCTCGCACGATATGCCGCCAAACTTGCCGGTCATTCCGATGAAGTCTGGACCAATCCCCGAAAAGGATAGGGTTCCACGCAAAGACACAATGTGCCGGACCCACTCCTTCGGGACCTTCGTGTCCAGGTGTTAAAAAAATCGAGGAAATAGATGGAGCGGGAGATGGGACTCGAACCCACGACGTCCAGCTTGGGAAGCTAGCATTCTACCACTGAATTACTCCCGCTCCAGGAAGTTGGAAATTTGTATCCGCAATTCCGCCCGGATACAATGCCTCTTTTATAAATATCGCCCCATTTTGCGCGAGCACCCTACAACAGTGAACAAATCGCATCGGTTGTGTCGCCATCCAGCATAATGGGATGCCCCGCCTGAATCTCGATGGTTTCCGTCCTATCGATGCATTTCTGCACCAGGGGTGCCCATTCGAACTTACGCTCAAACATTTCGCATTTCTCTTTTTTGGGAGCCGTGGATGGGTATTTGGGAACAAAGACGGTGCAGCAGTCCTCATAAGGGCGAATGGATATGTCAAAGGTTTCGATCCGTTTGGCGATCTCCACAATCTCGCTCTTGTCCATGCATGCCACGGGACGGACGACGGGCATTGAGGTGACGGCGTTGATCGCCCACATGCTGTCCGGTGTTTGCGATGCCACCTGCCCGAGGCTCTCGCCGTTCGAAAGCAGCCGAATGCCGCGCCGCTCGGCCAAGCCGGCCGCCACCCGATACATCATGCGACGCATCACGGTCATGCCGTAGCTGTCGGAAGCATGGGCAAAGAGTTCCTTCTGAAGCTCCGTGAAGGGAACCACGTGCAGCCGGAACCTGCCATCCGGATGAAAATGGGCCAGTTTTTCGGCGAGATCATAGACCTTTTGCCGGGCACGGGCTGTCGTATAGGGCGGTGATTCAAAATGCAGGCCTTCCAGCTGAAGCCCGCGCTTCAGCATGAGATATCCCGCCACCGGAGAATCAATGCCGCCGGAGAGCATCAGCAGGGTCCGTCCGTTCAGTCCGACCGGAATCCCGCCGCTGGCCGGAACCAGCCTGGCCACCACCAGCGTGTGTTCAGGCTTGATCAGGATATGGATTGTCTGATCGGGATGTTTGACGTTGTAATTCACGGATCCGGCCGGAGCGTTTTCGGCAACGTATTCCGCCACTTGCTGTGAAACGGTTATGGAGGTTCCGGGGAATTTCTTCCATCCACGTCTGGTTTCGAACTTGATCGCCTGGCCGCCCTGGCAGGCTTCGATCGCTACCGGCAACGCGGTGCTGCAAATGGACTCCATGGAACTCTCGCAGATCTTTCCGAGGGCATACGAGTGTATCCCGAATACATAATCGAGCTGTCGGATGACCGCGCGTTCATCCGCACCATTCAGGGTAACCAGTATATGGTCGTATTTTATTTCGAGCACCACACCGGGGAACATGGCGAGTTTGGTTTTTGCCGTCTGGAACAGCCGGTCGATAAACCGGCGCCTGTTTTTTCCTTTCAGGAAAAGTTCTCCAAAACGGACCAGGATACTGTCGTACTGCATGATGAAATTCCTTAGTTGCGCTGGATCCGCAGCGACTTGACAAGCGGACCCAAGGTATTGCACAGCACATCGACATCTTCCTGCGTGGTCAGTGCCGACATACTGATACGGATACTGGTTTGCGCCCGTTCATGACTGCCGGTCAGAGCCAGTACCACACTGCTTTCATCGGTCTTCCGGGTCGAACAGGCGGAAACCGTAGAAATATAGATACCCTTTTCGCCAAGCGCCTGCAGCAGGGTTTCCGGACGAACCCCCGTCACGGAATAATTGATGATAAAGGGCGACGAGCCTTCAAGCATTCCGTTCAGCTCCGCATCCGGTATGGCGCTGAAGGCGTCTGCAATCGCAGCCTTGAACAATCCGGTTCTTGCCTGCACCTCTTCGTTGTTTTCCAGCGAGATCCGCAAAGCCCTGGCCATGGCCGCAGCCCGCGCGACATCCACCGTACCTGAACGCAGTTCAAACTCCTGCCCCCCGCCGTGCAGCAAAGGCCTCACCTGCACTCCGTCCCGCAGGATCAGCGCTCCGGATCCCTTGAGTCCGAAAAACTTGTGGGCTGAAAACGTCAACAGATCCACCGGCAGTCCCTCGAGGACAATTGGATACTTGCCGACGGATTGGGCGGCATCAACGTGAAAAACGGCGTCGGATTGCTCTTTAACGACAGTTCCGAGCCGGGCAATGTCGTTGACAGAACCGGTCTCATTATTGATGTGCATCAGCGAAACCAGGATCGTGTCATGACGCACGGCCTTCTGCAGATCCTGCGGATCGACCGAACCCGCACGGTTCACGGGGAGCACGGTCAGCTCGAATCCCTCCAGCTCCAGATACCGGCACACCTCCAGCACGGAAGGGTGCTCAACGGCGCTGGTGATAATGTGCCTGCCGCGATGCCGGCTGTGGTGTGCCACGCCCTTGAGAGCCATGTTGTTCGATTCGGTGGCACCGCTCGTAAACACGCATCGACACCCCTTGGTTGCGCCCAGTAGTGTCTGAACCTGATTCCTGGCCTGTTCCAGCAGCAGTTCTGCACGGGCACCCGGTTGATACAAGGAACGAGGATTGGCCCAGAACTCGCGGTTGACCGCATCAAACGTTTTAAGCACTTCCTCATTCGGCGGTGTGGTGGCTGCATAGTCAAAATACATGGTGATTCCCTAAAAGGCTCCGAAAATAGACCAGGGTGCACCGATTTCCAACAGAATACCTCAACAGAGGCTCATGCAAAACGGTCTGGATAAAGCCAACAGGCCGGCATAGACTCATATTCAGCAACCGCGGAATAAAAGCACATGAAAACGCTGTTTCAACTGATTGCCGTGGCGACGATGCTGATCGTGACGGCTTCTGCCCGGGCCGGAGAGCACCCCGCACCCGGCAAACCGGACGAGGGATTGGAAACCGGAAGGCTGGACGGCCAAGTGTTTACCGGTGAAATGGGTAAGAAGGGTGCGGATACCGGAATCGAAGATACGTTGATCTTCAGCAAAGGAACCTTTGTCTCAGTGCAGTTTGAAGCACATGGATTTCGCACGGCACCGTACGAGACGCATGAAATAGACAAGGTCATTACGTTTACCGCCAAGCCGCAGAACGAAGCCGGGGAAACGATGGCGTGGATCGGGTCCGTTTCCGATGGAACGATTGAAGCCACGGTCATCCATAAAACGGAAACGGAGCAAACCGAATACTGGTTCAGGGGATCGATTAAAGTCGAAAAGCCGAAACCTCCGGTACTGAAGCCATATCAGCCCGAATAAACATTGGTTAAAACGGCCTCTGGATTTACTGTAATCGGACTGCAATCCTTGTACGCTGTTATCCATGAACAAACCCTTCCAGCTTGTAGCGGACTTCGAACCGACCGGCGACCAGCCGGCGGCAATCGAACGATTGTGTGCCGGACTGGCAAAGGAGCGGAAGTTCCAGACGCTGGAGGGAGTGACGGGCTCGGGCAAGACCTTCACGATTGCCAATGCGATTGCGCAGCACGGCACCCCCACCCTGGTCCTCTCGCACAACAAGACACTGGCAGCGCAGCTCTATGCCGAGCTCAAGGCATTCTTTCCGCACAATGCGGTGGAATACTTCATCTCCTACTACGATTACTACCAGCCGGAGGCGTACATTCCGCAGACCGACACTTTCATCGAGAAAGACTCCTCCATTAACGAAGAGATCGAACGGCTGCGGCTGGCGGCCACGGATGCCCTGCTGAACCGCGAGGATGTGATCATAGTCGCTTCGGTTTCCTGCATCTACGGCCTGGGCTCGCCGGAAGACTACAAGCAGATGGTGGTCAGCGCCGACGTAGGCGAAAGCGCCAATCGTGATGCCGTTTTGAAAAAGCTGGTCGAGATCCAGTACGAACGCAATGACTATGAACCGGGTCCCGGCCGCTTCCGCGTGCGCGGCGACACCCTGGACATCTTCCCGTCCTACGCCAAGGACTATGCCATCCGGCTCGAGTTCTGGGGTGACGAAATCGACGCCATCCGGAAAATCGAACCGCTGACCGGCGACACCCTGGAAACCTACGAGCACATCATGGTGTCGCCCGCCAAGCATTTCGTGATGCCGCAAACCAAGATCGATGCCGCGCTCGTGGCGATTCGTGAGGAGATGAAGGAACAGGTCGCCGTCTTTGAAAAACAGAACCGGCTGATCGAGGCGCAGCGCATAAAGATGCGTACCGAGTATGATCTGGAAATGCTCAAGGAAATCGGTTTCTGCGGCGGAATCGAAAACTATTCGCGCCATCTGGCCGGCCGGAAAGCCGGCGAACGGCCCGAGTGTCTCCTCGATTATTTCCCCGGCCGGTTTCTGACTATCATCGATGAATCGCATGTGACCCTGCCCCAGATTCGCGGAATGTACAACGGCGACCAGGCCCGCAAACGCACCCTGGTGGAACACGGCTTCCGGTTGCCGTCGGCTCTCGATAACCGGCCCATGAACTTCGACGAGTTCATCGCGGTAACCCATGAAATGGTTTTCCTCTCCGCAACGCCGGGTTCCTACGAGCTGGATCATGGCGGGACGCCCATCGAACAGATCATCCGCCCGACCGGCATCGTCGACCCGCCGGTGGAGCTGCGCCCGCTCAAGAATCAGATCGACGACCTGATGGAGGAAATCCGTTCCAGGGCCGAACGGGGCGAGCGCACACTCGTTACAACACTCACCAAACGGACGGCCGAGGACTTGACGGAATATCTTGAAAAAACCGGCCTGAAGGTGCAGTACCTGCACTCGGATATCGACGCGCTGGAACGCGTTGATATCCTGCGCGAGCTGCGCAGCGGCAAGGTGGACTGCCTGATCGGCATCAATCTGCTGCGTGAAGGACTCGATCTGCCAGAGGTATCGCTGGTTGCTATTCTTGACGCCGACAAGGAGGGCTTCCTGCGATCCGAAACCTCGCTGATCCAGACGGCCGGACGGGCGGCACGCCATATCGACGGACGGGTCATCATGTATGCTGAAAAGATCACCGACTCCATGCAGCGCATGCTGGATAAGTGCGACCACCGCCGGCAAAAGCAGGTAGCCTACAACAAGCAGCACGGCATCGTTCCCAGGGCGATCAAGAAGCAGATTCAGGACAGCCTGAAAACAATCTATGAAACCGCCGAGGAAACCGTCGAACTGGCCGTACAGGAGACCGGTGGCGACTTTGATGTAAATGAAGTCATCCATCAGCTCGAACAGGAGATGCTTGAAGCCGCCGAGGCGCTGGAATTCGAACGCGCGGCCGTGCTGCGCGACCAGATCAAAACATTGAAAGGCTCCCGGTAGGGACGGCTCGACGAACCCGTCGAAAGCGCCCTACCCTCTGGTGGCGCGTTTAAGGAGGTCCCGTTCACGGGAGCTCAGTGCACCCATGCCCTCTTTACCGATTTTATCGAGTATGCGGTCGATCTCCTCCCGGGAGAGTGCTTCATCGCGGGGCGGCGATGGCCTGCGCGCGGCCGGACGTCCGGCGTGCCGTGATCCCGGCAGCCTGTTTTTCAACTCGCTGATGATATGCGGGTGCTTGAGCGCCATCGCATAGGAGAAGCCGGCTATGCCGCCCATGAGATGAGCCGCGTTGGCAATATGCCCATGAACAGGATTTGCGACCGTCTGGATCAGTTCCCATACGGCGAACGCCAGCACCAGCTTCCATGCCTTGATCGGGAAGAACGGCAGGAATATCAGCACCACTTCCACCGTGGGGTACAGAACGGCGAACGCGGCGAGTATGCCGAAAATAGCGCCGGATGCGCCCACGCACCAGGTCCCGGGCGCCGCCAGCAGCGACCACCCCAGCCCGCCCAGTATGCCACTCAGATAATACAGGATAAAGAACCGGTAGGAACCGACCGTTCGCTCAACGGTCGGGCCGATAAAGTAGAGCCCCAGCATGTTCATGAGCAGGTGGCTTATGCTGGCATGTACAAACATATAGGTAAACAGGTTGCCAATGGAGTAGGTCTGCCACCATAAAGCCGGCAGCGCAAACAACCCCCTGAGCGGCACGCGGAATAAGGGTTCGATGAGATAGACGGCGATGTTCAGGATGAGCAGATACTTAACCGACGGCGTGATGGCCGCCATGCTGCCTATATTTCTGGGAGTATGATTCAACACGTATTCCTTTTTTTGCTGCCAGCATCTTCTTTGACCGCGCGCGGATCTGTCGAGCAACCTCTGTCACTAATTTAATGACAACGGTCCAGACCATGCCGGAAGGCGAAACGTTGAATCGGCGGGCAAAAAGTTTGGATCCATCAGAGGCTGAGCAGTTCCTGGACATCTTCCCAGGTAAGTTTCTGCATGACCTGTTCGTCAGTCGTGAGCGTGGCATCGATGATGTCCTTCTTGCGGGACTGCATTTCAACTACTTTCTCCTCGACGGTACCCTTGGTGATCAGCTTGACGCTGTAGACGGTGCGTTTCTGCCCGATACGGTGCGCGCGATCCGTCGCCTGGTCCTCGACGGCGGGATTCCACCACGGATCGAAGTGAATGACCATGTCGGCCCCTGTCAGGTTGAGTCCGGTGCCGCCGGCCTTCAGGCTCATCAGGAACACGGGAACGTTGCGATCCTTGTTAAACCTGCGCACGACATCCTGACGATCCTTGGTACTGCCATCCAGATAGCAGTATGAAAGATCCCGATCCTCCATCTCCTTGCGCAGAATGGCCAGCATGGATGTAAACTGGCTGAATACCAGCACCCGGTGTTTACTGTCCAGCGCTTCGTTGAGCAATTCGAAGAACAGCTCCATTTTCGCCGATGGGTGTTTGCTCTTGATGCCTTCCAGTTTGAGCAGATCGATATGGTTGCAGGTCTGCCGCAGACGCAGCAGCGTCTTGAGGATTTCCATGCGGCTCTTGTTGAAGCCGTCCTTTTCCACCATCTCGCTGATCTTCTGCTTTGAGTCCTCGAGCAGCTGCATATAAACCTTGTGCTGATCCTGCGTGAGCTTGCAGGGGGCAATGCGCTCAATCTTCGGCGGCAGGTCCTTGGCAACCTGTTTCTTGAGACGCCGCAGCAGGAAGGGATGCAGTTTTCGGCGCAGGTTCAACTGGGCGTGCTCGCCATCCGGGCCGCCGTTTGTGATGGGCAGTTCGTAGTACTCGTGAAAACTCTTGTGATGGCCCAGATAACCCGGCATCAGGAAATCCATAATCGACCACAGATCGTTCACGCCGTTTTCAATCGGCGTACCGGTCAGCACCAGCCGATGATCCGCTTTAATCTTTTTGGCGGACAGGGCGTTCTGCGTAGCCCGGTTCTTGATATGCTGTGCTTCGTCGAGAATGGCAACGCAATACGTATACTCGAGGTGCTTTTCAATGTCCCGGCGCATCAACGCATACGATGTGATGACCAGATCAGATTTTGCGACCTGTTTCCACCGACGGTGGCGGTCGGGACCATGCAGTATCAGCACCTTGAGATTCGGGGTGAACTTGCCGGCTTCCTCGTGCCAGTTTTCCACCAGACTCGTCGGACAGATGATCAATGCCGGTTTGTTGCGATGTTCCTCGTGGGTTCGCGTAAGCTGTATCCACGCGAGTGTCTGCAGCGTTTTTCCCAATCCCATCTCATCGGCAAGGATGCCGCAGAATCCGCGGTTTTCCAGGAATCGCAGCCAGTTGACCCCTTCCTGCTGATACGAGCGAAGGGTTCCCTTCAGATGCTTGCTCAGCCGGACCGGTTCGACGGAGTCCTGTGCATTGGGCTGACGCGCCCGTTCCAGCCAGTCCGGTTCCGCCTGGACATCAACGCCGTCCAGCGCATCAATGGATGCCTGTATATAGCTGCTGTAGATGCTGCTGACCCGGACCGATTCGGGTCTGTCACCCTTGCCCACGGCACATTCATCGAAGACCTGCATGGCCTGCTGAATGGCATCGCCGTCCAGGAGAATCGTCCGGCCGTCCCGTTCGATGAATGAATCACCTTTGGACAAGGCGCGCTGGATATCGCGTTCCGATATGCTGTTGGTACCGACAGCATACTCGTAGTTGACGTCGAAATAGCTGCCCGACTCCGCCTCATTCACGCGCACAATGGGCTTCACGTAGTCGGCTTTCTCGGCAAAGGGTTTGACCCGGCCCGCCAGCTCCACCTCATAGCCCATACGGCGCAGTTTCGGCACACCGGTTCCCAAAAAGTTCAGCACTTCCCGCGGTCCTACGATGTTGCGCAGCGTGTCGCCGGCGCGGCCGACAAATCCGGCCACGGCCAGTTTTTCAACACCGGCTTTTTCGTATCCCATGTTACGGATGCGGTAGCGGAGCAGGTCCTTGGGGTCGGGAATCGCAAAGTTGCCCCGCATGTCGGCGCGACCGGCAACCAGTTCGATCTGGTCGGTGTAGCGGGCGTAGAGCGTGGCAGCCAGTGAAGCGGGACTCCCCTTCACGACCAGCCGGAAATAGACCTTGGCCGGTTTCATCTGGAAGAGATCGGGCGTGATCTCTGTTCGGACCTGCAGCAGTTTTTCAATCTGGGGCAGTTCCGTCATGATGAACGCCGGGACCGACTCGCGCGGAATCCGGACATCGCCCTGGTAAACATCCTGGTATTTTCTAGGTAGAATAGTGCTGAGCGGCCAGAACTGGCCTTCACAGAAGACCCAGCCGCTATCCGCCGCCACAATGTAGAATGAACCGGACTGCTCCTGTTTTTTGGGATACTCCGTGACCATCTTGAGCAGCAGCTCACCAGTCTCCCGATCAAGGTCCATCTCCAGCACGGACTCCAGCATGCCTCCATTGACGGCATGGCCGTCCGACAGCCCCTTCTGATAGATCGTCCTGCCGGAAAGTACGCGGAGGACCGCTATGAACTTGGGTATGGGAAGCTGAAAAGTACTGGTGACAGGAGCACCGCTCATATCCTCCAGCATCGACATCATGATTTCATCTTCTCGTGGAAACGAAAACGGGACGTCGGTAGGGACGTCGGATGCAGGGGTGCGACCCTTCTGGTAGTCAACGGAAATATGGAGATTGACCTGATCGGCCGTTACCTGCTCCTGCCAGTTTTCATCCAGCTCGACAATGAGGTTGGCTTTTACCGCATCCTCGTCGTTTTTCTTGGCGCGCTGGATGAATTTCCGCTCGGGGCCCCGCGCAAGGCGCTCGACTCTTCGCAAATCCGCGATGGCTTTTTCGTCCCGGGCGGGCTTGGCGTTCTGCCGCAACACCTCGAGCCCCATGGCAACCAGGTGTGAACAGATCAAACCGCGCTCCTGATTGTCGCGACACGGACAGTGGTTTTCGACCAGACCGTTCTTCAGGATCTCGAACTTGCTGCGCATGCCGCGCGGACCCAGACTCAAGGTACCGGTGACAAACGGATAATCATAAACCACCTTCTCAACCACACCGCGCTCAAACAAAGCCCGGCCGTCGCGAAAGGCACGCCAACCGGCCCAGTCTTTGAGCTTTTTCTCAGTATATGGAATTCGTTCAGGCATCGTCTTAAAAATATCCTCAGTAAAATAGAACCCATTGTCGCCAAATCCACGGGGAAAGCCACAAAAAACTGTCTCGATTGGCATATTAATCCAGGGGCGGCTTTTTTCTGAGACAATCATTGAGCATTTTCGCAAGAAATAGTTTCAAAACAGTTGTTGACGCCATTAGAGGGCGGGCACATTATGCGCGCCTTTCAACCGAGGAAGACCCATGCAGCGGATCATGAAAAAATCGAAAATACACACCGCCACCATCACGGGGCTGGAGTTGTATTACGAGGGCAGCATCACTATCGACAGCGACCTGCTTGAGAGGGCCGATATGCTTCCGGGCGAACAGGTACAGGTAGTCAACCTTAACAACGGACAGCGTTTTGTCACCTACACGATCGCCGGCGAACGAGGAACCGGATCGATTGAACTCAATGGCCCGGCCGCCCGCCTCGCCGTGGTCGGCGACCAGGTGATCATCATTTCCTACGGCAACTACGACGATGCCGAAGCCCGCGCTCTCCAGCCGATCGTCGTGTTCGTCGATGAAAACAACCGGCCGATCAGTAAATAACCCCTATTGCAAACCGTCTTAATTGCCACAAAAAACACAAATACGGCCGGATCATCAATATTCGTGCTTGTTGACTATCGTCTCGCTTCGCGTGTACCTCTTTGTGGCCACCATTCTTTTTTCTGAGGCATAATGTTGGAAGCATATTTATACCAAAAGACAGGACAGTATTTCGGCCAGCTGGCCGCCGGCACCGAAGCCTGCGGTGAAGAGGAACTGAAGGAACTCGGTGCGACGAACATCAAAGCCGGCTATCTCGGCTGCTACTTCTGTGCGGATCAACGGACGATCTACAATATCGTCTATCGAACCCGGATCTTCTCGCGCATTCTGGCCCCGCTCCTGGCGTTCGATTGCCATTCCGACAAGTATCTATACAAAACAGCGCAGCAGATCGACTGGTCCGATTTCCTCACACTCACAAAGACATTCGCCATCACGTCCAATGTCGCCAACAGCAATATTCGCAACTCGCAGTATGCGGGACAGGTTCTGAAGGATGCGATTGTCGACCAGTTCCGCGATAAGACAGGCGAGAGACCCAGTGTCGACACCCGCTATCCGGATCTGCTGCTCAATCTATACATCCACCAGAACAAGGCGCGTATCAGCGTCGACCTCGGCGGCAGCTCGCTCCACAAACGCGGCTACCGGTCCGAATCCGTAGAGGCGCCCATGCAGGAAACCATCGCCGCCGCCATCATCCGCCTCTCCGGATGGAACGGCGAACGGCCGCTTTACGACCCCTTCTGCGGTTCCGGTACCATTCTTTGCGAAGCGTTCATGAAAGCCGGCAATGTCCCGGCCGCTTATCTGCGCAGGAAATTCGGATTCCTGCGCCTGCCCGACTTTGATGCCACAGTCTGGAACCAGGTGAAGACCAAGGCAAACAGTGAAACGGTGGATATTGCAGATGATCTGATCAGGGGTAGCGATATCAGCCCCGATGCCGTCAAGGCCGTCCGGGTGAATCGGGATACCCTGCCGGAAATAGGAACCATCAAGGTGCGGCGTGCCGATTTCCACGATCTTGCCGGTTTCAGCAACACGACGATCGTCACCAACCCTCCCTACGGCATCCGCCTCGGCGACAGCGAACGGTCCGCAGTTCTACTCAAGGAATTCGGCGACTTCCTGAAGCAGAAGTGCACCGGCGCCACCGCTTTCATCTATTACGGCGATCAATCGCTGGTGAAAAAGCTTGGCCTCAAACCCGAATGGAAGCAACCCCTCCGCGCCGGCGGCCTCGACGGCATGCTCTGCAAATACGAGCTCTATTAACGATGTTTGTGGTTCTTCCCTTAGGGGTCGTCACCTTAGGGGTCAGTCCCGTAATCTAGTAATCTCGCGGAGTCTTTCCTTCATTTCGATCAATTGAGCATCCTTCGTTTCATCGATCCGCTTCGGGTAGCGCGACATGCAATCGGCACGTCCCATTGCAAGCCGCTCCGCAATCCATTTATTCGAAATGCTGCTGTGCCTGCGCAACAACCAAGCCAGCAAAGCCTTCTCGTCCGCACCCTTGGGCATGGACGGCAACCTATCTTCATCCAGTTCCAAGACGCGAAGCCCTTCCCTCAACAGCACCTCCGCCGCGTTCTCATCATGCAGTCTTACCTCTTCACCGGAGAAGGATTCGCGCTTGCCGGACAAAGATTCGATATGTTCGAGCATATCCGTACGGAAGTCATCGCCACCAAAACACCAGCCCCGACGAATGTTCGCCCACTGTCCATCCACATCTTGAGGTGTGGCACTGCTGGCAATCTCAAGCACCCGTTTTTGCATCACATGCCGGAATTGAAGTCTACCACTCCGATCATCCGCCAGCCCCAAAGTGCCAAGCGTGCGCTCAACCGACAACCACTCCGGTCGCTTCTCGGGCCTGAAATACAGCGGATAGCTGCTCCAGCGATAATCCTCCAGAACCCCACCGGCCAGATCAAAGAGTTTTGCCCTCGCTGGATTTAAATGAATGTAGCTCGCCACCGTCGAGAAATACTCGCCCGCCCCGCCATCGACCAGCAACGCCTTGTAGCGCCCCTGTAACAGGTGTCCCCATTGCTTGTGTCGCGAATTAAACCGTTGCGTATACGTTCCCTGCAGCCATTTCATCCCCGACACCAGGTTCGCCTCCGGAGTTTCCAGCAGCAGGTGGTAGTGGTTGCCCATCAAAACAAAGGCGTGCATCCGCCAACCCGTGCGGCAACACGCCTCGCTCAGTGTATCGATAAACGTCTCGCAATCCCGGTCGTCGCGAAAGATCGCCTCCTGGCGATTCCCCCGGCTCATGATGTGGTAGATCGCCCCCTCGAATTCAACTCTTGGTTTCCTCGGCATGCGTTGTTTATGCCGCCTTCACGCTCGTTCGTCAATTCAGATCACTAGATTACGGGACTGACCCCTTTTCCTGACCCCTTTTCTGGCAGATACGAGCTGCATTAGCATTGGCGTGTAGCCGAGGCCCATGGCCTCGAAAAAAGAAAGGGCGGGATCGTGGATCCCGCCCTACAATATTTGAATTCTTAAAAGCCAGACCCGAATACTAGCCTACAGCGCGGCAAGCAAGGCATTGAAGGTTTCGCTCGGACGCATGGCCTGGTTGGCGAGTTCCTCGTCGGGCCGGTAGTAGCCACCGATATCCACGGGTTGACCCTGAACGGCATTGAGTTCGCCGACGATCTTTTCCTCCTTCGCAGCAAGCGTTTCAGCCAGTGAAGCGAAGCGCGTCTTGAGTTCGGTATCGGCATCCTGAGCAGCGAGTGCCTGCGCCCAGTAGAGCGCCAGATAGAAATGACTGCCCCGGTTGTCGAGCTGGTGCACCTTCCGTCCCGGCGATTTGTTTGTTTCGAGGAACTTCGCGTTGGCTGCATTGAGCGCATCGGCGAGAATGCGCGCCTTATCGTTGTTGAAGACGGTTGCCAGATGTTCGAGCGATGCGCCCAGCGCAAGGAATTCGCCAAGGGAGTCCCAGCGGAGGTGGTTTTCGGCTTCAAACTGCTGGACGTGCTTGGGCGCGGAACCCCCGGCGCCGGTCTCAAAGAGGCCGCCGCCGTTCATGAGAGGAACGATGGACAGCATCTTCGCGCTGGTGCCCAGCTCAAGGATCGGGAACAGATCGGTCAGGTAGTCGCGCAGGACGTTGCCCGTGACGGAAATAGTATCCTCGCCTGCCTTTGCGCGTTCGAGCGAGAGGCGCGTGGCTTCCTCCGGCGCGAGAATGCGGATATCGAGCCCGGTGGTGTCAAGCTCCGCAAGATAGGTATCGACCTTGGCGATGAGCTGCGCATCGTGTGCGCGATTCCGGTCCAGCCAGAAGATTGCAGGGGCACCCGTTGCACGGGCGCGCTTCACGGCCAGCTTGACCCAGTCGCGAACCGGTGCGTCCTTCACCTGGCAGGCGCGCCAGATATCCCCCCGCTCCACCACGTGCTCCATGAGTACGCTGCCGGATGCATCAACCACCCGGACGGTGCCATCCGCAGGTATCTCGAACGTCTTGTCGTGCGAACCGTATTCCTCGGCCTTTTGCGCCATTAAACCGACGTTCGGAACGCTGCCCATAGTGGACGGATCGAAGGCTCCGTTTTTCCGGCAGAAGTCAACGGTCTCGGCATAGACGCCGGCATAACAGCGGTCGGGAATGATGAAATTGGTGTCCTGCTGCTGCCCGTCCTTGTTCCACATCTGCCCGGAGGCACGGATGGCCGCGGGCATCGAAGCGTCGATGATGATGTCGCTGGGAACGTGGAGATTGGTAATGCCCTTGTCGGAATTGACCATGGCAAGGTCCGGGGCGTTCTCGTATACAGCGGCAAGGTCGGCCTCGATTTCGGCCTTCTTGTCCGCCGGAAGGTTTTCAATGCGGGCATAGAGATCGCCGATGCCGTTGTTTGGATCGAATCCCAGTTCGGCGAGCGTATCGGCGTGCTTGTTCAGGACGCTCCTATAGAATACCTTGACGCAGTGGCCGAAGATGATCGGGTCGGAGACCTTCATCATGGTCGCCTTCATGTGCAGGGAGAAGAGCGTACCGGCTGCTTTGGTTGCAGCGACCTGCTCAGCAAAGAATGCCTCCAGCGCCTTGACGCTCATATAGGTTCCATCGATCACCTCGCCCGCCTGTAGCTGCAGCCCTTCCTTAAGGACCGTCGTGTCTCCGTCGGCGTCAACCAGTTCGATCCGTACGGACGTTGCTTCGGGCACCGTAACCGATTTTTCATTGCCGAAGAAATCATGGCCGGACATGCTGGAAACCGTCGATTTTGATTCGGGCGACCAGGCCCCCATGGAATGCGGATGGTGCTTCGCATACTGCTTGACGGCGGCGGCGGCCCGGCGGTCGGAGTTGCCTTCGCGCAGCACGGGATTCACAGCGCTGCCCTTGATCCTGTCGTAGCGACCCCTGATGGCTTTTTCTTCCTCTGTCGAAGGCTCCTCCGGATAAGCAGGCAGCTTATAGCCCTTCGCCTGCAGCTCGGCGATGGCTGCCTTCATCTGTGGAATAGAGGCTGAAATATTCGGCAGCTTGATGATGTTGGCCTCGGGCGTCAGGGCCAGTTCACCCAGCTCGTCCAGGGCATCGCCGATACGCTGTTCGTCGGTCAGGTAGTCCGGGAAATTTGCGAGAATACGACCCGCCAGGGAGATGTCGCGCGTTTCCACCACCACACCTGCCGCATCGGCATAGGCCTGGATGATGGGCAGCAGTGATCGCGTTGCCAGTGCCGGTGCCTCGTCCGTAATGGTATAGATGATTTTCGCTTTTTCGCTCATGGTATTCCCGCTTTCCTTTAAAGATCCGGTTCGGATTGATCGACGGCTTCCTTCTCCACCTTTTTGGGCAGGTGCAGCTTGAGGTGGAGGTCGCGGATCTGATGATGTTCCACGGTACCCGGAGCACCCATCAGCAGGTCCTGGGCCTTCTGGTTCATCGGGAAGGCGATGACTTCGCGGATGTTGGGTTCGTCCGCCAGCAGCATAATGATGCGGTCCACACCGGGGGCGATACCCGCGTGCGGCGGCGCGCCGTACTGGAATGCCTTGTAAAGCGCCGGGAACTTGCTTTCCACCACCGCCTTGCCGTAGCCGGCAATCTCAAAGGCCTTGATCATAAGCTCCGGACTGTGGTTACGAACCGCACCGGAGGAAAGTTCGGTGCCGTTGCATACGATATCATACTGGTAGGCCAGCACGTCGAGCGGATCCCGGGTCAGCAGCGCATCCATGCCGCCCTGCGGCATGGAGAACGGGTTGTGACTGAACTCGACCTTGCCGTCATCATCCAGCTCGTACATCGGGAAGTCGACGATCCAGCAAAACTTGAAGACGCCGGGATCGATGAGACCGAGGCGCCGGCCCAGCTCGTTGCGGACTTCGCCGCCGATATCGTTGGCTTCCTGCTTCTTGTCGGCAATAAAGAACATCACGTCGCCGTCGCCTACGCCGCCGAGTTCCTTCAATGCATCGAGGGTTTCCCCGGAAAGGAACTTGGCAATCGGACTCTGGATCTCGCCGTCAATCCAGCGCAGGTACCCGAGGCCCTTGGAGCCGACGGACTGCGCGAACTTGATCATGTCGTCGAAAAACTTACGCGATTCCCCGGCACAGCCCTTGGCGGCTATCGTCTTGACTACGCCGCCGGAAGCCACGACACCGGCAAAGGCCTTGAAGTCGCAGTCGCGGAACAGTTCGGTGGCATCCTGCATGATGAGCGGGTTGCGCAGGTCCGGTTTGTCGGAACCGTACTTGTCCATGGCTTCACGGTATGGAATGCGCACGAACGGCGGCTGGTCGACCTGCTTGCCGGAAAATTCGGTAAAGATCTGGTAGAGCACCTTCTCGTTGACCTCAAAGACATCGTCCTGCGTCGCAAAAGCCAGTTCCATATCAAGCTGGTAGAACTCACCGGGCGAACGGTCGGCACGTGCGTCTTCGTCGCGGAAGCAGGGCGCGATCTGGAAATAGCGGTCAAAACCGGAGGTCATCAGCAGCTGCTTGAACTGCTGGGGTGCCTGCGGCAGTGCATAGAACTTGCCGGGATGGACGCGGCTCGGGACGAGATAGTCGCGGGCCCCTTCCGGCGAGCTGCTGGTAAGGATCGGCGTCTGCATTTCCATGAAACCTTCGGCGGTCATCAATTCGCGGATGCGGGCGATCACCCTGGAGCGCAGGACAAGGTTTTTGTGCAGACTCTGGCGGCGCAGATCAAGGAAACGGTACTCGAGACGCAGCGTTTCGTTGCACTCCTCCTCCTTGGCCACCTGGAACGGAATCACCCTGGACTCGCCGAGCATCTCCATCTCTTCCGCCACCACCTCGATCTCGCCGGTCGCCAGCTTCGGATTGATGGCTTCCGGAATGCGGGCGATGACGCCTCCCGTAAAACAGATGGTCGATTCCGCGCGCCAGTGCTCAACACCCCGGTAGAACGGCTTGGACGGATCGATGACCACCTGGGTCAGGCCGTAGTGGTCGCGGAGATCGATGAAAATGATGCCGCCGTGGTCGCGCACGCTGTGCACCCAGCCGGAAATCTTCACGGTTTCGCCTATGTTTTCTTTCCTGAGCTGACCACAGGTATGTGTTCTGTATCGATGCATGCAATGTCTCCTCTAAACTGATCCTCTGTTGCATACTGCTTACTGCGTATTGCAATCCGTACCGGCCACTCCTGCTGCGATGTACTCGATATGCAATACGTACTACGAAGTATGCAACACTTCCTCCAAACCCACTTCCTGCTGTGAACCATCCTTCATATCCTTCACAACAGCCGTTCCCTTTGAAATTTCATCGTCGCCGCGAATGACAACCTTTGCAACGTTGGCGCGATCGGCCTTGCGCATCTGCGCCTTCATGCTCTTGGCTTCGAGATCCATGCTGCAGCGAACGCCCCGGGCGCGCAGCGCGCGCGCCAGCTTCATGTTTTCGACCAGAGCCTTTTCGCCCAGCGACACCAGCCACAGGCCGCCCTCAGGCGCAAACTGATCAGCGGTGATCCCACAGGCTTCGAGCGAGGTGATGACGCGCTCCATGCCCATCGCAAAACCGACGCCGGGAATGGCTTTTTTACCGAGTGCGATTTCATAACGGCCGCCACCGGCAATGGCATTCTGGGCGCCCAGTGCGTCGTGGGTGATCTCCCAGACTGTGTGTACATAGTAATCGAGCCCGCGCACCAGTTTCGGATTGATGTCAACCTCGATATCCATCGCGGCGAGTGCCTCAACGACCTGGTCAAGATATGCACGCGATTCCCCGCTCATGAATTCCAGCGCAGAAGGAATCCGATCGACAACTGCCGCGCACTGCTCGTTCTTGCAGTCGATGACGCGCAGTACGTTTTCATCGATCCGCCGCCGGCAGTCCTCGCACAGCTCCGTGAGATACGGTTGCAGGGCCTTGCGCAATCCTTCGGCGACCGGCTTGCGGTCGGAAGGCATGCCGCGCGTGCTGATCTGGATTCTGGAGCCGGTCAGGCCCCACTGCGAGAGCAGGTGCTGCTGGAGCGCAATGCATTCTGCATCGGCCAGTGGATTCGGATCGCCGGTGGCTTCAACGCCGACCTGATGAAACTGGCGCTTGCGTCCCGCCTGCGGACGCTCGCAGCGGAACATCGGGGCAATGTAGTAGACGCGGGCGTTCAGGCCCTCTTCGCCGCGACCGGCCAGGTGGCGGATCGTTCCAGCCGTCCCTTCCGGCCGCAGTGCCAGTTCGCGGCCGCCGCGATCCTCAAACGCGTACATTTCCTTCTGCACCACGTCGGTTGTATCGCCGATGGAACGTTTGAACACGGAAAGTTTTTCCAGCGAAGGGGTGCGTACTTCTTCGTAGCCGTACGCGTTGAAAACCTTCCGCGCGCGCTCTTCAATCATCCGCCAGAGGTATATCTCCGGCGCATAGATGTCGGACATGCCCTGCAGCGGCTGGAATTCGTTGTTGGCCATTTGATTGACTTCCGAGTGTAGATTTTAAATTGAAGATTGCCGGATGTGCCATATCGCGGTTGGGCCGCACCAATTCGATCGACAATCGGCAATCAAAAACCGGCAATGGAACTACTCGCCGGTAATCTTTTCGCGCATGATCTTGCCCGGCTTGAACTTGACCACCTTGCGCGCCGGAATCGTAACCACGTTTTCGGGCTTGTTCGGATTGCGGCCGATGCGCTGCTTGCGTTCACGGACTTCAAAAACGCCGAAATTGCGGAACTCAACAGTATCGTTCTGCTCAAGTGCTTCGACAATGTAGTCCAGGCTCTTCTGGATGACGGCGTAGACATCCTGCTGGATCAGTCCGGTTTCGTCGGCAATGCGCATCACTAAATCTCTTTTCGTCATTTATCTATCTCCTTGATTTTTAAATAGTTCAACAGAACGGCATGCCGTTTTGCAAAAATTGAATCACGGATATTATTCAGTCGGCATGATCGGTCAAGATAAACCGAGTATTATTAATGGATTATGCAGGCCGGCACTACCGGGCCAGGATATGAATGGCGAGAAACGTCCAGAACAGAATGAAGCTGAGCACCGTCAGACTCTTGTTGAACGTGTAAAAGTGATCCTTCGGATCAATAACGAAAGCCGCCTGCTCGGCCTTGACCATGGTGTGCGGGGCGATGTTTACCGCGACGATCTGACCCTTGCTGGGAGATTTCAGCACCGATGCTTCCATCGTGTTACGCAGGTTTTCCACCTCGTCCAGCGCGGTGTCCATTTCATCCTGCGCCGCACCAAGCTTTTTCTGCAGTTCCGCGATTGCGCCCGATGAAGCACCACCGGCCGTTAGATCGCGGAATTCCTTCTCCAGCTGCGCATGCTGCCTCTTGTTTTCGGCATAGGTTTCCTTGGCCTTTTCGTACTCGACGGCAACCCGGTCGCTGCGCAGCTCGGCAAGGACCTGCTCCTCTGCAACCATGTCCCCTTCGCCCACTTTCACATCCTTGACCGTGCCGGCGGAAGCAAAGGACACCGTCATCTCCAGCGGGTGCTTGGTTAAAACCTTCTCGGACGGAAACCAGGCGTCTTTCACCGCCCATATGCACAAAAGCATAAAGATCGCTGCGAGTATGAGAAAATCATTCGTTCCCTTGACGTTGTATTGTCGCTTTGCCGGCATTCAATAACTCCCGTTCTGCTGCTTAACCCTAACAGTTTGTCAGACGACTTTTTGGATGTCCACAATCAAATGCTCTCGAGCCGGAACCAATTGCCGCCCACTTTCCGTGGAAATTCGCTTTTAGTCCGGCAGCATGATTGTGCTAGCGTCTGCAATCTTTTTCTGGAGGAACACCGGTGTATCTTAAAACGCTAGAACTGGTTGGCTTTAAAAGCTTCGCAAACAAAACCAAGTTGGAATTCGAGCCGGGCATGACGGCCATCGTCGGCCCGAACGGGTGCGGCAAGAGCAACGTATCGGACGCCGTACGATGGGTGCTGGGCGAGCAGCGCGCACGGGCGCTGCGCGGTGCCAAGATGGAAGATGTCATCTTCAACGGAACCGACACCGCCAAGGCACTCGGCATGGCCGAGGTTAGCATTACCCTGGCGGACTGCACCGAATCGCTCGGCATTGAATACGAAGAGGTCTGCATTACCCGCCGTGTTTTCCGCTCCGGCGAAAGCGGTTATTTCCTCAACCGCAAGGCGTGCCGCCTGAAGGATATCCAGCGCCTCTTCATGGATACCGGCATCGGCACGGACTCCTATTCCGTGCTTGAACAGGGAAAGATTGACCAGATTCTTTCCGCACGCCCCGAAGACCGGCGCACTGTTTTCGAGGAAGCCAGTGGCATTACCAAATACAAGGCGGATAAAAAGGAGGCACTGCGCAAGCTCGAGCACACCGAGGCCAACCTGCTTCGCCTGGCCGATGTAATCCGGGAAGTAAAGCGACAGATCATCTCGCTTCAGCGCCAGGCCGGCAAGGCGCGTCGCTACAAGGAACTCTCCGACGAGATGCGGGATCTGGACATCTACGTTACCCGCGAACGGCTCAAGGAGTATGCCCGCAAGATCAATGCCCTGGCCGCTGAACTGGAAGTGATCGAACAAAAGGTCAATGAGCTGCATCTGCAGGTGGAAACGGCTGAGAACGAGGCGGAATCATCGCGGGAGGCGCTGACCCGGCTCGAGCAAACCATCTCGGAAGCCATGGAACAGGCCTCCGCCGCGCGCAGCGATCTGGAGCGTACCCGCAACCTGATCACCATGAACAACGACCGGATCGCCGAGCTCACCACCCTCGCCCAGCGCAATACCCAGGAAACGGAGGAGGCCCGCATCCGCCTGGAGACGCACCGCAGCGAACTCGAGAAGATCGTGACCGATCTGGCCACTGCAGAAACCGAAAAGGAAGCCGCCCGGGTAGATCTTGAAGAGGTGACCGCGGCACAGAACGCGGTCGAAGACCGGATGAATGCAACCCGTGCGCAGGTGAACGGGCTGCGCAATGAATCGGTCACGCTTGACAGCAAAGCCTCCAAGCTGCAGAACGAGCTCAACGAGCTCGATGCACGCGACCGCTCTTCCATGCTCAAGAAGGAGCGTCTGGCAACGGAAAAATCCGAACTGGAACGCGCTCTCAAGCAGTTCATGGAGCATCGTGCGGAAATGGATGCCAAGGTTGAAGCGCTGTCCGCCAAGGTGGCCGAGCAGGCCGGGCACCTGACCAACCTGAACAGCGAACGCACCAGCCGCAAGGACCTCATTTCAGACAACGAAAAAAAGCTGAACGAAATACAGAAGACCGTCGCCGCCAAACGTGCCCAGCTGGAAATGCTGTCCGGTGGTGAAGCCCGTCAGGCCGGCTTCCCGCCCGGTGCCCAGATGCTGCTTGATCCGCCTGCCGATTTCACGCCCGACCGTGCCGGCATCATTGGACCGCTGGCTGAACTGCTCACAACGTCGCCGGAATACCAGACGGCGCTCGAGGCAATCCTGCGCCCCTGCCTGGATGCTGTCGTGGTGCGCGACGAGGCCTGTGCCCGCGACATACTCGCATGGCTCCGCGAACAGGAAGCCGGCAGCGCCCGTCTGCTCAGTGTAGCCTCCACCAGGGAAGAGGCGGTGCTCGACAGCTCCTCCTCCGTTGGCAAGGGCCTGCTTGACTGCATCACATTCGATGAAAAAGCGGGGCCGCTGGTCCGCCGGCTGTTCTGGAATGTGCGCGTGGTTGGATCAGAGTCGGAAATCCCCCACGTACTCTCTGCCGATACCGTGGTCGTCTCCCAGAATGGAACCGTTTTTTCCGGCACCGGCTCCTCGGAAATCTGGATGCCCGGTACGGAGGACAAGAGTCCACTGGCAAGACACCAGCTGCGGGAGCAACTGCAGGCGGATATTGAAAAACAGGAAGCGGAAACCGGCAAGCTGGAAGCGGCGCTGGAGACCCTGCGCAACGAGGACACAGGCATTGCGTCGACCATCGACAATGCGCGTCAGGCCATAGAGGAAGCCCGGCGGGAACTCGCCCTGCAGGAAGGAGAACGCCAGGTCATCCTGCGCGAAACCTCTACAGCCCAGGAGCGGGTTGAAACGGTCACCTTCGAGTTTAACAGTCTCGCGGAAACCGAGAGCAAAGGGGCCGAACTGCGCTCGCGTCTCGCCAACGAACTGCAGGAGGCACGCGACCGGCAGGCCAATGTCCGCACCCAGATCGCCGAGCAGACCAAGGCCCTGAACGAGATCGAGGAACAACGCTCGGATGCCCTCTCCGTCACCTCCGAACACCGCATCGTTTTCTCGCAGAAGTCATCCGCGCTGGAGCATCTCAACAATCGCAAGCTCCCCATGGAGGCCCGGATCCGTGAGCTGGAGGAACTGATCAACGAGCGCACCGGCGGCACCGATTCCTACAACCGGCGCATCGACGACCTGCGCCGTTCCATCGAAGAGGAAAACGCGAAGATCGAACCTCTGGAAACGCGCCTTCAGGAGACATCCGGCACCCTCGAACAAGAACGGGCACGTCGCGAGGAAACCATTCGCACCCTCACCACCGCCGAAAACCGGCTGCGGGGCCTGCGCGATACGCTCGAAAGCGAACTGAACAAGAAGTCCAAGCTCGAAGTCGAACGCGCGGAATTCAAGATGCGCCACGACAACGCGCTGGAACGCGTGACCGGTACCTACCACATCACCAGGGAGGAACTGGAAGAAGCGGACGCCCCGCGCTGGGAAAACGACGAGGTTCCGGATCGCGAGGAGATCGAGACCCGCGTCGCCGAGCTGCGCGCCAAGATCGATTCGATGGGTCCGGTCAACCTGGTCGCCATCGACGAGCATGCCGAATATGAGGAACGCCACGCTTTCCTCAACAAGCAGCAGGATGATCTGATTGCGGCGAAACAGCAGCTGCTGGACATGATCCGGACGATCAACAATACCACCACCGAAATGTTCAAGGATACGTTCGACAAAGTGAACGCCAATTTCGAAGGCATGTTCAAGCAGCTCTTCGGAGGCGGCTCGGCCAAGTTGGTGCTGACGGACGACGAAGATGTGCTGGAGGCCGGTATCGAGATTATCGCCCGCCCGCCCGGCAAGAAGCTGCAGACCATTTCCCTGTTGTCGGGCGGTGAGCGCACCATGACCGCGGTGGCCCTGCTCTTCTCGCTGTTCATGGTCAAGCCCAGCCCGTTCTGCGTGCTCGACGAGCTGGACGCCGCACTCGACGACGCAAACATCAACCGATTTGTCGATGCACTGAAGGGCTTCCTGCAGCAATCGCAATTTGTCATCATCACGCACAGCCGGCAAACGATCGCTGCCGCCGATGTGATCTACGGGGTCACCATGCAGACGCGCGGTATATCCAAGGTTGTCTCGATGAAATTCGCCGACTACGAACAGAACGAAAGCAGCCTTAAGTAATGGCTTGGCATTGAAACTGCGATATCTCAGTCAGGCCACGATAACACAACGTTATTGAACAGTAAGGTTTTGCGACCGCTAACGAACTACAGACAGCAGATTATAGTCACAATACGATATAGACGAACGAAACAACAGTAGATGCTAACAACAAGCAATGGATAACAAACAGCAATTCGATTTCTGGTACGCGGTAAACAACACCGAACTGGTGAGTTCGCCGTCCAACAGGCTGGAGACCTTCGGAGATACGATCGTCAACTACTATCTGGTCAGCGAGCTGATGGACAGCATCGACCAGGTGCGTGTACGCGAAGGCCACCTCAAGGCGCTCAAGCCGGAGATCATAACCCCTCAGTCACTGGGTCAGATGGATCTCGACGACTTCGGCTCCGAAGCTCGCAAGTATGCCGAATGGCTGAAGGACAACGGAGGCGACCTGCGAATCCTCCAGTACGGCTTCCGCATACAGAAACAGGAACTGAAGCAATATGTCGTCAGCGATCATGTAGACAACGTACTCGACCGGGTCAAGCAGGAGGTCGCATCCAAGGACGATCCGTTGAGTGCCATTCTGCTGGGCGTTGATGATCCGTGGGAAGTGTGCCTGCTCAAGCTCATGGTCGAACTGGTGCAAAGCTCCGCGCAGGGAAACATCCAGGATATCCAGCAGCAGATCACCGCCAAGGAACAGAGCCTGACCCAGCGGATCGACAAGGCCTTTCTCGACGCCTCGCGCGATCATTCCCGCATAAACGATCTCGCCGAAATGCTCAAGCAGAACGGTCTCTGGGAACCATACGAAGACCGCTTCTTCGCCCTCGTCCGCTCCTCCGAACGTTAGTTTTCACCGCAGAAGACACCTGGACTTGTATTTCACGGTGGTATCTGCGTCCATCTGCGGGAAGCTCATTCGTTTCATGGACACCGTTTTTGACCGCAGATAATTGGAAGTGAATAGCGACCGATTTCGCAGATCGAAGCAGATGATTTGCGGACAATGGAGATGAGTGTTTTTTTCTTGCGCGCTGGTTGACACACCCATACCCGATCCGTATATTCCGGCTTTCTTTCTTGGGGGCGATTAGCTCAGTTGGTTAGAGCGCTTGCTTGACATGCAAGAGGTCACAGATTCGAGTTCTGTATCGCCCACCATTCTCCCTTTCTTCTGTTTGCTCCATTTCGCGCCAAAAGTCCTTGTTCTTAAGTACTTGTGCTACCGCAACCGCCAAACTGTTTGCGTCGGGTTGCGTCACTTTCAGCCCCTTTGAGCCGGATTTAAGGGGTGCTATGAGGGGTGCTTCCAGATAGGACGGCATTTGCTCGACCGCGTCGGCCGTATTCAGCTTGGCGCCATCCACATAGTTATTCATCGTCATTGCGATATCCGCGTGCCCGGCCAGTCCCTGCAGCGTTCTTAAATCCACGCCGCTTAAAACGCCCTGTGTGACGAACGTCTTGCGCAGCGAGTATCTACTCGCCTTTGCCCCGTTTTCGTCCCTGTAGGCAATTCCTGCGGCTTTCAGATTCCGCTGGAAGGCATCCGACCGGGGAACCTTGAATGCGAAATCGGTCGACTTCTTCCCTTCGACCTCCTGGATAACCAGCTCCAATACATCGCGCCGAAGAGGAATCACACGCTGCTTCCTGCTTTTCGCCTGCGAGTATCTCACCACGATATGGGGGCTTTGAACGTGCAGCTTGATATCCGAAACGCGGACACGGCTCAATTCCTTCGGCCTTATTCCTGTTGCGGCCAGTACCAGGTAGACTGTTTTCTTGTTTCCGGCCGTCTTAAGCAGCTGTTCCATTTCTTTAACCGTAAAAGCCCTGGAAGCATCCTTCTCCTGGGTTGATTCGTCTACCGGTTCAACCTCTTGGATTGAATTCAATTCAGTACAACCCAGCCGTTTCATGTGCTGCAGAAAACCACTCAACGCATATTGGTATTTATTCACAGTCGAAGGTTTT
>JBNLDM010000084.1:0-25341 GCA_050304335.1 Pontiella sp.
TTCGAAGCATAGGCCGCCCGGGCCCGGGCGGTCGGGTTCACAAGGATTACCTCCTCCGCCGCATCCCAGATGGGGATGTCGTGGGCGTCGTTTCCTGCATATCCGAACCGGTCGAAGCGTTCCCGGATGGCCGTCAGTTTCCTGTCGCGCCTGAGATTGGTTTCCGCGTTGCTGGCCAGTATTTCATCGAACAGACCCATCTGTTCGGCGACGGCCTGGGCGGTGCGGTAATTCGATGCCGTGGCGAGCGCGAGCGTGCGCCCCGCTGCATGCTGGTCTCGAAGCCACGTGAGAAAAGTCTGGTTGTAGGGAAGAACCGCGGCATCGAGCGTGACGCGCTGCATGACCTGCTCTTTGAGGTGGGCCTTCCCCTTGATGAGCCATCCGGGGATCCGGAAAATGGCCGAAAAGTCGCGTCGCAGGAGAAGAAAGAGTGCCTGATGCAGGGTGTCCAGCTTGACCAGCGTTCCGTCAAGATCGACACACAGCGGAATGGACATGTCTTCATTCATTAGGGCGGCGGAAGTTTACCTGGATGTAGCCGTTGCGCACTTTGTTCTCCAGTATTTTCCGGAGCCGACCGCGCAGGTATTCGCGAACAATGGGGACGAGCAGTGCAAAGCCGACGGTGTCGGTAAGGAGTCCGGGCGTTATCAGCAGGGCTCCGGCAAGCAGGATCATGATCCCGTCGATCATCTGCGGTGCGGGCAGGTTGCCCGCGGCCATTTCGCGCTGGATCTTGAACAGGATGGCGAGTCCCTGCCGTCTTACCAGAGCCGCTCCGACGATACCGGTCAGCAGTACCAGCAGGATGGTTGGACCGAGGCCCATGACATCGTGCAGCCTGATGAGCAACGCCAGTTCAAGGGCCGGGAGGCCGATGAACAAGGCAATAAGGTAGTATAGTGGCATGGGCTCTACGGTTAGGAGTTGTCGCTGTCAGCAGCCGCCTCCAGGTCCTCGAACCGGGCGTCCTCGAGAATGGAATCCCGCCATGCGGCCACCAGCCGGGATGCCTTATCCTGCTGGACGCTGGACTTGAGCTGGGCCACCAGGCTTGGGTCGGCCATGAAGCGGTCGGCGGGTTCCTTGCCGGCAACATAGGCGACAATGAGCTCATTCTCGGAGGGAATGAGGTCGACGAGCGTACCCGCATCGAAGAGTACGGTTTCCCTGAGCAGATTCTGTCCCAGTTCGTCTCCGGGCGGTTCAGCTACGCTGAACGGTTCGGTGGTCTCGATCGTCAGACCCTGCTTGGAGGCCGCCTCCTCAAAGGATGTGCCTGCAGCCAGTGCCTCCTCGAGGCCGGCATGTATCGCTTCGGCCTTTTCCATGTAGGCCTTTTCAGCTGCGCTGGCCTTGGCGGCGGACATGGCCTGCTCGGCTACCACCTCGTAGGCCGGCAGGAACGACGGCATTTTGCTCTGCAGTACCAGTACATAGATGTTGTCCTTGCCCACTACCGGATCGCTGTAATAATGATTAGCGTCATTCTCCAGCGCGAAGGCGGCCCGGGTAAACTGGGCGGTTGGATCGACGCCGCGCACGGTGTCGTTCAGAGCGAATGGCGGTGTGGACGTAATACTTTTACCGGCTTCCTCCGCCAGTTTGTCAAAGGATGCGGCCTGGCTGGACAGCTTTGAAACAAACATGCCGGCCTCATTGGCAGCCTTCCTGCGCGCCAGGGATGTCTTGATCTCGTCGTAGATATCATCCTTCACTTCGTCCAGAGGCTGGTATTCCGGGACCGGGTTCTGCTCGGTGCCTTCCACGACAAACTGCTGCTTGTTGGCGTCGTAGACCTTGGCAACCATGTCATCCGTCACTTCGGTTTCGTTGGTGTAACCGGCGACGGGGAATTCGACATAGCGTACCTTGACTTTGTCCGGATAGACGAACTGGTTCGAATAGGTATTGTAGAACTCACGCGCATCCTCCTCCGTGACCTCGGGGGCGGGAGCCAGGCTGCGGGGAATGGAGGCGTATTGAACGGTTACCTTGTCGGAGTATACGTGGAAGGCATGATCAACTTCGGCCTCCGTGACCAGGGCGCTTTGCATCGCCATGCTGGACACGCGTTCGATGAGCATGTTCTCGCCGATGAGCACTTCAAACTCCTTCGGCGACATCCGCACCCCTACGCTGGGAAGCTGCCGGGTGAAAAAGTCGTTGTAGGCGTTGCGGTCAAACATACCGGTCTGCCGGTTCCTGAAGACCGGCTGCTGGCGGATGGCGCCGGCCAGCTGCTCCTGCGAGACGGAAAGCCCCATCATTCTGGCTTTTTTCAATATGGCCAGGCGCTGCCACGCTTCGTTGCGGAGATATTGGTCTACCTGCTCGCTGACCTTGATGGAGCGGCCGGCCTGCATAATCAGCATCAGATAGGCATTCTGGTATTCCCGGCCGTACTCGAGCCGTGTGATATTCTTGTTGTACAGCTTGCCCACCACCTCTTTTTCCGCATCGCTCCGCGTCTTTTGCCGACTGGATTTTCCGCCCGTGTAGGCGATTACGAAGGCGACACTGATCAGCACCGCGAATACGGTCCATACCTTTCTCGAACTGACCAGTTTGTGAAACTTTGAAATCATCATTGCCATGGTGTTGTCCTCTCCCTTTCCAAACGTTGTAAAAGAACCCGCAAACCGTAGCGATTGGGTCTAAACGGGTCAATCGGGAACTCATGCTTATCGTCGCTGCCCAAAGGGCTTGCTGCTACAGGATTTTAAGCTTGGGCATGTCCTGGATGTCGACCGCGCCGATGACGCGGTTCCGGTCGTCGACTACGATGAGGTCGTCGATGTTGTGCTTCTCGTATATATTCAGGATTTCGAGTGCCAGCATATCCTTTTTCAGGGTGATGGGGCTGCGTGTCATCACTGAATCAATCGACTGATCGACGAGGTTGGGGGTTTCGATAAGATGGCGGCGAAGGTCGCCATCGGTCATGATGCCCGCGAGGGTATTATCCTCCTCCACCACCGCCACGCATCCCGCCTTTGCACCGGTCATGGCGATCAGCGCATCGCGGACCGGCTGTCCGGATTGAACCGTGGCGCAGCGGTCACCCGTACGCATGACGTCACCGACGGTGAGCAGCAGGGTGCGCCCGATCGCACCGCCCGGATGCAGCTTGGCGTAGTCCTCGATCTCGAAGCCGCGCGCCTCGAGCAGCACCATCGCCAGCGCGTCCCCCAGGGCCAGCGTGGCCGTGGTACTGGTGGTCGGAGCCATGTTGAACGGACAGGCCTCCTTGTCTACCTTGACCGATACAATGATGTCGCTGTGCTGGGCAAGCGGGCTGTCCAGTTCGCCGGTCATGGCAATGATCCGGACGCCTTTGCGCTTGACCGGCTGGAGCAGGGCGATCAGCTCGTCGGAGGCACCGGAGTAGCTCATGGCCATTAATATGTCGCGTTCGGCCAGGATGCCGAAGTCGCCATGCATGGCTTCGATGGGATGCATGACCACGGCCGGCGTCCCGGTACTCGTCAGTGTGGCGGCTATCTTGTTGCCGATATGCCAGTTTTTCCCGACACCGGCCACGACCACCTTGCCGCCGTTTGCAATGGTTTCAAGGATGGCATCTACCGCCCGGGTAAAACCACCATCCAGTTCGTTCCTGACCTTTTCCATGCCGGAAATTTCAATTTCAAGTACTTCCCTAGCTCGTTTAAGATAATCCAAAGTAACGCTCCTCGATTGTCCAAGACAGCCGGAAACTACCCGAATTGTCCCAGCCAATGAAATTTATTTATTCAAATAAAGGAATCGAACCTCTATGGTGCTTCCAGTTTTTAAGCTGATGGGGGATATAGATGGCCAAAGCATCAAAAGCCGGGTACTGGATCGCAATCGTGCTGCTGTCGATTGCGCTGTTCTGGAGCGTAATCTTTAATGTCGGGGCGCTGGCCTTGTTCGGATGGGGCTCGCAGGGGCAGACCTACGAGTATCCCGTCGACCAGGCTCCGGAATTCGATGAAATCTGGTCGTATGGCAGCAGCCAAGCTGCGGAAAACAAGGTTGTCCGTATCGATCTGTCGGGCGTCATCATGCGCGGGGAGCACGAGCGGTTCTTCGGTCGCGATCCGGACATGGTCGAGTCTGTCCTTTCCCAGATTCTGGCCGCCCGGAACGATCCGGACGTTAAGGCCATTCTGCTGGAGGTCGATTCCCCGGGCGGCGCTATCACACCCAGCGACGAAATCTATGCCGCCCTCCAGATGTTCCGGTATAGTGCCGAGGGGCGCAAGGTCATGGTATTTATTCGTGATCTGGGGGCCTCGGGAGCCTACTATGCCGCCATGGCGGGCGATTATATCATCGCCGAGCCCACAGCGATCGTCGGTTCGGTCGGCGTCATCATGCAGTCCTTCAACATGAAGGAGCTGGGCGACAAGATCGGTTTAAAATCCGTCACGATTGCATCGGGTAAGAACAAGGACATGCTGAACCCGTTCGAAGAGGTAAATCCACAGCACATAAACATGTTGCAGGGCTTGATTGACGAAATGCAGGATCGTTTTGCATCGATTGTGATGGAGTCCAGAGGCCTCGAAAGCCGGGAGCTGCTCGACGGACGGATATTCACGGCTGAAAAGGCGCTGGAAAACGGGCTCATCGACGGCGTAGGTTACTGGCTCGAAGCAGTGGAAGCCTTGAGGGACCTACTGGGCGCGGAGGAGCTCTATATTGTACGTTATTCAGAGAAACAGGGTTTTTTCGACGCTTTACTGGGAGCCCGCACCCCCCGCTTACCCAGTCTGCAAACGGTCGAAACACCGCGCTTTCTTTATCAATGGAAACCATAGTGAAGAACCAACAGGGAATATCGAACCAATGAAGGGAATGTGTGGTTCAATAAAGGTAGGTATGAATATGAGATGTGGAATGGTAATCGGTTTTTCTTCAATGATCCTGCTTAGCGGGTGCGAGACCCTTCAGACGCCTCAGCAGCGCCAGCAGGAGGCCGCCCGGCAGCAGGCCGCCAATCGTTATAACGAGGAGCGGGTCAGGAATCTGCAGGGACAGATGGAATCGGTGTCGACGGATTATGGCCGCCTTATGCAGCAGATCCAGCAGTTGCAGGAGCAGATCCGGGCCTGCAACAGCCAGATTGCCCAGCTCAACAGTAATATGCAGGCGCTCGAAGCCAAGCAGGCGCGCGAGATGCAGGAAACCATCGATCGCGTCCAGAAGCTGCTGGCCAGGACGGCGGCATCGCGTCCGGCCCCCTCCACATCGTCGCATGGACCGGGGCGGGAACATACCGTGGAGAAAGGCCACACGCTCTCAGCCATCGCCCAGGCCTACGGTACCACCGTCGAAGCCATCAAGAAGGCCAACAACCTCAAGTCCGATAATATCTACGTCGGTCAGAAGCTCTTCATCCCGGAATAACAGCTAGGGACTTCCGCCGAACGCGGCGATTCCGGAACCGTCGAGCGCGTTGCTGCTGCTGGTCGGTTCCGGCGGCATCCTGTTTTACCGCCGCGCTCAGGAGCGCAGGAAAACCGAAGTGCCCTCCCGCCGGCACTTCCAGTAGCAGTCAGACCTGTTTCAGAACGTTGGATGGATGAGCTCTTTGTCATCCTTAGGCCGGAGTGGAGTCCTTACAGCCTGTTGGGACTCAATACGCTGTAGTGGCGGCTCTCAGAGCCGCTGGGCGCTTCTGAGAAATGCCGCCGCATCAATGGTTACAGCATCCACGCCAACACATCCGACACTAAGAATCATTCGTCTCGTCTTTCTCTCCCTGTTCCCGAAGCGTGAGCTTTGAGAGAAAATAGAGCTGCGTGTCATACTTGGTCATTACCACCAGCGAGAGGGTGGCCAGGAAGAGCGCCAGTATGCTCATGTGCATCTGCAGGGTAAAGGCCGTGATGAAGATGCAGACGATGCCGGTCAGAAAGAGCCAAAGATAGACATTCCGCCGAATCCGGACGGCACGTATCATTTTTGCGTTGGTGTCCGGATTGAACGCGTCCTTCAGGAACGCTTCGTTGTTCAGATCATCAAACTTGAGCCGTTTCATGGCGGGTGCCCCTCATTTTCTGGTAAATGGAATGATTGTAGTAGCTGAGCGGGTAAATACAACCATCGACACCAATGCACTTGGGTCGACCAGCGGGAGCGTTCATATCTGGCTGAACGCCAGTGCAGTGAAGCCTCGAAAAACAACTGGCTGCCGACTGATAATTAGTTAACTGAGTTGAGAAAAGAACAAACCAAGCTTTCACGACTCACTGTATGAGAAAGGCTGTTTTTATCTCTGAGGCGAATGTCTGCACGTGAAACATATGTATGTACAATATCTGCAACTTATTCCAAATCAGCATTTTGCGGTTAAGATCAGCGGCGATCCGCCGGCCGGCAGCATATCCCTGGTAACGCAAGTTGGATAATAGGCGCGAAAATTGCATGTCATCATAAGCATGATGAATATACTAGCTACTATATCCGGGCCTTCGGGAATGTTTTCCGAGGCGTCTCTGCCTGTAACACCGGAGTACACCGCAGTGGTCGTTGCGGCCGTGGTTGCTTGCGTGCTCTTATTGTGGAATTTCATCCTCAAGAAGAGACTGGTCAAATACAGGTATCATTCCTCCCATCAGGGCGAACGCTATCGACAGTTCTTTGAAAACTGTCCCGACGCCCTCCTCGTTGTGGAGCATGAAGGAAGCATTGTCTCGGCGAATAGTCATGCGTGCGGTCTGCTTAAGATGGACGGGCAGGATCTATTGGCGAGAACCTTCTGGTCTTTCATCACCGGCGTATCCCGGGCGGAGTTTCAGAAGCAGTTCACGCAGTGCCTCTCCGGAAAACCTATGCGCTGCGAGGGGAGTATGCAGGATAAGGACGGATCGGTAATTCCGGTCGAAGTGAACGGCAGCCTTCAGCATATCAACGGAAAAAAACTGGTGCAACTGTACGTCCGGGACACCAGTGTGCTCAAGGAAGTCGAAGATCAGGTTCGAAGTCTCTACAATCAGTTGGAGGAAGTAACCGTAGCGGTGGGCGAGAAGGAGCGGGTAGCCGCGGAGGAAGCGCGTCTTGCCCGGAAAGAATTCAATGCTCTGCTCAACCATCAGATCCGCACACCGCTGGACGGCATCATGGGCATGGCGCAGCTCCTCTATGACACACCGCTGAATATAGAGCAGCATAATTGCGTGAAGACGATCCTCAATGCATCCTCCAATCTGCTGGATGTGATCAGGGATATAAGCGAAGCGCCCGATGACGCCGGAGACGATATTGTGCTCCAGGCGGAGTCGGTGAATCTACGTGCGCTCTGCGAAACGCTTTCCATTAAGTACGAACCGCTGGCGGCCCATAAAGGAATCGACTTCCGGTGCGATTGCCAGAGCAATGTGCCCAGGCATGTTGTGACTGACGGACGGCTGCTCAGCCGGGCACTGTCGAACCTGCTGGACAACGCCATCAGATATACCGAGCAGGGACTCGTCATGTTGAACATCGAATGCCGGCGCAAAAACAATGATGAAGCTGAGCTCTATTTTCATGTAGTGGATACGGGCATGGGTATTGATAAGGAATTCCACTCCCTGGTTTTCGAGAAGTCCGTCCAGATCAGGAACAACAGGTTTACCCGATGCGAGGGGAGTGGTCTGGGTCTGGCAGCAAGCAGTCAGGTGGTCGAGCTGATGGGTGGAACGATCGGTCTGGTTAGTACAATTGGTAAAGGCTCTTCGTTCTACTTCGGTCTGACCTTTCCGTTGGCGCTTCCCCAGACTGTTATTGCCGCTCCTGAAAAAGCGAAACCGGCCAATGTGATTCAGCCTAACCTCATCCGCGATGCCTTGATTCTGGTGGTAGACGACAACAAGATAAGTCAGAAGGTTGTGAGCGCCATGCTCCGGAAGGCGGGGTGCGAGGTGGATGCCGTCAGCAATGGTAAAGAGGCGCTCTCGCAGATACGGAGGAAGCCCTATGATGTCATTCTGATGGACTGCCAAATGCCGGTGATGGATGGCTTCGAGGCCACTGCCAGCATTCGTTCCATGTCCGAACCGTATCGGAGCATACCGATTGTCGCGCTGACTGCGCATACCCTTAGATATGAGCTGCAGGCATGTCTCAAGAGCGGCATGGACGACTGTATCGTCAAACCGATCGAGCATCAGAAGCTGATAGAAACCGTCAATCGATATACGCAAAAGAGCAGTCACGGAACCGCGTTGGAAAAGAAAACCGCTTAATAAGACGAGGTCGGTTTGACGCAGGATCCAGGTTGCATGTGACCCAATAGACTGCGTTGGACTGCAGAATTCTGGCACGCGGGATTGAGGGCGGTGCGGGGTTACGCTATTTCTAGGCAATGGCGATTATCTCGAAGGACACAATTGAGGAAATACGCGCCCGCTGCAACATCGTTGAGGTGGTAGGGGCGTATCTGCCGCAGTTACGCCGCCGCGGATCCACCTATAAGTGCAACTGTCCATTCCATCAGGAAAAGACACCCTCTTTCACCGTCAACGATGCGCGCCAGATCTTTCACTGCTTCGGCTGCGGTGCCGGCGGCGACGTGTTCCGCTTCGTGATGGATTACGAAAAGGTCGATTTCGTGACCGCCGTCAACATCCTTGCTGAGCGCGCCGGGGTCGAGGTCAAGTATGAAGGGGGAGGGGTTCCCGAGCAGAGCGGGAACAAGGACGTGCTCTACAAACTGCACTCCGATGCCGCAGCCTTCTACCACCGCATGCTGCTTGAAAGTCCGGAAGGCGCCGATGCCCGTCGCTATCTGGAGGAACGTGATCTCTCTCCGGATCTCGTCAAGGAGTTCCAGATCGGTTATGCGCCGCAGGATTGGGAAGGGCTCCTGAGCCGTGCCCTCAAGAAGGGATATAAGACCGGGCAGCTCGAGGCCGCCGGACTCGCTGTTCCATCCGATCGCGGAGGACGGACCAGCCATTATGATCGCTTCCGTAATCGCATCATGTTTCCTATCTGCGACCAGATCGGCCGCGTCATCGGATTTAGCGGGCGAATCATGAACAAGGCTGAAAAGAGTGCGAAGTACGTCAATAGCCCCGAAACCCTGTTGTTCAAGAAGAACCAGGTGCTCTATGCCTTCGACAAGGCCCGCAAGCGCATTGTCGAGGCGCGGCAGGCCATTGTAGTGGAGGGCCAGATCGACGCCATCCGCTGCCATCAGGCGGGTCTTGCCAATGTGGTTGCCTCGCAGGGAACTGCACTTACCGAAAACCATGCCAGGCTGATCAAGCGCTATGCCGACGAAGTGATTCTGGTGCTCGATGCCGACGCCGCCGGCGTCAAGGCTGCGCTCGCCTCGTCGGAAATCTTCCTTGCCGCCGAGCTGGCCGTACGCGTGGTCACCTTGCCGGAAGGGGAGGATCCCGATTCGCTGATCCGCAAGCGGGGTCCCGAGGCGCTTGCCGATCTGGTTGCAGAGGCTCCCTCCGCGCTGGATTTTCTGATCGACGCCTTCCAGAAACAGGAGAACACCAAGACCGAAGCCGGCCGCATGCGGGTGGTACAGGCCGTCCTTAACTACATCAGCCACTGTCCATCCGCTGCCCGCCGCGATCCGATGATTCACCGCGCCGCCGACCGCCTGCATATTTCGCCGCTGGCGCTGAGTCAGGACCTGAAACGGGCGCAGCAGCAACAGCGCTCGGCTGCTCCGCGTAAAACGGAGGCAGGGCAAACGGCGGTGAAGCCAAAAGCATATCCGCGCCAGGAGACGGCCTTGCTCGAACTGCTGGTTCATCACTACCATGAGGTCCAGCCGATCATACACGATTTTCTTCCTCCCTATCTGCTGACCGATCCCATCTGCAAAAAACTGCTGGAAATTCTTATGCTCGATCCGCCCGACACGCTGACCGAGGGTTTTCACGAATTCGACGAGGATATGCAGAAAGCCATCACCGCTGTGCAGGTGGAGGAATCACGGGCTATTGATGCCGAAACCCAGCCAATCGACCTGGCCCGGCGTTATGTCATGCTTTTTTGGAAACGGCATCTAGAACGGGCGCAGAAGAAGCTGGTACAGCGAACCGATCTATCCAACGAAGAGCGCTTTAAGGAAACAACGCGGCTGCGGCACGATATCCACGCGCTGGCCAAGGACTGGGACCACGCCCGGCCCATGCTGGAAACCCGCCTTCATTCCGATGTAGACTTTTGAGTTACATTCCCTATCCTGCCCTATCTAAGGGGGTGCACATGAGCGAATTGGGGTATCAACGGCTTGGTGCAGCATTCAAGCGAGCCGCCTGCACCGGCCTGCTGTTCCTGGCGGGATGCGGGGGGCCATCGGTCCAGGAACTGCAGACGATCAGCTATACGCCGCTGCCGACGGATACATTCAGGGTATCGACGCCGGCGGAGCAGGGGGTGGAGCCGATGCTTTTGGCCGAACTCTACTGGAACGCCTCCCGGCTTGAAAACATGTATGGCCTGCTGGTGTTCAAAAACGGATGCCTGATTGCCGAGAAATACTTCAATGCCGGTGCGGTGGATCAGCAGATTAACATCCACTCGGTCACCAAGAGCATCACGGCGGCGCTGGTCGGCATCGCACTGGAACGCGGAGAAATCAGGAGCCTCGACCAGAAGATGATGGATTTCTTTCCGGAACTGGCCGATAAAATCAGAGACCCGCGCAAGAACGAAATCACCATCCGACAACTGCTGCAGATGCGGGCGGGCTATCCCTGGGAGGAATCGACGGCGGATCTGATCAATCTTCTCTTTTCTGGTTTCCATACCTCCACGCTGGTGGATGTTCCGCTGATACGCAATCCCGGCACGGATTTTGAATACAGCAACCTCAGCTCCCATATTCTCGGCATCATCGTGGCGCGGGCGGGCGGAACCGATCTGAAATCCTACGCGCAGGAGCATCTGTTTAAACCGCTGGGCATCGAGCCGGGTTTCTGGCAGCAGGATTGGGACGGCAACATTCTGGGCTTTTCCGATCTGCACCTGACTGCGCGCGACCTGGCGAAATTCGGTCTGCTATACATGAACGAAGGCCGGTATAACGAGCGGCAGATCGTCCCGGCCCAATGGGTTCATGATTCGCTTCAGATCTATTCGCGCGATGCCTGGAAGATCCGCGTAGGCAGCAACTGGGATGACAGTGCGTACGGTTATCAATGGTGGTCCGTGCACGCCGGCAACTACCGGTATAACCTGGCCTGGGGCCATGGCGGCGAGCAGATCGTTCTCCTGAAGGATCTCGATATGATGATGGTGGTCACGGTCGATCCGCTGCATCTGCAGCATGGCGGCGGCCCGTGGAAGAAGGAGAAGGCCAGCCTCAACCTGGTGTCCGATTTCGTGGCCACCTTGCCGGCGGACTAGGGAGTGCGCTCCGCTTATATATTCTCCATGGTGGATGGATTCCAGTATGCTGGTTCACGATAGTAGGCATGCAGTTCGTGCTCGTAGCTGCGCTCAATCGCCCGGTCGGGATGGAAGCCGGGGCTTGAATAGACTTCGTCCCGCGGAATCCGGCAGTTCAGCGTACCAGCTTGCCAATCTGCCGCATCCAGCCACTGGGGAGCAAGCAGCAGCATTCGTTCTGCATCCAGCGGATGGGCGTCAACCTTGATATATCGAATGGTCCATGTTTCATCATCCATCACCAGGTCGTCCACCGTTCCCAATGCATCGTGTCCGGATGTGATACTGTAGCCGTGGATCTGCCTGAGGGAGCGGAAAATCCGCTTTTTGAGTTCGTCCGGCGGGGACGACTGTTCAGCGGCTTTCATCCGATCAATCTCGAAGATTGAAACGGGGATGGCACCGATGCCCCATGCAAAAGCGGAGTCCGGCATATAGTAGTATGGATAACCGTATGCCGCATACCACTTCCATTCGTCATTCCGCGTGACGACATGGGCCTCTCCAAGATCCGGCTGCTGTTCAATCTCCTCCCGGGTCAGGTTCACCGGAAAATCCTTCCCTTCCCAATCCGGCTTATCCAGTACGGCAGGTGAAATAAGCACTTTACGTTTTGGAATCCAGCGTCCCGTATCCGCAACGAGGTAGCGAACGGTCCAATGGTCATCGTCGAACAGGAAATCCTTGACCCGTCCGAACTCATCGTCCTTCGCGTCCAGTTTGTAACCAAGAATGTCGTGCAGCAGTCTTAACATGGTTTGCTCCTTTCGCTTCGATGCTATTAAACGAAAATCGTATTGGATCCACCATCAGGCCTACCCTGAAATAGGCATCCCAAAACCCCGAGTATGTTCTGTGTGACGCATCCGGTGTCAGGCAGCCACCCAGCAGAGTCTTATGCAAGGGATTTCGATGCGCGAACCCATCCATCCCCTTATTGCGCAGCCGGCATCCTCCCTTAGTCTTGATGATTGAGCCCCGGGACGGAGGTACTATGCAGCATGGCACATCGAAATTTCAGTCAGCCGGGAGGCGGGGCCGGCGCACGTCTTGCGTGTGGCGTAATCCAGCCCGTCGGTCCGGAGGCCATGAACACAGGCAGGCACCTGCATGAAAGGAGCGTTCCATGAACCGTAAACCCCAGGGAAGAATCGAGGACCATACCGCCGGCTACTGAACCACGATCGTGTGCTGGCCGGAGCCTAATGGGTCAATAAACAGATAGTTCTCTTTAATATCGACCTCTACCGGTTCGCCATCAAGCAGGACGGTCGCGTTTGATTTGCTGATACAAGGCACGCCGATCTTCGCCGACATGTTAGCAGGAATATCAACACCCAGCATAAATCTGCGTCCATCGTTTTTAATGATGACGGTGATGGGTCCGCGGATGGACGGTACGATCCCCTGTACGTTCCTTAGCGAAGCCGGCTGCGGCTGGATCAGCGCCTTCCTGAATCCCGGTTCGAGCGGGCGGACGCCCAGCAGGTAGCGTGAAATGATGTTCGCCGGTGCAGCACCCCAGGCATGATTCCAATCCTGGTTAGGTTTGAATTCGTTGTCCCATGCCTCCATCGTGATGGTCGAGCCGGCGTCGATCATATTGTACCAGCTGCGCTTCTTCTTAGAGACCATCAAATCGAGCGCCGCCTGCGCTTTGCCCGCCCGGTAGAGCCCTTCGAGCAGATACTGGGCGCCGTATACGCTGCAGGCCATTTCGCGCGAGATCACGAAATCGGCCACCGATCCAATATGTTTCTCCGGCACCAGACCGACCGCCAGCGGGAGCATGTTGGCATGCAGGGCGGAATGGTGGGAGCCTTCGCCGTCGATGTACACATCCTTGCTGAAGAGGACCTCGTTGAAGCTCGCTTTCACCTGTGCCGCCTTGTCGCGATAGGCTGCTGCATCGTCATCCCTGCCGAGCGCCTGGGCCATGTCGGCCATCTGGTTCAGGTTCAGGTAATAGAATGAGTTGATGACAGTGTTTACCTCCCGCCGGTCATAGCCGTCGCGTTCGCCCTCCGGCCAGTCGACGATGTCATTGCGGTTTTTCTGGCCATCGGTCCTGAGCAGGCCGTCTTCGCGCGCGCGGTTTTCGAGCGTCTTCTGTTGCTTGAGAATGTCGTAGGTGGCTTCCAGCGATTCCTTATCGCCGGTATACATGTAGTCCACCCAGGCCATCATGACGGAATGCTGCTTCCATTCGGTGGGCCAGGTCGAATGTCTCAGCAGATATTCATAGCTGTAGCGTGCGATAGAGAAATCACGGTCGACCGCGTACCAGGAGAGCTGATTGATGTAGGCGTCGGCTTCGTAGGGAATCCGCTCACGGTCTCCATCGACGAATATGCCGCAGAAGCTGGTGGCCTTCATGCTGTATTTACAGAGCGCCCAGATTCTGTTCAGCAGCTCGTTGTCAGATTCGAAGCTGGAGGAGTTTCCCTCGAAGGGGTAGTGCACGGCTACCTGGCGGACCATCGATGCCTCGAGCTTCACCGGACAGTTTTCGATCTCGATGTAGCGGAAGGGGGCGATCACTCCGATCTCTTCCGGAATCCGTATGGCGCTTCCGCTCGTGTTGCGCTGATCCTGAGGTGGATGGACGTCTATCCTGTTATCACCTTTCTGCAGGGGTTGTTTCACCACGTAATAGCGGATGGTGCCACCCGGATCCCGGTCGATGCTCTTTTCGTCGCCCTTCTCCCCGAAGTGAATAGTAATGGTCTGTTCATCCTCACTGCAGGGGAGGTCGAGACGCAGATAGCCGAAGGCCACCTTGCCAAAGTCGATCAGGTACTTGGACCGGGACCGCTGAACGATGCTGGTCGGTGCGATATCCTCCTGTACCAGCGGATAGCGGCTGGCGGTATAATCCCTCGAGGGCTGACCGATGGTAAACTGCTGGGTGGCGGACCATTCGCTCTCTTCACCTTTATCGGTCCACGTCTTGACCTTCCAGCACGCGGTCTGTCCCGGCTGCAGCGAAGCACTGCCATAGGACACGTTGACTGACTGATCCGATTCTACTCTGCCGCTGTCCCACAGATCCGCCTTGCCCGGTTCCAGCAGATCCGCACGGCTCGCGACCAGGATGCGGTAGGCCGACTGCATGGCATTGTTTTTGTTCGAAGGCACAATCCAGCCGAATTCGGGCGAGGGATCAGCGATGTTTTCAACCTTGGCACCCTGAAGGAATTCAATCATCAGGCCGGATGGTGATTCGGCATGCACGCAGGACAGCGATGCAAATGCCAGCAGCATGACGGCGCCTTTCAATAATCTGGACCGCGTTCCCTTCATAACCACACCATGTATCATACCCGTCGGGAAGATTTGCGGTTCATTCTATCAAAACAGGCCGTCATACCTCAAATGTTTAAGCAACCATCCTCCGCAACAGATCAGAAAATATAGTTGATGGTGGCGAAGCCTTTCAAAACATGGTGCTGCTCGACGATGGGGCTGTCGGTCGCATTGGGATCGAGCCATTCCACGGCGATGCTGCCCGCAAACAGCCAGTTCCGTGAAATCTCGATAAACAGATTGATGCCTCCTTCCACGCCGAACACATCACCGGGAGCGTAAGCGGGACGGACGGTGGTTGCCTTGCCGGCGGGAACCCCGAAATCGTTGGCGGCCATCGCTTCATCCATCCAGTTCAATCCGATCCCGGGCGTAATCCGCAGCAGGCCCAGCTGGAACAGCTTGCCCACCCTGGCCGATGCCTCGTGGCCGCCAATGGTTCCGAATGCATCGGTCGAGGCGCCGATGGAGAGATCAATACCAGCGGGCAGCTCCCCGGTGAGGGCGAGCCCGGCCATGAAGGCATCCTCCGCATCCCCCATTCCGTCCAGAAAGGGGCTTCCGTTTTCCTCGTATGGACCGATCCGGTATTCACCGGTTGCTGCGAGACGTACGCGGCCGCTCCCGACCAGACCGAACTGCACGCGGGGTCCGAACCACTGCAGCCGTTCGCCCGTATAGGTGACGGCAGGAATGAATTGATACACGGCGCCGTCGTAATCCCGGTAGGGACTGCTGCGCCAGATTACGCCGGGACCGATGCCGATCCGTCCGAGCTTGCCAAGCGGTTTGTAGAATGCGAGATCAAATTGCTGAAACTGCCCCTCGGTAAGCGTAAAGGCCGCGTTAGCATAGCTCGGTGGTCCCTTTGGGGCATAGTTGTTTGAAAAGCCCAGCGGTTCGCGCGGGATGCCGATAAAGTTCTTGTCGATTTGTTCATTCGTGTTTTCGTCAACGAAAGCCATCAGTGCGTACTTTCCCGGCGGCACGTTTGTGAGGACATATGCCGGTCTTCCATCCAACGGTTCCGAAACCGTCGACACCGGGTCCCTCAGGTCGCCGAATGCATTGGGAGAGTCAAAAAGCATGAAAACCACTCGTCCTCGCTCGGGAGGGTTGTCGAGATGAATGCGGATTTCCGCGGCCTGCGCGTACGCCAGGCTGACGAAAAGGCTGGTGATCGGTATGCAGTGCCGAATATTCATCTAGCCATTATGACGAAATCCGCCGGCAGGGAAAATCCTAAATGTTGCGAGGGAGGGACAAGGTTTCCATACACTTCGCCAGGCAGCATCCTACCAGCGCGCGACGGCTATGGAAGGAGGATGCTTAAGGGTCTGCAGGACTACGCAATACCGCTCTGTCAATTGGATGAGCTTGTCCACGGAGGAATCGTCGGCATCGGTATCGAGTTCGAAGGTTAGCTGGATAGACTGAAAGCCGACGGGAGCCTCCTTCGATACGCCGAGCGTACCGCGAAAGTCGAGTGCGCCATCTGCACGCACTGTGAAGTCCTTAAGCTGAATACCCATGGCGGTGGACACCGCCTGCAGGGTTACGCCGGCGCAGGCAGCCAGCGCCTCCAGCAGCATGTCGCCTGAACAGAGCTGTAAGCCGTCGCCCCCCGTTGCCGGGTGCAAACCGGCTTCCGACAGGGCCCGGTGCGTTCCGATGCTGCAGGCGATGCCCTCGGCCATGTGCGCCTCGGCATGAAAGGCCACAACAGCCGCCTCGGGATCCGATTTGTACTTTTCTTTCAGCGGGGCCTGCATGGCCCGAAGTTCATCCGCATTCATGGTTCGTCCCCGTGGAATTTGCACGCTGTTTCTTGTCATTACTGAAACTGAACGCTACCATTTTTTCCGTTCAGGTAAACGTATTCAAGAAGGAGAAGAGCATGGTGCAAAGAATCAAGAGTCTTCTGTTTGCATGGTTTGTATTGTTGGCTGCCGTTCAGGCCGCAACATCGAATATTCAGGACGAACAAGAGGCATCATCAACGACGAAGCTGCTGTCGCTCATGGAAACCGCCCAGGAAGCGGCGACGGATCGCGATGGGGAGGCGCTTTTCCAGAGCGCCTGTTCGCAGTGCCACGATACGGGGCGTGCCACCGCGAAGCAGAAATCCTACGACGAATGGCTGTTTACCGTGCGGCGCATGGCCGCCAAGACCGGCGCCAACATACAGGAACGCGAGATCGAGCCTATTGCCGGGTATCTTGCATCCCTCAACACCGACGATGCAGAGTCGGACCAGGGCAAGGTGATTCCCTCGGTTTCGGAGGTGCTGTCAGCCTCCTCCGTCTCTTTGCATGCCACGGTCTCCGTACTGTGGCGACATGGTGACGAGCAGGTGGAAAACCAGGGCTTCTTTCCCGATATATGGGTGGGCGCGGAATGGCGACCCGAAGACAATCCCTTCAGCGCCCAGGTCATGGCCTGCACGACCTGCCATACCGATGGGAGCGGCGGCATGAACATCGAACTGGTCGAGGGCAGCTTCAGTGCGGACCTGATCCAGCTGCTGACGCGCCGCAACGCGCTCGTGCGGGATACGGATTTGCAGCTGGAGGCAAAGGCCGGCCGCTTTGCCGTGCCCTTCGGCGCCTTTTCGGGTATGGCCCATCCGGGCGTTTATCGAACGCTAACCAATCCGCTGATGTACAACATGGGACGCCGGGTAGGGTACTACGAGCCCGTATTGCCGATGCCCTATGCCGACGAGGGCGCAGACCTGCACCTCGGCGTGCCTCTCCCGGCGAACTTCCTGGTCCAGATGGATGGCTATGCCGTCAACGGACTGCAGGAATTCGGTTTCACGCCAAGCCGGAGCTGGAGCGACAATAATTCCAACGTCGCCCTCGGGGGACGGGCAACCCTTGGAAGTTCCTGGATAATCATTGGCGGCTCTTTCGCCACGGGGGAGCTTCAGGCATCCGGTGCGCCCAGGAAAAACTATACGTTGTCAGGCGGTGACGTGACGCTGCGTTACGGGGATCTGATTCGCGTCTATTACGAATATGCGCGACGCGAGGAGGACACCACGCCGACACTTGAGAGCGTCTTTTCCGGCGACGTCGCCGAGGTGGAGGGGATGGTATGGCGCAATCCGAGAGTCACCTTGCTGCTACGATACGACACGATCGATAATCCAGCCGCCTACGGAGGGGCAAGCATCGAGCGCTTTACGTGGGGACCCAATATCACGCTTCCCGGCGGCAGCCTGCTCATCGTCAACCACGAGCACTGGATGCATGACGCGCCCCTCAATGACGAGGATATCATCGGCGTTCGCTGGGTCGCCTCGTTCTGATCCTCGCCCCGATGAGGGGTGGTTTAGAAGAATCCCTGCTGGACCTGGAAAAAAGCGGCATCGCCCGCCGGCAGGGTAACGGTGGTCGTGTTGGTGCCGCTATCAAACACATTGGATAGAATCGATGCGGAAGACCAGACGGTGTTGGTCGTCAGGTTGGTGCTTGAAAGGACGTTGAGATTCAGTTTATCGGAATCGTATCCAGTGGATTTTATGACCACATTGCTTCCCACGTTGACGTCCGTGATGATCACCCCCGGCGGGTCGATTATATTCAAGACGCCCCACATCGCGTTATGCGCGCCACATTGATAATACAGGGTGTCGGGCGCAGAGTTCGGAACAGCAAAGGTGACGGTCCCGACGGTTGCTCCCTGATTGGTGACCCCATCGTCCCATGTCACTCTGCCAAAGGCGTTATTGAATGTCGTGGTGATATAAAAGGGATGAATCGGCGCATCGACGTTGAAAAAATAGGTAAAGCCCCGAACCAGCGTGAGCTCCGGGTCCGGCAGGTCGTTGATGGTATAGTCGGAAAAACCGCTGGCTGTCACGCCGAACTGGTTGGTGGCGGCCGTCGTCGTGAGCGTCAGGGCTGCAATGGCAGCACAGACCGGGATGATTCTCGCTTGCAGGTTCATGGTCTACCTCCTGTCTTAATGAAGGAACAGTATGATCGCTAAGCGGCCGTCGGGCAAGCATAGACATAAAATATGATCATGAATGTCTTATATGACGCGTATTGGCCTCGGAATGTTCAATCGGTGGTTGTTTCGCTGAGATTCGGCCATTGCATCGGTCCGCCGATCCCATTATAAAGCCCGCTGTTTTTCGCCGACCGGGTTCGGCGGCTATTGTTTTGGAGGGATGGGCTCTGTCCCGTCCTGGATTGGTCTTGGACGACACAGAGGTCGTCCCTCCACGTGAGGTATGAAAGAGGTTACCCAATGACATCGAAGGAAATCCGCCAGTCGTTCCTGGATTTTTTTGAATCGAAGCAGCATACGATCGTAAAGTCGGCCAGTCTGATGCCCGACGCGCCGAACCTGCTGTTCACCAACGCGGGGATGAACCAGTTCGTGCCGATCTTTCTCGGCCAGGCCGACTGCCCGTACACGCCGGGCCGGGCTGCCGATACCCAGAAGTGCATCCGCGCCGGCGGCAAGCACAACGACCTCGAGGATGTCGGCGCCGACACCTACCACCACACTTTCTTTGAAATGCTGGGCAACTGGTCCTTCGGCGACTACTTCAAGCAGGAGGCCATCGACTGGGCCTGGGAGCTGCTCGTCAAGGTCTGGGGCTTCCCTGAAGAGCGCCTTTACGCCACCTATTTCGGCGGCGACGACAAGGCCGAGGCGGATCTTGAAGCCAGGGAGATGTGGCTGCAATACCTGCCCGAGGAACGTGTCGTGCCCGGCAACCGCAAGGACAACTTCTGGATGATGGGCGACACCGGCCCCTGCGGGCCCTGTTCGGAAATCCATATCGACCTAACGCCCAACGGCGACGCTGGCGCGAAAATGGTCAATGCCGATAGTGCCGACTGCATTGAAATCTGGAATCTGGTGTTTATCCAGTTTAACGCCAATCCCGATGGCAGCTACTCGCCGCTGCCTGCTCAGCACGTCGATACCGGAATGGGTTTCGAGCGTGCCTGTTCCGTTATCCAGTGCTCGAAGGGCTTCACCGATTTCTCGGGCATCATCTCCAACTATGAGACCGATGTCTTCACGCCGATCTTCCGAACGCTGGAGGTAATGAGCGGCAGGAAGTACACAAGTTCAATGACCGATCCGGCCGATATTGCCTTTCGCGTAATTGCCGACCATATCCGCTGTCTCTCGTTTGCAATCGCCGACGGGATTATTCCCGCCAACGACGGCCGCGGCTATGTGCTGCGCCGCATCCTGCGCCGCGCCGTGCGCGTCGGCCGCAACCTCGGCTTCAAGGAACCCTTCTTCTACAAGCTGGCCTCAACCGTCGCTGAAAACTTCGGCGATGCCTTCCCTGAGCTGCGCAAGAACCTTGACCGCGTCACCAAGCTGCTCAAGGCCGAGGAGGATTCCTTCAACCGCACCCTCGACCGCGGCATCGAGCTGTTTGAGCAGGTCGCCTCCGGCCTGTCCGACAAAATGTTCCCGTCTGACGAAGCCTTCAAGCTGTACGATACCTTTGGCTTCCCGATTGACCTGACGGAGGTCATGGCCCGCGAGCGCGGCATCACGGTCGACACCGATGGTTTCGAAGTGCTGATGGACGAGCAGCGCAATCGCGCCCGGGCCGACTATGCCAGCAAGAAATCGGTCGTCATGGCCGAAGGCGGCACCATCGATGCCGAACCCACGGTGTTTGTCGGCTACGACACCACAGCCTGCGAGACCGAGGTGGTCGATGTGCTGGAATCCGGAGAAATCGTGCTCATGCAATCTCCATTCTATCCCGAATCCGGCGGTCAGCTGGGGGACCAGGGCGAACTCAAGGGCGCCAACTTCAGTTTCCGGGTCACCGACACGCAGAAGACGCCTGACGGCATCATCCTGCACGTCGGCGAGTACGAGTTCGGCGAAGCGAAGAAGGGGGATCGTGCCCTGGCGGCGGTCGACCGCTACCGCCGCGGACAGGTGCGCCGCAATCACACGTCGACGCACCTGCTGAATGCTGCGCTTCGCCAGGTGCTGGATCCCTCCATCAAGCAGGCCGGTTCGCTGGTGGCACCCGGTTATCTCCGGTTCGACTTCAACTATTTCGAAGCCCTCAAGCCGGACCAGCTGCGCCGGATCGAGCAGATCGTCAACCACGAGATCATGCGCAACGATCCGCTGACCACCACCGAAATGGCTCTGGCCGATGTCCAGAAGGACGGCAGCATCCAGGCCGTGTTCGACGACAAGTATGGTGAAACCGTGCGCGTGGTGGCCGTCGGCGATTTCAGCAAGGAACTGTGCGGCGGGACGCATGTTCAGGCCACCGGCGACATCGGCCAGTTCCGCATTGTATCCGAGTCGTCCGTGGCCGCAGGCATCCGCCGCATCGAAGCCGTCTCCGGCATGGAGGCGCTGTCGTGGACCGCGGATGAACACGAACTGCTGACCGGCATCAGCCAGAGCCTCAGCGTCAAACCCTCCGACCTGCCCGCCCGCATCAAGGCGCTAGCGGAGCAGGTGAAGGCGGCTGAAAAACAGCTGAAGGAAGCCCGCATGAAGGCCGCAGTCCACGGCATCGAGGCGCTGCTTTCCAAGGTTGAACACATCACACTCACCGATAAGGTCGACAATATGCCCCTGCTGGCCGCGACCGCTGGCGAAGTGCCGATGGATGCACTGCGAGAACTGATGGACCGCCTGCGCCAGAAGCTGGAAAGCGGCGTGATCATTCTCGGAAGCCACGCCGACGGCAAGGCCTGCTTCATGGCTTCCGTCAGCGACGACCTCGTTTCCGAAGGCATCCACGCCGGCAAGCTGATCGGCGCGGTCGCCAAGCTCGCCGGCGGGGGAGGCGGCGGCAAGCCCGACAAGGCACAGGCCGGCGGCAAGGATGGCTCCAGGGTCGGTGACGCCATCAAGGCCGTGCCCGGCATACTAAAGGATATGCATAGCTGATTGCCGGCCCATCGCAGCCTGAAGAGCGCCGCACGGTTGATTTCTCCTAATGGAACTCCGTTCAAAGATGACAGATGCGGTGTGCTCGTTTGACGCGCTGTGCGGTGCGTGGTATTCCTCTTTCTTAAGGCTTCCGCATGGTGCGGTCAGTCGGAAAGGAAGGATTGCTATGAACCATTCGAGTAAATGTTCCCGTTCTGATTTCTTCAAGAGTGCCGGTGTCGTTGCAGGAGCCGCCGTGCTTGCCGGCAGCAAAGCCCAGGCTGCCGAAGACGGATCGACCATGGCGGGGGTTCCGCTTCGCAAGCTGGGCAAGGCGGACCTGATGCTTCCGGCGGTATCGCTGGGATCGGGCGCCGGACAGGACGTCAACGTAATCAAGTTCGCCATCGCTCAGGGCATGAATTTTATCCACACCTCCACGCAATACAAGGGGGGGGCGGCACTCAGGAACGTGGCCGAAGCGATCAAGGGTCAGACGGACAAGGTGAAACTTGGTCTGAAGATTACGTGGGAACCTGATGACGACAGGGCCATGGATGAGACGCTTGCGATGCTCGGGGTGGATAGCGTCGATATCGCCTTCTTCAATCTCCATAACGCCAACGATGTCCGGAAGGACAAGTACCGGAAAGGGGCGGAGCGCTGGAAGAAGGCCGGCAAGTTCAAATACATCGGGCTGACCTCCCATGGCGATGTGGATAACTGTCTGAAAGCCGCTCTGGATGAGGGATTCTACGACGCGCTTATGCCGGCCTATTCCATGGTGGACGAAGAAAAGTTCCTGCCGGTCTTCGAGCAGGCTGCGAAGGACGGCGTCGGCGTGGTATTGATGAAGTCGGGCCGCGGCGTGCAGGGTGCCTACGAAGATGCTGTGCCGCACTATCTCGCCACGCCCGGCATCACCACGATTAACAAAGGGGCCAATTCCTTCGCGGAGATCAAGAAACTGGTAGAGGCATCGAAGGCGAAAGCGGATCCGCAGGCCGGACTCCGCGTACGCAAGGCGGCCAGGCTGGCCATGAGCGGCCATTGCCTTATGTGCGGTACCTGTACCGATAACTGTCCGCAGGGTTTGGCCGTCTCGGATGTCGTACGCTGCTCGGACTACTATCTTGAAAACACGCAGTATGTCGAACTGGCGTTTGAAACCTACCGCAGCCTGCCCAGGACGCCGTCGCTGGCGGTCTGCGGCGACTGTACTGTCTGCGAGCGGGCCTGCCCGAATGCGGTTCCGATTGGACACCATATACGCAGGGCCGAGACCGTACTGGCCTAGGGGATCATTCTACAATGCTGCGTCGAATTCTTCTGATTGCCGGATGGCTTTTTCCGGTGGTAGTGCTGTTCCTGTTTGTCATCAAGGGACGGCTCTACGACCCCGCCGTATTCACGCCGCCGGCCTCGGAAGTCACCGCCTTGCCGGTACCGGTGGCCACGGGCGGCTGGGTGCTTGAGGACGGATCGGTACTTCCGGCCGACCGCATGTACGAAAAGATCAACGGCAAGGCCGATTACTACCTGCAATATGGTGCGACCGAGCTCAGCAGCGGTGAATGGGTGATGAACGATCAGCGCTGGGACATGTATCTCTACCGGTTCGAGGTGGAGCAGGGCGCGAAGGGGGCCTACAACGGCGAAAAGCCGGCAGAGGGCCAGCCCGTCGAGGGGGCCGAAGGGTATGCAATGCCCGGTCAGGCGGCCCTGACCGTCGGGACCTATTATCTCCAGCTGAATGCATTGACTGCGGGAGCGGATGCCGCGCCCGCCGTGGAACTCGCGCTGGCATTGGTGCCGTATCTGGGTGATGCGGCTGACAGCGCATCGGCGAAACCGCAGGTCGATCTGGTGGCGCTGGCAGGCTCGGATCTCGTCGGCGACGCCGAGGGCTTCATGCCCGAGAGTGCATTCGGATTCTCGGCATTCAACAACATACGGACCGTTGATATTATGCTGGATGGAGTCCAGGCCGTCTGGTTTACCATGGATGGCAATGCCGATACGGTGGCCGCCTATGCGGAGGAGCTGGCCCTGTATGGCGGTGAGGAACTCTTCACCGAAAACGGCGCATCGGGCGGTTCCATGTTCGGGTCGTGGAATGTTGCAGGTGTCCTTAATGGTTCGGTCTGGGGCGTGCAGAACGCCACATCGCGCGAAGCCCTGATGACGCACTGGAATGCGCTGAGGGAACGATTGGCAACAGGAGCACAGGCGCCATGAACGAAAATTCTTCCGAACGCAGACTTTTTATGAAGCGCATGGGCACCGCGGCCGGCTTTGCGGCCGGTACCGCTGCGGTCGGTACCTTCTTTCACAACCGCAACCTGGTGCCGTCGGGCGAAACCGCGAAGCTCATCCCGTCGTTTGCCGTTCCCGGCACGGAAGGCATGATGGCCGTGGCAGAAGGAACGGACCATGCCTTGGCTGTTCGCGCCGCGCTGCAGGAGCTGGGCGGCATTGAGCGCTTTATCAAGGCGGGCGACCGGGTGCTGGTCAAACCCAACTGCGCTTTCGACCGGCCCGCCCATCTGGGCGCCACCACCTCGCCGGCTGTTACCGCGGAAGTGGTGAGGCAGTGCATCGCCGCCGGCGCCGAGGTGCGCGTGATCGACAATCCGATCAACAATCCCGAGGGCTGCTTCGTCAAGTCGGGTCTGATGGATGCCGTCGGTTCCGCCGGTGGCGAAGTCTGGCTTCCGTCGGCATCGCTCTTCGGGCAGGTGAAGATCGGGACGATCCGTGTGCCGGACTGGGAGGCACTCTACCGCCCGCTTGAATGGGCCGACAAGCTGATCGGTATCCCGACGGTAAAGTCGCACAACCTGAGCGGTGCTTCGCTGACGATGAAAAACTGGTACGGCCTGCTAGGCGGTCCGCGCAACCGGCTGCATCAGGCGATCAACGAAGTCATTACCGACCTGGGTCAGTTTATTACGCCGACGCTCGTCGTTCTCGACGGTTCGCGTCTGCTGGTGTCGAACGGTCCTACCGGCGGCAGCCCGTCCGATGTCCGGCCCGGCAACGTGGTCGCCGCCGGAACCGACCAGGTGGCGATCGATACCTTCGGCGTGCGCCTGCTCGGTCTTGATCCGGACGACATCGCCTATCTGGGCATGGCGGCGAAGATGGGGCTAGGCGTGCTCGACGAGCAGAACCTGAAACTGTTCAAGAAGGTGAGGGCGGCCACATGAGAAAACTGCGCCGCTACTACCAGGGGTTCTTTCTCGGCCTCTTCTTCCTGGCTTTTGTGCTGACCGCGCAGGGCCTGCTCATGGGCTATCCGGTTACACTGTTTCTCGACAGCTCCGCACTCAATGCCGTCGGTACGCTTTTCTCTGCCCACAACATCGCCTACACCATGGGCATCGGCCTGCTGATCCTGGCGCTAACACCGTTTCTTGGCCGCTTTTTCTGTGGATGGATCTGTCCGCTGGGAACGCTGTTCCATCTGGCTTCGCGCTGGCTGCGCCCTAAGAAGGTGAAGGACCGGATGCGACAGAATTTCCATAGCCGTGCCCAGGTGTACAAGTATCTAATTCTGGTGGTGCTGCTGATCGCGTGCGCCTTCGGCTTCATGCAGATCGGGCTGTTCGACCCGATTGCGCTGTTGACACGCACCTGCCAGGCCGTGGTGTCGCCGGGCATGCGGCTGGGCTGGCTGCTGATCGCCATCTTTACCGTGCTGTTCCTGTTGAACGCATGGCGTCCGCGCTTCTGGTGCCG
>JBNLDM010000085.1:0-15498 GCA_050304335.1 Pontiella sp.
ACGTTCTGTGTAGAGAAAAATGACAAAGCAAGAATTCAATTCGATACTCGAAGCACACAAAAAACTTGAATGGAAACGCACATGGCCTTTTGTGCTTACGTTGATTTGTTGGGCAGGATTGACGTTGGGGGCAATAGTCTATGCAGAAAAATGTATAGATTTGCCGGATTGGGCATGGCCAACACTTGCAGTAGTCAATGTGGCAGCTCTCTTTGGCTATGTGTTTTTTCAGGCAAAACGAGTTGAACCTATGTTGAGATCTGATGGTTTGGTTTGCCCGAGTTGCGACAAAGTTATCAAACCACCGGAAGACGTTAAGATCGTAGTAGCAACTCATAATTGCCCTCATTGCGGAGAAAAAATAATCACAGAACCAGGGCATGGACCTTACGGTGAAAACGCCGGTTGATTCGGTCGAAGCTTTATGCGCACCGAACCATCATCAATTCTGCTTATTGGGTTAGGAGGATTTGGGGTAGCATTATTGCGTCGAATTGCAATGTAGGTCGAACCACCATTAATTCCCGCGCGAGCAACGGTGTTAAACCGCACACGTAACGTTCGAAATTTAAACGCAAATGAAATGCCTATAAAATACCCGTCTTTCCCCTTGCCAATCTCATAAAAAAGAGTAAATCCCCGTTTAGGGGTTTGAGAGAAACTGAGGTGCGAGATGAAAACGACTATCAAATCGATACTGATTGGAATGTTGTTGGCATCAGGAGTGACCGTAGCGAAAGCCGAGCTTCCAATTTTAAAGCCATACGCTGGACTAGACTATATGTTCATAGACACAGTGAGGTATGGAGGAGAAGCCAATTTGGGAGCCGTCAGGGGAAAGTTGGGTGCGGAATTGAATCCGTATCTAGCACTGGAAGGTACTGCCGGAACTGGAGTCGTTTCCGACCGTGACGACAAATACAATTCAGATTGGAAGTTGACAGAAATATGGGGGCTTTACGTCCGGGGAATTCTTCCGCTTCATGAAAGGATAAAAGTCTATGGCCTTCTTGGGATTACGAGGACAGAATTCGAGATTATCTGGGTAGAAGGTGAAGAGACAGACAATTACCACACAACTGGTTACTCTTATGGCCTCGGCGTGGAAGCCCTCCCCCTTGAAAATCTTTCAGTGGTTTTGGAGTTTTCCAGCTTAATTGATGAGCTCGAAATAACGGGTTCAAGGGAAGAAGGTGAACCTGAACTATCGGCGATAACAATAGGTGCTAAATATTACTTTTAACCAACTCCCATCAAGCAACGGGATTCAAAGCTACGACGCGCCTAATAAGAACTTATTCGAACCAGAACATCGACTTTACGGTGAAAACGCCCGCTGATTAGGTCGAACTTTATGAGCACTGAAAATCATGTGTAACGTTGGGCCCAGAAAAGGGCAAAAGGAGGGAGGAGATAAATGCCGCTCCATTTTGAGGATCGAGACATCATTCCGGAAGTTGAGGGGCTGCGCTCGGCTTTGATAGTCCCCTGTAATATGTGTCCGGCTGTGACTGTTGCCGCAAGAGAAACAAAACCTTTCCTTCAGCTCTTCAAAAGCTGCCTGAAGTCTGAACCTTTTGAACGCCACATAAGTGTGCTGCAAACCAGGCTGGAAGATCACGGCCTGAAGACAGGCGTATTCAGGAGCATCCTTTACCACCAGTGGTTTATGTGCATGTGGACCTCTGGAAAACGTAAGAAGCTCCGGAAATGCGCGGAGCAATATGATGCCGTTATCGTACTGGGGTGTAAGTCTGCAACCGAAACGGTTCAACAAGTGGTCAGTTCATGCTGTTGTAAAGTGATCGAAGGGATGGAATTAACCGGCATCATGAACGCACAACTAAAATTCCGGTGGCCCGGAAGTGTCTGTTTTGCGAACTGTAAGATAGTTCCTGTGCTACGGGAGAAAGAAGAAATCGATCATTGTTGTGCTCAACGTAGTTGTGAGTAACAAGCCTCATTTCAGATAGTCGGAAAGGAGGATGTAAAATAAAATGGATACTAAACAAAAAGAACTAATTGCAATCGGTGCATCCGTTACCGCCACTTGTATTCCCTGCTTGAAATACCATTTCGACAAAGCAAAAAATGCAGGAGCATCTGAGGAAGAGATCGCCGAGGCAATCCATGTCGGTCGCACCGTTAGAGCTGGTTCAGCCAAAATTTGGGATGAAGAAGCGGAGGAGATCGTTCCAGGTCGCGGAAACTGAAATAAACAGCTCAACCATAGGTTAGAGCCTAAGAGCTCAGGCGGAAATACAATCAATCAGATGTTTGCTGTAAGAATTATCCCCCCGAGCAATAATAAATAATTTCAAAAGGATCGTCCCGGTCAGGTGGAAGGCGATCTTCAGTCCGGCCACGTCTTTGCCGCTGCCTTTATGATGTCCAGGCAACAGCAGAATAGCTGCGAGTACCGCCATGGCGATTGTAGAAGCGAGCATAGGATGTTTCCTTTCCTTTTTGGGTCATGTTCTACCCTTCGATGGGTCGCAGGCGGGGGTTGGGATTGAACTGCCGTCCGGCCTTGGCGCAGGGCTTGCCGTCGACGAGAACGATATCGGCGGTGAAATCGTAGTTTTCCTGCATCAGGCAACTGCCGACACCGTAGGCGTCGACGGGGGCATCCATCGCTTCGAAACGACGTATGCGCTCGGGGTTGAAGCCGCCCGACACCACGATTTTAACGTGGTCGCAGCCATTTGCATCCAGTTGTGCACGGGTCCGCTCAACCAGATCGATGGTTACACCGGGTTCACTGGCCGACACGTCGATGAGCTCACCCGTGGTATCAAGCCTGACGCCCCATAACCGCGCTCCCAGCGCTTCGGCACATTTGAGCGCAGTGCCGATGCAATCGTTGTCGAAGTCCACCAATGCCACCAGGTTGACATCTGGATACGCTTCGCCGAAGAGCGACACCGCGCGCACCGTATCGCCGCCCGTGGACGCAATGAGTGCATGCGGAACCGTACCCAGCGCATCTGCTTCCATCCATGCTGCCTGCGCCGGCGTCGACACCCCGAACGCACCGCCGATGAAGGCCGCATAGCCGTCGCCCTCCTGCACCGACCAATGGTCGAAACGCGCGGGGAAGAAAAGGACGGGTTTCCCGTTCGCTGCGTCGACCACCGTTCGCGTGTTGGTCGCAATTTTTGTGCGGCGGGACAGAATGCCCAGATACACGGTTTCGAGATGGGCAAACAACGAGGCATCGCCCCTGATGTGCATGATGCTTTCCCAGGGCGCGATGCGATCGCCGTCGCGCAGGCATTGGATGTCGAGCCGGCCGAAGCCGTCCTGCCACAACGCTTCGAGCTCCCGCCTGACGGCATTGGACTCATCGGTTTTGCGATACTGATCAAGGAGCGATGCCGCACGCTGTGAATCCGTGTAGTGACCGGTGGCCGCCTTCAACACGGCGATCACTTCATCGATGCCGCATAGCAGGGCATCGTGTTTTTGGAAGAGCTGCATGACGACTTCCGGATGCAGGTGGTGCTGTTCGAGGGTACGCTTTTCGCGCCAGAAGTAGATGTCAGAATAATAGCCGCAACGAAGTTCGTGGATCGGCAGCCGGCATATTTGAGCTGTAATGCAGGGCTTCATGGCTTGTTCGCCTTCCAAGACGAAGACTATCAGTGTTTTTGTATCGATCAAGGCTGCTTTTATTCATTTGCAATGCGGTAAATTCCTCCTAGAGTTCAAGCGTAGCACGAAGGGAAAAAGTACCTGAGCAACTCAACAGGAGGTAGCCATGAAAGCCAAAGTAGATCCTGATATGTGTACCGGGTGCGGACTGTGTCCCGACATCTGTCCGGCCGTCTTCGAAATGAATGGCGATGTGGCCAGGGCCACGGTGGATACGGTCCCTGCCGGGGAGGAAGAAAACTGCCGGGAGGCAGCCGACGGATGCCCGGTCGAAGCGATTGCCATAGAAGAGTAGCTTGGTTTGCGAATGGGCATGAAAACGGCGCTGATCATCGTTGATGTGCAGAAGGATTTTTGTCCGGGCGGTGCCCTGGCGGTCGAGGAGGGCGACCGCGTGGTTGAACCGGCCAACCGATTGATCCACCTGTTTGACGAGCAGGCCTTGCCGCTCTATTTCACGCGCGACTGGCATCCGGCGAACCATTGCTCATTCGCTGCCAACGGCGGTCCGTGGCCGCCGCATTGCGTGGCCGGTACGCCCGGCGCGCAGTTCCATGACGAACTCCTTGTCCCTGAAAGCGCGACCATCATCTCAAAGGCAACCGCTGTCGACAGGGATGCCTATTCCGGATTTGAAGGTACCGGTCTGGAGCAGCAACTGAAAGCAAAGGGCATAGAATCCGTGATCGTGGCCGGGCTTACAACGGACTATTGCGTGAAGAACACAGCGCTGGATGCACACAGGCTGGGATTCGATGTCCTGGTTGCCATTGATGCTGTGCGCGCCGTCAACATGAAGCCCGACGATGGTCGCTGCGCAATCAGGCATATGCAGGTTCGTGGTGTTGAATTTGACGAAACCGAAGAGATAATTCGAAAACTGTCGTCTCAATAAGGGCTTTTATTTGGAACAGCTGACGTTTGACAGCCGCCATGTGCAGCTTAAAATAGCCTCAGCAAAGAAGGGAGTCGCATATGCCATTCAATCAAACCAAGGACGTACTGAACCAGGCGCGTAAATTCCATCAGAAGCTCAGCGAATTCTACGAAGGGCTCAAGGATTCCGCGAGCAAGGAGCGAACCAGGGCCCTGCTGGGCTATATGAGCCGGCACGAGGAATACCTGGACGAATGCCTCGCTGCGTTCCAGAAGGATGTGTCCAAGAACGTGCTGGACTCCTACTACCAATACGATTCAGACGCCACGAAGCTCAAGCAGATCACCGAGTTCAAAATCAAACCGGAAATGGATGTGGGCGACGTGGTGACAGCCGCCATGCATTTCGATGCCTGCCTCATAAAGTTTTACAGCGAAATGGTCAGTCGAGCACCCTCCTCGGCGGTCAGGGAAGTGTTTGAAAACCTGCTTGTGATGGAAGAGCACGAACAGCTCGAGCTCAGCAAAACCATGCTCGAGCTCGGATAGTCAACCATGAAGAAAAACCCGGTAGGCTGGTTCGAGATCTATGTGCAGGATATGGAGCGTGCCCGGGCCTTCTACGAAGCAGTTTTCGAAACCCGGCTGGAGCGCCTGAATTCTCCGGATATCGAGCTGTGGGCATTTCCTATGGCCATGGACCAATGGGGCGCGGCCGGCGCGCTGGTGAAAATGGATGGGGGGCCATCCGGCGGTAACAGTATCCTGGTCTACTTTTCCTGCGAGGATTGCGCGAGCGAGGCTGTACGGGTCGTTGAAAACGGAGGTCGCATCGAGAAGGAAAAGTTTTCCATCGGCGAGTACGGCTTCATTGCCCTGGCCTACGATACCGAAGGCAACATGATCGGGCTGCATTCCCTCCGGTAATCCAACCAGGCGCCGGGCAGGCTTCCCATTCGACAACGGATGCGTTACCTTCCGCGGATGATCTATCAATTCGAAAACCGCATACCCTCTCTGCCGGAAGAATACTATGTAGCCGGCTCGGCCGAGGTGATCGGTGACGTACGGCTGGGGAATCAGTCCAGCGTTTGGTTTGGCGCCGTCCTGCGGGGTGATATCGAACCGATCATCGTCGGCGAACGTAGTAATATCCAGGACAATTCCGTGGCCCACACCAGCCGCAAGTGCCCGACCATTCTCGGGAATGATGTGACCGTAGGGCACAAGGTCATGCTGCATGCCTGCACGGTGGGGAACAACTGCCTGATCGGCATGGGGGCCATCCTGCTGGACGGCTGCGAGATCGGCGACAACTGCATCATCGGCGCCGGCTCCGTGGTTGCGCAAGGTCGGCGGATACCCGCCGGTACGCTTGCCGTCGGTACGCCTGCCAAGGTAATCCGCGCCCTTACCGATGCGGACTTCGCCAACATTCACGGGTTTGCAGAGCGTTACGTCGCGCTGCAGGCCCGCTACCGCAACGGTGCATTGAAACCGCTTTGACCGGGCCGTTTTTTGTCCGCAATTGGATCAACCGGTGGCACAACGGTAACATCTTTTCCCTAGGTTATTCCCCGAACAAGCGGGAATGGGCCTGCTTGCGGTGAGTGGAAACCTAACCGGGGGAACGACCATGTACATCAATGCAAACATAGTATCCAGCAGGATTGCAGGGTATGGACCGTACGCGTGGCTTATAGATGATCGCGCGGGGGAGATCCGTCAGTCATATCAACGGCGTCAGGGACGTAAGTCCGGACAAACCGGGCGGGAGGCAACCCCACCCCCGATTGCGGAAGACGATGAACGGGGATGAACATCTAAAATCGCTGCGAAACAGTCATCCGCCTGAAGATTGAACTGCGGATAAATGCGTAGTATTTTGTCGGAATTTGGATGTGACCGTATCAAAACGGTAACATTTCAGACATAGGGTGATGCTGTAGTAATGGTGTGGAATGGGAATAATAGCCTGGGAGGTTGACGTGAGAACTAATGTACGAATTGGATTGGCACTCTGTGCATGGATGCTGTTGTCAGGTCGGGGATATGCTGAAACGGTCGATCCGGTAAATGTACTGAAGGCACTGAACGAAAACCATGCGCGCATGGTTAAGGCCTTCGTTGACAGGGATGCGGAGGCATTTGCTACCTGCTGGATGCCGGATGCGGCCTGCGCAATCGAGCAGCTGCCCCTGCTGCGCGGCAAGGATCAATTATGCGCCGTAGTGCTGGACGCCGTTGGCGGATCAAGCATGCATGGACTGGAGCGGCTTAACCGCCGGGTCTGGATATGCGGTGATCATGTCTATGAAACCGGGGAGTATGTGCACCGCTATGCAATGACCGGCAGGGAAGCGGTTCAATCCAGCGCCAAGACATTTGTGACAATATGGAACAAGCAGCCCGACGGCAGCTGGAAACGAGAAGCCGAGGCCTGGAACAACCGGCCCGCTCCATCTGCGGAACTGCTGGCCGAGTGGAAAACACAGGCGTTGCAGGATGTGCCCGTTGTCGACATGAACAAAGCGGAGGGCGTTTCAGACGCGGAACGTGAAAGCATCCGCGAACAGTTGATCGAACTGGAGCAGACCTTCCATGATGTCTTTCTTGCCGATGATGTGAAACCGGCCATTGCCAGGTATACCGATGATGCGCGGCTGTTGAGTGGCGGGTCGGACTGGTTGGTCGGAAAGAAACAGATCCGCAACTGGATCATGGACGGGCGAAAACAGGCGAAGCTGGTTGGGATGGACTGCGAGACGGTGGCATCGGGTGTCGATGGAGGAATGGCTTATGCGGTCAATCGCTTTCACTGGACATTTACACCCGTCGGTGGTGACCAGACTTTTGATTTCTACGGCAAGGGGCTGCATATCTGGCAGCGCCAGCCTGATGGACAATGGAAGATCCTGATCGACATCAACAACACGAACCCCCCTCCCGGGGAAACCCCCTAAAATACCGGTATTAGGATGCAACCGTTGCACAACGGTAACTCGGATTCCTTAGGGTCATCATCGAACAAGCGGGAATCCGCCCGTTTGGAGTGCGTATAAAGGTAAGTGGAGATTGATCATGAATATGTTTGTTCGAATACGATCACTGATAATCGTGACATTCAGTGCGTGGGCGGTCATGGGTTCTCAGGCCGCCATGCCGGGAGAGCTGCTGCAGCAGGGGCTCTATGCGGAAGAGATCGAAGGCGATCTGCCGGCCGCGATCGGAGCCTATGAAGCAGTCATTGCGGATCCGTCAGCACCGACCGAGCTCGTGGCACAGGCGCTCTATCGCCAGGGCATGTGCTATGTCCGTCTCGGCAATGAGGCCAAGGCGGCCGCGGTACTGGAACGGCTGGTGGCCGAACATGCCGACCAGGCAAAGCTGGTTGAAAAGGCGCGGCCGCTGCTGGAAAACCTGCGCTATTTTGATCCAGCCTCGTTGATGCCGCCTGATACCATGGTTTATATGGAACTGGGCAGCCCGGGGCGTCAGGTAGAGGCCCTGCTGAATATGCTGCAGATCTCGCCCTCCGAGGATCCGCTCGCACCGATCATGCGTTCGACCGGGGCGGTGCTGCCGGCCGGCCCGGCCATGGCGCTCACGCGATTCTTCAATCCCAGTATGCTGGCCGAACTCAAGAAGGTGCGCAGTCTGGCGGTCGGCTGTCCGCAGTTCGATCTGCATGGGTCTTCTTCCTTTCTCTGTATCATGCACCCGGGGGAGAGCGATGCCCTGCGCGGCATGATCATTGCCGGCCTGAGCGTGGCCGGAGCACCCTCGGAGCCCATTGAAGGCATGACGGTCCTGCAGATTCCGGATGGCCCGGCCATGGCCTATGACGACAAGGTGATTTTCATGGCCTATCCGCGGGAACGGCTGGTCACCTGCATTAACCAATACAAAGGGATTGGCACCGAACCGTCGCTTGCCTCCGGCAATCCGACCTTCCGGAAAATCGATAAACTGGCCCGCCAGCGCAATGCCGCGACGCTATGGATCGATGTCGATACGTTATTCAGTCACGTGCAGCATCAGGATCTGTCGCCGAAGTTCAGGATGGCCGCCGGTATGCTGAATCTCGCCGGAATCGATGACCTGTTGCTGACGCATTCGATCGAGCCGGACGGAATCGCGCTGAGTGCCATGGTAAACCTTAAGGAAGGTGTGCCGAATATGGCCTATGAGCTGATCAAAACGCCGGCGATTGCATCCGCCGGCCTGGAAGGTGTTCCGCCGGATGCGTTCTACCTGATGAGTTTTGCCCTGTCGACCAACAATCCGGCGCAGTTTCAGCAGCTGCAGCAATTGCTGCGGATTGGAAACGGCATGCCGCTACCCGTTGGATTTCTTGAAAACATCGAGCAGGCTGCGCTGTTTGCCCTGCCCGGCGAGGCTAAAAGCCCGGAGGGCATGCCGTTCCGTCCGGGGCTCGTTCTGACGTGCAGGGACACAGGTCCGGTCGCGCAGCTCCTACGCGAGCGTTTGGCCGAAGCACCCGACCTTCCGCCCTTGCAGATCGTTGAAACCAATGGATCGGTGGTGTTGGCCTTTGAGCCGGAGGTAATCGATGCTTCCCTGAAAGCACTGGGGAGCGGAGCTTCCGTTCTGGAAGAAGGCGTGTTCAGTGCTGCGGTCCAGTCGCAGCTCGGAAAAGCCCGGAAAATCGTGCTGGTCAACGCGGGTGGCATGGCGCGTCTGGCCGGAATTCAATCCGCCTTCCACTCGGGAGCTGACGATGAAATGGCGGAAAAGATGAAGGCGGCGTTTGCCCGGCTTGCGGAGCAGGTTGAACCAACGACCCTGGCGGTTAGTACGGTAGAACAGCCGGAATCGCTGACGCTTCAGGCGAAATTGAGCGGCATTCCGCATTTGAGCGAGCTGGCGCCCGCGATCGCTGCGTTGCAGAATGTGATGTCTGAGGTCGAACGCCAGCAGGCACAGGCGTGGGAGGCGGAAAAGGTTGACCAGTTGAAGACACTGCTTGCGGAGCCTCCGGCGCGCGTCGTGGAGACGGCGACGCCGCCGGTGATCGACGGCGAGGTGGATGCGGTCTGGAACGCCGCCGAGGTGTATGATCTCACCAAGACCATCTATGTCAATCAGGGACCCGAAAACCAGATTGCGGGCAGTTATCGGATGCTGTGGGATGCTGAAAAACTATATGTGCTGATCGATGTGACGGACAGCTCGCCGGCGCACAATCCCGATCAGATCTGGCAGTTCAACGACGGTATTGAACTGTATCTGGATGCCACGGATAGCAAAAACGGCGGGTATGGGGATACAGAGCATCAGTTTGGACTGGTCTGGAGCGAGAATGCCGCAGAAGCGGTTTGCGTTCAGGGGCAGGGACGCACTGTCCATTCCACCGAAACGGCCATGAAGAACACCGGGAAGGGGTACTGTTTCGAGGTGGCATTTCCGTGGAGTGAGTTGGGGACGAAGGCTGAGGTCGGTGCACGCATCGGCGTGGAGGTGCAGGTCAACGACAACCGGGGCCATGGCGGACGCGATGCTAAGATCAGCTGGCATGATCCCTACGACCAGGCCTGGCTGAATCCCCAGTATTTCGGCCGCGCCGAACTGGTCGCCGCACAATAACGTTTAACGAAAACCGGACTCATGAACAGACGCGGCCAACTGCATTGGATGATCCTGCTGGCAGCTGCCGTGATCCTTCCCACGGTCAGTCTCCTCTGGTTCATGAGCCGGGTGGTCGCCAACGAGCGGCTGGTTATCCGGCAAAAGCTGGAGACGCTCTACCAGCAGAAACTCAACGAGGCCGGCGATCGGGTAAAGCAGCGGATCGATGCGCGCTTCGCTGCATTCAGTCAGACCGACTGGACGTTGAATCCATATGGCCTGCTGCATCGGCTGGTATTCGATGAACATTTTCAGGGAATGGTGCTCTGGAACGCGGATGGCGCACGGGTCTATCCCTCGACCGACCGGACATCGGACGCCGCAAATACTTCGATCGACGCTGGGCTTGCGCAGGCCTGGCAGCTGGAATTCATCGATCACGATTATGAAGCGGCCTGCGGGCAGTATGGCCGCCTGACGGATTCCAATGATCCTCGGGCTCTGGCCGGGCAGGTCCGCTGCCTGGTGCGTCTGGGCCGCTTGGAAGAGGCCATGAAGGCTGCGATGGAGCCGCAGCAGCCCTTTGCTGCCTCGGTCCGTTTGCTGCTGCTGAACCTGTTGGAGCAGGATGAAGCGGAACAGGATGGGCGCAAGGCCATGATGAACCGCCTGGCGGCGGCTGTTGCCCAGGATCTGTTCAGACAGGGAACGGAATACCTGCCGGCCGCCCAGAACCTGATGGTTGCCCGACGGCTGCTCGACTACGAGGAACGGACAGGCAATGCGGATCTCGAAGAACCGTTGCAGCGCCTGGCTGATGCGGAAACGCACTCGCTCGCTGCAGCGGAGGTGTATCCGATGCCCACGGGACCCGTGGATACGATCGTGTCTGCGTCAATCGATGGGTGGCCGGGGTATTTGATCCGCCATTCAACACAGTATGGAGATATACTGGTGCTCATGTCGAGCGACGGTTTAGCCTCTGCGCTGGACGGCTACCGGGATGAATTCGGGAATTCCGATGCGCAGTTCCGCATCCTGGATGCGCAGGGCAGGTTGATTGCCGGGCAGCCTGGAAAAGGCATGCCGCCCATCGCCTCCGCCTCGCTGCCCCGCGGATTCCCGGAAGGACACGTGGAGCTTTATTTTTCTGACGGCGATGTGTTCAGCCGGGCGGCGGACCGCCAGATCACAATCTATATCTGGACCGGCGTTCTGGTGATTCTGCTGCTCATCGCGGTCGGGGCTTTTGCCGTTCAGGCCGTCGGACGGCAGATACGGCTGAACCGGATGAAAAACGATTTTATTGCGACCGTCTCGCACGAACTGAAGACTCCGCTGGCATCCATGCGGCTGCTGGTCGATACCCTGCTGGAGGGGCGTACGCGCGACGAGGCGCACGCCGGGGAATACCTGCGTATGATCGCCCGCGAAAACGAACGCCTAACCCGCATGATTGAAAACTTCCTCTCCTTCTCGCGGATGGAACGTAATAAGAACGCGTTCACGATAGCGCCCGCATCGCCGGTGGAGATCGTGGAAGATGCTGTTGATTCCGTATGCACGAAATACCGGGCCAACCAATGCCGTCTGGAAACCGAGCTGGCGGATGGGCTGCCCGAAATACCCGCCGACCACGATGCCATCGTGACGGTACTGATCAACCTGCTGGACAATGCGTGCAAGTACACCGCTGACGACAAGCAGATCCGGCTGTCGCTCTTCCGGGAGGACGACGAGGTGTGCTTTGCGGTGGCGGACAACGGAATCGGGATGTCGCGCCGGCAGGTGCGCCGGATCTTCGACAGCTTTTATCAGGTGGATGATTCCCTGAGCCGTGCCGCCCAGGGCTGCGGATTGGGTTTGAGTATTGTCCATTTCATTGTAAACGCGCATAAAGGGCGCATTGAAGTGGACAGCGAGCCGGGCAAGGGGAGCACCTTCACCGTGCGGCTGCCCATATAGTCAAAAAAATGGAAGCCACCGATGTTCGCCTTAATGATGGATTTTGCCACATGATTGGAAGTGAATAGCGACCAATTTGTACAAAACACACAGGAGACATGAATCTGCTGATTTGAAACCTTTGTGCCTTTTGTGGCTAATATCAGACTGCAAGGATAATGGAGCATAGACGCATCATGGAAACGATACTGATTGTTGAAGACGATCCGGCCATGCTCACGGGGCTGAAGGATAATTTTTCATACAAGGGCTACAAGGTGCTTACGGCCGCCGATGGTGAAAAAGGGCTGAATGCCGCCCTGAACGCCCGGCCCGACCTGATCATTCTCGATATCATGCTTCCAAAGGTCAACGGCTACGAAATCTGCCGCCTGCTGCGGCAGGAAGGCCTGGACATGCCGATCATCATGCTCACCGCCAAGGGCGAGGAATCGGATATCGTACTCGGTCTCAACCTCGGGGCGGACGATTATGTTACCAAGCCGTTCAGTATCAACGAGCTGCTGGCCCGGGCCGCCGCATTTCTGCGGCGTGCGCACAAGGACGATACGGATGATGCCGTCGCATTCGGGCCCTTCCGGCTCGATCCGGCCGCCCGGCGGCTGCTGCGGGGCGACGAGGAGATCGAACTCTCGCCGAAAGAGTACAACCTGCTGGCCTATTTCATCGAAAAAACCGGCCGGGCGCTGACCCGCGACGAAATTCTCAACGCTGTCTGGGGCTACGACTGCATCGTTACCAGCCGCAGTGTGGACCGGTTTGTGACCACGCTGCGCAACAAGATCGAGCCCGATCCGGCCCACCCTGTTTTCATCCACACGGTGCGGCAGGTCGGCTACCGGTTCGATCCGGTTTCCGGCTGATTCGCCGTTCCGGCGCAAAACACCTCTTTTTCAGGGATTTTCGGGCTAAAAAAAGACGTTTTTCGGCCTATATCCCGTTGCTATGAATTCGGGCTTTCTGCTACTATTTTCCGATCAATTTCACCGAAAGGAAAAGGACGCGTATGTCTGATGCCCAGAACGATTTGAATGCAAAAAATACCGCCTCCTCCAGGGCCTCGCAAAATCCCGATGCCAAGGGCTATGGTGCCGACCATATCACTGTTTTGGAGGGCATCGCGGCTGTACGGAAACGGCCGGCGATGTACATCGGCGACACCGGCTCGCGGGGATACCACCACTGTGTCTATGAAGTCGTCGACAACTCGATCGACGAGGCGCTGGCCGGCTACTGTTCCAATGTCGAAGTCTGCATCAACGAAGACGGCTCACTGTCCGTAACGGATGATGGACGCGGTATTCCGGTGGACATCCACAAGACCGAAGGCAAGCCGGCGGTGACCGTGGTCATGACCGTTCTGCACGCCGGCGGCAAGTTCGACTCCGATACCTACAAGGTGTCCGGCGGCCTGCATGGCGTGGGTGTATCGTGCGTGAACGCGCTGTCCGAATGGCTCGAAGTGGAGGTCAAGCGCGACGGCTTCGTACACCACCAGCGCTTTGAGCGCGGTGTCGAAACGACCGAGCTGGTCAAGATCGGCAAGACCACCGAAACCGGCACCAAGGTCACCTTCAAGCCCGACCGCACGATCTTCACCCACGAAGGCGGCTTCCAGTGGGATATTCTCTCCGCCCGCCTGCGCGAACTGGCGTTCCTGAACCGCGGCGCGAAAATCACCCTCACGGAGGATGCCACCGGTCGCGAAGAGGTGTTCATGTACGAGGGCGGCATCATGGAGTTTGTCCAGCATCTCAACCGGAACAAGGCGCCGATGCACTCCGATGTGATCTATTTCGAGCGCGAAAAGGACGAGGTGGTCGTCGAGATCGCGATGCAGTATTCCGACGCATTCAATGAAACCATCTTCTCCTTCGCCAACAACATCAACACCATCGAAGGCGGTACGCATCTGTCGGGGTTCCGTTCCGCATTGACCCGCACGGTCAACGCCTATGCCAAGACCAACAAACTGATCAAGGACGACAAGCAGGCCATGGGCGGCGACGATATCCGCGAAGGCCTCACCGCCGTTATCAGTGTCAAGATTCCCGATCCGCAGTTTGAAGGGCAGACCAAGACCAAGCTCGGCAACGGAGAGGTCGAAGGGATTGTTCAGCAGATCGTCAACGAGGAACTCGGCACCTACTTCGAGGAAAACCCGACGGTGGCGCGTACCATCATCGACAAGGCCGTGGTGGCGGCCCGAGCCCGCCTGGCCGCCCGCAAGGCGCGTGATCTGGCCCGTCGCAAGGGCGCGCTGGAGAGCGGTGGCCTGCCGGGCAAGCTGGCCGACTGCTCCAGCCGTGATCCGTCCCGCACCGAACTCTACATCGTGGAAGGGGACTCCGCCGGCGGATCGGCAAAACAGGGTCGCGAACGCGAGTTCCAGGCTATCCTTCCGGTGAAGGGTAAGGTGATCAATGTCCAGAAAGCCCGTCTCGACAAGGTGCTGGCCAACGATGAAATCCGGACCATGATCACCGCCATCGGTACCGGTATAGGTGTGGACGACTTTGACATCAACAAAGCGCGCTACCACAAGATCATTATCATGACCGATGCGGATGTCGACGGCGCGCACATCCGAACACTGCTGTTGACGTTTTTCTACCGCCAGATGCCGCAGTTGATCGAACACGGTTACGTTTACATCGCCCAGCCGCCGCTCTACAAGGTCACCCGCCGAAAACGTGAGGAATATGTGGAGTCCGATGCCCACCTGACGCAGATCCTGCTCGACCTGGGTGCGGACGGCCTGTTGCTCGAAAAGCCCGACGGCACGCCGTTGCTGGATACCAAGGGGCTGCGCGAACTACTGGAAAACCTCGTACAGGTCGAGGACATGGCCGATATGCTTCGTCGCCGGGGTATACGTCTCGAGGACTATCTGGCGAACCGCAACACCGAAACGGGCGATTTCCCGTTGTACTGCGTGTATATGAATGATGTCGGCGAGGACCTTGATCTGCGTTTCGCCCACGATGACCACGACCTGAAAGCGATCTTTGCTGAAGCGCAGGATGGCACGGAAGTGATCGACGGCGAAGAGCCGGCCGCTCCAGCTCTGCGTTACAAGGAACTCTTCTTCCGCAAGCAGTTCAAGGAAGTGGTGGACAGGCTGGTGCAGGGCGGATTCGAGCCCGGGCAGCTGTCGGGGGCGGAGGAACCGATGTTCAATCTCGACGACAAAGGCACCAAGATCGAAGCGGAATCGCTGATGGACCTGCTACAGGCGGTACGGGCACTAGGCCGGAAAGGGATGAGCATCCAGCGTTACAAAGGGTTGGGTGAAATGAATGCTGATCAGCTTTGGTCAACGACGATGGATCCACAAACACGACGTTTGTTGCAGGTTAAAATTGAAGATGTGGTGTCAGCCGATCAAATTTTTACGACTTTGATGGGCGATCA
>JBNLDM010000086.1:0-5376 GCA_050304335.1 Pontiella sp.
ATATCATATTTTATTTTTCCATTTGGCAATATCTGCAGCCAGCTTGTTGTCGTCCATTTGTCTCCATGCGGACTCTTGAGTACTAACTGTAGTTCGACATCATATGACGCTTCTCTTTTCTCAATGTCCTTTAATTTTATAAGTTCAATCTCTCTGCTCCGCAAATTACCACCATAGAATGTGGCTCTAGTAAGATCGTCGGTCTCAGTTAACAACTTGCTCCAAGCATCATAATCCTGATCATAAATTGCGTTTGAGTAAGCCTCAACAATTTCCTTTATCTGTGATGCAGATAATTTCTCCGCAGAAGCTCGTGTTATGCTAAGTGATACTGCGATAAGAGCTAATGTGATTCTTTTCATGATTCTCCTCTCAATGGTCGAACGTTTGGTGTGACTTTCCGGGGAATCAAACTTTGACCTAATCGACGGGCGTTTCCCCGGTAAAGTCCATGCCCTGGTTCGGTCTAGTTTCGTTTGTTAATAATCAAAGCTCGTATCAGCCATGCAAATAGTGCCGCTATACCAACTGGAATTAAGAATGCCAGATCCAGTCGAATATTCATTTCTGGAGGCATCAGGTATTCGTACATTATGAAAAGTGGAATTAGTGAAGTTGGTAGGTACAACAATGGGGTTTTGAATCCTTTTTTCAGGGTCAGTGGAAAAATGATGCTAGAGATTCCGGTGATAAGAATGGTCCAGAATAACAATCGTATCGCTGTTTGATTTTCGTACATTCTAATGTGACCGAACAGTTGATGAGGCAGAATTGGATTCTGCATAACACAGTCCACTTTTTCTTTTAAAGAAACTATTATGCAGAATGCATGAGTGGAAACGATTTAGAAAGAAAAAAGTCGGGCTGTGAGTAGGCCTTTTGGGCCGGATACCTGGAAGAGTAAATGATGAAAGGGGTGAAAAACCTGTACAAGCAGTGGTCTGTTCAACAGGCCCAGCCGTTCGTGCATGGCCTGAAGGGGCGGAAACCAAGGGCGGTTGAATCTGCCTATCTCGACGCATAGTTCGAGGGATTAGGCAGAAAAGCCCGGATGCAGGGCCGGTCTCCGCTCGCAGGGGGGGTTTGTCTCAGCACGCTTCGCAAAAGCAGTCCCTATTTCAGCTCCAGATTCAGGCGCATGTACTCATTCGTCTGCGACGACATCAGATAGACTGAACGGGCCGTGAGGTTGGTGTCCGTATCTTCGATCACAACCGCATTGGCCGAGGTGAAATCGTTGGATACCAGATTGGAGGCCCGTTCAACCGTGTAGTCGATGTCCGGCGCAATGCCGTCGCGCGGATACGTCACCGTGAAATAACCGCCGGACTCGCCCGTCACCGCCGGTGACGGCACCGACCCGGCATCGGTCGCCAGCGAACCCATGGCATATTCCCAGATATTCCAGAATCCATCCCAATCGGCATCATCGAAGGGATCGCGGTTCAAACCCAGCACATCACTGTTATCCAGCTGCCACACGGCAAAACCGCCGCCGGATGAGCCGACCGGGTCCGACTGCCAGATGGAACCGTTGTCGCCCACGGTAATGAACGTGCCGTTGAAATAGACAGCCGCATTGCGGTCGTCCTGGCTGGGGGTCGATAACGCCGTCCAGGATGCGCCGTCGAGCGATACCAGATTGATATCCGCCGATCCATTGGGAACATCCCGTCCTGCCGCAAAATAGACCCCGTCTCCGAAGGCGAAGGACGTGAGGTCGTATCCGTTGTCCGTATCCATCGCAAAATCAACCCCTTGATTGGTTGAGTACAGGACGTCGGCGAACCATCCGCCCGCCAGGAAGCGATCGTTGCAGTACTCGATATGAACCATCCAGCGCGAGGCTGCCAGAACGGTTCCGCTCGTATGATCTGTCCACGACGTGCCATCCGGTGATGTAAGTACAACATGCGGCGTGCTGCCGCCTTCATCGCCCACCGCGACGAAAACGCCGTCGCCATAGCTGATTCCCTGCAGGTCCGTGGCCGTTCCGGAGGTCGCTGCGCTCCAGCTCGTGCCGTTGGAGGAATTAACAATGGTTCCGTTATCTCCAACCGCCACATAGGTACCGTTGCCAAATGCGATGTCGTTGAAACTGACGGGCGTCCCGCTGCCATCGTCCGACTGGTACTGCTGGGTCCAGTAGCTCCCATCGGGCGATGTGAAAATCACCTGCTCCCATCCCGCGGGAGCATCAAAATCATAATCCAGGCCGGCCGCAACAAATTGAGAGCCATCATGAACAACGCCCTCGAAATAGACATTTCCCATGAACACATTGCCCGAGGCATGCACCGTCCAGTTGGTGCCATCATCGGAATAGGCGGTCGTCGCCTTGGTACCGACTGCAACCAGCCGGCCATTGCCGAGACATATATCATTCAGATTCGTGGTCGGCCCAATGCCGGTGGCACGCTTGACCCAGTTATCCAGCGGGTCGGAAAGTACCACGTTTTGCGACACGACGTTGGTACCGCCTTTCATATCGGATACCACGCAGTTCACGGTTGCAGTACCTGCCGACAGCCAGGCTGCAGGCAGCGTGGACGCATTTGGTTTAACCAGTCCATCGCCGATATCCCAGTAATAGGCCAGCTCGTCTCCATCGGCATCCGAAGCCGTTACCGAGAAAAGTGCTCCTTCCCGCACACCCAGATTGGTCGGCCCGTTGAGTGAAGCGGTTGGCGGGCTGTTGCCGGGAAATGTCCCGAGACTGACGGTGATGTCCATCCAGGCATTTGAGGTTTGCCCGCCACGCGCAACCGCGGTCATGTGCACCCCGGCCGCCGCGTCGGAATAGGTCTGGCCTAACGCGAGGCCGCCATCATATTTTCCGTCGCCCGACTCCGGTGTCATATCCAGCAGGAAAGAGCGGTTGTCGCCTGATTTTTTCCAGAGCACATAGGCTCCCCGGCTGAAGCGTTCGTAATCGGGATACTCCTGCCGCAGACCGACCCAGTATTGGTCGCCCGCCCCCTTTTCGACTTCCAGCCCGCGAACCGCACCGATGGTCTGGTAGCTGTCGGAACGATACACACGATAGGTGCCCGATGTGGACACCGCCAGCCAGTTGGTGCTGTCCAGCCAGCCGATATGGTTCTTGTGCCAGCAGTTGAAGTGGCCCTCCGGCAGCCCGCCGCCGCCCATGATATCGGTGAAATCTCCGTATTCGATGACACTACCGGCCGGGTCCACCGGATTGCCTGCTGCCACCGACCAGAACTCGGCATGACGCGCGCCATAGTTGTGACCCAGTTCGTGGGTCACGACCTTGGAATTGGTATAGCTGTTCAGCCACAGCTTGTCGCCGCCGACACTCGCCAGTCCGGCCCAGGAAAAGCCGTCTACATGCGGGAAAAGTATGCATACGGTTTCATAGGGGGAAAGATCGGCACCGTCGTTGATAGCCAGCGTTGCTGCATTGGTGTGCAGCAGTTCCACATCGTTGGTGTAGCTGGAGCTGGAAAGTGGCATGCGGTAGGTGTTTGTGTTCACAACGGCGTCGATGTACGTCTTGCCGTACGACATCTCCCAGATCTGCTGTGCAACCGTCGCATTCAGTGCATTTGAGAACGCAGCAGGGTCGGCAGGCTGACCCGTGTTGTCCGGGAAATCGACCAGGATCACATACATATCGCGCGCGGTTCCGGACCATGCTTCCGCCGCTTCAACCGCGGCTTCCTGCAGGGCATTGAAATCGATCTCGCCATCAACAATCAGCGCATCCAGCCGTGCAAACAGAGCCTGCGCTCCGCTATCGGGTCCGGGCAGCAGTTCCAATTGCGCAATACGGCTGTTGGCCTCTTCATAGGAAGCCAGGTCCTTGAAATAGAAGATCCTGCCGCCGGCCAGCGCAGCAACGGAACCGCCTCCGGGATCGCGCATGACAACCGGATAGCGCGCCAGCGCCGCTGTCTCTTCTTCAGCATCCAGCAGCTGGAATACTTCAGGGCGCAAGGCTCCGACCCCGTCGATCTCGATTCCCTGCACGGGTATGCCATGCTTGGTATCAATGCTGTTGCGACGACCGTATACATGGGTTTCCAGCTCGTCGCCATCCGGCAGTCTGGTCCGGATGAATGTTTCACTCGAGTCCGGTCCGCAGGCGATCAGCACCTCCACATTGGCCACGGCACTGAAGGGACGCTCGACATGCTTGCGGAATTCGGATGGAAGGTCTTGCCACTCTGACAGCGAAAGCGCTGTCCGGATAGCCCGTTCGGGGTTGGTCCGTATCAGCTCGCGCATGCGCGCCCCCCGCTGCCGGGCCAGCTCAATGCCTTCCGATAGATCGGCCTGGTCACCGGCCAGCCACTCCCGCAGATTGGAGGCATGCAGAACGGTACTGGGTTTCCCGGCATCAGATGGTGCATCGATGCGTGAAGTCGTTGCAGTGCGATTCATCCGGCTGATGCCGGCAAGAAGAAGGATGGTCACCACACTGAATAATATGGTTTTTTTCCAGGCTTTCATAATCGTCTCCTCCGTTAGGGCTTCGCCTTAGGCAAGACGATACAATATGACGAGGCAGGAATAACGACTAAAATGATCCTATTTACCGTAAATCCACGAAATGCACGGGTTTTGACAGGCACAGTCCGTCGGGCGCAATGGCTGCCTGCCAGACATAAACCTCTATTCCGGATGCAATTGCGGATTTCAGTGCTGCGGCGTATTGCGGATCGATTTCATGAGCGCAGCGGAAGGATGTCCCATCGGAACGGGCGATGATGTAGAGCATCGCGGCGCGGTGGCCCGCCTTGACGACTTCCACCAGGTCCAACAGATGCTTGCGACCGCGTTCGGTCACGGCATCGGGAAAGGCGTAGCAGCCATCGCCGGAAAGCAGCGTGACGTTCTTGACTTCGACATAGCAGCATCTGCCACCGTCACGCAACAGCAGGTCGAAGCGGCTCTTACCGAATGCTTGTTCACGAAGCAGCTCGGGATAGCCGGTCAGCTCGGGGATAACATCGTTCGACACGGCTTCGAACGCCATATCGTTGGCGCGCCCGGTATTGACGCAGATCCAGCATTGTCCGTTATGCACCAGTTCCCAGGTGAAGCGATGCTTCCTTTTCGGGTTTTGGCTGTCGGAAAGAGCCGTACGCCAGCCTGGCTCGGCGCAGGTCGTCATCCGCCCCGTATTCGGACAGTGCGCCGTAATAACGGTGCCGTCGTCCAGTTCCACGTCGGCGAGGAAGCGCTTGTAGCGCTTGATCAACGTTCCGAAAATGACAGGCGGTAGTTGCATTGTTTGCGGTTTGCGGTTTGCGGTTTGCGGTTTGCGGTTTGCGGTTTGCGGTTTGCGGTTTGCGGTTTGCGGTTTGCAGTTTGCGGTTTGCGGTTTGCGGTTCTATCTTCAAACCCACA
>JBNLDM010000087.1:0-56964 GCA_050304335.1 Pontiella sp.
TGATCTGAAAATCTCGTCGCTGGGTCAGAATGGCGACTTGCTTTTGGACACCTTTACCCGTGCAGACCATACCGATGTCGATGCCGATTCGGGCGGTGTCAGCGGCGTTTTGACGGGCGTATTCGACCTGATGGGCGCCGGGCGAGCTTATATCGAAGGCTACGAGCCGGGCAACGATGCCAGAACACGCGTCACCGATCGTACCCTTCAGCTGGCGTTCGGCGAAAACGGAATGAGCGAAGCGGCCCTCATGCACAATTTTACGGATCAGGCCATTCTCGATGCCGGTGGCTTCTCCGTTGAGCTAAAGGTGGATGAGATTCTCAGCACGGGAACCGATCTGCAACACCGATACGGAGGTTTCGGGGTCGGCTTGACGGCAGCGGAAGCGCAGGGTGGTAATGATATCAATACGGATGGTTCCTTCCGGGGCAACGGGGGTTCCGTGCTGGGGAAGGCGGACTTTTTCGTGGAGCTGGACATCAACGGCAAGGTCAAGGTTTGGCGTTATGGACAACAAATCGCAGCTGTTCCCGTGGGTGTGGTAAGCGGGACGATAACCGCCGGGTTTAAGTGCAGCGGGTTCGGTCCCTCGGATACGGTGGAGGTCAGTGTGTTCTTCAATGGGGAACTGCTCGATATCAATTCGGGCAGTGGATACACGCAGACGTTCACCTGGCAGAATAGCGGCGCCAACTATATCGGTCTCAGCGCACGTGCTTCCTCGTATGCTTCCTTCGACCATCTTGCAGTCCGTACGCTTCCGCTTTATTCAGCCGTTTTTGCGCAGGCTGCGTTTGATGCGGGATTGGATGGTTCGGCTTCCGATCCGCAAGAAGATGCGGATGGTGATGGAGTCGTCAACTTCGCGGAATGGGCGATGGGTTCTGATATGACGGTTTCCAATGCATATCTCAGACCGATTTATCCATTGGAAGCAACCGATTCCGCGTTCTCTTTCGGTCGCCGTCAGAGGATCGATTATGAAGCTTTCGGAATAAACTATCAGACGTCGTGGTCGACCAATCTGAGCGACTGGGTGGATTTCGATCCGATTCAGCTGGGAGGGGCTCCCGTTTCGGGGAACGCCGCATACGAGGATGTTGAACTGGGGGTTGACGCGTCGATTACGGCCGGGAAAGACGCCCTGTTTATTCGTGGTACGATTGCTCCGTAGTTTATTTCCTGCCTGCATCATTGTAATGCTTTTTGCGGTTATTCTTACCCGGCGGGGCACAACCGGCGCATTTGATGAAAGCGGCAATGGCCCGGTTTGTCACCGACATTAGTGACAAGACAGCGAATTTTCGATGGGATAATTTATCCACACTCAGCGGTCTTCCTCCGAAGAGGGAAGATGGGCGTATGGATTCATTTTCAATAAACTCCAAGTGATAAAGGGGAGCAGATGAAGATAAAGAAGAAAATCTTTCTGGTTGCTTGTATTGCCGCAAATCTGGCGAGTGCCGTCCAGGCTGTGGAATGGAATTATACATTTAACAAACCCGGCGACGGCTGGAATTCGGTTGGCTTCGATGCATCCAGTTGGGAGCGGGGGGAGGCTGGGTTTGGAGCGGGAAATCCGCCGGGTTCATTCGTTCAAACCGAATGGAATGGTAAGGATATCTGGTTGCGCCGTGCTGTCCAACTGAAGGCTGTTCCGGCAAATCCGGCATGGCTGGTCCATCACGATGAAGACCTAGCCCTTTACCTGAACGGTGAAGAGGTGCTGAACCTGGATGGGTATTCAACGAGCTATCAACTGATTCCACTTACAGCCGCAGCCAAATCGGCTTTGAAAAAAGGCTCCAACCTGCTGGCAGCGCACTGCCTTCAGACGGCTGGCGGTCAATATGTGGATGTGCATCTGGTGGACATGGATAATCTACCGGCTCTTGCTGATTTGCTGGATATCACCATGCTGCCGGGCAGGAAGTTTCTCACAGAATGGGGAGAAAAGCTTGATCCGGAAAACGTGTGGCAGGACTATCCGCGTCCTCAGATGAAACGCAATGAGTGGGCTAATCTCAATGGACAATGGCAATATGCGGTTGTTGAAAAATCGTCCGGTCGGCCGCGAAACTGGATGGGCAGCATTCTGGTTCCGTTCTGTATTGAATCACAGCTTTCCGGTGTTCAGCGCCTGCTGCAGCCCTATGAGGCCCTATGGTATCGGCGCACATTTGACTACGGCGGCGACAAGTCCAAGCGCATGCTTCTTCACTTTGAAGCGGTGGACTATGCTTCCACCTGTTGGGTCAACGGGCAGGAAGTGGGTTCGCACATAGGTGGAAACCTGCCGTTTTCTTTCGATATCACCGATGCGCTGAAAAAAGGTGAAAATGAAATTGTTCTCCAGGTCACCGATGCAACCGGGCAATACCAGCTGCGGGGCAAACAGGTTTCAAATCCGGGGGGAATCTTTTATACCCAGGTCAGCGGAATCTGGCAGACGGTATGGCTTGAGCAGGTTCCTCAGACCTATTTCAAGGGAATCACCGTTCATGCGGACATGGATGGACGGGTTAAAGTGGATGCCGAATACACTGGAGAAATAGGCTTCGTTGAACTTCAGGTGCTGGATGGCCGCAAGCAGGTGGCCGCGGCAAGAAGTGCTCAGGGAAGCTCCTCGGTCGCCGTAAAAGTCAAGAATCCCAAGTTGTGGTCTCCAGACAATCCGCATCTATACAACCTCAAAGTCAGACTGCTGAGTGATGACAGCCAGGTTCTGGATGAAGTGGATTCCTATGCCGGACTCAGGACCATAGGGAAGAAAGCGGACGCGAACGGTAATTGGCGGTTCACGCTGAACGGGAAAGAGATTTTCCATTGGGGGCCGTTGGATCAGGGATGGTGGCCGGATGGGCTGCTGACGCCGCCGTCTTTCGACGCCGTTAAGTTTGAAATCGACTGGTTGAAAAAAGCCGGATTCAACATGATCCGGAAGCACATCAAGGTGGAGCCGGGTGTGTATTATTATTACTGCGACAAGGCGGGAATGATGGTCTGGCAGGATCAGGTTTCGGGTACGCCGCCACCGCCTTGGACTCAACTCCGTCCGAACCCGACCGATGCCGACTGGCCGGATGAACAGCACGAGCAGTGGATGACTGAGCTGGAAGAGATGATCAGTCTGCTGGAATCCTTCCCGAGCATCGTTGTCTGGACGCCGTTTAATGAAGCCTGGGGACAGCACCGCACCATGGAAGTCGGCCAATGGATTGCTGATCGCGACCCCTCCCGGCTGATCAATATTGCCAGTGGCGGGAATTTCTGGCCGGTGGGGGATATTGCAGACCAGCATGCCTATCCGAATCCCAGTTTCCCGCTGCAGGATGTCCGCTTTGATGATTATGTTAAGGTGGTCGGTGAATTCGGTGGCCATGGATGGCCTGTCGAAGGGCATCTCTGGAACGACTCCAAGAATAACTGGGGCTATGGCGGCCTGCCGAAAACCATTGATGAATATCTTGACCGCTATGAAGAATCCATCCGGGTTCTTGCTGAGCTGAAACGCAGGGGCGTCTCCGCCGGCGTTTACACGCAGACGACTGATGTTGAAGGCGAAATCAACGGCTTGATGTCGTATGACCGGAAGGTCATTAAGATTCCTGCCAAGGAACTCGCTGAAATCAACAGCGTCCTGACTCAGCCTTCAGAATAACTACAACGTTCCGTAATAAACAGAGGGGTATAGCTCATGGCAACCAATCCTATTGGTAAGAATACGAAGACCATTGGCATTAACATGTCCAGGAAAATGGCAGATCAATTGGAAAAGCGCGCAAGTTCCATGCATCTTTCAACCGGCAAATATTGCAAGGTTATTCTTGGTGAATGGTTGAAATCCGGCAAGAAATTAACATTGCAGGAAACGAAGTAGCAGCTGCTGAACCGGCGCTGCTGCACCTGCATTTGAATGGGGCTCAAATCCCATCATGGACGAAATGGCGTCTTCCGCAACCCTTGTTGCCGGCAGATGAGTAATGGTGAACCAGTGAAAATAGGGAAAGGAACTACATGTTGAAAAACGCAATTCTTTCGATGCTCGCCTGTGCGGTCCTTGCGGGTTGTAATACTGCCAGGGTCGGCGTGTCCGACTTCGACTCGGTCAAGTCGTACACCTTGAAGAACAAGCACGGAATGGAGGTGAAGATAACCAACTACGGCGCTACAATTACCTCCATCGTCGTGCCCGACCGCGAAGGCAACATGGCCGATGTGGCCCTGGGCTACAACAATGTTGAAGGCTACATCAACGCCATTGACCGTCCGTACTTCGGTGCGGTGGTTGGTCGCTATGGCAACCGTATCGCCAAGGGCAGGTTTTCGATTGACGGCACGGAATACACGCTGGCCACCAACAACGGCGAGAACCACCTGCATGGCGGCAACATTGGCTTCGACAAGGTCGTATGGAATGCTGATGTTGTTGAAAACGGCGTCAGGTTCAGCTACCTTGCAAAGGACGGTGAAGAAGGCTATCCGGGCAACCTGAAACTCAGCGTCACCTACACGCTGACCGACGAAAACGAAATCGTGATTCATTACGAAGCCACGACCGACAAGGCCACGGTAGTCAATGTGACCAACCATACCTACTTCAACCTCGCGGGCGAAGGCAGTGGTTCCATCAACGGACATATCCTGCAGATCAACGGTTCCAGGACCACGCCGGTCGACGCCGGCCTGATCCCGACCGGCGAACTGGCGGACGTGGCCGGCACCCCGTTCGATTTCCGTCAGCCGAAGGCGATCGGCAAGGATGTCGATGCCGACAACCAGCAGATCAAGTATGGCCCCGGCTATGACCACAACTGGGTGCTCGACCGCCAGGGTGACGGCATGGAACTGGCTGCAACCGTGTACGAGCCGAAGAGTGGCCGCGTGCTGGAAGTCATCACCGAAGAACCGGCCATACAGTTCTATGGCGGCAACTTCCTGGACGGCCGCTTGATCGGCAAGTCCGGCAAGGCCTATACGCATCGCAGTGGCCTGTGCCTGGAAACCCAGCACAGCCCCGACAGTCCGAACCATGAGGGCGAAAAGGGATGGCCGAGCGTTATCCTGCGCCCAGGCGAAAAGTACGACACCACCACTGTTTACAGGTTCAGCGTAAAGTAAGCTTCCGCAGGCGGGTGCGCTCCCTCCGGGCAGCTTTCCGGAGTTGCCCAGTGAATTCCTTATTCGCACTTCAAAATGGGTGCGGGTTGGAATTTGCGGTATAATTTCTCCCGAATAATTAAATGCATGAAGCGATTCCGGTCGGCATCTCGCATTGGTTTTTGAGGAGGGAAGTGGATTATGGTTTCCTGCCGGTGTTTGAGAAAAACGTTTTTATTGGCTGCTCTGCCTGTTGTCTTAACGGCTCGTGGCAGTAATGATCATTACCTGTCCAACCGGGCCCCGCTGGTGGATACGCCATTCGTTGCGCTGCCGCTTGGAAGCGTGAAGGCTGAAGGATGGTTGCTCAAACAGTTGCAGCTGCAGCGGGAAGGGCTGACCGGCTATGCCGAGCAGCTCTACTCCGCCTGCAAGGAAGACAGCGGTTGGCTGGGTGGAAACGGCGAGAGTTGGGAGAAGGGACCGTACTATGTAAAGGGCCTGATTGCACTGGCCTATACGCTTGATGATGCCGAGCTGATGCAGCGCGCGCAGAAGTGGGTGGACTGGGCCCTGGAGAGCCAGCGTCCAAACGGTCAGTTCGGGCCCAAAGGCGAAGTTCGCGAGGGTGGCGGTGAGGATTGGTGGCCGCGCATGGTGGTACTCTGTTACCTGCGCGATTATGCCGAGGCAACCGGAGATGAACGCGTTGTTCCGTTTTTTCTCAACTACTTCCGCTATCAGTTAACTTCGCTGCAGGAGCGTCCGCTTCACACCTGGGGCAAAGCACGGGCCGGTGACAACATTGATGTTGTGCTCTGGACCTACAACCGTACCGGCGAAAAGTTTCTGCTGGAACTGGCGAAGCTGCTGCAGGAGCAGGCGTACGACTGGTCCAACATCTACACCACGGGTGAATACTATGCCTTCGGCGACGACTTCCACCCGCACCATATCGTGAATGTGAGTCAGGCATTGCGTATGCCGGCTCTGGTCTATGCGTTCTCGCATAACGCCCGTGACCGCGATGCTTTCCGCCATGGAGTGGAAACGCTGGAGGCCGGGTATGGCCGCATTGACGGCCAGGTTTCGGGGGTCGAGATGCTGTCAGACAAAAGCTCGACCACGGGCGTTGAGTTGTGCGCGGATGCCGAGCGAATGCTGTCGAACGAGATTGCGGTCCGGATTCTGGGGGATCCTGTTCTCGGCGACCAGCTGGAAGAAGTGGCCTATAACTCGCTCCCCGCGCACACCAGCAAGAACCTGAAGCAGATCACGTATTACCAGTTTCCCAATCAGATCTCGGCGACGCATCATGGCCATGGTTTTCCGCAGGATTATCAAAACGCGAACATGCCCGGCCCGCACTCTGGATATCCATGCTGCTGCTATAACTGGCACATGGCCTGGCCGATGCTGGTCCAGAATATGTGGGCGGCCACAAAAGATAATGGACTTGTTGCGATTGCGTATGGCCCCAGCAAGGTTACAGCAATGGTTGGTGATGGCGTAGAGGTTGCTGTCACGGCGCAAACAGCCTATCCCTTTGAGGAAAGGATAGAGCTGGACATGGCAATGACCCGAGCTGTGAAATTCCCGCTCAAGCTGAGGATCCCCGCATGGTGCAAATCTCCTGCAGTCACGGTAAACGACAAGCCTGTTGCCGGCATTGCGCCGGAAACCTTTCATACCATCGACCGTACCTGGAGCGACGGTGACAAGGTCGTACTGCGGTTCCCGATGGAATCCGTTACCTCTGCCTGGGTAAACAACTCCGTCGGCATTAAGCGCGGTCCTCTGGCATACAGTCTGTTGATCAAAGAGGACTGGCATATGGTGAATGACTTCCAGAAGGATTTCGACGAGTTTGAAATCTATCCCGCCAGTTCATGGAACTACGGTCTGATCATTGACCGTTCAAATCCCAGTGAGTCGATAAAAGTCGAGCGTCGCAAAATGACAGACACTCCGTATGTTCAGGATCTGACACCGGTTCGTTTGAGGGTCAAAGCCCGGCGAATTCCCGAATGGACGGTTCGTTCAGCCGGTGGCAGTGCGGTTTTCGGACGTTCCGACGGCCGCTGGCATGAGCTGGCCCAGAGTCGTCTCACGGTGCTTCCGGGAGAGAAGAACCATGTCAAGGTGATTGCCGAAGGCAGCCTGATCAAGGTGTTCGTAAATGACATGGATACGCCAGCGATCGAACAGGAAGATCAGACCTGCGATCGCGGAGGAATCGGCCTGCGTACCTGGCAGACCGATGCCCGGTTCGACAACATCAGGATCAACGGGCGTCTTCGCGAGGATTTCAACCGGGGTATCAGCGATCACTGGCAGATCTTCGGTGGCGAATGGTCGGTTGAAGATGGAGAGTGCCGAGTGACGCCGGCTGCCGGAAGCAAGGTGCTTCTTAAAAACATGGATCTGAAGGACTTTACGCTGGAGGCGGATATTACGCTGGCACAGGGCCAGAATGCGGGACTGGTATTTCGTGCAAGCGATGCAGGCGTTGGTGCAGATGCTTATACGGGCTACTACATCGGGTTGACCGCGGTTTCAATGGATGCACAGGATGCCGACGAACCGCCACTGAGTCCGGTCCGCTCTCTTGAACCCGTTGAGGATGTTATTCTCGTTCCGTACGGTGCAAACAACCTGCGTGTGTCTTATTTCCCCTGGATCAAAGAAAAATGACCACGGCAGATTTGAAAAAAGCGTAGCTGTTTTCCCTCTCCCAGAAAATATGTGAGGTATTTTAAAACTGCATCTCGCATTGGTTATAGAGAAGGCGTGTCAGTAAGTGCGGCTTCCGCTGGCTGGGGTTGTAGCAAATCTCCGTTTATTTATAACCCATGCGGATCATCATCTTTAATGCGCACGAACATGTACTTGGTGAAAGGAATGATGTGGATGAGAATGATGTTTGATTTTTTGGGGAACTCCCGCATCGGGTTGTATGGACTCCTGCTGGTGGTCGCATCCGCCGGTTACGCCTATGCGTGGGAACCCATGGAGGCTCCGTTGATGACGGATTGGGCGTATTTAGTGGACACGAACAATCCATTGCCCGAATACCCGCGCCCGCAGCTGGTCAGAAGCGACTGGCTCAACCTGAACGGTATCTGGGAGTTCCAGGCCGGCTCGGAAAGCGATCCGGTTCCCGCCAATCAAACCCTGTCGGGAGAAATTCTCGTTCCATATCCAATGGAATCGGCGCTGTCCGGTGTGAAGGAGCATCACGAGCGCGCGTGGTATCGCCGCACGTTCACGGTGCCTGAAGGATGGGCCGGCCAGCACCTTCTGCTTCATATGGATGCGGTGGATTGGGAATCCGAGGTTTACATCAATGGGCAGAGCGTTGGCGTTCACCGGGGTGGCTACGATGCGGCGACCTACGACATAACGGATTATCTGAATGGTGCCGGTGTGCAGGAACTGATTGTGCGCATATACGATCCGACAGACTGGGGCGGCTATCCGCGCGGCAAGCAAACGCTCTATCCCGGAGGCATCATGTATACCGCCTCCAGCGGTATCTGGCAGCCTGTCTGGCTTGAGCCGGCTCCTGAAACACATGTTGAAAGCCTTCACTTGGTGCCGGACATTGACAACAACCAGCTCAATATCACGGCAGAAGTTGCCGGGCCGACGAGCGGGGTCACTGTGACAGCTGTGGCCAGCGACGGCACGAATGTATTCGCCAGCGTGGTTGGCCAGCCCGGGGCGTCGTTTGCCTTGCCGATCCCCGATCCCAATCTGTGGAGCCCGACCAATCCGTTTCTTTATGATTTGACCGTTACATTGTCGAATGGTGCGGGTCAGGTGGAGTCGGTAACCAGTTATTTCGGCATGCGCAAGATCAGCGTTGGCGTTGTGGATGGCTATGAAAGGATGCTGCTGAACAACGAATTCGTATTCGAGTTCGGTCCGCTGGACCAGGGCTTCTGGCCGGACGGCCTCTATACCGCACCGACTGATGATGCGTTGAAAAGCGACATACAGGAAATCAAGACACTTGGCTACAACATGGTTCGCAAACACATCAAGGTGGAGCGCTCCCGCTGGTATTATTGGGCCGATAAGCTGGGTATGATGGTGTGGCAGGATATGCCGAGCGTCAATTCCTACACGAGTAATCCGCAACCGATCGATACCGTCCAGTTCAAGACTGAACTGACGAGCATGGTAACGAATTTATGGAGCCACCCATCCATTATAAGCTGGGTGATATTCAACGAATCGCAGGGCCAGCACGATACGGCATCGCTGGTTTCGCATGTGCAGGGTTTGGATCCGTCCCGGCTGGTTAATGAGGCGAGCGGTGGATCGGATAACGGGACCGGCGACATTCTCGATTGGCACAGCTATCCGAATCCGAGTTGTCCGGTCAGCGGGACGCGGGCGGTGGTATGCGGCGAGTTTGGGGGCGTTGGACTCAGCATTTCAAACCATACATGGGCGAGTGGCTGGGGCTACGTGACCGTACCGGATGGCGATGCGCTCGCCGCACAATACGAGGGATTCTGTTCGCTCCTGGCCGGTTACGTTCAAGACAGGGGGTTGAGCGCGGGTGTTTACACGGAAATCACGGATGTTGAAATCGAATTGAACGGAACGATGACCTACGACCGTAAGGTCCGCAAGGCCGATGCCGATCGCATTCGTGCCGCGATTCTATCGATACATTCGGAAATAACCACGGTGCTGCCGACCTCGCAAACAACGGGCCAAACCTGGAAATACACCTTCGATGCGCCCGCCGCGGACTGGTATGTGACCAGTTTTAACGACTCGCCATGGACCGATGGAACGGCTGGTTTCGGCGCCGGAGATCCTCCCAATACGGCCGGCCTTGTGCGTACGCCGTGGGATACCAGCGACATCTGGATGCGGCGCACGTTCGATCCCGGAACCCTCTCTTTGCAGCAGATCAGCAACCTGTGCTTCAGCATTTATCACGACGAGGATGTTGAAATCTACATCAACGGCGTGCTGGCGGGCAGCGGTTCAGGGTATACGACGGCTTATGGGTTTTTGACGATGACCGACGCGGGGAAAGCTGCAATTATCCCCAATGCCGCAAATGTGCTGGCGGTTCACTGTCATCAAACAGGAGGTGGCCAGTATATTGATGTTGGCGTTGCCGTTCGCGAGACCAGCGTTCCGCCGCGTCCGCTGCCATCGGCCCCGACCAATCTGCACGCTAGGGTCCGGATGTCAGGGATTACGCTTGGCTGGAGTTCATCATCGGATGCGACGGGCTACAGCATTAAACGCGGGACGGTCAGTGGGGGACCATACACCAACCTGGTTCTCAGTGCGCCTTTGAACGCGGTGACGGATTTAACCGCAGTAAGTGGCGAAACCTATTACTATGTCGTCACTGCCACGAATGCCACGGGTGAAAGCGCCGGCTCTGCCGAGATTGCCGTCACAGCCCTTGTTCCGGCGCCACCAACCCTGTCCGCATGGTTCAAGGCTGATTCCATTACGGGATTGTCGGACGGCGAGCGTGTCGAGACATGGAGCGATTCGAGCGGTAACGGGTTCGATGCGACGCAAAGTGCATTCGATCAGCGTCCGTTCTACACGACCAACATGATCAACGGCATGCCAGCCGTTCGTTTTTCTGGCAGCAACTTTCTTGCGTTCGCTCGACCCGTGGAGAATGACTTTACCATCATCTGTGTTTTCAGCAGCATGCAGGGGGTCGGCACCGGAACACAGTTCTACGAGGGCGCCGGGCTCGTGAGCGGGGAAGTGCCAAGCTACGTTGATGACTTCGCTCTGAGCCTTAATGCCAACGGGACCGTTCTTGCCGGAACAGGTAATCCCGATGTCACGGTTGCGTCGATCGATTCCGGCTTCAACAACGGTCAGGTGCACATTGTGACATTCAAGCGCTCGCGCAGCGCAGGCGCCCTGGAGCTGTATGTGGACGGTGTGGCGCAGGGTACGGCCACGGGGGGCGGGCAGTCGTTGACCGCGCCGGCGCAACTGGTCATTGGCGCACAGCAGACGCTACTAAACTATCTTGCAGGCGACATTGCCGAGATCAAGATCTACGGCTCGGCACTTTTGGTGTCCGAGCGCCTGGCTGAGGAAAAAACGCTCAATTACAAGTATGGCTTTTTGGTCTTGTCCGCTCCGGAGCAACTGACGGCCTCGGCTAATGGACAAGCCGTGACGTTGGATTGGCAGCCGGTGACCGATGCAGGCGGCTACACCATCAGCCGGTCTGCGGACAGTACCGGGCCGTTTGTTGAGCTTGAAGGCGCCCTGACGGCGACTCATTACGTGGATGCCGCCGCAGTTTACGGACAGACCAACTACTACCGGGTGGCTGCCTACAATGGTGGCGGCACCAGCCCGAACTTTGCCTCCACCTCAGCGTTGCTCGTATTACCGACCCTCGGTGTCAATGGTGGCAATCCGCTGGGAATAAGCTGGCCGGAGTGGGCGGCCGGCTGGGCCCTCAATTCCACTACAAACTTAAACCCGCCGGTAGTTTGGTCCGTTGTTACCAATCCGGTGGTCAACACCAATGGAATGAATTCTGTATACGTCTCCAGCGATTTGCCGGCGATGTTCTTCCGATTGATGCCGGAATAGGTGGAGGCAAGCGGGCTTTGTCGGGGGTGCAAAAGCAGCGAGGGAACGGGTCACGTCATTTTTCTGAAATCTTCTGAAGCAATTTATAGAGGGATCTTCGCTTTGTTTATTAGAGGTGTGTCTTATTGGGCATGCCGGAGAGGATATCACGTGTCCGGTGGTTATTTCCCGGCGTATCGTGATTAAAGCAGGGAAGATAAAATTGAGGAGATGATTATGAAGAGTAAGATACGGATTGCATTGATCGTTGGTTCGTTCTTTGCAGCAGGTTTATCCCAGGCGGCCTTATTGCATCGCTATGATTTTGAAACCAATGCCGCCGATAGCGTGGGAACGGCCGATGCAACCATTTACGGTTCCGCGTCGATTATCGGCGGCGGTCTGTATTCCGGTGGCAGCGGAATCAACGGGACCCTGGTTGGTGGTATTCCCAACAACGGTGCTCTGGTGCCTTCATCTGCTGCTGCGGGAATCACGGGTGCCTTTACGATTGAGTTATGGTACACCTCTGATTATGGCGGTGGGTATAATACCGCCTTTTCGTTCAGTGACGGAACTACGGCCAACTATGTGATCGGATGTAATGCCCGTGGGGGTTCTCCCTTTCCGTCCTCCATTGGAGTAATCGGCGGCGGCTCGTCCTCGTCCGAGCAGTTAGCCTATGGGCAGTGGGCGGATAACGGTACCTTACAGCACATGCTGGTTACCTTTGATGGAACTACGCTTACCTACTTTCAGAATTCGTCAACCGATTATAATGGATACAACACCAGCCATGGCTTCTCGGCCAGTATTGATGCCACCGGTCTGAACCTTTCCACGCTGCCGATTATCGGTATTAACGGCGGTGCTCCGTGGAACGACAACAGCATGAACGGAAGCGTCTGGGACTTCCGTATTTATGACAATGCGGTATCTCCCGGGCAGGCCATTCTGCTGTTTGAACTGGGTCAGGATGCGACCTATGAAGAGATCGCTAATGCTATCAGTGTGCCGGATGCGTTCGGGCCGATCACGGGTTCGCCGACCGGCTGGAGCACCAACAGTCAGGTAACGGTGCAGGCTGTTATTGAGTATGGCGCATCGACGGTCGACACCAACCTGACTCAGCTCTCTATTGATGGCGGAGCGGTCGCGGCATCCTTCGATGTAACCTCCAGTAACACGACTGTAAGCTATATCACCAGTCTATCGCACGGCGTGCACACCGGCCAGGTGGTCGCTGTCGGCTCACCATCGGGCGGTCCAGTTACCAATACATGGACCTTCGAGCTCGTATTGGAACAGTCCAGTCCGATCAGTCTGCTCCACCATTGGGATTTTGAAGAGGGGAGCGGAACCAATGTGCTCGATAGTGCCGGCGGCGCGAACGGCACCATTATCGGTAATAACTATGGATGGGTTGACGGCGGCCTCGATCTATACGGTGACGGTGTTTCCAGCGACTGGAACGGATTTACCAACAGCACGGTCGGAAGTTATGTCGATCTGCCCAACGGGATCTTCCCCGTTCTTCCCAACGTCCTGACCTTTGAAGCCACGTATGTGGTGGATGATGATGCCTATTACTGGCCTCGTATCTGGGATTTCGGCACGAGTGAGGGAGGGGAAGATGTATCGGATACCGGCGGTAAATACTGCTACCTCGCTGTAGGGGCACCACAAGCTGGCATCAGTACACAGGATCCCAATAGTGAATCATTCGCAATTGGCGGAGGTGGGGTGGTTATCGGGCAACTGGTCCACGTTGTCTGGGTTTATGATGCGGACAACAATCTGACGAAGTTCTACAGAAATGGTGAGCTGGTCAATGCTCGAGTCATCGATGGCTGGGCTCCTGTCAACATGCTTGGTGTGGACGTCAACAACTGGTTTGGTCGTTCTCAGTTTGGCCCCGACCATATGTTAAACGGTAAGCTTTACGATATCCGTATTTACAGCGGCATTATGACGGCTCCGCAGGTTGCCGCTCGCTATGCCTCAGTGTCGGGTCCCGGTGGCCCGATCCAGGCGCCTGTTATTGAGTCGATTAATATTTCGGGCACCACTGTGACCCTGATGTGGAGCGATGAGGGCGTCGGCTCCTATTCCGTGCTGCGGAAGACGGGGCTGACAGATTCCTCCTGGACAACGGTAATCAGCAATATGCCGGCTGCCGGTGCTGGAGGAGCATCGACCAATTTCACCGACAACAACGGTTCCGGATTCTTTCAGATCATGGGTAATTAATTGTCATAACCCCGTTGCTGGATGGTCCGGCGGCGGGGTTGCAGGAAAAGAGAAAAGGAGAGATAAGCATGAAAAAAATCATTGTACTGGGATTTGTTTCAGCTTTGTCATTGTCAGTGAATGCAGCATTGCTTCACCGGTATGACTTTGAAACCGATGCCAGCGATTCGGTTGGAACGGCGGACGGGGCCGTTTACGGCGTTGCCTCGATCACCAATGGCGGTTTGTATTCCGGTGGGAGCGGAATCAATGGGACCCTGGTCGCCGGTGTTCCTTCAAACGGTGCCGGGCTACCTGCATCAGTGGTATCGGGCATCACGGGCGCATTCACGGTCGAATGCTGGTATACATCTGCTTATGGCGGTGGATTTAACACCGCCTTCTCGTTCAGTGATGGAACTACGGCCAACTATGTTTTGGGATGCAACGCTCGCCAAGGCTTCCCTTATCCTTCCTCTGTTGCTGTAATCGGTGGTGGCGCGTCCCCATCCGAGCAGTTGACCTTTGGGCAGTGGGCGGATAATGATACGCTGCAGCATATGCTGGTTACCTTTGATGGGACCACGCTTACGTATTATCAGAATTCGTCAACGGATTATAATGGATACAATACCGCCAATACTCTGTCGGCAAGCATTGATGCGACCGGATTGGATCTGTCCACACTGACGCAGATCGGTGTTAATGGTGGAGCACCGTGGCCCGACAACAGCATGAATGGAAGCGTTTGGGATTTCCGTGTTTATGACAATGCGGTGTCTGCAGGTCAGGCGGTTGCTCTTTATGGGCTCGGTTCTGACGCAACCAATGAGCAGATCACTTCTGTGATTCCGGAACCGGCTACATTCAGTCTGATCGGTATTGCCGGCTTCGGTCTGATGTTTGCGCGTCGGAGCTTCCGGATATAAAAGGCCATGGGTCTGCGGTTGCTTAACCGCCGATTTCCTTCACAGTCCATGCCCGAAAGGGGATGGGCTGTTTTTTTTGTCAAGGCTGGCCTGGGATGGACGCTTTGCTTGAGATCATCTCAGATGTCTGGAGGGGAATGGGGTTCTATCAGGGCCTCGGCTTCGCGGAGGAGAATGCGGGCCATAAGCCAATCATACCAGAAGCCTGTTTGGGGCTCACCCATCCTAAGTCCCGATGCGAGCTCATCCTCAATCATCGAGCGCCCGTAAGTCAGGTTCCGCTGCGCCAGTTTCACTTCGCCCAGTTTATATTCCGCCATGGCTTGAACGATATCTGCTATGGCGATCCTTGCGGGAACGAAATGCTGGAAAGACCGGCTGTTTTCACACCAGGCGACCGCATCTTCGAACAGATTATCCCGGTAGGCCATCATGGCGAGTGAGGTGCAGCGCCACAAAGCCATATTGTCTGATAGGTTATCCAGCGTGTCTTTTTCGGCGACGGGGACAAAGTCCCTCAATTTTCGCATGGTCTCATCGTCTGCGGGTAATAAGAGGCAGATTTTCATGGTGCGTTCTGCCAAAACAGGATCTTCGGTTCCTTGATAGCGTGACAATGCCGCCCTGCGGAACTCTTCATACCCTTTCTGGTCGCCAAGTTCGGTTAAGATAGGGCCGGCCATCAAAAAGTCGTCCGTGATTCTCATGGACTGGTCCTTGATGTCCACCTTGAGCAATAGCTTGAACCGTTTTGCGGCGAGCTCGCATCGACCGTTCAACGTGTGCCATTCCCCCAGAGTGCGCAGAACGGATTCCGCTTCCAGCGAAGGACTCAGGGTGTTAATCGCGTCCACGGCTTCGTCCGCCTCCTCAATCCTGTCCTGGCTAAGGAGATAGGCAGCCTGGGCCGCACGCTCGCGGTCCTCGGCTTCCAATCGAAGTTGTGTTTGAGCCTGTTCTGCAATGCTGGCCCGCTTGCGGGCTTCCCGTTCCTTCAAAAACAGCCAGCTGGACGTGCCGAAGCCAATACTGATCGCCATCACGATAAGCGTTCCCAATGCAAATACGACCCGGTTGCGCCGTACCATTTTTTTGAGCCGGTAGGTTCTGGAGGGAGGCCGCGCGATGACCGGCTCATCATTCAGGAAATGTTCTATATCCATAGCCAGTATATTCGCCGCTTCATAGCGAAGGTCCCGGTCCTTTTGCATGGCTTTCATGATGATCCAGTCCAGATCCCCCGAAAGCATGGCAATGAGTTTGTTCGCGTCCATATTGCATCGGTTCGCTATTTGACTGCGCACTTCGGAACTCATCTGCTGGAGCAGCAGCGACGGGCGAAGCGGGTCGACGGAAGATAAGATACGGCGCATCTCATTCAGACCGCTTTTCATCAGTTGCTTCTGGTTGAAGGGAGGATTCCCGATAAGCAGTTCATACAGCAGTACGCCAAGACTGTAGATGTCGCTTCGCATGTCGATGTCTGTCTGCGAGAGGTTTGCCTGTTCCGGACTCATGTAGCTGGGAGTGCCGATGATTGATTCCATCAGGGTATGCATGGTGTTTCCGGCCAGGATGTCTTCACCAATGATTTTGGCGATGCCGAAATCGATTACGATCGGGCAGGGTACCCCGTCGACTTCCGAGATGAGTACGTTAGAGGGTTTGACATCGCGGTGGATAATGCCCTTCTGGTGTGCGTGCTGTATTGCATTGCAGACCTGAATGAATAGCCCCAGCCGTTGACGGACACTGCATGTGTGTTTATCGCAGTAATCGGTGATTCTTTCCCCATGCACCAGTTCCATCACAAAAAACGGACGTCCGGTATCCGTCTCCCCTGCATTGAGAACATGGGCGATATTGGGATGTTCCATCATGGCCAGCGCCTGTCTCTCGGCTTCGAAACGGGTAATGACACTCTTGGTGTCCATGCCCGCCTTGATGATCTTGAGGGCCACCTGCCGTCGAACCGGTTTCGACTGTTCGGCCAGGTACACTTTGCCCACACCGCCTTCGCCGATTTTCTGGAGCAGCTTGTAGTTGCCGATCTGCTTGCCGACCTCGTCATCGTCCGGCAATGATGTTGTCAGGTCTGAAAAAAATTCCGGGTTGTCGGATAGCGTATTGACGATTTCCACCGCTGAGATTCGGGTTGGGCCGCCAGACTCAAAAAGGGAGCCTGCCTCTTTCTGGAATGAAAGAATCCGGTCCACTTCGCGGCGAAGGTCGTCATCGTCTTTGCAGGACTGCTCGAGAAATGCTGCGCGCTCGGCATCAGACTCGATTTCCTGCGCCTCCATGAAGATAATTGTGGCTTGCGCCGATAATTCGTCCGATGTGCGTAAGGAGTCTTGCATGTGAAACCTGCTGCAGGCATCCAATCAGGAATCGACTGCTTCGTCGGCAACGATGTATTTGTACAACAAGACCTTTGCGCCGGACCAGCAACGTTCAACGGTGCTCTTGCTGATGCCCAGGGCTTCGGCGGTCTCGGGATTGGTCATCCCCCCGTAATACTTCATGACCACGATGCGCGCCCATCTGGGATTTTCTTTTTCCAGTTTTTGCAGCGCGCCCTCCACCAAAAGGACAAGCTCATCCGGAGCCTCATCACTCAGATTGAGCTGGTCGATATCCAGCCGGTAATAGTGGCCACCGTGTTTCTTGGTCGCTTTTTTGCGGGCATGGTCAATCAGAATTCGGCGCATCGCTGTTGCGGCGGCCGCGAAGAAATAGGCACGATTCTGCCATACGCGGTCCTTGTCATCGACCATGCTCAGCCAGGCCTCATGAACGAGTGCGGTAGGTTGCAGGGTGTGGCTGGGCGATTCCCGAACCATGCGGGCCTGTGCCAGTCTGCGCAAGTCTTCGTATACCAGGTTCAGCAAGGTTTCGGAAGAATGCGGATCTCCGTCGACTGCAGAGATCAGTATTTGAGTAAAGTCACTCATTCGAACAATGTAGTATTTATGGGTTTTTCCGGCAATTCAAAACGGATTTGCCTTGGAGCCCTTCTTTCTTGGCTTGAAGAGCTGCTTACTTCAAATACCGGACTTCCAGCTTCCGTTCTTGAAGCGATCTTATCCAGCGCTTCCTGCGGGGTATATGCATTCCTGCAGCGGTCCCGGGCACCTGAGGCATACCGGTGAATCAAGGCGGTGCGGCCGGAAAAAGACGTTCATAGTCCACGCTGAAAACGCAAATAAGGTACACGTCTGTATTCAGGAAATCATGCGCAACAGTATGCAGGCCTGCCTATCGCTGTTTATCAGCATTTATGTGAAGCGTTTTTGAGCCGCATTTCGCATTAGTTTCAAAGGCTTAGTGGGGGTGTGAACCCAGATCGCCTGTAAAGCAATAATTGAAGGTCTAGATAAATGAAAAAAGCATTAATGTTATTTGCATTAGTGGTCCTGTCGGTTTGTGTGAGTGAAGCGCAATCTGGAGTGCTGAGTGATTCAGACTTTTCGAATGCTGAAAGACAAAAAAACGCCAGCCTTCCCTCCGCCAACCCGCTTGTAGAAGGGAACGCGCGCTTCACCGTGATCACTCCCAATTGCATCCGCATCGAGCAAGCGCCGAGTGGAATCCATCTCGACGAGCGGTCGCTGTTCGCCGTGGGCCGCGACGTTCGTTTCGATCAATTCGAGGTGAAGCGGGACAACGGTGAGCTGAGCATCGACACCGGGGCGATTCACCTCGTCTACAAACCGGATGGAGCGCCGCTCGGCCCCTCGAATCTTTCGGCGGAAATCCGCATGGGGGAGCGGACGGTATCCTGGACTCCGGGCGCCCCCAATCCCGGGAATCTGGGCGGAACAATCCGTACGCTCGACATGGTGCGGGGCCCCGTCGATCTCGGCGAGGGCCTGCTGTCGCGGGACGGATGGTATCTGCTCGATGACTCGAAAACGCCCCTGCTCACGGATACATGGGTCCGTTCGCGGCCGGCGGACTCGGGTACCGACTGGTATCTTTTCGGCTATGGTCACGACTACAAGGCGGCGCTAAGTTCGATGATCGCCATCGGCGGCCCCGCCCCGGTGCCGAGGCGCTATACGATGGGCATCTGGTTTTCCCGGTATTGGCCGTTTTCCTCCGATGACTATCGCGAGATCATCAAGGAGTACCAGGCGCGCGACTTTCCGCTCGATATCATCGTCATGGACATGGACTGGCACAAGGACGGCTGGACTGGATGGTCGTGGAACAGGAACCTGATCCCCGATCCGAAGTCACTTCTGCGGTGGTTTCACGATCAAGGGCTTCAGGTGACCCTGAACCTGCATCCGGCGGACGGCGTCGGCCCGCATGAAGATCAGTACCAGGCTTTCATGAAGGCGCTCGGAGAAAACCCCTCGGATAATCCGACACTGCCTTTCGATGCGGGAAGCCAGACCTACGTCGAGGCTCTCGAGCAACAGGTGCTGCAACCACTGCAGGATGACGGCGTGGACTTCTGGTGGCTCGATTGGCAGCAGTATCCCTTCACCCGGTCCATCCCCGACCTGACAAACCTGTTCTGGCTGAACCGGATCCTCTTCCACAACACCCAGCGGAACGGCGAGCGCGGCATTTCGTTCAGCCGCTGGGCCGGCTGGGGGGACCACCGTCACGTCATCCAGTTTTCGGGCGACGCAGACACGGACTGGCCGATGCTCGGCTTCGAGGTGCCCTTCACCTCCACCGCCGGAAACGTCGGCTGCTACTACTGGTCGCACGACATCGGTGGCCACACCGGCGGACGCAACGAGGAATCCTACGCGCGCTGGACCCAATTCGGGGCATTGACCGCCGCCCTGCGCTCCCATTCTGCCCGGGACGCGCAGATGGACCGCCGCCCGTGGCTTTACCCGAAGTGGGCGGAGGACGCGATGCGCATCGCCTTCCACCTCCGGGCCGAAATCATGCCCTACGTTTACAGCAGTGCATGGCAGACGTATCAGACCGGCGTTTCGCTGAACCGTCCGCTTTATCTCGAATACCCGGAACAGGAGGAGGCCTACCACAACGGTCAGGAATTCCTCTTTGGTGACAACCTGCTGGTAGCACCGATCGCCATGCCTGGTGTTGGACCGCAACGCGTCGGAAGGCAGATCGTTTGGTTTCCGCCCGGTGACACCTGGTACGATATCTTTACGGGCGAGAGGTTCGAGGGCGGCCAAACCCGGATGGTCTCCGCAGACATCTACGAGTTTCCGCTATACGCCCGTGGCGGTATGCCCATTCCCATGCAGCCATACAGCTCCCGCCCCGGCACCGCGACGTTGGAGACCCTGCGCGTGCGCTGCTATCCCGGCGCGGATGGCAAACGCGGGGAATACACGCTGCATGAGGATGACGGCCGGTCGGTTGAGTATCTCGACGGAAAATCCGCCACCACTCAGCTGGGCTACCAGAGGAACGGCAATCGCATCTCGATCGAAATCAGCGCGACCCAAGGCACCTACCGAGGTCAACCGCAGCGCAGAGCCTATGTGATTGAACTGCCGAACACGACCAGGGCAAAGGATGTCATGGCTAATGGCCAGCCGGCGAAAACCACGTATGATCGGAAGCTGGGAATATCCCTCGTCCATGTCCCGCCGATGGACATACGGCAGCCCGTGCGGGTCGAAGTCACGGCCTCCGAACTGGATCCCGAAATATTCGCCAAAATCGCCCGGGAGCGGCGCGCAAAAGGGATCACGGGAGGAACCAAGGGTTCGCGTATCGCCCGTAAACCGGCTCCGGAATCCAGCACGGCCGCTTTGCTTGCCCTCTCCGGTATCGGATTGATGCCGTATCACGAGTCGCCGACATTCTTTGGCGAGAAGCCCCAATACGCCTTCATCGCACCGCCCGGCCTCGTGGAAGGCGATGCCGTGAAGAAGATCGTCGAGAACCTGGTTGCGGGCGAATATGTGGAGACCACCGAAATCCTTCAGCTCGGGAAAGATCCGATCCTTCTCGATGCTGGACAATACGGGCGGGTGGAGTTTCGCGTGAACGGTCAAGACCACGTGCTCGCTACGCACGGGGTGGCGATGGCCGGAAACCTCACGACATCCGCGCAGGCTTCCGCCAGTTCGTCCGAGCAGGGACACACCCCGCAAGGCGCCATCGACGGTCTGGTTGGCGGCTATCCCGTCAATCCCAACCAGGAGTGGTCCGCCAATCACGAGACGGTCGGAGCATCACTGGAACTGACCTGGGATAAACCCCGGAAGGTGAGCAAGATCGTGCTGTTCGATCGCCCGAACCGGATTGATCAAGTGACGGGTGCGACGATCCGTTTCAGCGACGGCAGCAAGATCTCGATCAGCGAACTGGAGAATGATGGTGTCGAGCCCTTCGTGGCTACCTTCCCTCCGAAAAAAATCACTTCGCTCACCTTCGAAGTGACGGATGTCAAACCGGGTACCGAATGTACCGGCCTCGCTGAAATCGGAGTGTATTGATTGGATACCCACTGCTCTGGTCACGGGGATCAGTAAACATGAAAGGGGAAAGAGGATTTGCACTTGTGGTGCAGTGAAGCAACCATTTTAGAATGGCAGTTACCTTAGGTGTCCCGGGGTGCTTGGACGGCAGGATCATCGTTGCGGCCTCCCGCCGCGTTTATTTGAAGCGTTTTTAAGCCGCATCTCGCATTAATACTCGACATCAAAGAGTAGCGATGAACTGTTTTATATCACTGATATCGTTTTGTGACCTAATTATGTGACATGTCATCTGGTTTATTCCGGGGTATATGTATTGCCTGTAACCATTATGGTAAGTGAGAAATGAGGTTTGTCTGGCGGCGCGTATCGGAATCTGCACGTCTGTGCCGGTAGCCGGCACGGCGGTGGGTATCGGGGCTTATGCTTATGTCTTGAATGAGCTGGACCATATATCCTGATTTACCGGTGAATAGAGTGACAGCGTGCCTGTCCGTTTGTATAGGTTTTGGTAACAGGGGTGAAACTGATTCAGTTATGGGTGGCAATGTGAAGAAGAAGAGTTTTTTACTGAACCACAGGAAGTCCAGTGCTTTCGTTGTGAGTGTCCTGATTCATGCAGCATTCGGGATTGCTGCGCTTACACTCGTGGCCGTGAAAGTCTACGTCAAGCCGGAGCAGACCTTCGAGGTGAAAGAAATCCATCGCCCGAAACTGAAGCTTCGCAAGCTGCAAGTTCCCGTAAAGGAACACAGAAAGACTCAGGCTCCGAAGCTTCGTCATAACATTGTCGCGAAACCAAGGCTGAAAAATGTCGCAATCACAATGCCGGAAATAGTCGGGGTTCCCGGGGGCTTAGGTGCGGCCGGTGAAGGGCTCGGTGGCTTGGGCTTTAACTTCGATATGGATCTGTTTGGCAGCAACAGCAAGGGGAGTGGCAACGAATTTGTCGGCCACTTCTACGATCTGAAACAGACCCGGAAAGGCGAGCTGTCGGAGATTGGTGAGCTGTTTGCCAAGGCCAATGGAAATTGGAAAGATCCCAATTTCCACGAATCCACGGGACAATACAGGGCGGCACTATCCCGTTTCCTCAACGGGTGGAACGCCAGCCGATTGGATGACTATTTCATGGCGCCGCGCGAAAAGTTCGCTTCCTCGTTCATGATTCCGCTCATCAGGGCCGAAGAAGCACCCAAGGCTTTTGGCGTGCAGGATCAGGTCAAGCCGATGGAGTGGGCCGCCTTGTACCGGGGACAGATCTCGGCTCCTGAAAGCGGGAAATACCGCTTTGTCGGAATGGGGGACGACATCCTGGTGGTCCGAGTGAAAAAGAAAATAGTCATTGACGCTTCATTGACTCGGATAAGCGACTGGGTGAGTCGGGATTCGAACAGCAGGAAGTACCAAAGCTGCGAGAAAGGCGTACGTCTGGAAATCGGCGACTGGTTTTACCTGGAAAAAGGGAAGCCGACTTCCATGGAGGTGCTTATCGGCGAAGAGCCCGGCGGATATTTCTTCTGCGAGTTGTATATCCAGAAAGAGGGGGTGAAATACCCCACCTCTACCGAAACCTTCGAAAATCCCGATACGAAGGAGACCACGACCCTGCAGCGACCGATTATTCAGGTTTTCAAAACCGCGAATATTCCCGATGAGTTGGCTAAGGAGATGAAAATAAATCCTGGCTGGGGAACCTTGGAGGGGCCGAGCTTCGGCATCATGGATTGAGTGGCAGGTCCGGAACTGACTGCACGGGCTGAAAGGCATCCTTGATCGGCATATTCCTGCAGACCGGATGTTATTCTCGACGTCATTGATCCATTAATCGATGCGTGAACACTTGAGCCAGCGCCTCACCGACATGTCGTACATGAATTTCAAGAACGAGGACGGGGGGATATCCTCCGGCAGCTTGTTCTGTTGCACCGGATCAGGCCATCATTGGCAATGGACTGAATCCAGTGCATCTCCCGCTGGATGCTTAAGCAATGTTCTTCCGGCCCTTCATGCCGCATATAAGTCTTCTGGTTCCAGGCAGACCCGGGATGAAGGCATGCAGGGAAAGGGTACGTCATTTTTTCAAAATAGTGTGAAGCGATTCAGGGTCGATATTCGCATTATTCATTAGCTCTAGGTGGATTTTGGAGGATTCTGTTCACTGGACGGGATTTATGAAACGGCAGATGCCTGTTGGAAACAGTCAGCCTGTTGATTTCTGTCTGTATGTGGATGGAAGATAATCCGCAAGTTAAACATGAAGAGGAGGAGAGAATGAATAAAGTCTATGTGTCGGTAATGGTGGCGTGCATGACGACAGCTGTTGTGAATGCGGCTACATCGGTTTCGTATTCGGCTTCCGACAGTCCGGGAACCAGTCCGGATGCAAACACTAATTCGGTCGATGTCTGGACGGTGACCGGGGATGGTGGTTCTGGTAGAAGCTACTTCAGCGATAAGGATGGCAATGTGGGCACGTGGGCGATTTGGGACCTGAGCGACCAGCCCGGCGGAACCTATGCGAGGCATACGTTTGCCGGCGGTGCGCTGACAGTCGGGCAGTCCGTTTCAATCGACTATGCACACAATACCAACATCGATGGCGGCAAAAGAACGGGTATCCGGTTGCTGAATGGGTCCAACGTCGAGGTTGAATACGGATTTGAGGGTAACAGTTCCCTTGACCATTACCAAAAATACGATACGGGATCAGGAACTTACGCCTATACGGACAAGCAGTATGACAACAAGGATATCTATCAGGTCGTTTTCACGCTGCTCGACAGCAACACCTATGGCATGACGGTGACGCAGGGTTCCCAGGGCGATGGCTACAAGGGTGATTTCGACGGATATCCCGTTGTAGGCAACGTCGTTGCTTTCTGGACCGGCACCTTCACCGGATCAGGCATTGACGGCATCGAGGTCTTTACTGAAGGCGGCAATGAAAGCGACCAGTATTTTGACAACCTGATAGTTTCGGCGGACATCGAACCGCCGCCGTTCTGGGGGATTACGGTTTCGCCGTCCGGCCTGGTCAACAACAGCCAGCCGACGGTGCAGGCCGTTATAGAGCATGGTGCGTCGATGGTTGATACTGCCGCAACGATACTTTCCATTGATGGAGTAGCGGTGGGTGCCTCCTTTGATGTAACCTCCAGCGATACGACCGTGAGCTATATCCCGGATCTGGCGAACGGCGTACACACCGGCCAGGTGGATGTTGTGGGGAATCCGTCTGGCGCATTCACCAGGACATGGACCTTCGAAGTTGTCTTGAACCCGAAGTTCCAGGGTTTCGTTCCCGCAGTGGATGCCGGCAGCGCCGCTCTCGCCACGCCCATTGGGCTGGAAGTGGTTTTTGGCACCTATTCCATCAGCACCAACGATGTGACCTTGACGCTGGATGGAACCAATGTGCCGCCTTCGTTTGTGGTGGCCAGCAATTCGGTTACGATGAGCTATCAACCGGCCAGTCCGTTTGCTCCGGGCTCGGTGCATAATGTTTCGGTCGGTGTAACGGATGCGAATTCGGGCTTCTTTGCCACCAATTGGTCGTTCACCGTGGAACCCTATCCCGCGACGCTACCCATAACGCTGATAGAATCAACGACCGGAACGGTGGCTGTCGCTGGCGGTGGAGCCGGCATGACCATCTGGTCGAGCTCCGACAGCTGGCTGGATGGAAACTATGGCACAAATTCGGCCAGGACGCTCTACACCCGGTTCACGATGAAGTTCAACGATCTGGCCGGTGAAACAGGAAGCGGTGGTGGATTTGGCGGGTTGCATTTCTACCGCGATGGTACAGAAATAATGATCGTTGGGAATGGTTGGGTATCCACAAACTGGAGCATTGATGTGGAAAACCAGATTGTTACAGACCTGGCCCCGACCACTCCCGTTGTCCTTGGCGAATGGCACACCATGGTTTCGAAGATCGAATTTGTACCCGGTGCGGACGACCAGGTCACCATTTGGCTTGATCCGGACTTTTCCTTCCCGGAGGACGATCTGATCAACACCGGCAAGGCCATTACGTTCTCGCATGATATGTCGTTTAACAACGTTCACCTTCGTTGCGGTAATGACACGGCTGCCGCGGAATTCACCAACATCGTCATGGCGGCGACCGCTGCGGATGTGGGTTTCAATGATGGGCCGGCTTCGATTCTGGGAATCACGGTTTCTCCGACCGGCTGGATCACCGATAGCATGCCGTTGGTGCAGGCCGTTATTGAGCATGGCGCTTCGACGGTTGATACCAACCTTACCCAGCTCTCCATTGATGGTGGATCTCCGGTTGCCGCCTCCTTCGATGTCACCTCCAGCAACACGACCGTAAGCTATGCCGCCAGTTTCTCGCACGGCGTACACACCGGTCAGGTGGTTGTCGTGGGAACTCCGTCTGGCGGGCCAATCACCAATACATGGACCTTCCAGATCGTATTGGAGCAGTCCAATCCGACCAGTCTGCTCCACCATTGGGATTTCGACGAAAACGGCGGAACCACCGTGATCGACAGTGTCGGTGGCGCGAACGGTGCCATCGTCGGCACCAACTATGGATGGGTCGCCGGCGGGCTCGATCTATATGGAGGTGGTAATTCGGGCGACTGGAACGGATTCCCCGCCAACAATACGGCGTCAAGTTATGTCAATCTGCCCGACGGGATCTTCAGCGCTTTGCCCAATGTCGTGACATTCGAGGCGACGTATGTGGTCGATGTGGATCATTTCTGGTCCCGTATCTGGGATTTCGGTACTAACACGAGTAATCTGAATGACGTAGCAGGGACCGGTGCCCAGGCTTGCTACCTCGGCTCAGGGGGTCCAAACGTCAGCGTCAGTGATCAGAGTCCCCAGCATGTGCTGTTCACGGTTGAAGGCGGCGGGATTGTGACGGGGCAGCTGGTTCACGTGGTCTGGGTTTATGACGCCGACAACGACATGACCAAACTCTACAAGAACGGAGTCCTGGCCGATGCAGAAGTCATCACTGGCTGGGCTCCGTCCAACATGGGTGGTCTGGACGTAAACTGCTGGTTCGGTCGTTCCCAGTGGACTCATGATCCCATGTTCGAAGGCAAGCTCGATGATATCCGTATCTACAGCGGCATCATGACGGCAGACGAGGTGGTTAGCCGCTACAATTCACTTATTCTTGCGGAGGCTCCACAGATCTACATGATTGCTGTGGACGGTACTGACATCACGTTGGGGTGGACCGACCAGGGCGTTGGTAATTATGCCGTGGAGCGTAAGTCGGCCTTGACCGATTCCTCCTGGACAACGGTCATCAGCAACATGCCGGCGGCCGGTGGCGGTGGAGCGACGACCAGCTTCAGCGACAGCAGCGCCACCGGGTTCTACCGGATCAAAAGTGAATAACAGTTAATTTGTCCCGCTTCCGGATGGACCGGCGGCGGGACCGTAGAAGAGGGAAAAAAATAAGGGATAGAAATATGAAGAAAATATGTTTGTTGTTGATGGCGGGGTGCATGGTCACTTCTGTTGCGAATGCGTCTACGATTGTGTCGTATTCCGCTTCCGACAGTCCGGGTTCATCGCCGGATGGAAACGGTAATTCGGTTGACGTCTGGACGGTAACCGGAGATGGCGGTGCGGGCAGGAGTTATCTGAAGGGGCTCCAGGACGGTAATGCGAACATGTGGGCTATTTGGGATCTGAGCGATCAGCCCGGCGGAACCTATGCGACGCATACGTTTGCCGGAGGTGCGCTCACCGTGGGGCAGTCCGTTTCAATCGACTATACCCACAATACCAATATCGATAACGGCCAAGCCATTGGTATTCGAATGCTGGATGGGGCTAACAATGAGGTCAGTTACGAGTTTATAGGCGGTGATTTAAATTACTCGAAATATGACACGGGATCTGGTGTTTTTGCAGCGACCGACAAGCAGTATGACAACTTTGATATCTATCAGGTCGTTTTCACGCTCACCGGAGCCAATTCCTACGACATGACTGTGTCTGAAGGCTCTATTACCGATGCAGGATATAAACCTTCTGAAGACGGAAATCCCGATGTCGGCAGTGTGATCGCCTCCTGGTCAGGAACATTCACCGGTTCCTCCATTTCAGGCATCCAGGTCTTTACCGAAGGCGGCAATGACAGTGATCAGTGGTTTGATAATCTGGCTGTTATTCCGGAGCCGGCCACGATCGGGCTGGTTGGATTGTTTGGCGTTGGCATGCTGTTTGTTCGTCGTCGGCTGGTCTTGTAGGCCTTAAAAATCAACGTTTTTGGCTTAAGCTGATATGGTCGTGACTCAAAAAACAGGCTCCCGCACCTGCGGGAGCTTTTTTTGTTTCATGCCGTCCATCACCACCTATTCCGGCATAATGCCGCTTTCAGCAATGTTCTTCCGGGGCGAGTGCCTCCATCACCTGACAAGCGATTTCCTGTCAATATCTGAATAATCAATTACGATGATGCCCATGAACACAGAACAAAAAACCAACTCCCGCTGGAACAGACTCTTGTCCCAACTCCGCTTCGAAACCTCAAGAACCCTGAAACTGGCATGCGCTCTGGGGATTTTCGTCGTAACCTTGACTCCCGCATTGCGGGCGGAAACCATCGGAGTCGATGACTTTTCCGGATATGTCGACGGGCCTCTTGCCAATATGGCCGGGGGAACGGGCTGGGATTGGGACCAGACAACCCGGAGCCATACGACCACCGCTTCCGATTGGGATGACGCATTTGGCGGGCCTCAGGTTACGGGTGGAATGGTTGAATCCGACAACTCGGGTGCGCGGCGTGAATTCAACGGTCCGGGCGAGGGCGCCGGTACGGATGAGGAAGACGGAGCGATCGGCGGTAAGGGGCTGGTTTATTTCCGTGTGAAATACACGCAGGCAGAAGGGAACGACTGGTCGGGCATCAGTTCGTATCAGTTCGGCAGTGAGCGGGTGTTTTTCGGCCAACCCGGTGGTCAGGGTTCGACGAAGTATTTCGGGGTTGACCAACCAACTGCGAGTGCCGTATTGGCCGGGGTCCCGGTAATCATGGGCCAAACCTACGACCTCGTCGCCGAGGTCAACTCCTCGTCGGGAACGGCGCGTTTGTGGGTGGATCCGCTGGACGGTTCCTCCGCCGCGGACGCCGAACAGGCCTATTCGACAAACTATACGTCAAGCGCCCTGCGCATCGCCTCCAGTCACCGCACGCTGTGGGACGACGTGGAAGTGGTTACTTCATGGGCCGACCTCGGACTCGCCCCGCTAACCGGCCCATTGGTTGTGGAAACCTTCACGGGCTATGCTTCGGGTCATATGCCCGGCCAGACCTGCAGCGGCAGCGGTTTTGGTATCGGTGCATCCTGGACGGGCGACAGCGCGAACGAGTCAACCTTTACCAATGCATCGCTCGTCTATGCGGACTTGCTGCCTGTGGGCGGAAAAATCGTTACGGCCGGAGACGGAGGCAGCGGCACGACGGCATTGCTGGACACCGGTGCCTTCGACCGCGCCGGCTTGTTTGGCAGCGACGGAAACATCGGTGGGGATACGGTCGATGGGTCGTTGTATTTTGCATTCCTTGCCAGATCCATCTCCACGAACGGCGCGAACGCGTTCGGCGGCCTTCAGTTTTTTCGCGACAACGCCGAGCGTACGATCGTCGGTAACGAGTGGTCGGCAACCGCCTACAGTGTTTCCGCGGAACATACGGCGACCGCATTCGATCTGAACAGCGTGAACTCCGATCGTCCGGCGGACAACTTCGAGAACGTCGATACCGACACCCATTTCATCGTCGGCCGGATTGATTTCCACGCCGGAACAAGCGACGATATCACGCTGTGGCTCGACCCCGACCCGCAGCTTGACGAGGCGTCGCAGAATCCGTTGCTGAAGACCCATGTCACGGGGTTTTCCGACCTGTCGTTTGATGCAATCCACCTGCGGAGTGGCAATTCCTTCCCCTGGGAGTTCGATGAGGTGCGGCTCGGTACTGATTGGCCCTCCGTGATTCCACCCCTGTACGAAGGAAGCCTGATCCGCGTGCAGCCGCTCAGTGATCGGTTGGTACGGATTGAATTGCGCGGACCGGGAGGCTTTGAGGACCGTGAAACCTTTACCGTCGTGGGTCGGGATTGGCCGGCCGTTCCGTATGGTGTGACGAATATCAACGGCGAGACGGTGGTTACCACCGCGCGTTATACCGTTAGGGTTCCCGCCGGGGCCTATTCGCTGGACGGCATTCGCATCGAAGATACCCAGACGAGTGCTCTGATCCATGAATTTGGCGCAGATTTGCCGGAAAACGACTATCTGCCGGCGCCCGGCGATCCACGTAAGGTATGGCTCATGGCGGACAGTCCGCGCCTGGTTCCGCCGGCATGGGGGGCGACCCCGCCGCCCGACGCCTCGGATCCCCAATCGGGCTGGGATTCCGGAAACGATGCGCCGGATGTCTACGTGTTTCTGATGGAGAACGGCCCGGACGATCCGTTCCGCCAGGATTACCTCCATCTCACCGGGCCCGTACCGTTGCCGCCCCTGAAGACCTTCGGTCTCTGGGACAGTCGTTACTATCCCTACACCGAGGAGTCCGCGCTCGATGTGATCGACACCTACCGCTCGAAGTCCATTCCGCTCGACATGTTCGTCGTGGATACGGATTGGCGGGTGGGCGCTTCGGACGGCTATGCGGTCAATACGAGCTATTTCCCGGACATGGGACGTTTTCTCGACAGCGCCCACGCCCGCCATGTGAACGTTATGTTCAACGACCATCCTGAACCGATTGCTTCCACCTCCCTGGATCCGGCGGAACTTCAATACCGCTGGGATGGTCTTACTTCGCTGTTTGATCTCGGTGCGGACGTCTGGTGGTATGACCGCAACTGGTGGACCACGCTGCAGGAACCCGTTCCCGGCATTCGCAAGGAGGTCTGGGGCATGCGGCTCTATCATGACATAACCCAGGCATACGCACCGCAGCGAAGACCGCTGATCATGACCAATGTCGACGGCATCGACAACGGTGCCTGGAACGATCCTTCGCACCCGGCCGCGCATCGTTTCCCGATATGGTGGACGGGGGATATCAACAGCGAGTGGAGCGACCTGCAACGCGCCATCGCCAATGCGGTGAATGGCGGTGTTCAGCGCATGATGCCCTATCTGCACCCGGACTGCGGCGGCCACACGGGCTCGCCACCGGCCGACCGCTATGTGCGCTGGGTGCAGTTCGGTGCGTTTAGTCCGGTATTCCGTTTGCATTGCACCGCGGGCCAGATCCGTTATCCATGGGCGTTCGGGCCGGAAGCGGAAGCGATCTCCGGCGAATACGTGCGCCTGCGCTACCGGCTCCTTCCCATGATCTACTCCGCCGCCGCCCGGGCCGCCGCGGATGGTACCCCGATTTTGCGCCGCTGCGATATCGAGTGGCCGTCCTATCCCGAGGCCGCTGGAACCGGTGAGTATCTGTTTGGCGACGATCTGCTGGTCGCGCCGGTCACCGTTCCCGATACCGTGCTTTCCGTCATCGGAAGCAGCCAGCTGCGCACGGCGGAAACCGGCGGCACACCCGGCCTCAACGCCGAGTATTTCGACAACAGGAATCTATCCGGTTCGCCGGTGCTCAGCCGGGTGGATGACGCAGTCGACTTTGACTGGGGAACGGGCGGCCCCGGCGGCGGCGTACCCAACGACGGGTTCTCCGCGCGCTGGACCGGCTGGATCGGGCCGTTTGCCGAAACGGGAACGCAAACCTTCGCGGTTTCCGTCGATGACGGCGTGCGGGTCTGGATCGACGGGCAACTGGTCATCGACTCCTGGATCGATCAGGCACTGCAAACCTACAGCGCAACGGTGAACGTCACCGCAGGCGAATCGCTGCCGTTGAAGATCGAGTATTACGAAAACGGAGGCGATGCGATCTGCCGGTTTGGCGCGGGCGTGCCTGCGCTCACATCGGTTTGGGTGCCGCCCGGCAACTGGCACGACCTGTGGACCGGCGAAACCGTTACCGGCCCGGGCACGATCGACGTGTCCGGTTCGCTCTGGCAGATTCCGTTGTATGCACGCGAGGGCGCGGCGATCCTGACGGTTCCCACCATGCAATACAGCGAGGAGCATCCGTGGACCAACGTGGTTCTCGATGCCACCGCTCCCGCCGTGGGGGACGAAACCACGCGGGCACTGTATGAAGATGACGGGGATTCGGTGGACTATCTAACGGGGGCTTCGCGCACCACGGCGGTCCACGTCCGCAACGATGCGGGGAATCTGTTCGTGGATGTTGATGCTTCGAGCGGAGGCTATGACGGAGCACCGACGGCGCGGGCCTGGACCCTGCGGATGCAACTCCCGGCGGGCACAGACCCTGCGGGTGTGCTGCTGGACGGGATCCTTTTGACCATGCGTACCAATTCTGCGGACGTGACAGCTGGCGAGGATTTTCTCTGGTTGGCGCCGGCAACTTCGGTTCAGGAAGACCAATTGCCTTTCGAAGGGGCCGGCAGTGCGCCGCGTCCGCAGGCCGGGCCGATTATCGAGGTTCAGGTCCCCGCCCGTCCGGTGGAATCTCCGATCGAACTTGGCATCGGGGTCTTCGACTCCGATGGCGATGGCTTCGCCGATCATATTGAGGGGAACGGCGATCCCGATGGCGATGGCATCCCGAACTATCTCGATACCGACTCGGACGGCGATGGGCAGAGCGACGCCTCCGAGCGGGTTGCCGGAACCGACCCGCTCGATTCCGGAGAATGGTTGAAAGTCGGGAATATCGTGCCGGTAGACGCTGCGAACCTTCAGATCACCATCTCGGGCAAAGCGGGAAGGATCTATCAACTTGAGGAATCCACCCTGCTGAACGCCGCCGAGTGGACCTCTGTCGGCAGCCCGATGGGCCCTTTGTCGGCGGAGGAAGAACTCATTTTCTCGCTAGTGACGGACGGGCCGATTCGTTTTTACCGGGTGAGCGTCAGCGTGCCCTGATTTCGTAATGAAACCGCGGATCATTTTTTGTAGAGAATCTATGCAGACAGGAAAGACCCTGGAGGAGATGACAATCGATCTGGATAATACGAGTTGCCTTAATCGATCGGAACTATAGGGTCAGCCGCTCCATTAGCGGTGTCGGGCCGTTTATTGAGCTGAAAGGCCACTGACGGAGGCGAATTGCAGGGATACCGCTGCAGGTTTCGGGCAGGTCAGCTATTGCCGGCTGGCCGGGCCCTCCATTCCAACACATAGCCGCAATCGATGCGGTTCCGGTTATTCATGCCGCAAAACGTCTTCTGGTCCCAGGCTCCGCCGGGAATGGGAGGGAGCATGCAGGGAAGGGGTAAGTCATTCTTTTTTCAAATAGGGTGAAGCGATTCATGGGCAATATTCGCATTAGTTATGACCGCGGTTTCATGATGCTCCCTCCTGAAGACTGCTTTTTTTTGGAGGACAGAGGTTTGGCGGGTGCCATCGGCGCTGTCAGGGTCACTATCACACATGGAATCTATCGGTGTTCAATAAAGGATAAAGAACTATGTTAAAGACCAGGATGTGGAGATATATGGTCGCGGGAGCAATACTCGCGGTATTGTGGGGAGCGCAGGTTTATGCCGAGCCGGTACCGATCAAGTATGCGACCATCGTGGGAGAGCGTATCGCCGGGTTCAGTCCGGAGGGGTTCAATCCCAAACTGACACCGTCCCTTTCCCTCGTGAAAGAGCCGATGTCTATTGGACCGCTTCCTGACGAGTGGAAGCTCAAGCCCGAATTTGAGATAAATGACGGCAAGGCCAGCGCGTCACTCACGGTTTCTGCGGGAACCAGTCTTTATGGCGGTGGGGAGGTCACCGGGCCACTGCTGCGAAACGGGCAGAGCATTACCCTGTGGAACACGGATACCGGTGCCTACAGCGTGGACAATGGGAAACGGCTCTATCAATCCCATCCCTGGGTGATGGGGGTGCGGCCGGACGGGAGCTCGTTCGGTGTAATCTTCGACAGCTCGTGGAAGGCGACGCTGACGACAAGTTCGGACCGCATCGACTTCGACACGGACGGTGCGTTGTTCCGGGTGTTCGTGATTGATCGCGAGTCGCCCGAGGCGGTAATGCGCGGACTGGCGGAAATGACCGGGACGATGCCGCTGCCGCCGCGCTGGGCGCTGGGTTACCAGCAGTGCCGTTTTTCCTACGCACCGGAGGCAAAAGTTCGCGAGATCGCGGACACGTTCCGGGAGAAGAAAATCCCGTGCGATGTCATCTGGATGGACATTGACTACATGGACGGCTTCCGCATTTTCACGTTCAACCCGGATGGTTTTCCCAATCCCAAAAAACTGAACCGATACCTGCACGATCTAGGCTACCATTCGGTCTGGATGATCGATCCCGGCGTGAAGGTGGATTCGGATTATGATGTCTACAGATCGGGATCGAGAAAGGACGTCTGGGTGAAGACGGCCGGCGGGGAGGAATACCATGGGGACACTTGGCCGGGAGCTTGCGCGTTTCCTGATTTCACATCGCCTGATGTGCGCAAATGGTGGGGCGGACTTTACAAGGACTTCATGGCGCAGGGCGTCGATGGCGTGTGGAACGATATGAACGAGCCTGCGATTTTCGGAACTCAGCCCGGCCCGCTGAGCGGAACGATGCCGGTCGACAACGTACATCGCGGTGGCGGCGATCTGCCTTCCGGGCCGCATCTGCTCTATCACAATGCCTATGGACGCCTGATGGTGGAGGCCACGCGGGAAGGCATTATGGCGGCGAACCCGGACCGCCGTCCCTTCGTGCTCAGCCGGTCGAATTTCCTCGGGGGCCAGCGCTTTGCCGCGACGTGGACGGGGGACAACTATTCCTCCTGGGACCACCTGAAGCTTTCCGTGCCGATGTCGCTCACACTGGGGTTGTCCGGCCAGCCGTTCAATGGGCCGGACATCGGCGGATTCCTTGGCGATGCCACGGGCGATCTGTGGGCCAACTGGATCGGCATCGGGGCCTTCTTCCCGTTTGCACGCGGCCACGCCTGTGCCGGTACGAACCAGAAAGAGCCTTGGGCGTTTGGACAGGAGGTGGAGGATGCCGCGCGCATCGCGATCGAACGGCGCTACCGGCTGCTGCCTTATCTCTATTCGCTCTTCGAGGAAAGTTCGCGCACCGGGGATCCGGTCATGCGCCCGGTGTTTTTCGCGGATCCGAAGGATGCGGACCTTCGTTCGGAGGAGCAGGCGTTTCTGCTGGGCGGCGATTTGCTGGTGATTCCGCCATGGGCGGAAAACCCCGCGCTGCCCAGGGGAATCTGGCGGAATGTCTCATTGGTCGATGGTGACGATGGAAAATACCAAGCGCATCTGAAGATCCGCGGAGGATCGATCGTTCCGGCAGGAAAGATTGTCCAGAACACGGGAGAGAACTCACTGGATCCGCTGACCTTGCTCGTTAGTCTGGATGACGGGGGACACGCAACCGGCGATCTCTACTGGGATAGTGGCGACGGGTTCGGATATGAGTCCGGTGACTACGGACGCTGGCGGTTCATCGCGCAGCGTGACGGGACGAAGGTCACGGTCAAACTCGATAAATCGGCCGGTAAACGCACCGTTCCTCCCGTTGCCAATATCGAAGTGATCACTCCCGACGGCGTACACCGTGGCAGTGGTTCTCTAACATCCGGTGTCACCATTTCCCTGTGAAGAAGTTGTTGCCTGCCGGTCGCAGCGGGCCTTGCGTTTGATCGGCCTGTCGAAATTTATTTTTTGCGGTGAAGTGCCAGACATCGATGATGACTTTGCTCTGAGTCTCATAACGATTGATAGGTAGCTCTTTGAGAATGTCTATTGATTCAAAGATTAATGATTTTAAGGAACAAATCTGTTCGGAAGGCACAGAAAAACTGCAGGAGATCGCTGATTTAATAGTTCGGCCGAATTGGAAATAACTCCGGTGAATGATCTGTCGTTGGATTCCATTGCCTGAAAGGTGATATCCCGTTACTGTAAAAGAAAGCCCATTGATTATGAAATTCCGCGCACTCATGGTCGCCTTGGTTGCGGTCGCTACCCTGGCCTTCGTACTGCTCCTGAAGCAGGCGCCTTCCGAAGACGCTGGCAACGCTGTTTCACTCCGATCAGGGGAATCCTCGGCGGAGGCGTCGTCGGCGAGCGGTCCGGCTCCGGTTTCGACGGGTCCGGAGAATGACATTGCAAAGACGGTTGCCAAACAGGAGGACGGTCACCCCGACGGTGACCAAGGCAACTCAGACGCCATTGACGCGCCAAGGATTGCCATTTCGGACGCCCGGATCGAGGATCTTTTTTTCACCAAACCTAACGCCCGGGCATCCTTTGGTCTTCCCGGAGGGCGCGAGGCGATCGGCATCGTTGAATACACGCTGGAATCCGATGGGGCCACCGTATTCGTGCAAGGACGGATCAAGGAACCGCAGCCTGGCTTTTTCTTTTTCCGGAAGCAGACGGAGCCCGGTGTAGCGGGCTCGATGACCGGCGTGGTCCGCTTCGACGAGGGCGAGATTGCGTACCGGGTCGAACCGCTAGGCGCATCCGGAGAGCCCATAATCGTCCAGCGTTCTCTCGACGAGGTGATCTGCCGCGAGTACGACGAACAGGCCGCGGAACGTGCCTCCCCACTCGATCCGGCGGAGGGCGATGTCGCCACCAGCGTCCCGCAGCTCGAGAGCCTGCCGGGCGCGAAGGCGGTGGCTTATCTCGACTTTGACGGCGAGGAGGGTCCACACAACGGATGGGGCGACTTCTATGCGGAGCCGTGGGTCGGCACCGCGGAGGAGATGACCGAGTGCTGGCGTCAGGTGGCCGAGAATTTCGCTCCGTTCCACATCAACATCACGACCAAGCTTGAGGTGTATCTTGCGGCACCGGAAGCAAGCCGCATCCGCTGCATCATGACGCCGACCGGAGATGCCGCACCCGGTGCCGGTGGTGTGGCCTACATCGGGTCCTTCAACTGGACCGGCGACACGCCCTGCTGGGCTTTCAACGGCGGCCCTGTGGGCAGTGCTATGACCGCTGCTCACGAAATCGGGCATACATTCGGCCTTGCCCACGACGGCACAATTTCCGGCGGGGGCGGCTACTACGGGGGGCATGGCAGCCCGTTTGAAGTGAGCTGGGGGCCGATCATGGGGGCACCCTTCGGCGCAAACCTCATCCAGTGGTCGAAAGGTGAATACTTCGACGCGGACCAGACCCAGGACGATCTCGCGATCATTGTGGGCGACAACAACCGGATGGACTACCGCGCGGATGATCACGGCGGCACATTGGCCACCGCGACGGCGCTGCAGGTCGATGCCGCCGGCGCTTTCAATATGCCCGGCATCATCGAACGCAACTCGGACTTCGATTCCTTCGTCTTCAGCACGGCAGGCGGAACCCTCAACGTAGTCGCCTCCACCTATTCGGACCGGCCGAACCTCGACATCCTCCTTGAGCTTCGCAACTCCTCGGGCGTTCTGGTCACTTCCAGCAACCCCGACACGCAGGTGACGGCCGGCATCAACCAATCGCTGTCCGCCGGAACATACGAACTGCGCATCTCCGGCGTCGGTCGTGGTGATCCCCTTGGCGACGGCTACACCGATTACGGCTGCATGGGGCATTACACACTGAGCGGAAGCGTCGGGAATGCGGGCTACCTCATGACGGTTCCGCGCGCGGCGATCAACGGCTACGTCGTCGGGACCCTTGCTCGCGGCGTATCCGGTACCTACGCCATCATAGGAGGAACGGACGCCGCGGCGTTTTCGGTCGACAGCGCGAGCGGCGTCGTGACCGTGTCCGATGCCTCGCTGCTCAGTAAATACAGCTACAGCTTCCTCGCCAGCACGCCCTCGGGCCCGGTTGCCGTTACAGTGAATTCCGCGCCCTCCGATATCGTAGTCGATGTCTGGGGCGGAATCGGAGGCAATAACGTGTCCGATCTCACGGGTTCGGCGGCCTATTCGGGCCCGCCAACCGAAAAGCGTGCCGTTTCCGAACTGGATCTGCAGGGGTTCTACGACGACTACGGTGAACGGGTGCGTGCCTATCTCGTCGTTCCCGTCTCCGGAACCTACCACTTCTGGATCGCCTCGGACGATGCCTCGCAGCTCTGGCTGAGTACCGACGACCAGCCGGTCAATGCGCAGCTGATTGCCTATGAAAACGGGGTGTCCGGTCAATACAACTGGACCGCGCACGCCTCGCAGGCATCGGTTTCGAAGACCCTGACGGCAGGGCAGCGCTACTACCTCGAAGTGCTCCATAAGGAAGGCGTCGGGGGGGACTACGTGGCGGTCGCCTGGCAGGGGCCGGGCATCAGCCAGACGATCCTGCCGGCATCGGCTCTCGTTCCATTCGGCAACCGCGCTCCGCTGCTGGTCAATCTGGATGTCAGTATTCAGGAAACAGCCGCTATAGGAACCCTCTTGGCGACGATGGAGGCGGTCGACCCGGACGCAGGGGATACCCATACCTTCTCGATCCTTTCCGGCAATGGAGCCGGCCTGTTCCAGATCGATCCGTCCAGAGGCGAAGTCGAGCTGCTCGGTGCGCTCGAGGAATCCGACACGGTCACCCACGTTCTGACCATCCGCGCGACGGATTCGGCGGGCAATACCGCCGACGGCACGCTGAGCATCCACGTCGTCGAACCGGGCGCCAAGCTGGAGATCTACGACGGCATCGGCGGCGCCGATGTCGACAACCTGGTTGCCGCCCCCAACTATCCAAACAGCCCGAGCCGCACGGAATACCTGCCGACCCTGGAGTTTCAGGACCGCGGTGACAACTATGGCTCCCGGATGCAGGCCTACCTGCGGGTTCCCGAAACCGGCGACTACATCTTCTGGGTGGCGGGGGACGACGACACCGAGCTCCACCTCAGTACCGATGCCAATCCCGCCAACGCCACCCGCATCGCGCGCACCGACGGGTACACCGACTTTCGCCAGTGGACGAAGTATGCAACCCAGCAGTCGTCCGTCCTCACGCTTCAGGCGGGTACCGACTACTACATCGCCGTTCTTCACAAGGAAGCAGCATACGGCGACCACGCCTCGGTCGCGATCGCGGGCCCGGGCTTCGAACGTACGGTCATTCCGGAGCGTTTGCTGAGCTGGGAGATCGACGCTCGCGCACCCACCCTGGCCGACGCGTCGTTCGGGGCGCCGAAACAGGCACCCGCAGGCACGGTGATCGGCACGCTTGATTTCTACGACCCGGATGCGGGCACGCAGCCGGTCTATACGATCCTGTCCGGCGATCCCTACGGCCTGTTTGCCGTCAATCCGGATGGCGGCGTGGCCCTGGCCAAGGACGGCTACCGGCTGCTCGGCCCGGCCTACAACCTGGTCGTGCAGGCCAGCGACGGAACCCTCTCAGACACGGCGGACATCACGGTCCAGGTGATCGATGGCGGCGTCATGCTCGAGCGCTGGGACAGCATCGCGGGTGAGGCTATCACCGATCTCACCGGCCCCGGAAAGTATCCCTCGAACCCCGACGCCACCGAGGCACTCGGCAGTCTCGAGTTCCAGAACAAGGGCGACAACTATGGTTCGGTGATGACCGCCAATGTCACCGTGCCTGCCACCGGTGACTACCGCTTCTGGATCGCCGGCGACGACGCAGCCGAACTCTGGATCAGCACCGACGGGAATCCCGCAAACAGGCAGCTCTTCGCGCGAACGATCGAATGGAACGAATTCCGGGGCTTCGACGAATCGACCGGCCAGCGCTCGCAACTCGTGAACCTGCAGGGCGGAAGTTCGATCTACATCGAGGTGCTGCAGAAAGAAGGGGCAGGCGGTGATCACGCCTCCGTTGCATGGGAAGGGCCCGGCATCGCCCGCACGGTCATCACGGCTCCGGCGACGCTCAAGCGCTACACCAGCCTGGAAGGGGAACGGGTGCAGGATCTCACCGGTGTGCTTGCCTACGATCCGGACAAAACCTCCTTCATTGCAGCATTCGAGTACCAGTCACTAGGCGGCGGGAGTTATGGAGCCCGCGCCGGCGGATATCTCACGATTCCGACCACGGGAACCTATACATTCTGGATTGCTTCGGACGACCAGTCCGAACTGTGGATCAGCCCCGATGGCGATCCCGCGAACAAATCGAAGGCCGCGGAGGCTTTGGCGTACACCAGCTTCCGGGACTACGACGCGAATGCAAGTCAGCAAAGCCCGGGTTATGCACTGAACGCCGGCGACGTGGTTTATCTGGAATCGCTCCACATCCAGGGTGTCGGCGGCGATCACCTTTCGGTTGCCTGGCAGGGACCGGGGATCAGCCGCACTCCGATTCCGGGAAGTGCACTCTCGCCCGTACTGAATCCTCTCAGCGGCCCGGTTGACTCGGACGGCGACGGTGTCGCGGACGCGGTAGAACTTGCGAAGGGCACGGATCCGGGCTCCTCCGCCTCCACGCCCGGGGCGGCCTATGCCGGTCTGCTAGCCTGGCTCCCCCTTGAAGAAGGCGGCGGCAGCGCAACCGCGGACCTCTCGGGCTATGGCTATAACGGTAGCCTCGTAGCGGACGCGGACTGGACGACGGGCCTGGTGGGCGACCACGCCATCACCTGCGACGGTACCGGCGACTATGTCGCACTTCCGCCGCTGGGGATCTCGACGGACACCGCGACGGTCAGCGGATGGGCGAAGCGAAACGGCTCGCAGAACCTCAATGCCGGTCTCGTCTTCACCCGTCAGAACTTTAACGAAACCGCATCGGGCATCTGGGTGAACGGCTCCGAGCTCGGCTACCAATGGAACGACCAGTACTTTGGGGTAAGCAGTGGACTGCACCTGCCGGACGGCGAGTGGGCGTTCTTCGCCCTGACCGTGGCCCCGGACCGGGCCGTCCTCTATCTCGGCCTGCCGGACGGAAGCTGGTCTAGCTTCACGAACATCGCCCCCCATGCCGTCGATGACTTCTTCGCTCCGACGCGGATCGGCTCCGATGAACTCCCGTCCCGTGATTTCCGGGGCGATATCGACGATGTGCGCATCTTCGACCATGCCCTGAGCGGGGCCGAGGTCCAATCGATTTTCCGTGCGCACATTTCACCACCCATCAGTGAGGAAGAGATCGGCGGATCCTCGCTCTCCTTCCAGCGTATTTCAGGCGAAAACGCGGACCTGTACATGAGCATCGTCTCGTCCGTGGCGGGCCATACCTACCAGGTCGAGTACTCGACCGATCTCCTGTCCGGATCCTGGACTCCCATCGGTGCTGCGCAAGCCGGCACCGGCGAGCCGCTTGAATTCACCATCCCGGTTACGCTGGAAGAATCGAGCTACTACCGAATCAGGATTACCCGCTGAGAAATGCACAAACGAACAAGCCGATGAGCGTCCCGTGGACCGATGTGAAACTTCAGTCTAATTCGCAGCCCCTATCGTGACCGATCCGGTCATTGCCGGTAAACACTGACGGGTTGATATGGACGGTTCTGTCACGCCGGGGACGGTGCATTATGCCGCCGGTACCGGCAACCACGCGGGAAACCAGGGATTGGCTTTCGGCACGACAGTCCGGAATGGCATTAAATTAAGCTCCGTTTGTGCCAATCAGGACGGGCTTGGCCGGGTAACGCTTCGCTTCCGTTGGTCAGGTAGGCGTTGGCTACACCGGGATTTGGCATTTCAGTGCAGGGAACGCTTAACCCCGAAGGGGACACGTAGTAAGGCTGGCGCACAGCGACGGCAGCGAAGCGGCAACGCGTTGGTCTGATGAGCCCCGGGAATCGGTGGAAGTGGATAGAAAAAATCAATTCGTTTGCGAAATTATATGAAGCGATTCAAGAGCGATATTCGCATTATTAACTGCTGGGCAGGTGGTTTGAATGTATCTGATCTCAACAATGAACCTGTTTACAGGGATATTTACTTTGGTACCTGGTACATTTTTTAACACGGGCTCCAGCAGCAGTCTGCGGATGTGGCTGTTGATCAGGCAGAATTTCATGAAGTGATTATTTATCAACGTGTTAGGGAAAAATAGAAAAGTAAAACACAGATAAACGAGGAGAGATGGAACGATGAATAATATCATGAAGGTGAGTTTGTTATTGATGGTCTCCTGCCTGCTGGTTCCCATGAGCCATGGCGTTGTGGTTTTTTCTGATGACTTCAGTGAAGCGCCTGGTACCGCGATCAATGGAAAAGCCCCGGATGTGGGAAGTGGTAATTGGAGCGGGGGTGCTGCAACCGTAACCTCGAACAACACGTTTATTACAGAAGGGGGGCACACCGGATATTTCTGCAATTTTGCATCTGCTTTTGGTGCGGGACAATTGCTCACGCTTACATATGATGCCCATATTGTTAACACCAATTTCGATGGGTACGCCGGACTCAGTTTGTATTTTGACAATGATGAACGCGTTTTCACGGGCGACCTTGGAAACTACAATTCGTGGGGAATTGACGGTAGTGCCATAGGGAACACACCGGCCAGTCCGCTTAACACCGCACCCACCACCACCGTAACGTTTACCTACGTGTACGACACGGGTGCCTGGACCCTCAGCACGGCAAACGGCGTCAATCTGTCCGGCACCAACGTGAACACCGCAAACAGAGCATTGAACCGCTTGCGGGTCCAGAGTGGTTTTGATGCTACGCCGACACCCAGCATTGAGGTAGGCAATATCGTGGTGGACATCAGCGCGGCGCCTGTGTTTACCTTTATCAATCAATCCCCGGCAAACGGATCCTACAGCGCTGCGGTCAGTGGCACGATCAGTGTGCAGACGACGGATGGCGCTTCCCCGGTGAATACGAACAGCATTGTGATGAAGGTGGATGCAGGCATCGTGACTCCCAGCATCACGAAGATAGGCAATCTGACGACAATCAGCTACGTTCCCGTATCGCCCTTGAGCGAGGGATCCGTGCACTCGGTGGAGGTGACCTTGTCGGAAAACGGCGGTACGTCGCACACCAACGCATGGAGTTTCACGACCGGGTATTCGTCATTGCCGGTAACACTGCCCGGTCCATTCACTGCGACGGAATCTGCTCCTCTAACTATTTTCACCGAGGCGGGGGATCCCTGGCTTGGTGCCAATTACGGTACCAGTTCTGCAAAGACAATTTATACCCGCTTCAGCATGGTCTTCGACGATGTAAACGGGCTGACTGCCGATTTTAATGCTTTTGGCGGCCTGCACTTCTACCGCAACGACAACGCTACGGAAGTGTTGCTGCTCGGGAACAACTTTGGTTCGCCTAACTGGAGTTTGGATCATATTACGGATACAGATTATGAGCTCCTTCCGGTAACGACCATCGTGACGGGTGAATGGCATACGATAGTGGTCCGCACAGATTATGCGCCAGGCGGGGATGACACCTCAACCGTATGGCTGGATCCCGACTTTAATCTGACCGAGGTAGAGCAGCCATCCGCACCGGTTACAGTGATTGGCGATACCAGCTTCAACCGCATTCGCCTGCGCTGCGGCAATGGTACGGCCTCTGCCACATGGAGCAATATCATCGTTGCGGCAACATCCGCCGGGGTGGGCTTTATGGCGCCCGCATCACCGCAGTTTCAGGGTTACATACCCGGGGTTGATGCTGCAAGCGCCGCTACGGCCACGCCCGTTGGTGCGGAAGTGGTCTTTGGCAGCTATGGTATCAGCACCAACGATATAACCATGACTCTGGATGGGACCAATGTATCGCCCTCGTTCGTGGTGACCAGCAATTCAATTGCGATGACGTACCAGCCGGCCAGTCCGTTTGCCACGGGTTCGGTGCATAATGTCGAGATCAATCTTATTGACGCGAATTCTACACCCTATAATACCAGCTGGTCGTTTACTGTGGAACCCTATCCGGGGACCCTTCCCATAACGCTGCTGGAATCAACGAACGGAACAATAACTGTTACTGGCGGAGGCGATGGCATCACAATCTGGTCGAGTTCCGATAGCTGGCTGGGCGATAATTATGGCCCGGATTCGGCCAATACTCTCTACACCCGTTTCACGATGAAGTTTGATGACCTCAACGGCGAGACCGGGGGCGGTGGTGGATATGGCGGGTTGCATTTCTTCCAGGGCAGTTCGGCAAAACTGTTGATTGGAAACAATTGGGGGTCCACCAACTGGAGTTTTGATGCGTACCCCATACTTGATGATATTAACCCGGCCGATGACAATGCGATTGTTCTTGGAGAATGGCATACCCTGGTTTCAAAGATTGAGTTTGATCCTGCTACGGACGACACGATTTCCATTTGGCTTGATCCGGACTTTTCCAAGGCGGAGAACGATCCGGTCAATGTCAATAGGCTTTATGTATTCTCCACAGATGTGTCGTTTGACAACGTTCGACTGCGGTGTGGCAATGGCACGGCGTCCGCAGAATTCACGAACGTCGTCATGTCGGCAAACGCTGCCGGCGTGGGTTTCCCCGCGCTGCCAGTGGTGCTGAATATCCTGCCGGCGGGCGGCGCCAACCTGGAAATATCCTGGACCGGCGCGGGAACGTTGCAGGAGACGACTTCCTTGAACGGTGGCTGGGTCAACTCGGCAGTTCAAAGCAACCCTCAAATAAGGCCTGCCACGAATACGGCAGAGTTCTTCCGTATCGAACAATAGCGTTGGTGGTCTTATATGAACGGTCAATAGGAGCGGCGAGGGATCGTACTCGCCCTCCTTTAACAAGAGAGCAGTTTTTTCCCGCTTCCGGATGGGCTGGAGGGTGGGGTAAAATGAGAAATGGAAAAGTCAAAGAAAGGTAAGGAGAGATGAATAACATGCATAAACTATGTCTGTTGTTGATGGCAGGATGCCTGGCGGCTCCCCTCTGTCAGGGAACGCTGGTCTTCTCGGACGACTTCAGTGGGACTCCGGGAACCGGTCTCAGCGGGCAGGCTGCGGATATCGGGGGAACCTGGGACGCCGCCAATGGCGTGGATGTGAACATCAGTGCGCAGAACTCGCTGGACACGTCGGGTGCGGGGCGGTTCATTTTCAACAGTTTCAGCGCCACGCTGGGTGCGGGGCAGGTACTTACGCTTTCCTATGACACCGTGAACGAGGCGGTGAATCCGCTCTATAGCGGCTGCTGGGCAGGTGTCAGCCTGTATGATGGGTATGTCGACAGCTATACCCAAGGGACTGAACAGATGTTTTTGGGGCAGGTAAGCCAGACTTCGTGGGGCAAGGACGGCGGCGCTATCGGCGGCTCGGAAGCTAGCGGGGACACCGCTTTGCTCAACCACCTCGTGCTCACCTATGCGTATGATACCGGTGACTGGACCTTCACATCGGATACCGGATCCTTGAGTGGTACCGGAACGGCAAACCTGGCTCTTAACGGATTGCGAGTTGCCAATGGAGGAACTGATGGTTTAGGTCACTATGGTGATATCGACTTGGATAATCTCACCGTGGACATCAGCCCTATTCCGGAGCCGGCGACCATTGGACTGGTTGGTTTTTTTGGTGTGGGTGGCCTCTTCATCCGTCGCCGGCTGATGCTGTAACCCGTCAAACAGGATTGCTTTTCGCCTTACCGGCATTATTTCGAATCGCAACAATCAGGCTCCCGCTGCGGCGGGAGCTTTGATTTCCCTGAAGCGGTCCTGCGCGGACTGGCGGAAATGACCGGGAGGATGGCGATGCCGCCGCGGTGGGCGCTGGATTACCCGCTGAGTAATGCGCAAACGAACAAGCTGAAAACCGGTCCTTGGACCGACTTGAAAAATCAGTCCAATCAACACGACTATTGCCCCGGTGTGGTGGCGTGATTCGTTCTGAGGGAGAATTCGACATGACCGCTGACATTGTTTGTAAAGGCACTCGCCGAATAATCATTTTGTCCTGTCTGGTCGCAGGATGGTTAATTGCAGGTCTGCAGCCGGCCAAGGCTTCCGTTCGCGGCGTATATGTTGGTGACGATTTTTATCCCCCCAACAACAATGTGGAGGCCGCCAAGGCGTCCGGGTTCAATACTTTTTTCCTCTTTGCCATGCATGTCTATGCGAACGGCGATCTCTATTTCAACGGCAACGAGGTCGTTACAAACGGCGTTTATGTGGGCGACACGGATTGGGGGGCATTGATCGCGTCGCTTAAGTCAGAAGTCGGTCGGGTTGAAATGTGCATCGGCGGGTGGGGCGATCCTTCATTTGATTACATCAAGACCCTGATCGCGGAGCAGGGCACGGGAACAAACAGCGTGCTTTACAGGAATTTCAAGGCGCTGAAGGATGCGATCGACATCGATGCCATCCAATACGATGATGAACAGACGTATGACACCGCCTCGGCAGTCGCTTTCGGTAATATGATTGTCGGGTTGGGCATGAAAGTAACGCTCTGCCCGTACACGGCCCAGACATTCTGGACCCAGGTCAAATCGCAATTGGGCAGCAACGTGGATGCGATTTACCTCCAGTGCTACGACGGCGGTGCCGGCAACAACCCCGCCACATGGAACGCGGCCTTCGGCGGTTTCAAGGTGTACCCCGGTCTGTGGGGCAACACGGATACGCCGCCAGGTGTCACTTCAAAAATGAGGAACTGGCAACAGACTTTGGGAATTACCGGAGGGTTCATGTGGTTGAACGGCGGTCTGCCGGCGGATGCCCTAAAATGGGGACAGGCTCTTGCCTTCGGACTCGATCCATTGAACGGACTCATCGCGGGCGACACTGCGGCCAACTACGCCGTCACCGGCTTCACCGGCAATCAGGGTTTCGGCCTGGGCGACTGGACCATCAACACATCCGGTGGAGGCAGCTACATCAGCGGGGACACGCCCCCGTTGTTTGGGATTTGGAACTCGGCCGCCAACGGTCAATCGACGGCGACGCGCGCATTCAACACGCCTTTGGCCGTCGGCCAATGCATTTTTGTCCAACTCAGGATGAACACCCTGGACGGACCTGGTAACATCAATGCATTTCAACTCAAGGATGATCCGGGCAATGTTCTGTTCAGCTACTTCCATCGTGGCGGAGACAACGAGGACGGGCATTACACCGACGCCGCCGGAGAACACACGGCAACCGGATTCGCGTATAATTACAGCCAGCTAAACGACTTCACCTTCAAGCTGAACAATGCCACTGGCTACACTTTTACAGACAACAGCACAGGGGCCAGCATCTCTGGAACCATCGTTGGAGCGGCCATCAGCCAGATTACTTTTCTGAGGGCCAATGGCGCTTCCGGCACCATCAATAACGGGAACGATTTTAATTTCACCGGCCCGGTCATCTACGTTCCCACTCAATTCCCGGTCAGCCTCGCACCTGCGAATCCGGGATGGAAACTCAGTTTCCCGGCGACGCCACTGTTAACCTATCGCGTACAACGGACCTCGGACCTCACGGGTCCATGGTCTGATATAGGCAGTGTTCCGGCGCCGTTCAACTCGTGCGAATGGATCGACACCAACTCAGTCATGGAGCAGGCCTTCTATCGCACCGTCACACCTTAACCAGCCGTAGCAAATCAATGATATATCGCCTGTCCAAAAACGCCTCATCGAACCGTCAAGCATCTGCGATCGTTGCCATCATAATAGTCATCTGCCTGACACTCGGCAGCTTCGCTTCAGCTCAAACCATCATCGCTTATGATGTGGCGGCAAATTATAGCGTCGGCGCTGGCAATCTCGCGGGAAACCAGGGATTTGGTTTCGGCGCATGGACAGTTAACACTGCCGCCGGCGGCCAATACGTCAGCGGGGATACTCCGGCCTGTTTCGGAATTTGGAATGGCACGGCCAATTCCGCCTCCACGGCAGTACGGCCCTTTAATTCGAGCTTGTCCGAGGGGCAGACGTTTTCGGTTCAGCTCAGGATGAACCATTTGGATGGCTCGGCCAACATAAACGCCTTGGAACTCCTGGATGAGCTTGGAAATGTGTTGTTCCGGTATTGGCATCAAGGCGGCGACTACGCCGACGGGCATTACAGCGATGCCACGGTATCCGGCGGTATTGCAACGGGGTTTGCGTATGATTTTATGCAGATGGACTCGTTTGCGTTCACCTTGACCAGCCCCACGAACTACACCTTCACCGACTTGTCGACCGGGGCAAGCATCAGCGGCGCAATCACCGGAACCATCGGCCAGGTGAAGTTTTTAAGGGCCAACCTGACGGGCACAACTCCATCGAACGGCCAGAATTTTGAATTCAACACCCTGGCCATTACTTCTCCTGTTCAAAATCCGGGTGGGTCTAGCCTGGCGTACGAGGGATTCAATTACCAGCCCGGGGCGGTTTCCTTCCAGAGTGGTGGATTCGGTTGGGGCGGACCGTGGACCAGCGTCGCAGGCAATGCGCTGTATTTTGATTATGGGAGCCTGTTTGGCGAATCAAACGCGCCGGCCGGCTATGACGCCTACTCGAGCGGCAGCCATCTGCGCGGCTATGGCGGCAGTCGGGTGGGACGCCTGCTGGACTGTTCAATCGACGGGGTGTTTGCCCGGGACGGCTATCTTAACGCCAGCGGCGACATCGGCGCGGCAGGCAAAACAATTTACATCAGCTTCCTGCAGCAGCCGGCTGAAATTGACAAATTCTATGAGTTTGAATTCCATCGCAACGATTTCGGGGATCCGGGCCGTATCGCCGGTATCGGCAACGACACCACTGGAACGGATGTCAATTTCCGCGTCCCCGGCAACAATCACATGAGTCTTGGCGCGGGTGACACGGCCGTGGATTTTTATGTTGTCCGCATCGACTTTCACGGCGGCAACGACGATGTACGCGTCTATCGCAACCCCACTTCCATGACCGAACCGGGAACGCCGACATTGACGATGTTCGGCGTTGGCGACATGTCCTTTGACCGGTTCAGTGTGGGAGTATGGGGAAATTTTGTGGCGATTGACGAAATCCGCGTTGGAAATGCCTGGACCAATGTTATTGGACAGGGATTTCAAACCAACGGTGGCGTCCAAGTCGTCTCCGTGACCACTTCCAACATGATCGGGCCGGGCATCGCCCAGTTTGTGCCCGCCGGTTATGATTCCAGCCGGATGCCATCCTTTGCGTTGCTGACCGAGCCGGTTGCCACCGGCGCATTGACGAACTGGTCCCTCATCCCGCAGTTTACACTGGTCGACGGCAATGCCTGCGCCTCGCTGGCTGTACCGGACGGAACCAGCCTTTATGGCGGGGGTGAGGTTTCCGGTCCGCTGCTGCGCAATGGTCGGACAATTGAAATATGGAACACGGATACGGCCGGTTGGACCACTGACAACCTGCGCCGCATGTATCAGGCCCATCCGTGGGTGCTGGGCGTGCGCCCGGACGGTACCGCATTTGGCGTGTTGTTTGACAGCACCTACAAAGCCACCCTGGCGACTGGGGACGACCGCATCGTCTTCAGGAGCCATGGGCCGCTGTTCCGCGTGTTCGTCATTGACCGCGCTACGCCACAGGCGGTGTTGGAAGGCCTGGCCGAATTGACAGGAACGATGCAGATGCCGCCCCGGTGGGCTCTCGGCTATCACCAATCCCGCTTCAGCTACTCGCCGGCTTCGCAGGTCCAGTCCATCGCGACCGAATTCCTGAAGCGCAAGATTCCCTGCGATACCCTCTGGCTGGACATCGACTACATGATGAACTACCGGGATTTTACAATCGATGCCAGCCGTTTTCCGGACATGCCGGCCTTGACGGCGTGGCTTCATACGAACGGCTTTCACGTCGTGCCGATTCTGGATCCCGCGATTGCCGTCGACAATGCCTACCCGGTGTATCAATCGGGGACGGCAAGCGACATCTGGGTGCAGAATTCCGGCGGCATGCCGTATGAGGCCAATTCGACACCGGGATATGCGGTCTGGCCCGACTTCACGATGCCGGCGGCCGGCAGCTGGTGGACGGGGCTTTGCCGGGATTTCATGGCGAACGGCGTGGATGGTTTGTGGATTGACGTGAACGAACCGGAGGCGCACAACGCGCTCACCGCATTGAATACGATGCCGTATGACAATTGGCACCGGGGCGGAGGCGGACTGCCTGCCGCATCCCACCTGAAGTATCACAACGTGTACGCCATGCTCCAGTCTGAAGCCACCCGTCAAGGCATACTGGATGCAAACCCCAAGAAACGGACATTCGTTCTTACCCGTGCCGGTTTTATTGGTGGCCAGCGCTATGCTGCGACCTGGACGGGTGACAACGTGTCCTCCTCGGACCACATGGTGGCATCGGTTCCAATGTCGCTCACACTGGGTTTGTCCGGCCAGCCGTTCAGTGGGCCTGACATCGGTGGGTTCATCGGAGATGCGACGGCAGACTTGTGGGGCAACTGGATCGGCTTCGGAGCCTTTTTCCCGTTTGCGCGTGGACACGCTTGTGCCGGCACGAATCAAAAGGAGCCCTGGGCCTTCGGGCCGGAGGTGGAGGATGCAGCGCGGATAGCATTGCAAAGACGTTATCGTCTCCTGCCTTATCTCTACACCCGGTTCTATGACAGTTCCCAGACCGGTGTTCCCGTCATGCAGCCGGTGTTTTTTGCCGACCCCGCAGACCTCTCTCTGCGCGCAGAAGAACAGGCATTCCTGGTGGGCCCCGATTTGCTGGTGATTCCCGCTTTCGCCCAGAATCCCGCTCTGCCCAGTGGAATCTGGCAACCCGTGTCCCTGGTTCCCGGCGATTCAGGACCGTATCAGGCGGAACTCTTGCTCCGTGGCGGATCCATCCTGCCCATTGGATCCATCGTGCAAAACACGACGGAGAATTCGTACGATCCGCTCACGCTGATGGTATGCCTCGATGAAAGCGGCCAGGCGTCCGGCAGCCTGTATCGGGATGCCGGGGACGGGTGGGACTACCTGTCCGGCGACTACCGCCTCCAAACGTTCACTGCACAGAAAACCGGAGATTCTGTCGTGGTGCAGTTGAGCAATCAACAGGGCGGTTATGACGTGGGGAACACTCCAGTGAATGTCGCGGTCGTCACCAGCAACGGCACCTTTTACGCCAGCGGCTCAATTGCTTCCGGGATTACGGTATTCGTTGACGAAGAATCCAACCGTGCGCAAGCGGCCTTCGACGCCTATAACGCTGCGTTTCTAGTCCAAAGCAATGGGCTGACCTATTACAAGCGAAGTCTAAGCAACAATTCCTATGCCGGAAGCTGGGTTCAAGGTCTGGAGTTGCAGATGGCCGCGGACGCCTACGACCGCACCAAGAGCACATACCACAAGCAGCTGGTCGATGATTTGACGACCACCTTTCTGAGCCGGGAAAATTATGACTGGTCACTAAATACGTGGAATGACGACATCGCCTGGATGAGCATCGCGTGTATCCGCGGTTATCAAATAACCGACAACACGGATCTGTTGAATCAAGCCATCTATGCATGGAACATGGCCTATGACCGCGGATGGGACAGTGACCTGGGTGGCGGGATATGGGAAGAGATGAACCTCAAAGATGCCAAGTGCACCCTGAGTAACGATCCCATGATCATTGCCGGTGTCGCACTCTACCAAATCACCGGACAATCCGCATATTTGACGAAATGCCAGGATATCTACACGTGGGTGCGCAACAACCTGTTCAACCCAACGAACGGCCAGGTTTACGAATGCATCCGCTCCAACGGCGAGGTGGCTGTCTCGGATAACGTGTATAACAGCGGCGCGTTCATCAACGCGGCCAACTGCCTATACCAGATTACGGGAGCGACAAACTATTACCAGGACGCCCTCATGGCGGCCAGGCATGTCATAGACAACAACGCCGTGCTGTCACATAGCGCGCGGGGTGACAACACATGGTCCGATCAGTTTATCCGTGGACTTGCCAACTTCGCCAGGGATAACCATCTGTGGGGACTCTACAGCTCATGGATGAAGGCGAACGCAGATGCCGCGTGGGATGCCCGGCGCACAGACCTGGATATTACCTGGAATGCCTGGGCAAGCCCGACACCAACGGACGATTGCTACTCCCTGGAATGCCTCAGTGCGGCTGTGATTCAACAGGTCATCCCGGCAACAGCGCCGGATGCACCGGTATTTACGCTGCAGCCGACCGATCAAATTACCGCCTTGGGAAACACGATCGGACTGAATGCCTTTGCCACCAACACTCAGCCCGTCAGCTACCGGTGGTATCACGAAGACAGTCCCGTTCCCGGCGCCACCGGTACCAACCTCACGCTCTTCAACCTCGACCCTGGCGATGCCGGCAGGTATTGGGTAGCCGCCTCTAATGCCGCCGCCAGCGCCTACAGTCAGGTGGCGACCCTGTATTTCATCGGCAACACCAACGGCATTCTCGCCCAAGACTCAGCCACCAACTACAATCCCAACCTTGATTTCTCAGGAAACCAAGGGTTTGGCTTCAGTCCATGGATAGTACGCATCGTTGGCGGTGGCAGTTACATCAGCGGTGACACGCCTCCATTGTTTGGCCTTTGGAACGACACGCCCAACGCGCAGTCCAGCGCGTTTCGCGGCTTCAATCTGCCCATGCCTATCGGCGCTTCCTTCCGGGTGCAGCTTCAGATGAACCCGCTGGAAACCGGCAACCGGACTGGCATTGAACTGCAGGGTGCCGAAGGCAACGCGCTCTTCAGCTATTGGCACCAGGGGGGAGACGGTTCAAACGGACATTACATGGATGCCGGCACCAGCAATGGCACGGCATTTGGTTTTGCGTATGACACCGGCCAGTTGGCCAGTTTCAAGTTCACCCTGAACAGCGCCACGAATTACACGTTCCATGATTTGAGCACATCGCAAAGCTTCACTGGCGAAATAGCCAACGCGGCCATCAACGGGGTGACCTTCTTCCGATCGAACGGTTCTGTCACCCCCAGCGGCGGACAGGATTTCAAGTTCAGCAATCTGATTCTATCCATGCCTCCAACGGATCCGGGTTCGGAACCTATTGCGATGCAGTATACTACGCAGGGCTGGAGCCTCGCTTTCGCCGCGGCTCCCGGCTACACGTATCGGGTGCAACGGACCACCAACCTGGTCGATTCCTGGACCGACTACGGAACAGTGACTGGCCCGGCAACGGGCATGGCTCACTTCGTCGACACCAACACATCCATAGATCACGCCTTCTACCGAACCATCACACCGTAACCAGAGACCTTAATATGAATCACACTATCAATGCCCAAGGTGAGGTGCCGTCTGCGAGAGCGCGGCCTTCATTCAAAATGTTGTTCGCGGCTGGCGTTTCGGCGATTCTTTTCGCCATGGCTTTGTCGGCCGAGGCGCAAATCACCAATGCCTTCGACCAGGCCACCGACTCGGTCTATGCGGGCTTGGGGGCGCCCAATGGACTGGGAGGTGGTGGCCAGAACGGCGGATTCGGTTTTGGGGCCTGGACATTCAGTGTCACAGGAACAGGCGGATCCTTCATTGAAAACAATGGTCCCAGCGGTAATTCCTTCGATTTGTGGAATGTAAGTGCGAATAGTCGATCGGTTGCCCTGCGCCCACTGACCCCCGCATTGACTCCGGGGCAATCATTCAGCGTCCAACTGCGTTTGAACGGGCTGGATAGCAACTCCACTACAAATATGTTCGCGCTGCAGGATGCCACCGGGAACACGTTGTTTGCCTACTGGCATGTCGGCAATGAATCCAACGCCAATGACGGCTGGTATAGCGATGCGACGACCAGCGAGGGTGTGGCGGCAAATTTCCAATATGCCTACCAGCAATTCGTCACGTACACGTTTACGCTGACGAGCCCCACGAATTACACCTTTACCGACGAAGCGACCGGCGCGAGCTTTTCTGGAACCATTCCTGATGCCGCCATTTCAAGAGTGGCGTTCATCCGTGCCAATGGCAATTTCACTCCGCCGAACGGGCAGGACTTCCAGTTCGACCAGTTGCTTGTGACCGGCCCCCCTTCCTCCTCCCCGTTCGATCGTTCGAGGATCGCGTTCGATGCCTACAACAACGCCTTTTACGCGGAGATTGCCCCGGGCAAAGCCCATTACACCGTGAGCCAGTACAACACCGGAAGCGGGTATAATTATTTCTGGGGACAAGCCGAGGAGATCGAAGGGGCCATTGATGCCTACGAACGCAATCCGAATCCCCGCTACCTTTCAGTTGTAACCAACTTGCTCAACGGCTTCAGCAATGACAACGGAACGGACTGGTCCTGGAACGAATACAACGACGACATTATGTGGGCCTGCATCGCCTACCTGCGCGGATACCAGCACACCGGCAACACGACGTTTCTAAACATCGCCAAGGCCAACTTCGACATGATGTATGCGCGGGCCTGGGATACAGTCCTGGGCGGCGGCCTGTATTGGAAGACTACCAACGCTGAAAAGAACGCCGCCGTCAACGGCCCGGCCGTCATCGCTGCCTACTACCTTTATGAAGCACTCGGTGATGCCGGCTATCTCACCAAGGCACAAAACATCTTCAACTGGGAAAAGGCGGTCCTGTTCAATGCCACCACGGGCGCCGTATACGACGGCATCAAAACCAGCGGCTTTATTGAAACCTTCGCCACCACCTACAACCAGGGAACATTTGTCGCCGCAGCGGATCTGCTTGGAGACATTACCAATGCCGTGCTCGCCTCGGATTTCACGATGAACAACATGGGCAACGAGAATTCGAGCGGGTACAAAATCATGTACGAGTACGGGACCGACAACAACAACTCGGGCTTCAACGGCATCGGTATCCGCTGGATTGCGAAGTTCATGAAGAACCGCAATTTCCAATACCGCTACCTGCCCTGGCTCCAGGCCAATGCTGACGCCGCCTGGAACGTGCGGCGGACCACGGACAACCTATCCTGGTGCGAATGGCTGCATCCAACCCCAACAGAGAGCAGTTTGTTGTCATGGGACTGCATCAGTTCGATGGTGGCCCTGCAGGCGGTGCCCTCCAGTTCGAATGCCAACGCCCCCGTGTTTACCGTACAGCCCGTGAGTCAGGTGAGTGCGGCGGGCAACACGGTTGTCTTCTCGGTCGTTGCCACGAATGGAGCGCCCATCAGCTACCAATGGTTCCACGACAACAACCTCATCTCCGGCGCCAACGGCACCAATCTTGCCCTCATCAACATCTCTCCCGGCGATGCAGGCTATTATTGGGTTCAGGCCTCCAATTCTACAGCCACCGCCTACAGTCAGGTGGCGACGCTCAATTTGATCGGCAGCACCAGCGGTATTTTCGCCCAGGATTCCGCCTCCAATTACGCCGTGTTCGCCGGTAACGAAGGTTTCGGTTTCGAGCCGTGGATGGTCAGCACCAGCGGTGGCGGAAGCTACATCAGCGGAGACACGCCTCCGTTGTTTGCACTATGGAACAACACTTCCGCCGCACAGTCCACCGCTTCCCGCAAATTCAGCATGGCCATGCCGGCGGGAAGTTCGTTCCATGTGCAGCTTCAGATGAACATCCTGGATACCGCCGGCAACCGGAATGGCTTTGAACTGCAGGACGCCGAGGGCAACGTGCTCTTCAGCTATTGGCATCGAGGGGGTGACAGTTCAAACGGACATTATATGGACGCCGGAACCAGCGATGGAACAGCGGTTGGTTTCGCGTATGACTATGGCCAGTTGGACAGTTTCAAGTTCACCCTGAACAGTGCCACAACGTATACGTTCCATGACTTGAGTACATCGGCAAGCTTTTCCGGAACCATAGACAATGCCGCCATCAGCGGGGTGACCTTCTTCCGGACGAACGGTTCGAACACCCCCAGCAACGGACAGGATTTCAAGTTCACCGATCTGATTCTATCCATGCCTCCAACGGTTCCGGGTTCGGAGCCTATTGCGATGCAAAAGACCGCACTAGGGTGGAGCCTCACCTTTGCCGTGGCACCTGGCTACACCTATCGCGTGCAACGCTCCTCGGATCTGGTAGACGATCCGTGGACCGAGATCGGAACATTGATTGGCCCGGCAACGGGCATCGCCCAATTCATCGACACCAACTCACCCACGGACCGGGCCTTCTATCGCACGGTCACACCATAGTCGCGACTCTCTCGAACGATTGACAAAACGGTCCCAAGCGATGCCTACGCGACCGTATGCGGTGGATGTTGTCGGCCGATCAGATTAGCTGTCTGGAACGGACCGGGGTTTTATCCATGGCAGGATATCGAAACGCTGTGACCCGTTCGGGAACCGGCGTGGCGACGTTTGTCGATACCAACGCACCCGCCTCGCAGTCGTTCTACCGTACCGTTTCTCCGTAGGGGATCTTGCCAGGTCCGTGGAGCAGCTTATCGGCTTCCTGCATTAGAATGTAGGCGTTCAGCCAGTCGTACCACATACCCGATTCTTCATTTCCCAGATTCGGCATTGGACCCAATCCATTGGAAAACTTTTCTTTGACCGCCTTGCTGCCGTATTCGAATTCCGCTTTCGCGGTTTCGTAATCATTCAGCTGATAGTGGGCCATGGCCAGAACCAGGTGCGTCATGCAATCGCGTGACTTCGAGACCTGCGCATAAGCCAGGCACTGCTCGCCCCAGGAGAGCGCTTTTTCGAAATTCCCCATCCGGTATTCCAGGCAGGACAGTGCAAAGGAGCGCCACGCCGCCAGGAAAATGTCACCTTCCGGGATGTCCGCCGACTGGGAGATGGAAGCCGATACAACCTCCGCAAGCGGTCTCAATGACCGCATGGCGCCTTCATCTCCAGGGATAATCACGCTGATTTTAATCAATTGTTCGGCGGCAACCGGATCTTTTGTGTCGGCTAATTGCTCAATGGATTCGTGTACGATTTGGCGATACTCTTCAATGTCCCCGACGGCTACCAGCGTTGGTGTCACCCAGAGCAGATCCATCGTCGCGGCATTGCTCAGGTCGTTCTTGTCCACCTTGTTGGCCTGCACCAGTTTCACGAAGCATTCTGCTGCCTGGGACCATCTTCCCTGGGCAACATTCCATAATCCCAGACCGCGAAACACCGCTGTCGCCTCCAGGGAGGGCTTTACGGTCGGCACCGGACTGGAGCCTACCAGTTGATCCGCCTCCTCCTCCCTGTTTTTCTGGAGCAGCACTGCCGCCTGTGCGATCTTTTCGCGAACCTCGGCCTCCGCCAGCAGCATCGCTTTTTCACGGAGCAGTTCCTTCTCCTTGAGATACAGCCATGAAGACGTGCCAAATCCTGCAATCAGCGCAATGATCACGGCGGTGACGGAGACAAAAACTACTTTGTTGCGCCGCACCAGTTTTTTGAGTTGGTAAGACCATGACGGAGGCCGTGCAACAACCGGCTCGTCATTCAGGAAATGTTCTACATCCATGGCCAGGGCATTCGCTGTTTCATAACGAAGGTCCCGATCCTTTTCCATGGCTTTCATGATGATCCAGTCCAGATCCCCCGAAAGCATGGAGACGAGCTTACTCACGTCCATGTTGCATTGCTGCGCTATTTGACCCAGTTTTTCGGAACTCGCATGCAGAAGCTGTACCGAAGGGCGGGGCGGGTCGACAAAGGACAAGATATGGCGCATTTCGTTTGCGCCGTTTTTTACGAGTTGCTCGTGGTCGAAGGGCGGACAGCCAACGAGCAATTCATACAACAGCACGCCAAGACTGTATATGTCGCTGCGCATGTCAATGTCTGTCTGCGCGTGGCTCGCCTGTTCCGGGCTCATGTAGCTGGGAGTGCCGATGATTGATTCCATCAGGGTATGCATGGTGTTTCCGGC